>NZ_LMKU01000005.1:4216-28227 GCF_001421635.1 Sphingomonas sp. Leaf25
GGCGAGCGCGGCCACGGGTCTATCCCCGCGCATGCGGGGGAGCCACGGCGTTCAACGATCTATGCGCCCCACGCTACGGTCTATCCCCGCGCATGCGGGGGAGCCGCTTATCGACACGGCCACCTACGGCCAAGTGACGGTCTATCCCCGCGCATGCGGGGGAGCCGAAGCCATCTGGCGCGCCGTCTCGGCGCGTCGGGGTCTATCCCCGCGCATGCGGGGGAGCCAGGTTCGACAGGAAGGTCGTGCGGTCCGGCATGGGTCTATCCCCGCGCATGCGGGGGAGCCAGAGCTTGTCGGCCGATGACCCGTACCGATCTGGGTCTATCCCCGCGCATGCGGGGGAGCCCGCCGTAAGGGGTCGGTCAAGAGAAAGGCGATGGGTCTATCCCCGCGCATGCGGGGGAGCCAAGGATGCGAACCGCTCTTTCCGGTAGATCAGGGGTCTATCCCCGCGCATGCGGGGGAGCCACAAGGGCTTCGCGGTATCCGACGCCGGCGGGGGGTCTATCCCCGCGCATGCGGGGGAGCCCTCAAGGCCTTCCACGAATATGCCAAGACGATGGGTCTATCCCCGCGCATGCGGGGGAGCCGGCTTGGTGGGCCACGCTCGACGGGGTCGACAGGGTCTATCCCCGCGCATGCGGGGGAGCCCGCTGGCGTTCCTCCAACATGGACAGGATGAAAGGTCTATCCCCGCGCATGCGGGGGAGCCGTCTCGCCCATCTGGGTCGCGAACGTGGCGAGGGGTCTATCCCCGCGCATGCGGGGGAGCCATCGTCTCGCGACCGGGCGCAACCCGCGCGCCGGGTCTATCCCCGCGCATGCGGGGGAGCCAGGATCGGACCGCCACTGCCGTTCATCACCACGGGTCTATCCCCGCGCATGCGGGGGAGCCAACTGGTGGTCGCGCAGCAGATAGTGAAGGTCGGGTCTATCCCCGCGCATGCGGGGGAGCCGCTTTTGACTGCAAAGCCAGCGGCCAGAACGGGGGTCTATCCCCGCGCATGCGGGGGAGCCGGTGTAGCGATCTCGTAATCGCCGGCGAATGTGGGTCTATCCCCGCGCATGCGGGGGAGCCAGCGCCCATCGGTGCATGGGGAAGCCGAAGGGGGGTCTATCCCCGCGCATGCGGGGGAGCCAAGTGCCGATCCCCGCTAAGTCGTTGACGTTCGGGTCTATCCCCGCGCATGCGGGGGAGCCGAGCGCAAGGGCGGCAAGACCGATGCCGAGAAGGGTCTATCCCCGCGCATGCGGGGGAGCCGATCTCAATGCGCTCCGACAAGGTCGTGTTGCCGGTCTATCCCCGCGCATGCGGGGGAGCCGTCGGAGTATCGCGACCGGCACAACAAACCGCGGGTCTATCCCCGCGCATGCGGGGGAGCCAGCGGCAGTCGGCCTATGCGCGCGCCGGGGCCGGGTCTATCCCCGCGCATGCGGGGGAGCCTGGCTGATTGATCAATACGAGCGCAGCGCCGAGGGTCTATCCCCGCGCATGCGGGGGAGCCCGCCGGACCTATCGGGCTACGCTGCTGATCCGGGGTCTATCCCCGCGCATGCGGGGGAGCCGCCGGCCGGTTGCATTTGCCGCTCGACAGGACGGGTCTATCCCCGCGCATGCGGGGGAGCCATTAATGGGCGGGCGACCGCGAGGCGCAGGTGGGGTCTATCCCCGCGCATGCGGGGGAGCCACCCGGGTCCCAGAACCAAGGCATGAAGATTGCGGTCTATCCCCGCGCATGCGGGGGAGCCTCTTTCATTGCGAGCGCCAAACGGATGTGCCGGGGTCTATCCCCGCGCATGCGGGGGAGCCAAGAAGCAATGCTCAATCCCGATGCCGGCGCGGGGTCTATCCCCGCGCATGCGGGGGAGCCGTACCGGTAGCGGGGTTCGCGTTTGTCCGGTCGGGTCTATCCCCGCGCATGCGGGGGAGCCTTGATGATCGCACCCTCGACCGTGGGCACGAAGGGTCTATCCCCGCGCATGCGGGGGAGCCCGATGCACAGAACGGCATCAATCTGGTGAAGGGGGTCTATCCCCGCGCATGCGGGGGAGCCCAAAGAAAGATTTGTCTACAGATTGCCCCATACGGTCTATCCCCGCGCATGCGGGGGAGCCGTCGACGGGTACGTTTCCGAGCGCGACTATCCGGGTCTATCCCCGCGCATGCGGGGGAGCCGCTAAGCAGTGCCCGGTAGAGGTCGACGCACTGGGTCTATCCCCGCGCATGCGGGGGAGCCTTCAGACTATGGTTACAGGGTGAGCGGGTGAAGGGTCTATCCCCGCGCATGCGGGGGAGCCGTGTTGATTGCTGGCGTGCCTGCGAACAGGTGGGGTCTATCCCCGCGCATGCGGGGGAGCCGACCGATGCGGTAGTGCCGATCGCCATCGCCAGGGTCTATCCCCGCGCATGCGGGGGAGCCACCTACGACTATCGTGGTACGCTCGTTCCGATGGGTCTATCCCCGCGCATGCGGGGGAGCCGTCGCCGATCCTCGCCCGCAGCATTTCAAAGGGGGTCTATCCCCGCGCATGCGGGGGAGCCTCTGCCACCTAACTGGCTGTTCTCTCTCACAATGTCAAAGATCCATTCAATCCTCCGTTCGGGCGGGGAGGGCGCGGCGGACCAGGAGGATGCCGTCGTGCGCCGTCACATCCTTGGGCGGTTCGCCCAGCGTTGCAAGCCCCAGACCGCCGGCGGCGGCGGATTCGGCCCAGCACATCACGATGCTGCCGCGGCGCAGGCGGCCATGCCATTCCTCGACCACAGCCCAGATCCGGCCGCGAACGCCAGCACTCATCCGGGGCTGGGCATAGACACCGGGGGCCAGTTCAAGCATCGCCGAGCCGAGGAACCCGCGGTAGCGATCCTCGACATCGCGGGTGATGACGACGGTAAGCGGCATAGCCATCAGGCCACGCCCGCCGGGGGCGCCGGGGGTGGCGTTTCGCCCGGCAGCAGCAGCGTCTTGATCCGGTCGATCATGCCGGGGATGACAGCACGCTGGCGGAACAGCAATGCCGAGCGTTTGCGCACCAGACGTTCAATCGGGGCGGCACCCCGGGCGCGCGCCTCGCGGACGGCGCCGAAAGCGATGTCGAGCAGCACGTCGTGGCGATAGAGATCGGCGATGTCGAGGACGAAGCTCTGGCCCGAATCCTCATGGACGAAGCCCAGTTGCGGGATCGCCCCGGTCGCCGCCACCGCGACGCAGGCGGCGGCGGTCATCGCCGATCCGGCATGGTTGATCGCCTGATTGGCAAGATCGCCGGCCTCGGGGTTCTCGCGGTCGTAGCGTCGCCCGTTCCACACAATGCCATGGCGTTCGGCCGCGAGCGCATAGGCCCGCTTGATCCGCGCGCCCTCCTGTCCGCGCAGCACGGCGATCTCGCGCGTCCGCACGATCTCGCCGAAGCGCATCGCGTACATCGCGCGTGCGGTTTCCATACGCAACTTGGGGTCGGCCCAGCGCGTCACCTGCGCCCGCGCCAGCGCCGAACTGTCAGGCATCAGCGGCGGCGCGGTATAGAAGCGCACCGCCCCGTCGCCGATCGCCGCCAGCGCGCAGCCGTGACGCGCGAGCAGGCGCAGCGCATCATGGGTGACGCTCGATCCGGGGCCGAGCAGCACGATCGAGATGGCATGATAGGGGATCTGATAGTCGCCGGCCGCCATCTGCCCGCCGCCGGCGGTCACGAAGCGCAGGCAGCCGTTCTCGACCTCCAACCGCCCGCGATCGAGCCAGACCAGCCCCTGACGGTCAGCATGCGGGATGCGGGCTTTCTCGAGGCCCAGTCGGCCGGAGAGCATCTACCCGTTCCGCCCCGGCGGCCGCAGCAGCAGCATGCCGAAGCCGAACGCGGCATGCCGGCCGACGCCGCGTGCCAGCAGCGCGGCGAACCGGTCGGGGTCGGTCACGCGCAACGTACCCGCGAGGAGGGCATCCGGCCCCTCCACCGGCCAAGTGCGCGCCGGCTTGCCGGGGGTGGCATGGATGCTGCGCCGGGTGCGCTGGCGTAGCGCCATGCGCAGGTCGACCGTCTCGACCTCGACGATCCCGTCGAGCCGGGTGAGCAGCCAGTCGCGATAGACGTGTTCGCGGTGGACGGTCTTGCTGTCGCCACCTGCCGCGACCACCCGTTCGCAGGCCGCGACATAGGCGTCGATCTCGCTCGCGCTACGTTGCCACGCGTCCTGCCGCCCGGCCCGTTCGGCGCGCTTCTTCTTGCCGAAACGGACGACCGGGCGGGCGCGAACCTCGAAATCATAGCGGCTGCCGGCGCGCCACGTCGCCGGCATTTCCTGAACATCGGGCGGTGTGGGAAAGACCGAGCGCAGCAGATCGTCGGCGGAGGGAAGGGCCGCCGCATCATCAAGCGCCGACCGGTCGGCAACATAGCCCAGCAGATGCGGACCGCGCGGATGTTCGGCGAAATAGCGGAACGGTTGCGGGGCGGCGCTGCTGAACCGGTTGCGAAGCGCATGGTGCAAGGCATAGCCGCCGTCATCGTCGGCCAGCCGCCGCTCGGCGGCGTAGACGGCGAGCGGATGCCGGTCGATCGCCAGCCGGACGAGATGCAGCGTCATGCGGTCGTCTCCGGCCATGCGATCGATCCGCGCATCACCCGGCGCAGTCCGGCATGGACCCCGGCCGGCCAGTGGCGTTCGTCGGTCAGTTCCTCTTCCTCCGCACCCGCCACGTCCACTGCTTCGCCGATCGGCCATTGCGCGGGCAGGGTGGCGGCCGCGTTGAAGCCCGTCGGCAAGTCCTTGAGCAGCGCTAGCCCGTCTACCAGCGCGGCGGGGATCGTCGCCGCGTCGACGATGTCCAGCACCAGAGGTCGTGACGGCACGAATGGCTTGCGGCCGATGAACAGCGGGCGTTCCGGCCGGTCTAGCGCTGCCCCCAGCGTGTCGAGGTCGGGCGCGACCTCCGCCGGGGTCAGCCGGAAAGCGATCAGGACGCGGGCATCGGCATCCATGTCGCGATAGCGGATGTGCGGCGCGTTATAGGTCGCCGCACCGCCCGCACGTCCCTCCACCCGGCCGCGCGTCGTCCAGCCACGATCGTTCGCGCCCAGTTGCGCGGTCTGAAACTCGCGCAGCCGTTGTCCGGCGAGAACCCGCACCGACCCCATCACGATCCGCTCCTGCAAAGCGGCATGCGCCGCCGCATCATGCCGTTCCCAGCCGAGCGCGTTGGCGAGCAGTCCGGCCAGCATCGATTTGGCGGGAAAATCGCGCACCACCCCGTACGCATCAACCAGATCGCCGCCGAAACTCATCAGCGGCGCGTCGAGATCGAGAAGCAGATGCCTCACGCTCCGGCGCCCTACAACGTTGCCGTGCGCACGACATGACCGGCCCAGTCGGCCAGTTCGCGCAGGCTGTGGTTGGGCACGCCGTCGAGGACGAGATCAGGCATGGCGGCCTGATGGCGTTCCTCACCGGTTTCGTACATCTTGTCGAGCGCGGCGAGCCAGTCGGCCATCTTGCCGGCGGTCCGCATGCCGAGCGAGGCATTGCTGTTCTTCTCGACCAGCGGCACCGCGTCGCGAAAGGCGTTGGCCAGCGTGCGCGGCTGGCGATCACCCGCCTCGATCAGCACCAGTTCCGCCCGGCTATAGGGCGCGGTCGATCCCTTCTTCGCGCCCGGCGTCACTTCGGCGATCAGATAGACGAGGTGCTCGATGACCTGCGCGGCAAGATCACGGTCATGATCGCCGGCCCAGTCGCTACGCGCACAACCGGTCAGGTTCGATACCAGCAGCGGTACGTCGACCACGACATAGCCATAGTAGAGGCCCGACGTCAGTTGCGTGTCGAAGACACCGGCGGCACCGGCGTCACTCTCTTCCTGGCGCAAATCATCGACGACCGTGAAATAATCGAGTTCAGACTGTTCCTGATGGACGGTGAAGGCGTGGGCGACATGGATCGCGGCGTCACGGTTCGCGCGCGCATCGCTCGTTACCATCCGGCCGAACAGTGCCGCTTCAAGGCTTGATGCCAGTGCGTTCTGTTCACGCAACTGCTTCAGATTGCCTTTTTGGTCGCGTTCCTTCGCCCATGTCTCAACCAGCGTTTTGGCCTCTTTCGGATCGTCGGTTTCGCTGGCGAAGCGTTCCGCCTGCGACTTCAGATACGCCAGTTCGGCGGGGCCGAGCAGCAGCGCCTGCCGTTCGCGGACGCTGGCCGACGTGCCATCGTACAACTTGGCCCTGTCGCCATAGATCGTTTTCAGGATCGCCAGTTCGATCGCGTCGACCAAATCTTTCTTGGGGTGCGTTTGTCGCAAACCGTCCGTCACCCGCTGTTCGATCGCGAACTTGCTGCGAACGCCGTCCGCGCCATGTGCCTTTGCCAGCTTGTCGATCGCATGCTGGTCATCGGCGGTCCGCCAGTGCCGCTTGAGACATTGCGACGAAATTCGCGTCCGCGTCGCATTGCCGAACGGCAATTGCTTGGCCAGACCGGCATCGTCGCGGTTGAGCAGCGCGCCGGGCCATGCAGCAAGGAAATGGATTTGCAGGAATTTTGGCAGCATGTCGCTGTTCGTCATGGGATCCCCGTCGTGAATCATGGTTTGGCGATGTAGAAATTATGCGCGATTGCGATGCGGGCGGCCTCGGCACTCTTCGCATCGCCGCTCAGGAGGTGGTACAATCTCCAAAGATTGACCTGACGTTCGCCTTTCTGCGCCAATATCCGGGCAACGCGCCGAACTTGGTCGTCGAGTGCTTCGCCACGCACACTCAGCAGCCGTAACAGCCGAACTTCGGGATAATCGAGCGTCCCTAATATCGTGCCCAGACACTTTTTATCTTTGTGAACAAAAGGCAAGTTCGGTCCTGCCTCGCCCGTTCCAACGAGCATGGCGGCGAAATGCGTTATCATTCGCCAGCGATCGAAGTCGTGTTCCCGCTTGTATAATGGAACATTCGCCTTGGTAATGAAGGCGATGATAGTGCCATCGGCTTTGAACGACTTGGTCAGTGGTATCCGTCGCAGGCTGGCTCGCTGGCCGGTCGAACTGTACTGCAATTGCCACGACAGGCATTCCATCCAGTCGTTGACGTTTACCGAACTGCTTCGCTGGGTAGCAACGGTGGTTGCGCTACTTGCCATGTTCCGCTTTCTTTATCCACGGGTCCATTTTATCGTCGAACTTTATTCGAGCTTTGGGGCGGGCTCGCAGCAGGCGCATTTCGCCAAGTGGTCCGGCATCGGCCGCGCGGTCCAGTTCGGCACCTGCCATCAGGCGCAACCGCTTGCGCCATTCCTGGAGATGGTTGCCCGGGTCGTTTACCACTTCGGCCCAGAAATCCTTGTCAAAGAACACCTGGTCGACGCAGGCGTCGAACCGTTCGACGTAGCGGTCGGTTTTCTTCCGCCCCGAACTGTCGTCAAGGCGCGGTTCGTCTGGCCCGCCCTGAACCAACACCAGCAAAGCGTCGCGCAGAAATTTAGCAGCCATTCCGGCCTGAACCGCGCGTTCTTCCGCTACCTTGCCGACGCGGTCGAGCGGGTCCTCGCTGAAACCGTCCCATTCGCCCATCCGGCTGGTGCGTACCGGGCGGCGGTGCAGTCCTTCGGTCTTGCCCTGTCCGCGCACCAGTGCGGCGGCGAGGATGGTGAGGCCCGCGGGATCGTCGCCGTCGTAGAGATTGGCGAGCAACGGACGGGTGATCTTCTTGTCGTCGAGCAGATGCGTGATCTGACGATAGCCGAAGCCGGCGCTGCTAGGGGTATGACTGGATGACCGGTCAACCTTGATCGGCGCCCAGGGATCGTCGGTGACGCCCTTCGAATCGCCGGGGGCGATCCGCGCGACCTTCGATCCAGCGGCCAGTCCCTCGACCCCATTTAACGGCGTGTGGGTCAGGCGGATGCGACGGCAAATCTCGACGTACAGTTCGTCGAGGTCGGGTAAGCGTAGCGACAGCGTCCCGTCCCACGGCACGGTCCAGAGCAGCGCGGTGCCCTGTCGACGTTGGGGACGGGCGCGGCCATGCTGCACTAGCCGCACCACATCGCGCCAGAACGCCGCCGCCGCGCCACCGTTGCCCGGCCGGATGCCCAGTGTCATCCGCGTGGCAAATCCACCATTCATCCGCGAGATGCCGAAATTTCCCGCCCCCAGATACCCCTCGGTCGTCTGGAGCGTGACCAAGGCGAAGAGCCAGTCCTCCTCGCTCGCGATGGCGATGCGTTCCTGCTTCACGTCGTGGTTGCGCGAGGTGACGAGCATGTCGAGCGCGTCGGGCGTGCGCAGCGGGCTCTTGTAGTCGGCGCGATTGGCCGGGATCACGACCGGCGGCTGGAGAAGCGCGGGTCTGGTCCAGTCCTCGACGACCAGCGACCATGGCTCGCCGTCGGGATACGCCGGGGTCAGCGCGAGCAGCAGCTCCCGCCATGTGCTTTCGTCGTGCGGCGGTTCGTCGGTTCCGGCCTTCAGCAAGGCGAGCGCTGCGACCTGTACGGTGAAACTGTGCCATGGTTCGCGCTGATGCGGGCGCAGCGCGGGGAAACTCCATGCCTCGCCGCGCGACAATGCCGCGAATGCGGCGAACAGCGAGCCACGATGCACCGCTCCGTCGCCGTCACGCCAACCGATCATGCGTTCTCCCCCCGTTCACGCCAAGCTGCCGGGAAGCACCGCGCGGCGCAAGCCGAAATTTGCCAACAGGAACAGCATGAAAACTGGCGCTAAACCGCCGCCCGGCCATGATTGCGACGCTCCTCATCCGGTGGCCTGCCCGAACAGCGCAGCGCCGTGATCGAGCACGGTCGCCGTGGCGAGCGTGCGGTCGAGATAGAGGTTGCGCGCCTCGCAGCTCGTCTCGGCGACCAGCAGGCAACTGTGGCAGGCGGCACCGCTCAGCGCGCGTTCGTCCATGTGGGAATCGGGATCATGTTCGGTGCAGATCGGATCGCCCGAACACAGCGCCAGCCGGTCGAGCGCGCGTTCGATGATCGCGCCCAGCCGGGGGACGACGGCGGTGAGGCCACCCAGCGTGCCGCCCGCGCCGGTGCTGGCAGTATAGAGCAGCAGCCCGTACCGCTCGCCATCGGGGTCGAGCAGCGCGTAGAGCCGTTCCTTGAGCGAGGTCGCGGGATAGCCGCATTCGAGCGCGATCTCGTTGAGCAGGGCATGTGACAGGCTATGGATCGCGTAATAGGCCAGCGTCGGGAAGCGCAGCCGGTCGCCGCCGATCTGCCCGTCGCGCCAGCGGTCCCAGCCGCGATAGAGCAGGTCGTGCCGCCGTGCGACTTCGGGGCGGCTCAGCCAGTCGCGCATCACCGCCGGGTCGAAGCGCAAGAAAATGCCTTCGCCAAGTTGCTCGACCGCCGGCAGCCACTCGAGATGATCGGCTAGCGCCGCGCCCTCGACCGCGAGATAGAGTTCCTCCAGATCGCCGTCGATCGCGGTCGGGGCCGCTTCGAACCGAGTGAAGCCATAGAGGCAGGAAACCTCGCGCAACCGGTGGACCGACACCACCGAGGCGATCGGGGTAAGGCGCGCGCGGTTGCCGTCCCATGCCTCGCGCGCCAGCGTCCGCGCGTGCAGCCGCGCCTCGGCGTTGTCGGAGCCGATCTCGGCCAGTCCGCTGGCCAGCAGGTCGAACTCAGCGACCTTGGGGGCCTTGTCCAGATTCTGCTGGCCGGTCGCGCGAAGCTGGCCGATGCGCCCGACGATCTCCGCGTCGCTCCAGCCGGCGAGCGCGGCACCGACGGCGGGGTTGGCGCGGCGGGCGATGGCCATCTCCGCCGTCCGCTCGACCCAGCCGATCGCGTCCATGTGCTGCTCGATCAGCCGGGTCAGTTCGTCCTCGGCGGCGGGCAGCGAGATGACGGTCAGCACCTGCGGGAAATAGGAATTGGTCGCGGTGCGGGTGAGAAAGCGCAGATCCTCGCTGCATCCGCCCGGTTCGTCGGTCCGCAACCATGGGCGGCGTCCTCGGCACGGGCCGAACCGGCCTTTCGTCTGCGCATCGCGCAACGACAGCGCCGCGCCGCAATCGCAGACGATCCGCGTCGCCGCCGGGCTGCCCGATGTGCCCTGTTCCTCCAGCCACAGCGGCTGCGCGCACCGATCGGGCGACCCGATATGGACCGCGAAGGTCCAGTCGATGTCCTGCAAATGCCCCTTGCGGCAGCCGGCGACGAAGCGGATCGGCGTCACCGCCTTGCGCCGGCCGTCGTCGTCGACGAAATCGGCACGGCCGCGCGGATTGAGGTCGCGCCAGCGCACCAGCCGGCGGCGGCGGACGTCGCCGACCACCTCGGCATTGCGCGCGACGAACCATGCCGGAAAGATGCGCGCCTCGATTCCCGGCGGATCGGCCCGGCCGCTCGCCCCTTCGTCCTGCGCGGGCGGGGTGCGCAGCGACAGGCGAACGCCGTCGTCGAGCCGCCCGCCGGCGCGCAGCAGCGTTTCCAGCACCGCGACCGCGCGCGGTTCGTGGATCGGCCGCCAACTGCCGCGCTCGCGCATGTGCCACAGGTCCAGCCCGCCGATAATGACCGAGCGGGTCGGCAGGTCGACCATGGCGCCGGGACCGAAACCGGTGATGAGCTGCGACTGGCGCAGCGTCGGGCGGTGTCCGCTCATGTCATGTCTCCGGCGCCGCTGACCGTCTCGCCGGTCGGTCCACGGGGTTTGACGAGGACGCCCGGCTCGACGTCGCGCATGCTCCACCCGGCCTGAAACCGGCGGTGCGCGGGGTCGAGGTTGGGCAATGCCGGGTCGAGCGGGGGGTGGAGCAGCCGCTGCGGCCGGGTGTCGTAGGTGAAGCCCGCGCCGGTCGCGATCTGGGCATCGGCGATGGCGGTCCAGTCGCTCAGCAGACCTTCGATCGTCGCCGCCAGTCGCGCTTTGCCTCCGGCAATATCGGCGGGTGCGCGATCGACCAGATGGCGGAGGACGGCGGCCCGGACGGCGGGCGCGTTCGCCAGCACGTCGACCGCATCGGACGGGGTCAGCGCCGGATCGAGATGGCGGGCGATCGCCACCACGACGGCGGCCAGCGACCGGTCGAGCGCGCGGGCGGACCATGGCGTCACGCTGGTCGCCTCCACCGCGCGGTAGAAGGTGGCGTGAAAATGGCCGAACTGTTCGAAGTGCATCCGATCGCGCGGCTTGTGGACGTTCAGCACCGCCACGACCAGCCCCGGCCGGGCGGGATTGCGCCCGACGCGGCTGGTCGCCTGGATATATTCCGCCGCCGTCTTGGGCTGCCCCTGCACCAGCATCAGTCCCAGCCGGTCGATGTCGAGGCCGACCGAGATCATGTTGGTCGCCAGCGCGACGTCGACCGGCGCTTCGCCGGCCGGATCGGGCAGGAACAACGTTTCGAGCCGGCGCTTGGCTGCCGCCACCTGATCGGTCGACACGCGCGACGTCAGCTCGACCGGCTCGCCCAGCAGGCGGTTGCCGAACGGGCGGTCGACCGGCTCGATTCGGCGGCGGCGGTCGCCGTAATCGAGCAGGCGGGTCGCCACCTCGTCCTCGACGATCCGCCGCGCGCCGCCCAGTTCGCGCAGCGCGTTGAAATAACACAGCGCGGTGCGATAGGCATCGGCGTCGCCGCCCTCGTCGGCAAGGCCCTGCGCCGCGCCGAGCAGCGTGACGAGCGCTTGTAGGAACACCAGCTTCGGTCCGCGCCCCGCCGCGGCGATGCCGACATACCAGCGTGCCGGATCGGCATCGCTTTCGGGCCGGGTTTGCGCGAAAAAGCTGTCGCGGCGATCGACGCCGGGGGCGGGAAAGATGCGCGTGTCGTGCCGGTCGAACAGTGCGCGGATCTGGTCGCTCGCGCGGCGGACCGTCGCGGTCGAGGCGACGATCTTCGGCCGCACCCGCCGTCCGCCGACGTCGCGAGTTGCCAGCGCGTCGATCGCGGCTTCGTACAGCCCGGCGACGGTGCCGAGCGGACCGGAGATCAGATGCAGCTCGTCCTGGATCACCAGATCGGGTGGCGCGAGCGGATGATCGCCGAGCGTGCGGCCATGCCCCGGTTCGGCCGCGCCATAGAAGCCGGTATCGTCGTGCCGGTCGACATGGCCGAAGAACGCCCCCGCCGGCCCGTTCCATGGCAGCGCGGCGAATTTGTCGACCGTCGCGATCAGGAAGGCGGGCAGGCGGCGATAGATCGCCTCGTCGACCGTCACCACCGGCAGTGCGCGGTCGCCGGTGAACGGGCAGGCGAGGTTCACGCAGCGCAGTTCGAGGTTGGTCGGCGCGTCGGCATTGGGTACGCAGCGAAAGCTCTGCGGGGTGAACGCCGTGTCGCACCACGGGCAGGTCTTGATCGGCGCGGGCGCGCGCGTGTCGCGACCGCTGGTATAGGCGCGGACGCGGCGGACGGCGGTGCCGTCGCTGCGGTCGCCGCGTCGCCCCAGCCGGTTGGGGCTGGCGTCCGATCCCACCCACAGCCCGATCTCGATCGGCCAGTCGCCAAGCAGGGGACGACCCCGATCGTCGCGATAGGCATCGCCGGTGCGCAACAGCTCCAGCGCGCAGACGACGCCGGCCGCGCGTCCCAACTGGTCGAGCGTCAGCAGCCGCAGCGTATAGCGCATGATGACCGCGACCCCGGCCCCGAGGACGCCGTCCGCACCCAGCCGGCGCAGCGCGATGGTGAAGGCGGCGAGGCCGAGATAGGCTTCGGTCTTGCCGCCGCCGGTCGGGAAGAACAACAGGTCGGCGGTTTCGCGATCGTCATGGCCGCGATCGACCAGCCCGGCGAGGTTCAGCAGCAGGAAGGCGAGCTGGAACGGCCGCCACGCCGGTGCGCTGTCCTGCGGCCGGCGCGCGCGGGCGGCATCGGCGATGGCGCGGTTCGCGATCTCGAACGCGGTGCGCGCGCGTTCGTCTTGGGCAAGTAGCGCGATGCCCGCCGCGATCCGGTCGCAGGCCACCCGTTGCGCCGCCAGCAGCGTGGCGGCGGTGCGGGTGCGTTGCGGTGCGCCGACGATCGCCGGATCGCTCGCCGCCATCGCCTCCTGCGCGAGCGACCATGCGCGATAGGCGGGGATGAGCGGGGCGAGCGCGTCGGCAAGTGCCGTGCCATCGGTTCGCGCGAGGTCGGCCAGCCGGTCCATGGCGAAGGTCACGTCGGCGACCGGGGCCGCAACGGTACGCTCCACCGCCGCGCGCGGCAGATGGGTGGTATGGATGCACCGGACTTGCCCGTCGCCCCCGACGACATGGCCGGTCGAACAGCCGAGGCCGGCGGAATAGGCGGCGCTGTCGCGGTAATGCAGGTCCGCCAACTGGTCGTCCCAGTCGTCGCGGGCGATGCGCGACAGGTCGTGCTGCGCCACGAAGCCCCCGGCGCAGGTCACGTCGAGTTGCACCTGATAGGCATAGGCGAGGTCGCGGTAGTGCGACGCCGGTTCCAGCCGCTTGTTGATGAGAAAGACCGTCACGACCTGCACCGCGCGCGTGGCACCGGTGGCGAGGTTGAGGCGGAACGGCCGCGTCCGCACCGCCAGTTCGAGCGCGCCACCGGGCCGCGCGGTCGCCGCCGAGCCGGGCAGGGGGTGATGCACGATCCCCGCCGCCGCGTCGGGCAACGCGATGGTGATCGTCGCGTCGCGGGGCACGCGCCGCCAACTGATCGGCTGGCCCCTGGGCTCGCCGCCGCTTTCCAGCATTTCGAACGGCACCGGTGGTTCGGGGACATAGTCGCCCCAGCGCACGGTCACGTCGATCGTCGTTGCCGCCGCATCGACCATCGTCGACAGGCCGATGCTGCTGGGCAGGAACCGTCGCCGGGTGGCCGGCGGATCGGGCTCGTCATGGTCGCCGGCGGCACCGCCGGCACCGAACCCCTCGGTGTCGGGGATGAAGCTGTCGACCTCGTCCTCCTGCGCTTCGCCGGCGAGGTCGCCCAGCACGGTCAGTTCGCCCGACGGCGCGATGAAGCCGGCGAGATACCAGCGCGACGGGCTCTCGCCCGGCGGCAGCCGTTCGGTCGCGAGATCGGCGTCGGCGGGGTCGGACGGGCCGATCAGATTGCGGCGCAGGCGATCGACGATCGCGCTGCGAACCCCGGCGGCGGTCATGGCAGCCTCCCTTGCATCGCGCGTTCTCCGTTGAGTTTCAGCAACCGCGCCAGCACCTCGTCGCGGAACGCGGCCGGCCAGAACAGCCGGTTCTGATAGCGATGATCGTCCTCGCTCCCGGCGGTCAGGAACACCGGCGCGACGGCATCGGCCAAGTCGTCCCAGCCATAGGCGACGAGGACCGCGCGATCCATCGCATGGTGCAGTTCGCGCAGGCGGACGATGTCGGCGGCGGTATCGCCCGGCCGGTGGAAGCGGTTGTAGGTCGGCGTCATGCCCTGATCGCGGGCGATCATCAGCGCGGCGCGATGGTCGTGATAGGCTTGGCCGGCGGTTTCCAGCGACACGTTGCTGGCGTAGTCGGTCGGGAAGGGGAAGGTTTCGAAACAGTCGGATGGTGTGTAGCGAACGTCGTCTTTCATTGAGGACGCAAAGAACCGCGTCCAAACCTCGTGAACCCGGCATTGCAGCACCGCGAACGCCGACAGCGTCGGGAGCGCGAAGACGGCGGCGGTGTGGGAGAACACGACATTCCCGGGACGCCGCGCGAAACAGACATGCGGCGTCGCGCCACAGTTGATGACCAGCACCTGATCGAACGGTGCGATCGTGCGGTACAACTCGCCGCGACCCCGCAGGAATCGCCACCATATCCGCTGGCCATTGGGGTCGCCCTGCGAAAGCCGGTCGGGTTTTACCCGTCGTTCGACGATAGCGAGCAGGTCCGGCCAATCCGCCGCGACCGGTCCGGCGTATTGCGGCGACACGATGCCATGGCGCAGGCGATCGGCACGCTCGGCGTCCGAAAGACCGCTCCAGACAAGGTCGCTTTCGCGTCTGAGCGGCCAGTCGGCGAAATCGATGGTATGGCGATGGTGGGCATGGGTCGGAGAATTATTGATCTCCTCGCCGCCGAGATAGGGTTTGATGACCGCCCTGTTTCGCGGATCGGCGGACAATAGTCGTTGCATTTCGGCGAGTGGCGATGCCTTGCCTTTGGCAGCGTTTACATCGTCAAAGGTAAAACCCATGCCGAGTAGGAGCGATCCGATGAAGGACCCCGCCGCATTCTCCGCCAACCGGGCCGGCGATCCGTCGAGATCGCCTTCCATCAGATAGGCCGAAATCCGCCGCACCGGGCGATCGTCGAGCATCGCGGGTCCGCTCGCCGCCCCCTTCACCACGAAGACCTGCGCCACCACGACGGCGGCGTCGCCTTCCCATTGATACCGGCTGACCGCGCGGTAGATCGTGCCGCCGTCCTGCACGATCCGGTGCAGCCCGGTTTCGCGGGTATCGCCCTGACGGATGGTGTTGGTCGCGATCAGGCCGAACGCGCCGCCCCGCCGCAGCAGCGCGAACGCGCGGCGAAAGAAGTGCGCCGCCAGATCGGCATTGCCGTGCGCGCCGGGGTGCAGCGTCTTGAGCCAGTCGGGATAGGCGCGGGCGTGGCCGGCGGCGATGGTGTTCTTGCCGGCGAACGGCGGGTTGCCGATGATCGCGTCGAACCCCGGATCGGGCCGGGTGAACACATCCTCGAATTCCAGTTCCCAATGGAAGCTGGCGATCCCGATCGGCGATGCCTGCAACCGATCGCGCAACGCCTCCAGCGCGGCCCAGCTTTGCTCGCTCGGTGCCAATACCAGTTGCTGCACCTCCGCCAGCCGCACGTCGCGATCGCGCGCGCCGGTGCCCTCGAAGAACGACTGGAGGATCGCGTCGGCAACCAGATGCGCACGCTTCAACGCGGTTCCGGCGGCGCGGTGACGCGCTTCCTGCACGTCATAGGCGGCGACCTCCGCCTCGGTGCGGACCAGCCGGCGCAGTTCGGCCGCCGCATCGATCCCATCGCGCACGATCGCCTCAACGAAGCTGTGCTGGCCCGACACCTTGCCCCAGGTGACGGCGACGATCTTGGGGTTGGGCAGCCCGACCAGACTGTCGCCGGCGCGCAGCACATTGTCTAGGAACGTGAATTCATGGTTGCTCGCCAGCGTCTCCAGCCACAGCGACAGCTTGGCGAGATCGATCGCCAGCGGATTGCGGTCGACGCCGCGCAGGCAGTGTTGCGCGACCAGCCGCTTCGCATGGAGCAGTTCGTCCTCGTCGGCGGGGATCGTTGGCCGCTGCACCGGCCAGCGCGCCCACGCATCGACCAGCCGCTGGCCGAGCTGCCGGCACGCCTCGACCAGAAACGCGCCCGACCCGGCGGCGGGATCGCAGACCTTCAGGTCGAGGACCTCCGACGGGCGCGCATCGGGGCCGATCCGGTCGAAGGCGGGTCGCAGCGCATGGGCGACGATCGGCCCGGTCAGCGAACGCGGGGTATAATGGCTACCGGTCCGTCGGCGTTCGTCGGTGGGTTGCAGGATCGGGGTGCCGGCCGCGACCGGGCTGCCGCGCGGCGACGCGCGCGGATCGACGACGGGGGCGAGCGTCGCGACCAGCGCGGCGACGTCGACCGCCTGTCGCAGCCCCTTCGCGACGGCGGCAGGAAAATTGCCGCGCCCGGTCGCCTCCTTCAGCCACTTCTCGCGCTCGCCGCTACGAACTGCGGCGAGCGCGGCGAGATCGACCCACACCGGCACCCGGTTGGTCTTTCCGGCCCGGATCGCCAGCATCGCGCCGCTCGCCGCCTCGACGGTGAAGCCCATCACCGTTTCATAGACCGACCCGATCTGTTCGACGCTGAGCGAGCGATAGGCGACCCGTTCGCCACCCAGCAGCAGCAGTCCGTCGAGCACGCGCAGGATGCAGCCGTCGCCGACTGGCAACACCCGCGCCGGATCGTCGGCATCACCCCGCCCGAGCAGGAACGGAAACGCCGCCTCGCGGAACAGCTTGCCGCCGCGCGCCTGCATGAAGCTCGAGGGGTGGCCGCGCTCGACCAGCCGGAACAGTGCCAGCAACCGCCCCCATGCCCCGCGCCGCTCGTCCATGCCATCGGGATGACGCGCGGCATCGTCGCGCAGATGCAGGTGCAGCGCACCCAGCGAATAGCCGCGTTCGTAGAGCATCGCCGCCGCCGCGCCGCTGGCCGAGGGCATCAGGGCGCGATCCTCGGCATAGAGGATGAAGATCAGCCGCAACAGGACGGTCAGCAGCCCTTCGTATAGATGCTGCGGGTCGTGCGCGGCCAGCCGGCGAACCGGTTCGGGCGACGCCGCATCGATGCCGCGCAACAGTTCGTGCAGGCTGGCGAGCACCTGTCCCGCCAGCCGGATCGACACATCGGCCTGCGCGGCACGGCTTTCGGCGAGCAACGCGGGCAGCCGGTGCGACGGCGGTCCGGTGAACAGCGCATGGGCATCGAGCAACAATTTCAGCCCGCCTAGCATCGCCCGCCCCGACACCTCGGCCAGCGGTGCCAGTGGCCATGTCATATGCCCCGACACGTCGCCGCGCGGCGCGACGACGAGGCGCAGGACCGCTTCCTGCGCCGGTCCTTCCTTCCGCCCGGTCGGCCGCGCGCCGATCAGCACGCCCGCCGGGACGCCGGTTTCGCGCAGCAGGCGTTCGAAGCGCTGATGGGCGGTTGCCGCCCAACCGTCCAGCATGCCCCGCCGGTCAAGATCGACGTCATCGCCCTCGATCCGTACGAGCAACTGCACCAACCCGTCGGCGGCGAACACCGCCCAGTCCGGTTCGAGAAGCGTCGCGCCATCATCGAGCGAGCAGCGTAGCCCATCGGGCAGCGCCGGTCCGCCCGGCGATCCCGCCACTCGTTCGGCCGGCCAGCCCAGCACGTCACGAAAGAACGTCCATTGGTCCGCGCTCGCCAGCGCTCGCGTTACGACCGCGCCGTCCTCCGGCCCTTGCGGTGCCGGCCATGCCCCGATCCGGGCGAGCGCTGCGGATGCGACGACCAGCCCGGTCGGCTGGAGATAGCCGATCCAGTCGTGCGCGTCGGTGGGCGATGGCCGGCTCATTCGCCGTTCCAGCCGGGGGGATGGAGATAGACCAGCCCGATCGGCTCCAGCCGGCTCGCGCGCACCTTGGCCGCCGCGCGCAGCCGTTCGGGTTCGCGGACCAGTTCGTCGTCGAGCCGCGTCGCCGCGCGGTCCCACGACCGGCGGTCGGCGGTACGCTGTCGTGCCTCGGCGGGGTCGAGCAGCAGCGCGAACTGGCGATCGTCGCTGCCGCGTTCACGGCGGATGCGATCGATCCGCTGTTGCAGCAGTGCGTGGAGCGTATCGGCCTCACCGGCGGCGCGGCGGTCGAGTTCGGCGGCGACGCGCGCCTGCCGCACCGCTGCCCGTTCGGCAAGGACCGGGCGGAGATCGGCGACGTCGACGGCGGCCTGCGCGGTGATCGCCGCGGCGACGTCGGGCGTGGCCATCCGCGCCTCGCCCAGCGCCGCGATCAGCCCGTCGAGCACGCGCCCCTCCGCCTCGCCCCCTTCGGCCAGTGCCCGGAGCGACCCGTCGCGCGGGGCGGGCCGCCAGTCGGCGACGACGCTCATCACCTCCTCGTGCAGCCGGGCCGCGCGTTCACCGAACAACGCCAGCCGTCCGATCAGCACGACACGCGGGCGCGGCACGCTGGCGGTTTCGATGACGCAGGCCCGCTCCAGTCCCTGCTGGAACCCCGCCGACAGGAACTGGCCGAGCAACCGGCGGACGAGGCGGTGTTCCAGATGTACCTGCACCACATCGCCGGCATCGCGCCCGTCGGGCAGGATCGCGGGGGCGAAGCTGACGCGCCGGACCTGCGCATCGGCGCTGGCACGCCATTCCCCCGGCCGTTCGCCGGGGCGGGGGCCACGGGCGCGCAGTTCGTCGAACAGCGGTTGCCAGCCGGAATCGCTCGCAAAGGCCGGATCCAGCCGGAATACCGGCGTTTCCCCGATCCGTTCACCATCGCTCCAGCCGCCACCCGACCGTTCGAGCGCCAGCGCCACGACCGATCGCAGGTCGTCGGGTTCGACGCCGACCCGGCGGCGCGCGCGTTCGAGTGCGACGGCAAGCTCGGCCTGCTCGCGTTTCAGCCGGGCGCGGCGGGCGGCGTCGCCATCGTCGAGATCGCGGACCGCCGCACGGACCCGTTCGTCGGCTTCCTCGTCGCGGATGCGGGTAGCAAGCTCGATCGCCGCCGCGCGGGCAATCCCGCTGCCCAGCCGATCGGCGATCCGTGCGCCCAGCACCTGACCCGCCGAGCCCAGTTGGCGACGGATCAGCTCGGTCTTGCGGACCAGCGCGTCGAGCACGACGTCCTCTGGTCGGTCGGCATAGACGAAATAGCGGCAGGTGACGGTCGGGCTGGGTTGCAGCTTGCGGTCGATCCGTCCGTTGCGCTGTTCCAGCCGGGCGGGGTTCCACGGCAGGTCGACATGGATCAGGTCGTGGCACTGTGCCTGAAGGTTGATCCCCTCGCGCGCGGCATCGGTGCAGATCAGGATGCGCAGCGGATCGTCAGGGTCATTGAACGCCCGCTTGATCGCCTCGCGCCGCTCGGTCGAGGTGATGCCGGTGAAGCTGGCGATGCGCGACGCCTCATGGCCGTCGGACGAATCGAGCAGCACCCCCAACTGCCGTTCGAGCCAGCGGCGGGTATCCTCATATTCGGTGAACAGGATCAGCCGCCGGTCGCGCCACCGCCCATCCCCGTCGAGCAGATGCGCGGCGGCCCAGTCGAGCAGCCAGCGCACCCGGGCATCGGGCTGGCCGCGCACGCTGTCGGCCAGGTCGAGCATCTCGGCGGCATATGCCCGCTCGGCCAGCAGATGGGCATGGGACGCACCGCCGATACCCGCCAGCGTCGCCGCCTCGGCCTGATCGGCGGCAACGCTGTCGAGCCGGTCGAGCAGTGCCGCTTCCTGATCGGCGCGTTCGGGGGCCTCGATCTCGACATCGTCGGGCATGGCGGGTGCCGGCGCCGGCCCGGCGATCGCCCGGTCGAGTGTCGCGAGATGCACCCGCAGCGTCCGTGCGAAGGCCGGGATCGACGACAGCAACCGCTGTTGCAGGCCGACGAACGCGAGGCGCGCCCGCGCCGCCGCCGGCCCCTTGAGCGCGCCGATCCGCCGCTCGCGCACCTCGCGATAGTCGGCGAGCATCCCCGCCAGGCGAAGTTCGGGCGCGTCGGCGGACAGCCCGGTCAGGACGACCGGTTCGACGACTCGTTCGGGAAATGCCTCGCCCAATGCGCGCAGGTCGCTTTTCAACCGGCGAACCATGACCGGTTCGAGATCGGCAGGGCGCACCGGCACCCCGCGCGTGAAGCGCTGCGGATCGAGCAGTTCGAGCAATGTCGCGAAGCTGTTGGCGTGGCCGTTGTGCGGCGTGGCCGACAGGAACAGCCGATGTTCGAACCGGTCCGACAGGTCGCGCAGCGCGCGGGTGAACTGGCTTTCGATCGCATAGCGGCCCCCGCCCGAGGGCGCGGCATGATGCGCTTCGTCGAGGATCAGCAGCGACCGCGCGCGAAAATCCTCCAGCACGTCGCGCAGGCCCGCGACATAGGCTTCGTCGGTCAGCAACCGGTGCGACAGGATGAAGCGCGATCCGGTGGCCCATGGGTTCGCGCCATATCCCCGGCGGCGGCGCAGCGTTTCGAGATGCTGGCGATCGACGATATCGAACGCGAGGCCGAACTTCGTCTGCAATTCCTCGCGCCACTGGCCGGTCATCGCCGCCGGGGCGACCACGACCGCATAGTCGACCCGTCGCCGCAACAGCAGTTCGCGCAGGATCAGCCCGGCCTCCACCGTCTTGCCCAGCCCGACGTCGTCGGCGATCAGCAGGTTGACGCGCGGCAGGCGCAGCGCCTTGCGCAGCGGCAGCAACTGATAGGGGTCGAGCCGGATGCCGGCGCGAAACGGCGCCTGGAACAGATCGCGTTCGGCGGCGGTCGCGGTGCGCCAGCGGACGGTGCGCAGATAGGCGGCGAACAACCGGGCGTCGCCGCCGCCGTTGGCCAGCGTGTCCCACGCCTCCTCGTCGCGCAGCCGGGGATCGATCTCGGCGCTCCACAGGACGCGGGCTTCCTCGCCGCCGGCGTCGTCGTCGACGCAGGCGAGATGATGGCCGTCATACGGGCCATCCGGTTCGCCTTCGACCAGCCAGAGCCGGCCGCGCAGCGACACGAACTGTCCGATCGACGGACCCGATCCGCCCGTTCCGCCCCGTCGTTGCGCCGCATCCATCGGACCGTTTCCCCTCCCGGACAGGCATGGTGCGGGGGTGGGGGGAGGGGGACAACGCAGACTGGGTCCGTTACCGATCGTTCGGCCCGCCGCTGGCGGAAATACCGCCATTATGGATATGAATGGCGCGGCGACACCGACCGGCGATGGATATGCCGACGGTACGGAAACGGGGAGAAAGCAAGTGGACGTCATGCGACCATGGGCGAAGCTTGAGCGGGACGAGGACGACCGTATCGTCGCGGCGCTGCCGCTCACCGACCATTGCCTCGACGTGGCGGCGGCGTTCCTCGCGCTGCTCCCGGCGTGGCGGCCCGCGCTGGAAGCGGCGGCGGGCAGGCGGCTGACCGAGCTGGACGTCATCCGCCTCGCGGTGCTGGTAGCATTGCATGACATCGGCAAGGTGAACTGGGGCTTCCAGGCACGCTCGACCCCCGGCCAGCCGCCGATCGGCCATACCGCGCAGGTGGCGGGGCTGCTGCTGCACACTGAATTAGGCCAAGGTGAAGCGGCGACGACGATCAAGGCGCTGCTCCGATCGTGGAACGCGGCCGATCTGTTCGTGGCGGCGCTGGCGCATCACGGCCGGCCGATCGAGGCGTTCTGTAAGCATGCAAGTGTCGACTCTCGGGTCGGCTTGGTCGATTATTGGCATTCCGACGCCGGCTATGATCCGATCGCGGAGCTGCTGGACGTCCTTGCCGCCATTCGCGACCGCTACCCGCAGGCATGGGCGGAAGGCCCGCCGCTTCCCGCCGCGCCGCAATTCACCGCACTGTTCGCCGGGCTGGTGACGCTGGCCGACTGGGTCGGATCGGACGCGCGCCGGTTTCCGGTCGGCGCGCCGCACGGGGCCGAACGCGAAGCGCTGCGCCGGACCTCGGCGCAGGCGGCGGTCGCGACGCGCGGCATGACCCCACGGCCGACGCCCGAAGCCGACTTCGCCCAAGCGTTCGGGAATGACCCCTATGACTTCCAGCACGCCGCAGCCGCCGACGATCTCGGCCCGATCGCCCTGATCGAAGCCGAAACCGGGTCGGGCAAGACCGAGGCGGCGCTGTGGCGCTGGCTCGCACTGCGTCGGCGGGGCCTTGTCGACGGGCTGTATTTCGCGCTGCCGACGCGGTCCGCGGCAGTGCAGTTGCACGATCGGGTCGACCGGATGTTGCAGCGGGTGTGGGGCGATGGCGCGCCCGAAGCGGTGCTGGCGGTGCCCGGCTATCTGCGCTCGGGCGATACCGAGGGGCAGCCGCTGCCCGATTTCGCCGTCCGCTGGGACAGGGGCGAACCCGATGCGGAGGTGGATGCGCGTTGGGCGGCGGAACGATCCGACCGGTATCTCGCGGCGCGGGTGGCGGTCGGCACGATCGATCAGGCGTTGTTCGGCGCGATCCCGATCCGCCACGCACTCTTCCGCGCCAGCGCGCTGTCACGCAGCCTGCTGGTCGTGGACGAGGTCCATGCGTCGGACGCTTATATGACCGGCCTGCTCAAGCAACTGCTGGCCAATCATCGCGCGGCGGGCGGTCATGCGCTGCTCCTGTCGGCCACGCTCGGCGGAACGGCGCGCGCCGACCTGTTGAACCCGGCCGGCCCCAAGCCGACGCTGGCCGAGGCCGAAGCGGCCCCCTATCCCGCGCTGACCGGTGGCGACGGCGTTCCGCGCGCGGTGCGGACCGGCGGGCGAACGAAGCAGGTCGGCATCACGACGGTCGGCTGGATCGACGATGTGGAAGCCATCGCCGCCGCCGCGATCGACGCGGCGCGTGCCGGGGCATCGGTGCTGGTCATCCGCAACACCGTCAATGATGCGGTACAGGTCGCGGAGGCGGTCGCAGCGCGTGCCGGCGATCTCGCCTTTGCGGTGGGCGACGTCGCCACGGTCCATCACGGCCGGTTCGCGCCCGACGATCGCCGCAAGCTCGATCGCGCGGTGGAGGCGGCTTTCGGAAAGGGGCGCGCGGCCAGGGGGCGGATACTGGTCGGGACGCAGACGCTCGAACAGTCGCTCGACATCGACGCCGATTATCTCATCACCGATCTCGCGCCGATGGACGTGCTGCTCCAGCGGATCGGCCGTCTCCATCGCCACGACCGCAACGATCGCGGAGCCTTTGATGCGGCGCGTGTTCTGGTCCTGCGGCCGGCCGATCGCGACTTGACGCCGATGCTGCTGCGGGGCGGCAATCCGGTCTATCGCAACGTCGTCGTGCTGGAGACGACGCTCGCCCTGATCGAAGCGAATCCGCACATCGCGATACCGCACGACAACCGCCGGCTGGTGGAGCATGCGCTGCACCCGGACGCCATCGACGCGACTGCGCGAGCAAACACCTGGCAGAACCATGCCAACGAGGAGGCCAGTCGCAAACATGCGGAGGCCAAAACAGCCGAGGCGCTGGCGATCGATCTGACGCGGGACTATCGCCTGCTGAGCTTCGCCCCCGATGTGGAGGTCGCGGTCGCCACCCGCCTCGGTGGGCGCGACCTGATCGTCGATCTTCCCGAAGGTCTTGCCGGACCGTTCGGCGGGTCGGTCGCACGGCTCAAAATCCCCGACTGGATGGCGAAGGGGATGAAGCCCGACAGCCCGGTCACGATCGTCGACACCGCCAGCTTCACCCTCGGCGAGCGCCGCTACCGCTACGATCGATGGGGATTGCGTGCGGACTAGCATCACAGTTTTATTCTGAATCAATGGGTCACCATGACGAGGAGGTCGTGGTGACAGGAGCATCGATCGAGGCGACGCTGGAGCTTTGGGCATCATCGCTGCGCGAGGTAAAAGTGCGG
>NZ_LMKU01000005.1:28344-44369 GCF_001421635.1 Sphingomonas sp. Leaf25
TGCCGCTTATGTCTCGGCCAAGGGCCACGCTTTCGTCGACCGGGCGCTCTATCTGCCCAAGAGCTGGACCGCTGACCCGGTACGCCTGGCGGCCGCGCATGTGCCGGAGGGTACGGCTTTCGCGACCAAGCCGGCGCCGGCGGTGAAGATGATCGAACGCGCGATCGCAGCCGGTATGCCGTTCGCCTGGGTCGCGGCAGATGCGGTCTACGGCGTCGGCGACATCGAGCAGGTGCTGCGCCGTGCCGGCAAGGGCTATGTGCTGGGCGTGAAGAGGGACCATCGCTTCGGCTCATGGGGCGACAAGCCGGTCGTCGCGGACACCGCCGCGCAGATCGCAAATAACTTCGATCCGGCTGCTTGGCAGCGTCTGTCGGCGGGCAAAGGCACCAAGGGCGAGCGCTTTTACGACTGGGCCTACTTCGAACTCGCCGACCTCGAAGCCGACGAATACGTCGATGGCGCAATCGGGATATGGACCAGAGGCCTGTTGATCCGCCGCCACGTCGTCGGCGACAACCTTGCTTTCTTCACCACCTGATGTCCCGCCGGCACGAGCATCGAAACCCTGGTCAGCGTGGAAGGGCATCGCTGGGCCATCGAGGACAGCTTCGAAACCGCCAAGAACGAACCTGGCCTCGACCACAACGAGACACGTTCCTGGCATGGCTGGCACTGGCACGTCTCGCTCGTCATGCTGGCCTTCGCGATGTTGGCGGCCATCCGCACCCGCGCCAATGCCACGCCCCCAAAAAGAGCGTGGACCAGACCACGGAGCTGATCCGCTGGTCCGCCCAGGAAATCCGCCGTGTCGTCATCAGCTGGCCCAGCGGCGCATCTAGCCTCGTCACATCATCGCCTGGTCCTGCTGGCGACGCGCCCATCAAGCCGCCGCCCGACGGGCACATATTCGATCAAAAACGCAACTGTAATGCTATAACACCCTGCTTCTCGGTCATGCCGTTACGGCCCGGCGTCGCGAAGAGCTTGATACCCTTGACCACCTTCTCGCCCATATCTCGCCGCTCGGTTGGGCGCATATCCTATTAACCGGCAATGCTGCGAACCGCAGTGCTTCCCCTTGGAGGGCAGTGCGCTGATCCACAGGCGTGGGCCATGGCGTAGATTTTAAGCTGTCGAATATGCCACGCTCGAATGGGTCGACTGGTTCAACCATCGTCGTCTGCTCGAGTCCATCGACAACGTCTCGCCTGTCGAAGGCGACGATCAATATGATGCTGCCACGGACAACATCGATATGACAGCGTGGATTCACAATACATGGCCTCCGGCAAACCCGGGGCAGCTTATTCCTCAGGCGTTTAGGGGGCAAAGACACGTGGTTACTGCCTCGCTTTCTCCAGCGGAGGCCGTGCTGGAGGCATGAGGGTAGTCCGGGCGGAACACGGTGAGGGTGTTCGCGCCGTCCGCTGACGATACGGCAGGTTTCAGGGGGCGGTGGCGACCGGGATGCCGACGCGGCCGCGAGTGGCTTGCCATCATCGGCAGCGCCAGCGGCGCGCACAGCGATGCGAGCCCAATCACGGACTACGTCAGTTATCCTTGAAGGCGCGTGACATCTGATCGGCCAATGGCTTCGTCAGATAGGTAATCATAGCCCGGTGGCCCGTCCGAATGAACACCTCGGCGGGCATGCCGGGTTTGAGCACCATCTCGGGATGGCGCTTTATCTCGCTCGGATCGATCCGTATGCGCACCTCGTAGAAGCTTTGATGCGTATCGGACTGCGTAGTCCGCTCTGCTGCGACGAACTCGACGCGACCGGCGATCTCGGGCGTGGTGCGGCTGTTGAACGCGCTGAAGCGAATATGCACCTGTTGCCCCGCTCGAACCTGATCGATGTCGGTGGGAGAGATTGCGGCTTCCACCGTAAGCCGGTCGCGGTCCGGAACGATCTCCATGATCGTCTCAGCGGGACGGACAACGTCGTCGGTCGCGGTCAGCGTGAGCTTGTCGACGATCCCGGCATAAGGTGCGCGGATCAGACTGCGGCGATCCGCCTCGTCGGCGTTCACATGGCGCATGCGCTGCTCGTTGATGGCGTTGCCGATGGCCGCGAATTGCGTGCCCGCTTCGGCGCGGCGGGTTTCGGCGAGCGAGAGCATTTGCTGGCGGGTTTCGGTGATTCGGGCCGAAGCTTGCGCGATCTGTGCTTCCAGCGACGCGATCTGGCCCTCCATCTCAACGGCGGTCCGCTCGAGCTGGTTCAGCCGGCCGATGGTGACTAGGCCCCTGTCCCATAAGTCCTTTACACCCTTCAGTTCGGGCGCGATCAGGCGCTGTTCCTTGTGTAGCGCTGCGATCTGCGCGCGCATGCTGGCGATCTGCCGGTCGCTCTGGACGATCCGCGCCTGCAACTGGCCGCGCTGCTCTGTCATTTCGTTTTGCCGAATGACGAAAAGACGGGCCTCGTTTCGCATCGCCGTTTGGGCGAGCGGATCGGTGCTGCCGGTTAGTTCCGATGGGAAGCGGACCCGGGGTAGCCCAAGGCGCTCGGCATCGAGCCGCGCGCGCTGGGCCAGCAACTGGCTGACGGTGAGCGAGGTCATGGCGCGCTCGGTCCCCCAAACGGCATTGTCGAGTCGCACCAGCGGCTGGCCTTGGGAAACGTGGTCCCCGTTGGTCACGAGAATCTGCGCCACGGTGCCGCCAATCGGGTGGGCGATCCGCTTGACCCGGGACTCTGCGCCTACTTGCCCGCTTCCAATCACCGCGCCGCCAATGGGCACGAAGCCCAGGCCGACGATGGCAACAAGGGCAAGGCCGCCAAGGCCGAGCACGGCGGCGCGCAAGTGACGGCGCAATCTCAGGCCCGGGTTGTGGTCGGCAGCGGCCCAGGGCAAGTCGCCAAGGCCGGACGGCATCGCGATCGTCATCGTCCGCTCTCCGTAACGGCGGTCACAGGCGCGGCAGGACCGGCAAGACGGCGCAAGACATCCTCGCGCTCGCCGAAGGTTTCGGCCCGGCCCTCGCGCATGATCAGCACGTGGCTGACTTGCGCCAGGGCGGAGGGACGGTGGGCGACGATCACCGCGATGCCGCCGCGTCCGCGCACACCGGCGATGGCCCGCGCCAGCGCAGCGTCACCCTCGGCATCCAGATTGGAGTTGGGCTCGTCTAGCACCACCAGGAACGGGTCGCCGTAAAGCGCCCGCGCCAAGCCGATACGCTGGCGCTGGCCGGCCGAGAGGCTGCCGCCATCCTCTCCCACTTGCGTCTCATAGCCTTCAGGAAACTTCACGACCATCTCGTGGATACCGGCCGCCCGTGCCGCAGCGATAACCGCCTCGGACGAGGCACCCGGGTCGAAGCGAGCGATATTGGCCGCGATCGATCCGTCGATCAGTTCCACGGCCTGCGGTAGGTAGCCGATCGCGGCGCCGAGCCTGTCGGGTTCCCATTGGTCGAGCGTGGCGCCATCGAGGCGGACAGTGCCGCGCGTGGGTCGCCACACGCCGATGAGCGCCCGGGCCAGCGAGGTCTTGCCGGCCGCACTCGGGCCGATCACGCCCAGTGCCTGACCTGCCCTGAGATTCAGGTCGAGCGCGGCGATGGCGATCCTTTGGCTGCCCGGAGGCATCAGGGTCAACTGCGAGACGACGAGATCACGGTAGGGCAGGGGCAGAGCGACGCCTGCCGCCTGGGGCGGCGGAACCTTGGCGAGGATGTCGGCAAGCCGACGCCAACCGTTGCGCGCCGCGCCGAAGCCCCGCCAGTTGGCGATCGCCGCATCGACCGGCGCGAGCGCGCGGCCCCCGATAAGGGACGAGGCGAAGACAACGCCCGCGCTGGCTTTCCCGTCGATGACGAGCACCGCACCGACTGTTACCAGAGAGGATTGCAGGATAAGCCGCAGCACTCGGCCGATTCCTGCGAAAAGCCCGATGTTGCCAGCCAGTAGGCGGGTGGCGCCGTGATAGGCGTGGTTGATCTGCTCCCAGCGCAGCCGCATTCGCTCGCGCATGCCGAGCGCGGCGAGAACCTCGGCATGGCGCAGGTTTCCCTCGGCCATGCCGTTCCGCCACGCGGCAATGCGCGCCATGTCGCGCGTCGCCTCGCGCGTGGTGCGATCGGTCAGTACAGCCAGGGCGATCAGGATCGCAGCGCCCGCCAGCGCCGTCAGTGCCAGATAGGGATGCAGCAGGAACAGCATGGCCATGAAGAACACGATCCACGGCATATCGATCAGCGCGGCGAGCCCGGCGGAGGACAGCCAGTTGCGAACCGCGTCCAGATCGCGCATCGGCGTCAGCCCGTCGCCCCCCCCGGCGGTACGATGCAGGGCCATCTCGCTCATGGCGTGCTGGATTCTGGGCGAGAGCGCACGGTCCAGCCCGGTGCCGACATCGGCGAGGATCCGCTGACGCAAGAAGTCGAAGAAGCCTTGGAAAATATAGGCAAGCAGAACCATCACGAAGAGGCCGACCAGCGTCGGGATGCTCCGGCTCGGCAGCACGGAATCATACACCATCATCATGTAGATCGAGCCGCCCAGCGTCAGCACGTTGAGCATCGCGCTGAGCGCCGCGACACCCCACAGCGCCCGGCGGAACGGACGCAAGGCAGCGCGCAGTTCGCCGGATCGCGGGGGGCTTACCATCGGGCGACCAGACAGGGCAGGTGCGGTGCGGATACCGGCGCGATCCAGGCCGCCGGACGGCAGGAGCGCAAGGCAAGATCATGAAAACGCCCGAAAACACAGGCGGTCATGGGAAAACCGGATCGAGATTGCACCACTATAGCCCCCTGATGTGGCAGGTATATCGAATAGCGTCGGGTATCAACACGCATGGGGTGGAAGTGTGTGCGATCGGCAAGAACCCGCGAGCCGTTTATTGCGCGCATATTGTCGATCCGGGGCGATATGAGTGAAAATATTCAATAAGAACAATTATTTGTGATAGACAACGATAGGTCTATTCATCGCAAATATATATGAGCCATCAAGTAAAACGCCTTCTCCATCTGCGTATATATTGATAACAACTGTCGCCAATCATGAACTTGGGGTGCGGGGGCATATCATGGCGGATTTCACGGGCGGTGTGGGCAATGACACGTACATTGGAACGGAAGATGCCGATTCGATCTATGGCGGAGCCGGTAATGACAATCTGAACGGCGCCGGCGGCGATGATTCGATCTACGGGGAAGCCGGGCGGGATACGCTTGTCGGCGGAGCCGGCAACGATCTCGTCGTGGGCGGTGCGGGCAATGATAGCCTGAGCGGGGGCGACGGCGACGATGTGATCGTCGGTGGCGACCTCGGGAATGGTCCCGGCCTTATCACCGAGCAGGACAGCCTGTCGGGTGGCAACGGCAACGATTTCCTGGTCGCGGGCGCCTATGACAGTATCTCCGGCGGATCGGGCATCGATACGTTGATGCTCGACCTCGCTGGCGCGACCGCCGGGGTGACGTTGAACCTGACCGCGGCCTTCAGTGGCGGCACGACGACGCTGCTGGGCAAGTCGATCAGCAGTCTTGAGCAATACCAGTGGATCGGCGGGACCGGTTTTGCTGATACGATCACCGTAGGCAACGCGACCGAGGTAAATTCCTACAACGGCTCCTATTACTACTACGGCCAAGGGGTTTCAGGCGGCGACGGCAACGACGTGCTGACCGGTGGCTCGGCGGCCAATACCCTGCGGGGCGATGCCGGCGACGATACGCTCAACGGCCTTGGCGGCGACGACACTCTTTACGGCGGCAGCGGCAACGACATCGCCCATGGCGGCGACGGTAATGACTATATCTCGGACAACGACTCTTCCGAGACGTCCGGCGACGACACCTACAACGGCGATGCCGGCGATGACTACCTCTACGGCTATGCCGGCAACGACACGCTGAACGGCGGCACCGGCAACGACACCGCCTATGGCGGCGAGGGTAACGACAGCCTGAGCGGTGGCGACGGCGATGATTCGATTTATGGTGAAGTCGGAGACGATACGCTTGCTGGCGGAGCCGGCAACGATCTTGTCGTGGGCGGTGCGGGTAATGACACGCTGACCGGTGGCGATGGCAACGATGTCGTCGTGGGCCATACGAACGGCTACGACCCCGGCCCCGTTACCGATGCGGACACCCTGTCGGGCGGTGATGGGGACGATGTCCTGGTGGCGGGTGCTTATGACAGCGTATCGGGCGGAGCGGGTACCGACACGTTGATGCTCGACCTTGCTGGCGCGACCGCCGGAGTGACGTTGAACCTGACCGCCGCTTTTACCGGCGGTACGACGACGCTGCTGGGCAAGTCGATCGGCGGCCTTGAGCAATACCAGTGGATCGGCGGGACCGGTTTTGCCGATACGATTATCGTAGGCGACGCGGCCGAGGTATATCAGTACAACTATTACTACGGTTATTACCGCCAAGGGGTTTCGGGCGGCGATGGTAACGACGTGCTGACCGGCGGTTCGGCAGCCAACACCCTGTGGGGCGACGGTGGCGACGATACGCTTAACGGCCTCGGCGGCGACGACACTCTTTATGGTGGTAGCGGCAACGACATCGCCCATGGCGGCAACGGCAACGACTATATCTCGGACAACGACTACTCGGAAACATCCGGCGACGACACTTACAACGGCGATGCCGGTGATGACTACCTCTACGGCTATGCCGGCAACGACACGCTGAACGGCGGCAGCGGCAACGACACCGCCTATGGCGGCGACGGCAACGACGTCATTGACGGCGGTACCGAGAACGACGCGCTGCATGGCGATGCGGGAGACGACAGCGTCACCGGCGGCACGGGTGACGACTATCTTGCGGGCGGAGCCGGCAATGACACCGTAAGCGGAGGTGACGGCAACGATGTCGTCATGGGCTATGCCGACAGCTACGAACCCGGCCCCGTTACCGATGCGGACATCCTGTCGGGCGGCGATGGTGACGATCTTCTGGTGGCGGGTGCCTATGACAGCATCTCGGGCGGAGCGGGTACCGACACCCTAATGCTCGCTCTTGCCGGCGCGACCGCTGGAGTGACGCTCGATCTGACCGCTGCCTTCAGCGGCGGCACGACGATGCTGCTGGGCAAGTCGATCACCGGCCTTGAGCAATACCAGTCGATCGGCGGGACCGATTTCGCCGATACCATCACCGTAGGCGACGCGGCCGAAGTATATCAGTACAACTACTACGGTTACTACCGCCAAGGGGTTTCGGGCGGCGACGGCAACGACGTGCTGACCGGCGGATCGGGAGCCAATACCCTGCGGGGCGATGCTGGCGACGATACGCTCAACGGCCTCGGTGGTGACGACTATCTTCATGGCGGCAGCGGCAACGACATCGCCCATGGCGGTGACGGCAACGACTATATCTCGGACGATGACAATTACCAGACATCCGGGGACGACACCTACAACGGCGATGCCGGCGATGACCAACTCCATGGCTATTCCGGCAACGACACGCTGAACGGCGGCAGCGGCAACGACATTGCTTATGGTGGCGAGGACAGCGACGTCATCGACGGCGGCACGGGTGACGACAACCTTGTGGGCGGAACCGGTAATGACACCGTAAGCGGAGGCGACGGCAACGATGTCGTCGTGGGCTATGCGGACGGCTATGATCCCGGCTCCATTACCGATGCAGACACCCTGTCAGGCGGCGATGGCGACGATGTCCTGGTGGCGGGTGCCTATGACAGCGTATCGGGCGGAGCGGGTACCGACACCCTGATCCTCAATCTCTACGGCGCCGCGTCGGGGGTGACGCTGGATCTGGCGGCGGCTTTTGCCGGTGGCACGACCACCCTGTTCGAAAAGTCCATCGACGGCGTCGAGCAGTATCAATGGATAAGCGGAACCGCATTCGCCGACGTCATCACCGTCGGCGATGCCTCGCAAGTCTATGCCTACGGTACCTACCAAGGCGTCTCGGGTCGTGAAGGCAACGATACGCTGATCGGGGGCTCGGCGGCCAACACTCTTTGGGGCGATGCCGGGGACGACACGTTGTACGGCCTGGGCGGCGATGACACGCTTTATGGCAGTGAAGGCAACGACGTCGCCTATGGCGGCGACGGCAACGACTTTATCTCCGATTACTTCAACGACACCTCCGGGAACGACGTATTCTTCGGCGAAGCCGGCGACGACCAACTCTACGGCTATATCGGCAACGACACGCTCGATGGCGGGACCGGCAACGACGTTATCGTCGGGGGCGAGGGCAATGATACCGTTGACGGGGGAAGCGGTGACGACGTTCTGCATGGCGAGGCCGGGACCGATACGCTGAGCTATGCCACGGCAAGCGCGGGCGTCACCGTTACGCTGGCCTCTCAGGATGCCTACACCGACACCATCGGCGCGGGTGTCGACTATATCAGCGGGTTCGAGAACCTGCTCGGCTCGGCGTTCAACGACACTCTGATCGGCGATGCCAACGCCAACGTCATCGAAGGCGGCGCAGGCAACGACATCCTGAACGGCGGTGCCGGAACCGACACGGCTTCCTACGCCGGCGCGAGCGCCGGAGTCACCGTGAACCTGTCGCTCACCACCACGCAGGCCACCGGCGGCGCGGGCAATGATCGCCTCTCCAGCTTCGAGCGGCTGACCGGATCGGCGTTCGACGACGTTCTTACCGGCAACACCGGCTCGAACACGCTGTCGGGCGGGGCCGGCAACGACATTCTCGACGGCGGTGCGGGCAACGATGCCCTGATCGGCGGCACGGGCACCGACACCGCGTCCTACGCCTCGGCCGCCTCGGCGGTGACGGTCAGCCTCGCGCTCACGACATTGCAGGCGACCGGCGGTGCCGGCAGCGATACGCTGGCCACGATCGAGAACCTGCTCGGCTCGGCGTTCAACGACACGCTGACCGGCGACGGCGGTGCCAACACCATCGAGGGCGGCGCGGGCGACGACCTACTCTCCGGCGGTGCTGGGATCGACACCGCCTCCTATACGGGTGCGGGCGCGGGCGTGACGGCCAGCCTTGCCATGGCGGGAGCGCAGGCGACCGGCGGCGCGGGGACCGATACGCTGACCGCCTTCGAGAACCTGCTCGGTTCGGCCTTCGCTGATACGCTGACCGGCGATGGCGGTGCCAACGTGCTGACGGGCGGGGCGGGCAACGACCTGCTCGATGGCGGCATGGGCAACGACATCCTCGACGGCGGCGCGGGCGAGGATACCGCCACCTATGCGGCGTCGACGGGTGCGGTGAGCGTCAACCTCACCACCGGTATCGCGACGGGCGGCATGGGCAACGATAGCCTGACCGGCATCGAAAAGGTGATCGGCTCCGGCTTCGCCGACGTCCTCACCGGCAACGCCGCTGCGAACACCCTGGTCGGTGGCGACGGCGACGACACGCTGGAAGGCGTGGGCGGCAACGACATTCTCGACGGCGGCATCGGCAACGACACGGCCAGCTATGGCATGGCGACGAGCGGCGTCAGCGTCAGCCTCGCGGTGGCCGGCACCGACACGCTGATCTCGATCGAGAATCTCGCCGGATCGTCCTTTGCGGATACGCTGACCGGCGATGCCGGGGCAAACGTGCTGACCGGTGGAGCGAGCAACGACGTGCTCGATGGCGGCGCGGGCAACGATACCCTCGACGGCGGAGCCGACATCGACACCGCGACCTATGCGAACGCATTGGCGGGCGTCACCGTCAGCCTCGCGGTAGCGGGCGCGCAGGCGACCGGCGGCGCCGGCAACGACACCCTCGTTTCCATCGAGAACCTGATCGGGACAGCCTTCGCCGATACGCTTGTCGGCAGCGCGGGCGACAACCTGCTGGCAGGCGGGGCGGGCAACGACGTGCTCGACGGCGGCGCTGGCAACGACGTGCTCGACGGCGGTGCCGACACCGACACCGCCAGCTACGCTTCGGCGGCGGCAGGCGTGACGGTCGATCTGGGCCTTGCCGGTGCGCAGAACACCGTGGGTGCCGGCTTCGATACCCTGATCGGCATCGAGAACGTCACCGGATCGGCGTTCAACGACATTATCTCTGGCAACGGCGGCAGCAACGTCCTGGTGGGCGGAAGCGGCACCGATACCGTGAGCTATGCGGGCGCGGCGGCCGCAGTGACAGTCTCACTGTCGACCTCGTCGGCCCAGAACACTGGCGGGGCGGGTACCGATACCCTCTCGGGTTTCGAGAATCTGACGGGCTCGGCCTTCGACGACGTGCTGACCGGCAGCGCCGGTTCCAATATCCTGACCGGCGGCAACGGCAACGACACGCTCAACGGCGGGTCCGGCAACGACCGGCTCGACGGCGGCACCGGCACCGACACCGCAACCTATTCCACCACGGCATCCGCAGTCACCGTCAGCCTGGCGGTGACCACCGCGCAGGCCACCGGGGGTGCGGGCAATGATACGCTGGTGAGCATCGAGAACCTGATCGGTTCGGCCTACAATGACACGCTGACCGGCAATGCGAGCAACAACGTGCTGACCGGCGGCCTGGGCAACGACGTGCTGGATGGTGGCACCGGCAACGACACCGCTTCTTACGGTTCGGCCACCGCAGGCGTGACCGTCAGCCTTGCCGTCACCGGGGCGCAGAACACCGGAGCGGCCGGCGTCGATACGCTGCTCGGCATCGAGCGGCTGACCGGATCGGCCTACGAGGACACGCTGACCGGCGATGGCGGTGCCAACATGCTCATCGGGGGCAGCGGCAACGACTGGCTCGATGGCGGCGCGGGTGACGATACCCTGCAAGGCGATAACGGTATCGACACTGCGAGCTATGCCTCCGCAGCTTCGGCCGTCACCGTGAATCTGGGCCTCACCACGGCGCAGGCGACCGGCGGATCGGGCCGCGACACGCTGGCTAGCATCGAGAATCTGATCGGTTCGGCCTTCAACGACGTGTTGACCGGCAACTCGGGCAGCAACGTGCTGACCGGCGGCTTGGGCAACGACACGATCGACGGCGGTAGCGGAACCGATACCGCTTCGTACGAAACCGCGACCGGCGGGGTCGTCGTAAGGTTGGGCACCAGCACCGCGCAGGATACCGTCGGCGCGGGTGTCGATACGCTGGTCTCGATCGAAAACGTCACCGGCTCGACCTTCGACGATATCCTGACGGGCAGCAGCGGTACGAACGTGCTTGTCGGCGGCGGCGGCAACGACGTGCTGGAGGGCGCGGGCGGCAACGATACCGTCGACGGCGGGGCAGGAATCGACACCGCTTCCTATGTATCGGCGGCCTCGGCAGTGAACGTGAGCCTTGCCGTGACCACCTCGCAGGCGACTGGGGGGGCGGGCAACGACACGATCGTCAATGTCGAGAACCTGCTCGGGTCCATCTATGCCGACACCCTGACCGGCAATATGGCGGACAACGTCATCGAAGGCGGTGCCGGCAACGACGTGCTGGATGGCGGCGCCGGCAACGACACTGCATCTTACGCAAGCGCCGCTGCCGGTGTCATGGTCAGCTTGGCTACCGCCGGAACGCAAGTCACCGGCGGGGCCGGAACCGACACGCTGGCCAATTTCGAGAACCTGCTCGGTTCCGTGTTCGCGGATTCGCTGAGCGGCAATGCCGGCGCGAATACGCTGGCGGGCGGCCTGGGCGACGACAGCCTGGACGGCGGCGCGGGGAACGATCTCCTGAACGGCGGCACCGGCAGCGACACCGCTTCCTATGCCTCGGCGACGGGCGGGGTGACGGTGAGCCTTGCGCTCGCGGATGCGCAGGACACGGTCGGTGCCGGATTCGATACGCTGGTCGGCATCGAAAATCTCGTCGGCTCGGCGCAGGCGGACACCCTGACCGGCAACGACGGCGCCAACACGATCGAGGGCGGGGCGGGTAACGATACGCTGACGGGTGCCGGCGGCATCGACACCCTGTCCTACGCCTCGGCCACCGTAGGCGTGACGGTCAGCCTGGCAAGGACTACCGCGCAGGCAACCGGCGGGGCGGGCACCGATACTGTCTCCGGCTTCGAGAACGTGCTGGGCTCGGCCTTCGCGGACACGCTTACGGGCGACGCGGGTGCCAACCTGCTGACGGGGGGCGGGGGCAACGACACGTTGAACGGCGGCTTGGGTGACGACACGCTCGATGGCGGATCGGGCGTCGATATCGCCTCCTACGCTTCGGCAAGTTCCGGCGTGACGGTCAGCCTTGCGCTGGCCGGCCCGCAGGCGACGGGCGCCGGCGATGTCGACACGCTGATCTCCATCGAAGGGCTGAGCGGTTCCTCTCATGCCGACACCCTGAGCGGATCGTCGCTGGGGGACACGCTCCGGGGCCAGGGCGGCAACGACGTCCTCGACGGCGGTCTGGGTAACGATACGCTCGACGGTGGCACGGGTGACGATCTGCTCTCCGGCGGGGCGGGTAACGACACGCTGACCGGCGGCACTGGGCAGGATACGGCTACCTATGCGGGCGCGGCTTCGAGCGTCACCGTCAATCTTGCTCTGACCTCTGCTCAGAACACGATCGGCGCTGGTACCGACAAGCTGTCGGGCATCGAGAGCCTTGTGGGGTCAAACTGGGCCGACTTCCTGAGCGGCAACGCCGGTTCGAACACTCTGGAAGGCGGTGCGGGCGACGATCACCTGACGGGTACCGGCGGCGGAGACGTGCTCTTGGGAGGAGACGGCATCGACACCTTTGCCTATGGCACGATCAGCGACAGTCTGGCCGACGATGCTGACTGGATCGGCGATCTTACCGCCGACGACATCCTCGATTTCTCGGCGCTCGACGGCAACACGCTGCTCGCCGGGCGGCAGGCGCTGGTGGAAGTGGATGTCTTGTCCGGTGCCGCTGGCCAGTATGTCCTGACGTATGATGCGGACACCGATCAGAGCCAGTTCGAGGCCGATGTTGATGGGGACGGAATGGCAGACATGGTCATCCTATTCCAAGGCGATGTGACTGGCTTCGACAGTCACTGGGCTTTCGGATAGCCGTTGCCTGCTTTCGCAGCCCTTCAGTATCAGCCGGGTGCCTTCGACATCGGAGGCGCCCGGCTGATGGGCCGCCAAGCCGCGGGAGAATCGTTCCTCAAGGCTTGGACGCGATATGCCGAGGCCGATCCGCTTACCTGCTGGACTGCGAACCGCCGCCACGCCGATCAGTTCGAGCGGCAGGTCCGGGGGATGGGCGCTATGGAGCCGATCGCGGCCGCAAGCATCGATACCCTCGACCCGCTCGTACGGGCAGGTGCGCTGTGGCTAGCCGATCCGAACCTAGGCGACCACGCCTGGCTACGCAGCCGTGCGGGCGCACTGGAGCGTTGGAGCATTGTTGGGGTCACGCACACCACCGCCTCGCATTCGGTCATGGACATGATCGCCGATTTGCCGATCGCGCCCACGCAGCCTTGGGATGCCTTGATCTGCACGTCCCGTTCGGTCCGCGCGACGGTGGAGGAAGTGCTGCGCCGCCAGACCGATCATCTCAGGCAGCGTCTGGGCGCGCAGCGCTTTGACCAACCGCAGCTCCCAATCATTCCGCTCGGCGTCCATCCCGAGGATTTTGAACAAAACCCCGATAATCGCCATAGGTGGCGTGAGCATTTGGGCATCGCTCAAGGTGATGTGGCCGTGCTACAGATGGGTCGCCTTTCGTTCCATGCCAAGGCGCATCCTCTCCCGCTCTTCCTCGCGCTGGAAGCAGCAGCGGCGCGCAGCCGCATTCGTCCGCACCTGATCCTTGCCGGATGGTTCGCTAACGAGGGACAGGAGCGCCTCTTTCGCGAGACCGCGCGTCAGTATGCTCCCTCGGTCCACCTTCATGTGGTCGACGGTCGGGCGGCGGGGGTACGACGGACCATCTGGTCGGCGGCCGATATCTTCACACTGCTGGCCGACAACGTGCAGGAAACCTTCGGGCTGGCGCCGGTCGAGGCAATGGCGGCAGGGCTGCCGGTCGTGGTCAGCGACTGGGATGGGTTCAAGGACACCGTCGTACACGGTGTTCATGGCTTTCGTATCCGCACGCGCCAACCCGAAACCGGAGCGGGCGATATTATCGCTACTCGCTACGAGGTGGGACTGGACAACTACGACCTTTACGTCGGTGCGAGTTCACAAGCGATTGCGGTGGACGTCCCCGAAGCGGCTGAAGCCTTCCGACTGTTGTTCGAAGACGGGGACAGGCGCGCGCGGATGGGAGTTGCAGGGCGGGCACATGCGCACAGCAACCTGTCGTGGCGGCGTATCATTGGCCTCTACCAAGCACTCTTGCGTGACTTGGAGGATCGCCGCCGCGGCGCTGCCGTACAGGGCACGAGAGCAAGGCCGTCTCGCCTCGACCCCTTCGTTGCGTTCCGCTCCTATCCCAGCGCGGTACTCGATGGTGCTACCGAGGTCAGTGCCGCAAGCCCGGAAGTGGTGGAGCGCCTGCCGGGTATCCACGCATGCTCCGGCGCTTCCACGTTCGCCGATCTGCTGCCCACGCTCTCCGAGATGGCGGCAATCCTCAATCGCTGCCAAGAAGGTCCCACACCGGTCTTCAGGCTGCTGAACTCGGGGCTGTCTACCCCCGAAGGCAAATGCCTGCGCGGTATCGCATGGCTGCTAAAGATGAATCTGCTGGCGGTGCGATATAATGCGGATGGAGCGGCCGGCCTTGAGTAGAAGTGTCTCGGGAAATTTGAAAGTATTACCCCTCCGTTAAAGGCTGCATTGCCTTGTGCTGGCGGGTTCTGGAGGTAGCACTGGTGTCAGCGACGGTGAGATGACCCAAGTGACTGTAATTGTGGGCATGGAGCAGTGCCAGATGGGGACGGCGGAGCAGAAGCGCGCGCCAGATGTTTGGTCCCGGCGATTGATGGTGCGGGTTTGATATAAAGCGTTCCGGTTCATCCGTCCAAGCCTTGCATATGGCTTCGTAGGGTGTGAGACCGCGCAGGATTTTGAGCCGACGAGCAAAGTTGTAGGCGGCGACGAAGTCGGTCAGATGCTGGCGCAGCTGATCGTGATTTTCGTAGTGGTAGCGCTTGACGGTCGCCTCCTTGATCGTCCGGTTCATTCGCTCGACCTGACCATTGGTCCACGGGTGACGCGGCTTGGTAAGGCGGTGATCGATGTCGAGATCGGCGCAGGCGGCCTCGAAGGCGTGGCAACGGAACGGCAGCTTCTGCGCCCGCATTTCCCTGATGTCTTCGGGCGTCCAGCCATCGCCGGTCGGGTCGGTGAAGTGCGTGCCGTTGTCGGTGAGCACGGTGTGGATCCGATACGGCACGGCTGCAGCAAGGTGTCGCAGGAAGTCGCCGGCAATCCGAAAGGTGGCCTTCTCGTGCAGCTCAACGAAGGCGAACTTGGACGTCCGGTCGATCGCCACCAGCAGATAAAGAGGTGGCTCGGGGAATCTGGACAGCGGGGATAGGTGGATTGTCGATCTGACAGCGGCCATACTGACCGCGAGCAGGAGGCAAGATGAGTAAGCGACCGCGCCGGAACCACAGCCCGGCGTTCAAGGCGAAAGTGGCACTGGCCGCCGTGAGGGGTGAGAAGACGCTGGCCGAACTGGCGCAGCAGTATGAGGTGCATCCGAACCTCATCAACCAGTGGCGGGCGCGGCTGCTGGAGGGCGCGGCGGACGTGTTCAGCACGGAACCCGCCGCGGCCGAGCCGGCGATCGACGTGACAGTGCTGCACGCCAAGATCGGCCAGTTGACGCTGGCGAACGATTTTTTGGCCGGTGCGCTCGGGAAGGCCGGTCTGGCCCACGCGCAAAGCGATGATCGACCGAGGTCATGCGCTGCCACTGATCGCCCAGGCGGGGCAACTCGGGATCAGCCGCTGTAGCATCTACTATCTGCCGCGAGCCGTATCCCCGGCCGATCTGACGATCATGCGGCGGATCGACGAGTTGCGCCTGCTCTACCCGTTCGCGGGCAGCCGGATGTTGCGCGATCTGCTCCGGCAGGAGGGCACGAGGGCCGGCCGGCTGCATGTCGCGACGCTGATTGTGGATCGGCGTGGAAAAGGGACCCCGGTAGCGGGGTGATCGGCGTCGAAAAAGGACCCCTC
>NZ_LMKU01000006.1:0-82492 GCF_001421635.1 Sphingomonas sp. Leaf25
CGAAATAGCACGCCATATCAGAGGGTTTTATCGCGGAGAACGGCTTCCCTCCCTCTCCGCCACAACTTTCCTAAGTGATTGTCGTTACTTAACCTTCTGACAGAGCGTCGCTTTCCACCGTCCCGGTGCTACAAAGTGGTGAGCGTTCCCGCGTGCGGGGACGCCCGGTTCACTGATCCACCGACATTGAACCTTGGCAGCAGGTTGACCGCCCGAGCCAAGACATCGATCGGCCACTCACCGTAGGTCTCTCCGATGCTGCGGGGCGCATGGCCTTGGATCGCGTCGCGCACTTCGGGCTCCATCCCCGCTCGGCGTGCGAGGGTCTTGTATAGATGCCGCCACCCGTGGTTGGGCTGGACATGCGGATCATCGACGCCGAGGTCGCGGACCCATGCGGCCAAGCGTTCGCCGACCTTCCGATAATGGGCGTTGCCAGCAGACCCGCCTCGACCACGCGCGGGGTCATAGAAAATCGGCCCGTCGCCAGCCTGTTCCGCTATCCTCAGCAACCCCTGCTCAACCAGATGCGGGTGAAGCGGCACGATCCGCGCTTGCCCGCTCTTGGTCGAACCGGCCTCCGGCGTGATCCGCATCGCCCAGATGCCCTCCGCCTCGATGATGTCTCGGCCTCGCATCTGAGCAATCTCGCCGACGCGCGCGCCGCTGTAGGCGCACATCCACGGTATCCACCGTCGAGCCAGAGCGTGCTCACGGCTGATCTTGCCCTGATCCCTTGAGAGCGATGCCGACAGTATCGTGCGCGCCTCGGCTGAGGTGAAGCTCGGTCCACGCGGGCGGTGCCGCTTCGGCACCCGCACGGAGACGCCAGCGGCGGGGTTGGTGTCCAGCTTCCGATTCTCGACGCCCCATGCGAACACCACCTTGGCGGCAGCGAGATACACTTCGCGGATCGTCCGCCCACTCGCGCCCTGACGGGCCAGCGCTTCTTTCCAGCCAATGATGTCTTCGGCGCTGATGCTGCGCGGGTCGTCATGCCCGAGATAATCGACGAGATGGGTGATCACCGGACGCCACCGCTTGATCGTCGCAGGCGACGGTTGCCGTTCCCGCAGATACCCGTCGAAGATCGCCATCAGCTTCGGTGAGGAAGCCTGCCGAGGAGAAGGCTTCGAAGGCTGGGGCAAGGTGGCGACGGCAACAGGCAAAGGGAATGGATTGTCGAACGGTCCCGCCTTTGCGCGCTCAATGAGATCATGGAACTGCTGGATGACCGGCGCGGCCAAACGATTGGCGTCCGATTTTGAAAGCCGCCCGAGGCGTCGGGTCAGGTTCGTTTTACCGATCGTGGATCGAAGGCCAGCGGGGACCACGATGCGGACTTCGAATCCGCCATCACTCGACCTTCGAACATGCGTCATCAACCGCATTTTGTAGCACCACTTTGTAGCACCGGGACGGTGGAAAGCGACGCTCTGTCAGAAGGTTAAGTAACGACAATCACTTAGGAAAGTTGTGGCGGAGAGGGAGGGATTCGAACCCTCGGTACCCGTAAAGGCACGCCGCATTTCGAGTGCGGTACAATCGACCACTCTGCCACCTCTCCGCAGAGGTTTCTCGCTCCATGCCGCAGGTCAGCGCGGCACGGTGGTCAGCGAGGGGGGCCGGTTAGCCCAAGGTTTCGGGACTTGCAAGCGCCTCCTTGCTGCAATCGCCCCGACACCCTAAATATTTCGCATGAAGGCCATGACCGCCAAGCCCCTCGACCTCGGCACGCCGCTGCCGCCGGTCGCCCACGCCCGTTTCTCGATCGGCGACGTCGTGCGCCATCGGATGTTCGATTTCCGCGGTGTGATCTTCGACATCGATCCGGTCTTTGCGAACAGCGACGAATGGTATGAATCGATCCCGATGGAAGCCCGCCCGCGCAAGGACCAGCCCTTCTATCACCTGCTCGCCGAAAATGCCGAGGCGTCGTACGTCGCCTATGTCAGCCAGCAGAACCTGATCGTCGACGACAGCGAGGAACCGGTCGACCATCCGGCGATCACCGGATTGTTCGACGATTATGCCGGCGGCCGCTATCGCCTGCGCCGCGAACATCGCCATTGAGGCGGGCGGGGTTCTCCCCCGCTCGGCCCGGCATCAGAACTTCACGCCGGCGCGCGCGTAGAGATAGCGCCCGTTGAACCCGAACGGCGAGAAGCTGCTGTACGGGATGAAATAGTTGTTGATCGCCGCCGCGCCGAGGATCGGGTTGCGCGTCGGATACACGTCGAACAGGTTGTTCGCGCCGATCGCCAGCTCGAACTGGCCCGGCGTTGCCCGCAGTTCGAGGTCGGTCAGCCACTTGGGCGTCAGCACGACATCGGTCGCCACCGCCCCGCCTGGCGACAGGGTGTTGCCGTACCGGTTGGTGCGCGCGGTCAGCCCGAAGATGCCCTGCGACCAGTCGGCGCCGAGGTTGATCTTCGAACGCGGCTGGCCCTGCGTCAGCCGCAGCGATTCTTGCCGTCCGAACAGCGTGACGCCGGGGATCGCCGACAGCGTCGAACGATCGGTGATGTCGGTCTGGTTGTAGTTGTAGCCGGCGGTCAGCGTCACGCTACCGATGCCGAGATCGGGCACGCGATAGGTGCCGACCACTTCCACACCCTGCGTCCGGGTATCGATGCCGTTGATGAAGAACCGCGCCGAGGTGATGTCCTGAATCCCCGCGCCGCGCAGCACCGCGACGACCGCCGCGCCCTGAAGATTTTCCGACAGGATGACGCGGTCGTTGATCTTGATGTTGTAATAGTCGGCGGTCAGCGTCAGCCCGCGCAACGGCGTGAGCGTCAGGCCGCCACCGATGTTGAGCGACTTTTCCGCCTCCAACTGCCGCGAACCCAGCGCCCGCGCCACCGGATCGCCGACGCGGAACGTACCGATCTCGACAAGGGTGCCGCCGATGTTCTGCGTCGCGAACGACGAGAAGAACTGCTGCGCGAGGCTCGGCGCGCGGAAGCCGGTGGAGATCGATCCGCGCGCCGCGATCCATGGCGTCGGAGCGAAGCGGGCGGCGACCTTGCCGTTCACCGTGTTGCCGAAATCGCTGAAATGTTCGAACCGGCCGGCGGCGACGACGTTGAACGCATCGCTGAACTTGCCGTCCAGCTCGACATAGCCGGCGATGCTGTCGCGCGACGCATCGACCGCGCTGTTCGGCGAGAAGCCGGGGAAGCCCTGCGATCCGGCGGCCGCGCCGTTGCTGAACGCGAACGGGCCGGCGGCGTAGCTTTGCAGTTCGCCGGCGAGGATCTTGTAGTTCTCGTTGCGATATTCGCCGCCCAGCGCCAGCGACAGGTCGGACAGGAAGCCCACCGACAGATCGCGTTGCAGGTCGAGGTTCACCGTCTGCTGGCCGAAACGCGTGCCGCCCGCCTTGAACGCGCGCTGCGATTGCGGACCATAGGAGGCGTTGAAGCTGTTCTCGATGCGGAAGTCGAAGGCGTTGGTGCCATAGACATAGGACAGGTCATAGGCGAAGCCGCCCAGATCGCCCTTCACGCCGACCGCCGCCGCGAAATCCTCCATCTGGCTGGTGATGAGCGGCAGGAAGCCATCGGCGTAGAACGGCGTGCAGACCGTGCCGGTGAAGGTGCAGTCGCGCAGGTCCTGGATATTGCTGTTGGTATCGCGGCCCGAGGCACGACGATAGAAAGCGGCGCTTTCGCCGTCGCGGATGCCGTAGCTGCCGAAGACGTAGAGTTCGGACGTGCTGCCGAGATCGACGCCACCGTTCAGGAAGAAGTTGAAATCGGTGGTCTTGGCATCGCCATAGCGGTGATTGACCCGATCATAGGTGAATTCGCGCGAATCGACCGCGCCGTTCGCCTGCAGCGGATAGTTGCGGCGCGGGTCGAAACCGGCGCGGTTGGTCGGCTCGCGATCACGATATTCGCCGGTCAGGTTCAGATAACCCGATTCGCCGACCTGCAGACCCATGTTGGCGGCGAAGGTAACGGTGCGGCCGTCGCGCACGTCGCGGTCGTCGCCGGTTTCGTTCAGGACATAGGTGCCATCGGCGCGCACCTGCGGCTGACCGTTCGCCTGGGTGGCGATGCCCGATACCTGACCGACGCCGTCCATCGTCGTGACGTATTTGCCATAGGTCATCGTCGCCCGGCCGCCCTCGCGGCGCTTGAGCTGCACGTTGATGACGCCGGCGATCGCGTCCGAGCCATATTGCGACGAGGCACCATCGCGCAGCACGTCGATCCGTTCGATCGCAAGGCTGGGGATGGTGTTGAGATCGACCGCCGACGAGCCGCGCCCGACCGATCCGTTGGCGTTGAGCAGCGAAGTCGAATGGCGTCGCTTGCCGTTGACCAGCACCAGCGTCTGATCGGGCGACAAGCCGCGCAGCGTCGCGGGACGGACCACGTCGGTGCCGTCGGTGATCGACGGCTGCGGGAAGTTGAACGAGGGGACGAGCTGGTTCAGCAGCTTGTTCGTCTCGGTATAGCCGGCGTTGACCAGGGCATCGCCGGTGATGACGTCGACCGGGACCGGGCTTTCGGCGACGGTGCGGCCCTGCGCGCGCGTGCCGACGACGACGATCTCCTCGCCGGCCGGTACGTCATCGGCGGGCGGCGGCGTCGCGATCTGCGCATTGGCCGGAATGGCGACGAGTGCGCTCGTCAGCACCAGCGCGTTGAAAAGGGTGTTACGCATCAAAATCTCCCCCGAACGATGTTTCCCGCATCGTCGTTGCGCCCTGAGCGTCCGGCACCCGCTTTTACAATACAAGCCGCTCGATAGAGGCGTCATGCGAATGTCACAGCGCTGTTGCCGCGCTGCAACAACGCTTTCCTACACCCGAATCGGTGTTCGGCATTGACAGCCGGGAACGCTTTACGTAGGTCCAGCGCTACTTGCCGCGTGGGGTATCTCCACGCGGACATATTGCATTTGGGAAAGAAGCAAGGGCCATGTTCGCAATCGTGCGCACGGGCGGCAAGCAGTATCGCGTTGCCGCAGGAGACAAGATCGTCGTCGAAAAGCTCGATGGCGAAGCTGGCAGCAGCGTGACGCTCGGCGACGTGCTTCTTGCCGGTGACGGTGCCGACTTGAAGTCGGTCGACGGACTGACCGTATCGGCCGAAATCGTCGCACAGGCGAAGGGCGAGAAGGTCATCGTCTTCAAGAAGCGCCGCCGTCACAACTACCGTCGCAAGAACGGTCATCGCCAGCAGCACACCATCCTGAAGATCACCGCGATCGGCGATAGCCACGCCGACGAAACCGCCGCCGCCTGAGCGCGTACTGAGGAGTTTGAACCATGGCACATAAAAAAGCAGGCGGTTCGTCGCGCAACGGTCGTGATTCGGCCGGCCGTCGCCTTGGCGTGAAGAAGTTCGGTGGCCAGGAAGTGGTCGCGGGCAACATCATCGTGCGCCAGCGTGGCACGAAGTTCTATCCGGGCGTGAACGTCGGCATGGGCAAGGACCATACGCTGTTCGCGCTGGTCGATGGCCGCGTGGCGTTCAAGGAAGGCAAGCTCGGCCGCAAGTTTGCGTATGTCGAGATGCAGGCGCAGGCCGCAGAATAACGGGCTACTATCCGGGTAGCCCACCAGGGTGACCCGGGTTCCGGCAACGGAACCAGCCAACAAGAGGGAGGCGGGTCATCCCGGCTCCCTTTTTCTTTGCTCTCTCCGGTCCCACCGCGCCGCACAATCCGTGCCGCGTTTCAGGAGAGAGCCCGTGTTCGCCCGTACCGAACGGTTGACCCTGCGCCCCGGCTGGCCCGAGGACGCCCCTGCCCTGGCCAGCGCGATCGGCCATGAAGCGGTCGTGCGCAATCTGTCGCGCGCGCCATGGCCCTATACGCTGGCCGATGCGCAGGCCGCGATCGCCAACGGCTATGCCACGTCCGGTCCGCATTTCCTGATCTTCGCGCACGACGGGGGCGAATGCGCGCTGATCGGATCGATCGGGATCGGCCCGTTCGGGGATATATCGCACAATCTCGGCTACTGGATCACGCCCAGCGCCTGGCGGCGGGGCTATGCGACCGAAGCGGCCCGCGCGGTGCTGCGACTGGCGGCGGCGCTTGGCGTGGAGCGGGTCGCGGCGGGACATTATGTCGACAATCCGGGGTCGGGCGCGGTGCTGCGGCGGTTGGGATTTGCCGCCACCGGCGAAACGCTGTCGACCTATAGCGCCGGGCGCGGCTGCCATGTCGAATCGATCGAATATGCGATCGATCCCCGGCTGGTCGCCTGACCGGCGGCGGGAACGGGCGACGGGTACAGGCGGTTGATACCGCACGGCACCCCCGCCGTCCCGCGAAAGGCAACCGGCCGATGATCGATCCCGAAACCCCGAACGAACCCAAGGACATGGAAGAGGCGCAGGAAGAAGCCGCCGAGGAACGCGAGGAAGAGGGCGGCTATCAGTAAGCCACCATCGGGGCGGCCATGACCGCCGCCCCCTACCCTTCGATCAGATCGAGATAGGCGACGACGTCGCTGCTGGTTTGAAGATACAGCCCGCCCTGAACCGCCTCCGGCTCATTGGCCGCCGCTGCCAGCGCCTCCGACAATGTCCCGTACAGGATGGTCGTCGCCACCCCGCCCTCGTCGTCGAGATGATAGAGCCGGACCGCCGCGTCTTCCGATACCGTTCGCATCGCTTCTCCCTGCGCCGATGCCGCCGACAGGGCAAGCGTCAGGCAGGCGCCAGCCGTGCCGCCGCGAACTCGCTGTCGACCAGTCCGATCAGCGCGCGATCGTCGAGGTTCCATGGGTGGAAGCCCGGCAGGAAGAATGCCGCCCATGCGCCCAGCACCCGCCGCGCCATGCCCGGCCGGCCGAACGCATAGCCGAACAGCCGCCACTTTACCCCGGCACCGGTCAATCCATCCTGCGCCAGCAGGTCGAGCATGCCGGCGGTGCGGCCACGAAAGAATTTGAAGGTGACGATCAGCATCACCAGCGCCTTGATCCGCCAGCGCCGGAACCGGCTCCAGTCACGGGTGGCATGGACCCAGGTGTCATAGGCGACGCCCTTGTGCTCGATCTCCTCGATCGCGTGCCAGCGCCAGAGGTCGGCCACCTGCTGCTCGCCGCCCGCCAGATGGCGGGGATCGGCGACCAGTTCGTGCGCGAGGATCGCGGTGAAATGTTCGAGCGCCATCGTCGCCGCCAGATTGGCGATCGGCGGCTTTCCTCGAGTGATCGACAGTTCATGGTCGACCCGCGCGTCCAGCCGCGACGTGTCATAGCCATGATCCGTGACCTGCCGGTTGAACGCCATATGCTCGCGCGTATGGATCGCCTCCTGTCGGACAAACGCGCGGATTTCCTGCGCCAGCCGCGGGGGCACCTGATCCTGATACGCCCGCACGCTGTCGATGAAATAGCCCTCGCCCTTGGGAAACGTGACCGACAGCGCGTTGTAGAAGGCGGTGGCGTACGCGTCGCCGTTCAGCCACCAGCGCTTCGGCGCACGGTCCCGGCCAAAGCGGACGTCGCGCGGGGTGATGGTCAGATCGTCAGGAGTCTTTGCTTTCGACACGGTTCTGCTCCAACTAACCGATGCGAAATGTGATCTACTTACAGTGATGTCAATAGCTCGCCGTCGCCTGTCCCCCGAAGCGTCGCGCGATGCCGCGCTCGATGCAGCGCGCGATCTGCTGATCGAAGCCGGGCCGCAGGCGGTGACGCTGAAGGCGGTCGGACTGCGGATCGGGCGGACGCATGCCAATCTGCTCCACCATTTCGGGTCGGCATCGGGACTGCAAAAGGCGCTGGCCGAGCGGATGGCGACGACGATCACCGCATCGATCGGCGCGGCGGTGCTGCGCGCGCACGAAGGCGATCACGATCCGCGCGAGGTCGTCGACCTGACGTTCGATGCGTTCGACCGCGAGGGCGCCGGCGCACTGGCGAGCTGGATGATCCTGTCGGGCAACGACGATGCGCTCGACCCGATCCTCGATGCGATTCACGCGCTGGTCGACCGGCTGGGCAGCGAACAGGCGCTTAGCGAACTGCCGCTGGCGGAGGAGACGCTGCAACTGGTGCTGATGGCGCTGGGCGACGCGCTGCTCGGCGGGGCGATGGCGAAGGCGCTCCGCCTGCCGCGCGAAAAGGCGCGCGATCTGGCGACCCGCGCATTGCTGCGCACGCGCGGCGACCTGCCGTGCTGATCCGGCCGGCGACAATCGATGACGCATCGGCCATCGCCGCTATCTTGATGCCGATCGTCCGCGCCGGGGAAAGCTATGCGCTCGACCGCGACCTGCCGGTCGATGCGGCGCTCGCCTTCTGGCACGCGCCCGGCAACGCGGTGTTCGTCGCCGAGATGGATGGCCGGGTCCTCGGCAGCTATTTCTGCCGGGCGAACAAGGACGGCGGCGGACGGCATGTCGCCAACTGCGGCTATGCGACGCATGGCGCGGCGACCGGACGCGGCATCGCCCGCGCGATGGCGCTGCATTCGTTCGATCACGCCCGCGCCGCCGGCTTCCGCACGATGCAGTATAATTTCGTGATCGCTACTAACGTCCGCGCGATCGGGCTGTGGTTGTCGCTCGGGTTCGAACAGGTCGGGCGGCTGCCCGGCGCGTTCGACCACCCGACGCTGGGCGAGGTCGACGCGCTGGTGCTGCACCGGCGGCTCTGACGCCAAAGGAACACCCTTCCCCCATCGCGCGACTCCGACTAAGCGGATGCCATGCATTTTCTCGACCAAGCCAAGATCTTCGTCCGTTCGGGCGTGGGTGGCCCCGGCGCCGTCAGTTTCCGGCGCGAAAAGTTCATGGAATATGGCGGCCCCGACGGCGGTAACGGCGGCAAGGGCGGCGACGTCATTTTCGAAGCGGTCGCCGGCCTCAACACGCTGATCGATTTTCGCTACACCCAGCATTTCCGCGCGCCGCGTGGTTCGGGCGGTTCGGGATCGAACCGCACCGGAGGAGGCGGTCGCGATCTCGTCATCCGCGTGCCGGTGGGCACGCAGATATTGTCGGAGGACAAGGAAACCGTTCTCGCCGATTTCACCCATACCGGCCAGCGCGAGATATTCCTGCGCGGCGGGGACGGCGGACGCGGCAATGCCAGTTACAAGACGTCGACCAATCGCGCCCCGCGCCAGCACGGCACCGGCTGGCCGGGCGACGAGGCATGGGTCTGGCTGCGGCTCAAGCTGCTTGCCGACGCCGGGCTGGTCGGATTGCCCAATGCCGGCAAGTCGACCTTCATCAATGCCGTGACCAACGCGAATGCCAAGGTCGGGGCCTATGCCTTCACCACCACCCGCCCCCAGTTGGGCGTGGTCAGCCACCGCGATCGCGAATTCGTGGTCGCCGACATTCCGGGATTGATCGAGGGCGCAGCGGAAGGCGCCGGGATCGGCGACCGATTCCTTGGTCATATCGAACGGTGCCGGGTGCTGCTCCACCTGATCGACAGCCATGTCGACGATCCGGTCGCCGCCTATCGCATCGTCCGGCAGGAACTGGAGAATTACGGCGCCGATCTCGCCGAGAAGCCCGAGGTGATCGCGCTCAACAAGGCCGATCTGCTCGACGAGGAACTGACTGCCGCATTGATCGCCGAGCTGGAAGCGGAGAGCGGCGCGACGGTACTCCCGCTGTCGGGCGCGACCGGACAGGGGCTGGAGGCGGTGCTCGACCGGCTGCTCGCCGCGATCGGCCCGTCCGAGATGCACGCCGGGGAAGCCGACGGGGAGCCGGGCGAATGGTCGCCGGTCTAGCCGACGCCCCCCGCCCCGACGCCGACCTGTTCGGCCCGCGCCTGGTCGTCAAGGTCGGATCGTCGTTGCTCGTCACGGCCGACGGCACGGTCCGGCGCGACTGGCTCGCCGGACTGGTCGCCGACATCGCCGCACGGGTGAAGGCGGGGCAGCAGGTCGTCGTCGTCTCGTCGGGGGCGATCGCGCTTGGTGCGCGGCGGCTCGGGCTGCCCAGGGGCGGCCGGGCGAGCCTAGAGGATGCGCAGGCCGCCGCCGCGACCGGACAGATCGCGCTGTCGAGCGTCTGGGCCGAATTGCTCGGCAATCATGGCCTCACCGCCGCGCAACTGCTCGTCACGCTCGACGATCTGGAGGACCGCCGCCGCTATCTGAACGTCGCCGCGACGCTCGGCCGGCTGCTCAAGCTGGGCGTCGTGCCGGTGGTGAACGAGAACGACAGCGTCGCCACCGAAGAAATCCGCTTCGGCGACAATGACCGGCTGGCCGCGCGGGTCGGCGCGGCGGCGCGCGCCAACGGCGTCATCCTGCTGTCGGACATCGACGGGCTGTACGACAGCAATCCGCACGCCAACCCCGATGCGCGCCTCATTCCCCATGTCGAGACGATCGACGCGACGATCCTCGGCATGGCGGACAGCCGCTCGTCGTCGGGCATGGGATCAGGTGGCATGGTGTCGAAGGTAGAGGCGGCGCGCATCGCCACCGCCGCCGGCGCGACGCTTGCCATCGCCAGCGGGCGGATCGACCATCCGCTCGCTCGCTTCGCCGCGACCGGCCATGGCACGGTGTTCGCGGCACCACGTCACGCCCCGGCGCGCAAGGCATGGCTGTCGGGCGGGCTGACCGATCGCGGGGCGATCCGCGTCGATGCCGGCGCGGTCGCCGCGCTTGCCTCGGGACGCAGCCTGCTTCCCGCCGGCGCGGTATCGGTCGAGGGCGATTTCGCGCGCGGCGATCTGATCCGCATCGTCGCCACCGATGGTCGCACCGTGGCGCGCGGCCTCGCCGAATATGACGCGGTCGACGCCGCGCGGATCGTCGGACGGCGCAGCGACGAGCTGGGCGACCTGCTGGGCTATGCGCCGCGTTCGGCACTGGTACACCGCAATCATATGGCGTTGCTGTGAAGACGATGGCGCTGACCGGCGGCACCGGTTTCGTCGGCCGCCGCGTGATCGCGCTGGGTGCCAGTGCCGGCTGGCACATCCGCGCGCTTACCCGTCGGGCGCAACCGGCCGAGCCGAACGTAAGCTGGGTACGCGGCGCGCTCGACCGGCCGGAGAGCCTGAACGAACTGGTCGGCGGGGCCGATGTCGTCCTGCACCTCGCCGGCGTGGTGAGTGCGCCGGACGCGGCGGGATTCACCGCCGGCAACGTGACCGGCACGCAGGCGATGGTCGATGCCGCGCTTGCCGCCGGTTCCCGCCGCTTCGTCCATGTCTCCTCGCTCTCCGCCCGCGAGCCGCAGCTATCGGCCTATGGCGCTTCCAAACGCGCCGGTGAATCGGTGGTCGAGGCGAGCGATCTCGACTGGACGATCGTCCGCCCGAGCGGGGTGTATGGTCCGGGCGATACCGAATTGCGCGACATGTTCCGCATGGCGAAGATCGGGCTCGCGCTTCTGCCGCCGCCCGGCCGGCTCGCGCTGGTCGCGGTCGATGATCTGGCGCGGTTGCTGCTCGCCCTCGCCCACCGGCCGGGTGCGCACGATCTGTACGAGGTCGACGATGGCAACCCGCTGACCCATGCCGAACTGGCGCGGCTGATCGGGCGGGCGGTCGGGCAGCGCGTGCTGCCGTTGCACCTGCCCGAACGGCTGTTGCGGCTGGGCGCGCGCATCGACCGCAGGTTTCGGGGCAGCGGGGCCAAGCTGACCCCCGACCGCGCCCGCTATCTCGCCCATCCCGACTGGACCGCCGACCCGGCACGCCGTCCGCCCGCCGAGCTGTGGGAACCGCGCATCGCCACGCCACGCGGCCTTAGCGATACGGCGGCATGGTATCGTGCGCATGGTCTGCTATAGGCCCGCGCAACCACGCATATTGGAAAGACCCGCATGAGCGACCGTGCCGCCACCCTCGCCACCATCACCGGCCTGATCGACCCCTTCAACAAGAAGGGTGTGGCGCTCACCGATGCGACGACCTTTGCCGGCGATCTCGAATGGGACAGCCTGACCGTCATGGATTTCGTGGCGGCGGTCGAGGATGAATTCGACATCGTCATCACCATGAACATGCAGGCCGAGATCGAGACGGTCGGCCAGTTGGCCGATGCCGTCGAGAAGCTGAAGACCGCCTGAGACATAAGGCCCCGAACATGACCGAAGCCGCCGCCACGCCGCACGCCCTGCCCGCCGACCCGACGCCGGTCGCATCCGAACGTGATCTGCTCAGCAAGTTCGACGCGCTGATCGCCGAACGCGAGGCGCTGCTGGCGACCGGCGTGCGCGATCCCTTCGCGATCGTGATGGACGAGGTGAAGTCACCGACCCAAGCGGTGATCCGCGGCAAGGACACGATCCTGCTCGGCACCTACAACTATATGGGCATGACCTTCGACCCGGACGTGATCGCGGCGGGCAAGAAGGCGCTCGACGAGTTCGGATCGGGCACCACCGGCAGCCGGGTGCTGAACGGCACCTATGATCCGCACAAGGATTGCGAAGCGGCGCTGCGCGAATTCTACGGCACGACCCACGCCATGGTGTTCTCGACCGGCTATCAGGCGAACCTCGGCATTATTTCGACGTTGGTCGGCAAGGGCGAATATATCATCCTCGACGCCGACAGCCATGCGTCGATCTACGACGGCTGCGCACTCGGCAATGCCGAGGTCGTGCGCTTCCGTCACAATTCGGTCGAGGATCTCGACAAGCGGCTCGGGCGCCTGCCGAAAGAGCCGGGCAAGCTGGTGGTGCTCGAAGGCGTCTATTCGATGCTCGGCGACATCGCACCGCTGCCCGAAATGGTCGCGGTGGCGAAGAAACACGGCTGCATGGTGCTGGTCGACGAGGCGCACGGCATGGGCTTCTTCGGTCCCAACGGGCGCGGCGTGTATGAGGAACAGGGCGTCGAGGCCGACGTCGATTTCGTCGTCGGCACCTTCTCCAAATCGGTCGGGACGGTCGGCGGCTTCTGCGTCTCCAACCATCCGAAGTTCGACGTGATGCGGCTGGTGTGCCGGCCCTATGTCTTCACCGCGTCGCTGCCGCCGTCGGTAGTCGCTACCGCCGCGACCTCGATCCGCAAGCTCCGCCATGCCGGCGACAAGCGCGCGCATCTGTGGCGCAATTCGAAGCGGCTGCACGGCGGGCTGAAGGATCTGGGGCTGAAGCTCGGCACCGATACGCCGCAATCGGCGATCATCGCCGTGATCCTCGAGGATCAGGCCCAGGCGGTGGCGATGTGGCAGGCGCTGCTCGACGGCGGCCTGTACGTCAACATGGCGCGTCCGCCCGCGACCCCGGCCGGCACCTTCCTGCTGCGCTGCTCGCTATGTGCCGAGCATAGCGCCGAACAGGTCGAGACGATCATCGGCATGTTCGAGGCCGCCGGCAAGGCGGTTGGCGCGATCTGATCCGACCTACTCCCCTCCCTTGTCGGGGAGGGGAGCAGTAGCACCCTCGCAACGGGACTAGCTTCGCCCGCAACCTCCGCTATAGCCGTGCCCATGCCATCGATCGATCGCTACATGGCCCGGCTGATCGCGGTGCCGCTGTTCTCGACCCTGCTGATTTCGGCGATGCTGCTCGTGCTCGACCGGATGCTGCGGTTGTTCGACTTCGTCGCGGCCGAAGGCGGACCGGTCAGCGTCGTGTGGCGCATGCTGGCCAATCTGCTGCCCGAGTATCTGGGGCTGGGCATCCCGATCGGGCTGATGCTCGGCATCCTGCTCGCCTTTCGCAAGCTCGCAACCTCGTCCGAGCTCGACGTAATGCTCGGCGTCGGTATGAGCTATTGGCGGCTGCTGCGCGTGCCTTTCTACTATGCAACGGTGCTGGCGGCAGCGAACCTCGCCATCGTCGGCTTCGTCCAGCCGCTCGCGCGCTATAATTACGAGGCGCTGCGCTTCGAACTGCGCTCGGGCGCGCTCGGCGCGTCGATCAAGGTCGGCGAATTCACCAAGCTGGGCGACCGGATGACGCTGCGCATCGAGGAAAGCCGTGGGTCGGGTGCCGACCTGCGCGGCATCTTCGTACAGGCCAGCCAGCGCGACGGCCAGTGGCTGGGCGTGACCGCCGAGCGCGGCCAGTTCCTGCGCACCGACGATCCCAACACGATCATCTTCCGCCTGACCAATGGCACGCTGATCCACAACGCGCCCGATTTCCGCGTGCCGCGCACGCTGACCTTCACCGCGCACGACCTGCCGATCGATCTGCCCAAGTTCGGCAACTTCCGCCCGCGCGGCGGCCGCGACCTCGAACAGACGCTGCCGCAGCTCGCCGTGGCCGGCCATGATCCCAAGGTCAGCGAGGAGGATCGCGACGCGGCGCGCGCCAATTTCCACTTCCGGCTGGCGGAGGTGGCGACGATGTTCCTGTTGCCGCTGCTGGCGCTGGCGCTTGGCGTGCCGGCCAAGCGATCATCCTCGGCGCTCGGCGTGTTCCTGTCGATCGTGCTGCTCGTGACCTATCACAAGGTCAATGAATATGGCGAAGCGGTCGGCGGCCTCGGCCGGATCGATCCGATCATCGCGCTGTGGGGGCCGTTCCTGCTGTTCGCCGCGCTGGTGTTCCGGCTCTATTATGTCGTCGCCTATGTCCCCGGCGGCCAGCCGATCGGCGGGCTGGAACGCGGTGCCGCCAAGCTTGGCAAACTGATCGGCCGGTATCTGCCGGGCAAGCGCAAGGCGGCGGCGTGATGCGTGCGCTGTTCCCCTCGACCACGATCGCCGTCTATATGGCGCGGCTGTTCCTTGTGCGGACCTTCGCGATCCTGTTCGCGCTGGTGCTGGTGTTGCAGGCGCTCGACCTGCTCAGCGAAAGCGGCAAGATCCTTGCCCAGCCGGGCAATGGACAGGCGGAAATCCTGCGCTACGTGTCGCTGCGCACGCCGCAGATCGTTGCCCGCTTCCTGCCCTTTTCGGTGCTGCTCGGCACGATCCTGACGCTGACGCAGCTCAACCAGAACAGTGAGATCATCAGCCTGAAAGCCGCCGGCCTGTCGGCGCATCAGGTACTCGCCCCGCTGATCCTCGCCAGCTTCGGCGTCGCCGCGCTGTCGTTCGGCTTCAACGAGCGGGTCGTGGCGCGCGCCACCGCGACGCTCACCGCATGGGACAATGTCGACTATGGACCGATGCCAGTCGACCGTGGCGATCGCACCAACGTGTGGGTGCGCGACGGCGACAATCTGATCCAGGTCCGGCAGGTGTCGGGTCGGGGCGAGGCCACCCGGCTGCGCGGAATCACCGTCTACACCCGCGAAGGCTCCTCGCTCCGCGCGCTCGTCACGGCCAGCGCGGGGCGGCGCGAAGATGGTGCATGGCGGATCGAAGGGGCGGAGCGTTTCACCGTCGCAAGCGGATTGCGCGAACGGTTGGGCACGCTGCGCATCGCCGGCGGCGTGCGGCCCGACCAGTTCACGCTCCAGAACGTCGATCCCGATGGCCTGTCGTTCACCCAGCTATCGGTGGCGATCGACGATCTGACCGAAGCCGGCCGGCCGACCAAGGCGCTGGAAGGCGCGTTGTGGCACAAGCTGTCGGGGCCGTTGTCGGCGGTGCTGATGCCGCTGCTGGCGGCGGTCGCGGCATTCGGCGTGGCACGATCGGGCAAATTGTTCGTCCGTGCGGTCATTGGCATGGCGCTTGGCTTTACCTATTTCGTGGCGGACAATTTCGCGCTGGCGATGGGGAACCTGGGTGCCTATCCGCCGTTTCTGGCGGCTTGGGCGCCGTTCCTGTTGTTCTTCCTGATCGGTGAGGCCGTGCTGATCCGTACCGAGGAATAGACGCGATACCGTCCCACTTTGGCCGCAAAGCGTCGCCAAAGCATCACGATGGGCGTTACATGCCCGGTCAAGGAATCGTTTGAGGAAGTTGTGCCGATGACCGCGATCACCGAGAAGCAGGGCTTCTGGAAGAAGTCGCACCATCTCGACAAGATGACCTTCAAGGAGTTGGTCGTCGCGTTTTTCCAGTATCCGGCGATCATCGCCTATCTGGCGCTGTCGGTCGTCGCGGTCGGCCTGTTCATCTGGTCGCCCGCGCCGCTGGTGCCGACGCTGGCGTCGATCGGCATCGCGATCGTCGCCTATCCGCTGGTATGGTATGTGCTGCACCGCTGGGTGCTGCATTCCAACTGGATGTTCAAGTTCGCGCCGCTCGCCGCAACGTGGAAACGCATCCATTACGACCATCATCAGGACCCCAACCATCTGGAGGTCCTGTTCGGTGCGCTCCACACCACGCTGCCGGCGATCGCGATCGCGACCGCGCCGATCGGCTATGCCATCGGCGGGTTCGGCGGGGCGATGGCGGCGCTGGCGACCGGCCTGCTGACGACCTGCTTCTACGAATTCTGCCACTGCATCCAGCATCTGGCCTACAAGCCAAAGAACAAGCTGCTGGTCGCATGGAAGCGCAAGCACATGGCGCATCACTTCCACGACGAACATGGCAATTTCGGCATCACCAACTTCTTCTGGGACAAGATTTTCGGGACCCATTACGAGCGTTCGGAACGGCCGGAGAAGAGCCCGACCGTCTTCAACCTCGGCTATACCGAGGATGTCGCGAAGAAATATCCGAAGGTCGCCGAACTGTCTGGCGGCGTTGCCAAGGGGCACCCGCGCTACCGCGGATGACCGATTTGTCATTTGATGTTTGATACGGGGCGGCGCATTGCCGCCCCGTTGTCGTTTGGGGGGAAGCCATGTCGATCACCGTCCGTCCGGTCCTGTCCGCCGCCGATCGCAAGGCGTTCATCGCCCTGCCCTATCGCCTGTATGCCAATGATCCGCACTGGGTGCCGCCGCTGAAATCGGAAGTTGCCGCGACGATCGACCCCAAAAAGAACGGCTGGTTCAGCCATGCCGAAGGGCAGCTTCATATCGCCGAGCGCGACGGCCGGGTAGTCGGGCGGATTTCGGCGCATCTCGACACGCTGGCGCTGACGATGCCCGCCGACAAGGGCTTCGGCCCCGGCGTCGGCTTTTGGGGCATGTTCGAGGCGGAGGATGGCGAGACCGCAGCGGCGCTGATCGCAACGGCCGAGGAATGGCTGCGCGGCAAAGGCATGACCAAGGCGATCGGGCCGTGCAGCCTGTCGATCTGGGAAGAACCCGGACTGCTCATCAAGGGACACGACCACAGCCCGACCGTGCTGATGGGGCATCATCTGCCGCAATATCAGGGGTGGATCGAGGCGGCGGGCTATCAGGGCGTCAAGCAGCTCGTCACCTATGAGCTGGACATCACCAAGGACTTCCCGCCGATCGTCCAGCGCATCGTCGCGGCGGGCGAGAAGAACCCGCGTATCCATATCCGCCGGGTCGACAAGTCGAAGTTCGCCGACGAGGCGGCGATCATCCTGCGGATTTTGAACGATGCGTGGTCGGACAACTGGGGCTTCGTGCCGCTGACTCAGCCCGAGGTCGACGACGTCGGCAAGAAGCTCAAGCCGCTGGTGTTCGGCGACCTGATCCGTATCGCCGAGCTGGACGGCGAACCCGTCGCCTTCATGATTACCCTGCCCGACATGAACGAGCCGCTCAAACCGATGAAGGGCAATCTGTTGCCGTTCAACTGGGCCAAGCTGCTGCTGTGGCTGCGCGCGCCCAAGGCGCGGACGATGCGCGTGCCGTTGATGGGCGTGGTCAAGAAATTGCAGGCGTCGCGCATGGCGAGCCAGCTTGCCTTCATGATGATCGAATATATCCGCCGCGACGCGGTGGCGAAGTTCGGCGCGTCGCGCGGCGAGATCGGCTGGGTGCTCGACGACAATCAGGGCATGAACGCGATCGCGACGACGATCGACAGCCGCATCAACCGCATTTACCAGATGTACGAACGCCAGCTTTGACGGCGCTTAGCGGATGCGCTGCGCCAGTGCGGGATCGATGCCGTCGCGCAGCCAGCGGGCGTAGCTGCGGCACAGCTTGGTCGGGGTGATCGACCCCGTCCGCGCGTTCTTGAAACAGACGCGGGTCGTCGGGCGGATCGGCGTGCCGTCGGCAAGCTGGATCGTCGTGGTGGCAAGCGTGGCGGCGGCAGGGGTTGCCACCTGTGGCGCAGCAAGGAGCAGCGCCGCGAACAGGGTCGCGATCGGCATGGGAGGGTTCCGTCGATAAAGGGGTTGGTTGGTGCCGGGCTTTGCTCCCGTGCCGGCGGGCGGGGTTCAGCGGATGCGGCGCAGCTTCGTGGGGTTGACGCCTTCGGCCAGCCAGTCGGCATAGCGCCGGCATTCGACGAGCGGGAGGTGCGATGCCGGACGGGGGCTGCGGATACAGATCTTCGTCCCGGCGGACAGCGGCGTGCCGTCGCGCATCGCGCCGGTGAGCGGGGCGGTTACCGTCACCGTCGCGGCGGTGGACGGGGCGGCGGTGAGGAACAGCGCCGCGATCAGGGTCGAGAAGGCCATCGGATCGGTCCTTTTTCGGGATCAGCGGCGGCTGGTCTTGAGCATCGCGTCAATATCGACGCCCATCGCCTGCCAGTTGCGGCGGGTTTCACAGCGGACACGGTTGATCCGGGTGCCGGTCAGGTCGAGCTGGACGCAATAGCGGGTCTTCGATGCGGGCAGGATCGACGCGGCGGTCGTGGTGGTGCCGGCAGCGGTGGCGGCGGTCGTCGTGGTCGCGACGGTATCGGGTTCGGCGGCGATCGCGGGGGTCGCGATGGCGAAACCGAGGGCGAGCGAAGCGACGAGGCGGATGGTGGTCATGATGCTGTCTCCCTGTGCAGTCCGGTGTTTCACCGGGCTTGCTCATAGCATTGCACCCGCCGTGCCAGTTTTACGATCCATTATAAATCAATGACTTACGCAATGACTACAATTGTAGCTGTGGGAAATGCAACCAATTCGCGGCGAATTACGCCATTGGTTGGGATAGCCATACGGCCGCCAAAGTTTACAAAGTTTACACTTGCCCGCGTTTTGTTGCGTAGCGTTCGCAATAGTGCCCCGCCCCGTCAACCATGACGATATGGCGCGGCGCGCGAGTGTAGGACAGTGCCGCCGAGATCAGAATCGGCGCGAGATACCGCTGTAGCAGCGCAGCGACGGCGCGGCGGCATTGAGGCCGACCACGCCGCCGGCATCGAGGAACAGGTCGTCGGACAATTGCCATGCCACCGACAGCGCGGCACTCGCCTGCCCGCTACGGTCGGCGCGCTGCCATTGCAGTTCCGCCGTCGTCGTCAGCTTCTTGGCCAGCGCGATGTCGAGGCCGAGCACCGCCCCCGGATCGACCTCACCGTTGGTCACGGCGACCTGTGGCGAGAATTGCACGTTGAACGTCTTGCCCAGATCATAGGTGATCGGGGCGATGAGCGCCGCGCTCCATTGGCCATCGCCGATCGGCGCGCGACCGATCGGTATCGTCAGCGAGGGTTGCAGGCCATAGGACAGGCCGCTGCCGTCGGGATGGTGGAGATTGATCCGGCCCCCGAGCGTCACGTCGCCGCTGCGCGCCGTGCGACGGCCATCATCACGGTCGCGCGCGATGCCCAGCGGGGTCCAGCCGATCTGCGCCTCGACCCGGTCGGTCAGGCCGATCCGCAACAGGCTGTCGCCGAACAACACGGTGTCGCTGTCGTCGTCGCGCTCCCAGTCCGACAGCGCGGTTTCGATCGCGACCCGGCCGGGATCGAGCACGCACGCCGACTGGCCGAGGCTCGGCCGGGTCGAGCAATAGTCGCGCGCCTGCGCCACGCCGGGCAGCAGCAGCGCGGCCAGCGCCACCGCGGGCAAGCGGATCACCGCAGGCGGACCCACGTCGGCGCGTGGTCGCTGGCGCGTTCCCGGCCGCGATGCGCCTTGTCGACGCCAGCATCGACCAGCCGGTCGGCAGCGGTCGGGCTGAGCAGCAGATGATCGATGCGGAAGCCGGCGTCGCGTTGCCACGATCCCGCCTGATAGTCCCAGAAGGTCCACACCCCGCCCTTGGGAAAGCGGGTACGCAGCGCATCGGTCCAGCCCTGCGCCAACAAGGCGCGGTAGCCGGCACGCGATTCGGGCTGCATCAGCGCGTCGCTCGCCATCGCCCGGACCGAGAACACGTCGTCGTCGTTGGGGATGACGTTATAGTCGCCCGCCAGCACGACCGGATGCTCCTGCGCCAACAGATCGGCGGCGCGGGCGCGCAGGCGATCGATCCAGCGGAGTTTGTAGTCGAACTTGGGGCTAGGCTGCGGATTGCCGTTGGGCAGGTAGATCGAGGCGACGACCAGACCGTTCATCTCCGCTTCGAGATAGCGGCTGTGCGCGTCGTCATCCTCACCGGCGAGGCCGCGCTGGCGCTCGACCGGATCGACACCCTTCGCCAGCACCGCGACGCCGTTGAAGCCCTTTTGCCCATGCCACAGCGCGCCATAGCCGGCGTCGCGGATTTCGGCTTGCGGGAAGGTTTCGTCGCTCGACTTCAGTTCCTGAAGACACACAATATCGGGCGCCTCCTCGGTCAGATATTCGATCAGCCGGGGCAGTCGCGCCTTGATGCCATTGACGTTGTAGGTGACGATCTTCACGTCAGACGGCGAAGCTGGTGCCGCAGCCGCAGCCCGAGGCCGCTTGCGGATTGGTGACGCGGAACGCCGCGCCGCCGAGCGATTCGACGAAATCGACCTCGGCACCGCGCACCAGATCGATGCTGACCGGATCGACCACCAGCCGCACGCCATCGGTTTCGGCGATCAGGTCATCGCCATCGGGGGCGTCGGCGAGGCCGAAACGGTACTGGAATCCCGAACAGCCGCCCCCCTCGACCGAGAGGCGCAGGATCGCGGGCTTCGCCTGCTTGGCGGCGATCGCCGCCACGCGCGCGGCGGCGGCGGGCGACAGGGTGACTTCGGGGATGGCGTCCATGGGAGGGAGATAAGCGCCGGGACGGCTGGGGGCAACTATAGGTTGCGACAGGTGGCGAGCTTGGCCCGTTCGAAAGTCCGCCACATCGACAGCGTCATTCCCGCGAAGGCGGGAATCCATAGACGCCATGTTTCGTAATGGAGCCGAACCGTCGGCGTATATGGATCCCCGCCTGCGCGGGGATGACGGCTTATCGGACAGCAGGGAGCGACGCGGGCAGGCTGTAATCCCGCCTTGGCGGGAAGAACGACATCGGCCGGTATCAGTTCGCCGGGCCGCCCATCCCCAGCCGTTGACGCTGGGCGCGGTCGGCGGCCATCGCCAGTTCGCCGGCCTGCAGATAGGGGGCGGGGTTCACCGCCGAGCCGTCAATGCGGACTTCGTAATGGAGGTGGCTGCCGGTCGAGCGGCCGGTCGAACCCATCAGGCCAATCAACTGGCCGCGCTTCACCCGGACATGGTCGGACACGAGAATCTTCGAGAGATGGCCGTAGCGGGTGGCAATGCCCTTGCCGTGGTTCACTTCGATGAGGTTGCCATAGCCGCCGGCGCGTTCGGCGCGGGCGACGATGCCGTCGGCGGTGGCATAGACCGGGGTGCCGATCGGGCCGGGGATGTCGACCCCGGCGTGCATCGCGGCGGTGCCACGGAACGGGTCGGAGCGGACGCCGAAGTTGCTGGTGAACGCCATATGCGCCACCGGCTGGAACGAGGGGATCGAGATCGCCGCCTGTTCGATGCCGTCGAGCTTCTTCCAGCTCAGGAACAGCGCGCGGAACTGGGCGTCGGCGGCGGCATCGGCGGTCGGCGCATTGGCGGTGGCCGCAGCGGCCGTCGCGGCATCGACGGGTTCATAGGGGCCGCCCATCGCCGGGGCGACGCGACGCGGATTGAGGCCGAGGCGCTTCATCGAGCGCGCGGTGTCGGCATAGCGGGCGTCGGCCATCGCCTTCGCCTGTGCCGCCATCGTCGCCTGCCGGCGGGCGACGCGATCGAACGGGCGGGTGACGATCGGCGCGGCATCGACCGACGGCTGGGCAAGCGCGGCGAGGACGAGCTGGTCGGCGTTGTCCGATCCGGTCAGCACGGCAGCGAGCGCCTGCTGGCGGCGATCGATCCGGGCGGCGTGTGCGCGGGCATCGGCGCGCAGGCGGACGACGTCGGCGCGCATGGCCTTCACCTGCTGCTGCATTGCGGCGACGCGGGTTTCGGCGCTGGGGCCATCGACCAGCCCGGCGGCGGCGGCGGTACCGAGCGCGGCATGGCCCATGCCATAGCCCGAGAAGGCGACGGTGATGGCGGCGAAACCGGCGGCGAGTGCCTGTGCCCGGCCGGGGATCGACAGGCGGCGCAGGCGGCGACCGTCGTGCAACAGAAAGTCGCGGGTACGGAAGAAATCACGGAACCGGCTGACGATCGCGGTGTTCGTGTTCGATACAGACGTATTCGGCATTATGGTTTCGCGACCCAGCGTTGCGATCGTGCCGGTAGCCCGACACGTTCGGTGAACCCTTGTCTCGACAGCAGCCCCTCCGCGCCTCGACGGAACGAGGGAATGACCGACTCTGTGCCCTTTATGCAACGGGGCAAGGGGTTCGCGCGCGGCCAACCGCCGCCATCGCGCGGCGAAGCGTTAACGATGCGATGCGTGGGTGGGTCATCCGCAGCACCGCGCGGTTGGTAGCGGTATCGCAATCGATTCGGATCAACCCGCGTGGCGCACCGCAGCTAGCACGGCGGCGGCGTGACCGGGGACCTTTACCTTGCGCCAGACATGGGTGAGGCGACCATCGGCGGCGACCGCGAAGGTCGCGCGTTCGATACCCATATAGGTGCGACCGTACATCTGCTTTTCGCCCCATGTGCCAAAGGCTTCGCAAACCGATCCGTCCTCGTCCGACGCCAGCGGGACGGTGAGATCATGTTTGGCGGCGAAGCGCGCAAGCTTGGCCGGGGTATCGCGCGAGACGCCGAGGATCGTGAAACCGGCGGCGGCGAACTCGCCCTCAGCCACGGAAAAATCCTGTGCTTCGCGGGTGCAACCGGTCGTGTCCGCCTTGGGATAGAAATAGACGATGAGACCGCTACCGATCCGGTCGTGGAGGGCAAAGGGCGTGCCGTCGCTGCCGGTCAGGCGGACCGAAGGTGCCATGTCACCGATGTTCATTGTCCGTCGCTCCCCTGTCGTACCGCGGCCCATGCGACGGACACCGCCTGCCGTGTGGCGTCGAGCGTGGCAAGGCTTGCCGCCCAGTCGGGTTCGCCCAGCGCCGCCGCGAGGATCGGGCGGGTGGCGGGTGCGGGCGGCTGCGCGTCGGGCGCGACGAGGCGCATCGCGACGATCAGCCGGGTGAGGAAATCATGCGCCTGCCGCATCGTGCGCGGTAGCAGCCCGGCGGCGACCAGCGCGTCGATCGCCGCGCCCAGATCGGGGGTGAGGCCGATGTGGTGGCGCAGTTGCAGGACGTGGACTGTGAATTCGAGGTCGACGAGCCCCCCCTCCCCCAGCTTCGCATCGAGCGGGCCGGCGGGCGGCTTGTGGCGGGCCATCTCCTCGCGCATCGCCGCCGCTTCGGCGGTCACGTCGCGAAGCGGACGGTCGCCGCGCAGCACCCGGTCGATGATCGCCGCCGCCTGCCCCCGCGCCGCCGCCGATCCGGCGATCGGCCGGGCGCGGGCGAGCGCCATATGCTCCCATGTCCACGCATCCTCGCGCTGATAGCGTTCGAAGCCGGCGAGCGAGACGACCAGCGGCCCCTGCGCGCCCGAGGGACGCAGGCGGGTGTCGACCTCATACAGCGGACCGGCGGCGGTCTGGACCGACAGCGCGGCGGTCAGCCGCTGGGCGAGGCGGTTGTAATAGAGGACCGCGCCGAGCGGCTTGGCTCCATCCGATTCGGCGGAGAAATCGCCGGTGAAGCAATAGACGAGGTCGAGGTCGGAGGCATGGGTCAGCGCGCCGCCGCCCAGCCGGCCGAGCGCCAGCACCACCAGTTCGCTGTCGGGAACGCGCCCGTGGCGGCGGGTGAAGTCGGCCACGGTCGCCTGCGTCAGCACCTCCACCGCCGCCTGCGCGACGCGGGCATAGCCGCCCGCCACCGCCAGCGGATCGCCGGTGCCCGCCACCACCTGCACGCCCAGCATGAAGCGCTGTTCGTTCACCACGTCACGGACATGGTCGAGCAGGCGTTCATAGCCCTCGCCCGCGCGGGCCTGCATCATCGCCACCAGTTCGGCGACGCTGCCGACGGGGTCGAGCGCGCGGGCGTCGATCAGCGCATCGAGCAAGGTTGCCCGCCTGGCCAGCGCATCGGCCAGCGTCGGGGCGTGGCACAGGATGGTGCTGAGCAGCCGCGCGAGCGCCGGTTGCGCTTCGAGCAGGCGGAACAGGTTGATGGCGCTGGGCAACCGCGCCAGCATCGCGTCGAGCCGGAGCAGCGCGGCATGCGGATCGGCGGCGGTGGCGAGGCCATCGACCAGTTGCGGCAGGCTGTCCTCCAGCGCGGCGCGCGCGGCGGGGCTGCGCAGTGCGGGATAGGCCCCGCCGCGCCAGTCGCCAATCCGCCGCGCCGCCGCCTCGCCATCGGCGAACCCCGCCGCCGCCAGCCGCCGGGCGAGCGAGGCAGGCTCGGCCGGAAGAGTCGTGCCGCCCGCCCCGTCGAGCCGGTCATAGACCGACGCGACCGCTGTGACGTGCGGCCGCAGCAGGTCGAGCAGCGCCGCGCCATCCGCCAGACCGTGGAGCCGGGCGACATTGTCGAGTGCCGGGCCTTGCGCGGGCAGGCTGTGCGTCTGGCGATCGTCGACCATTTGCAGGCGGTGTTCGATCGTGCGGAACAGCGTGTAGCCCTGCGCCATCGTCACCGCCTCGTCGGGTGCGATCCGGCCCGCCTGCGCCAGCGCCGCCAGCGCGTCGAGCGTCGCAGGCGCGCGCAGCGCCGGGTCGCGCCCGCCGTGGACCAGTTGGTGGACCTGCGCGAAGAACTCCGTCTCGCGGATGCCGCCGCGGCCGCGCTTCAGGTCATAGCCGGGGCCGAACGCCTGCCCCTGCGCATAATGGTCGCGGATGCGGCGGGTGATGTCGCGAATCTCGCCGATCGCGCCGTAATCGAGCGCGCGCCGCCATACGAACGGACGGATCGCCTCCAGAAAGCGACGGCCAAGGGCGATGTCGCCTGCCGCCGCCCGCGCGCGGATGAACGCGGCGCGCTCCCATGGCAGCGCGGCGGATTCATAATAGGAGACGGCGGCATCGACCGGCAGCGCGATCGGCGTCGCTTCGGGCGAGGGTCGCAGGCGCAGGTCGACGCGCAGGACATAGCCATCGCCATCGCGCGTCTGGAGCAGTTCGGTCGCGCGCCTGGCGATGCGCACCGCCGCCTCGGCCGGGTCGTCGCGCTCGCGCCGGGGCAACGTCGCCGGATCGTAGAGCAGGATCGGATCGATGTCGGAGGAATAGTTGAGTTCGCGGCTGCCCTGCTTGCCAAGCGCGATCGCGGCAAAGCCGGTCGGCGCGGCGCCCGGCGTGCGCTCCTCGATCGCGGCATGGATCGCGCGGGTCAGCGCATGGTCGGCGAAATCGCTCAGCGCATGGGTGACGGCGGCAAGATCATAGACCCCGGCAAGATCGCCCAGCGCGACCAGCAACGCCAGCCGCCGCCGCTCGATCCGCAGCCGCTGGCCGATCGCCATCGCGGGGTCGTCGACCGCGACCGCCGCCAGCGGATCGACATCGAATCCGGCAAGCCCGTCGAGAAAGGCGGCCTCGCGGTCGAGCAGCGTTGAAAGGAACGACGATCCGGCCCGGACCCGGTCAATCAGTTCAGCGGGGAAGTGCATCGTCGCCGTCTCCTGCGCCACCGGGACCCGCTATGGCACGGCACCATGATTTCGTCTTGCGATCCGGCAAGCAACGATTCGCAACAGCGGACGTTGAAACCGTTATGGCACCGAACGATCCATCCCTGCACAAATCCGCGATTGCGGACCAGATCGTCCGTGGGCCGACACGCGCCGACGGGATCGGCCATGCGCTGCGGCGCAGTTTCGATCCGGTAGGGGATTTGCCCGAGGAATGGCAGGAATGTCTGCGGCGGCTGGGTCGCACCGCGCACCACTGAACATCATGGCGTCGGTTTTGCCCTACGGCCTGACACGATCGCTCGCCAGGATCAGCGATCCCTGCTCAGATCGTCGACCTCGCCCATGATCGTGTCGAGCACGGTCTGTCCGCCATTGTCCGGCTGCGATGCGCGCGACGGCAACTGACCCTCGGTCATCAACGCTTCCAGCGCGACGCGGCCACGGGCCACGCGGCTCTTGATCGTGCCGACCGCCACGTTGCAGATTTCCGCTGCCTCTTCATAGGCGAAGCCGCCTGCGCCGACGAGGATCAGCGCTTCGCGCTGCGGTTGCGGCAGGTGGAGCAGGGCGCGCTGCATGTCGGCCAGTTCGACATGGCGATCCTGGCTGGCGGGCGCGGCGAGAATCCGGTCGGCGACCAGATCGTCCCACTCGCCCTTGAAGCGGGCGCGGCGCATCTGCGACAGATACAGGTTGCGCAGGATGATGAAGGTCCACGCACGCATGTTGGTGCCGGCCTGAAACCGCTGGCGCGCGGCCCATGCCTTCAGCAACGTTTCCTGCACCAGATCGTCGGCCAGATCGCGGCTGCCCGACAGCGACCGGCCAAAGGCGCGCAGATGCGGGATCACCTGTGCCAGTTGTTTCTTGAATTCCGGGTCGGAGAGGGCGACGTGCTCATGCACCTCGACATCCGCGTTCTCGGCACTATCGGGTTCGGTCATTCTTATCCGTTCGATACGCGGTCGGCCAACGGCCCGACCCGAACATAGGGTCGGCCGCCGCCGATTGAAAGCGGCGGCCGGGACATCGGTCCGGTCAGGACAGCAGGATATAGGCCATGACGATAATCACCGCGGTCAGCGATACCGCCAGCACATAGCGCGTGACGCCGGGGGTCGACCCGGCGCGGGCGTCGGTCTTGCTGACATGGATGCGTTCATTGTCGTTTGCCATGCCTGCTCCAACCCCCGAGTTTCGTTTTGGGTCCGTAATCGTTATGCCTGACCGGGCACCGTCGCTTCGTCGAAGAACAGCGCCTGGCTGATCGCCGCCTTAACGGTCGAACGCTGGAACGGCTTGGTGATGAGGAACGTCGGCTCGGGACGCTCGCCGGTCAACAGCCGTTCCGGGAAGGCGGTGATGAAGATCACCGGCACATTGAATTCGGACAGGATGTCCTTCACCGCGTCGATACCCGAGCTGTCGTCGGCGAGCTGGATGTCGGCGAGGACGAGGCCGGGCCGGTCCTGCATCGCCAGTGCGACCGCCTCGTCGCGCGTCACGGCGACGCCGGTGACTTCATGGCCGAGATCACGGACGATCTGTTCGAGGTCCATCGCGATCAGCGGCTCGTCCTCGATAATCATCACCCGCGAGCGGGTCTGCTGCTCGATCTCGCGCAGCGCCTCGGCGACCAGTTCCTCGACCTCGTCATGGGTCGAATCGATCAGATAGGCGGTATCTTCGTTGGTGAAGCCTTCCATCGCGGTCAGCAACAGCGCCTGGCGCGACAGCGGCGCGATGCGCGACAGGCGCGCCTGCGCGATCACTTCATTGTCCGATCCGCCAAGGCTGCCGTCGCCGAACGCCTCGGGCTGCGACGAGCCCCAGATCGCCTGGAAGGTGCGATACAGGCCCAGCCGGGGATCGACGTCGCGCGGGAACTCTTCCGGTGCGGCGACGATCGCCTCCAGCGTCGCGCGGACATATTGATCGCCCTCGCTCTGGCTACCGGTGAGCGCACGGCCGTAGCGCCGCAGGAAAGGGAGGTGCGGCGCAAGCTGCTGTCCGAGCGACATGGTCAGTCAATTCTCCTTCGTCCCACCACCGGTCCGACGTATCGGGCAAATGGCGAGCGTGCAAAAACAGATCGATACGGGACCGGGAAGGACGCCTCCCCCGAAACGCATCGACCCATGGAACCATCGAGCACGTCTTTTGTTTCCATGGGCGCCCGACCAGCTTGTCCAAGCCTGTCTTGACCTCTGCGGGGAGCGGGTTTGGTTTTAGCCGGCATCGGGCCGGGCACCGGGGGAAGGCTTACATTCGTGCAGGATGGTGAAAAGGCGGCGAAGCAGCCCAGCGCGACATCGACGGTCGCGTCGCAGGCCGACAAGACCGACCGGAAAGACTCTTCCGTTTTGGGGAATGCGTTGCGTGCGGTCTATCAGGACGCGATCGGGGAATCTGTACCCGATGAGATGCTGGACCTGCTCAGCAAGCTGAAATAGCCGTCGTCCGCGTGACGACCTCCCCCTCCGTTCGCCGACATCGCGCCAGCCCGGCCGTCGCCCTTCGCCGCATGGCGACGGGCGCGAAGCTGGTGCTGATCCTCAGTGGTGCGTTGCTGCCGCTGGCACTGATCGCGCTATATGCCACGTTCCAGACCGCGCGGACCGCCGATCTCGACACGCGCGCGCGCCTGCGCGTCGCCGCGACCGAGGCGTCGCGGGCGATCGCGATCGAACTGGTCGGCGACATGACCGCGCTGCGCGTCGCGACCAATGCGCTGGCGCTCGATCCGGCCAACACGCCGGGCTGCGCGCGCGTCGAAGGGGTGTTCGCCCAGCAATCGACCAGCGGCGCGCGGTTCGCGATCCGGGGCCTCGACGGGCGGCTGGTCTGCGGCACCGACATTCCGACACCGCAGCGCGGCAAGCCCGACGCCAACGGGCTGCGCGCCCAGTTGGGCGACAAGGGGTTGCTGGTCGATATTGCGGGACCGGGCGGCCGGTCGCGTGCCGTCGCCTTCTTCCCGGCCGCGATGCTGCGCGATCTGGCGCAGCCCAGCGGCTATGCCGCGCCCTTCTCGGCGCTGCTCCGGCAGGACGGCGATGGCGATGGCGCGCTGCCGCTGGAGACGATGCCGGTCGAATCCGGGTTCCAGCGGCTCGAACGGATCGATATTCCGCTGGGGCTCGACGATCTCGAACTGGCAATGGTGGTGCGCAAGGCACCGATCACCTCCTCGGCGATCGTCGCGATGCTGCTGCCGCTGGTGATGTGGATTGCCGCCACCGGCATCGGCTGGCTGGTCGTCGACCGGATGCTGATCCGGCCGTTGCGCCGGTTCCGCGACGACGTCGGCCGCTATCGCCCCGGCGAGCCGCTCGCCCCGGTCGATCTGGGCAGCATTCCCGCGCAGGAAATCGCCGATCTGGGCGAGACGTTTCTCGAACTCACCCGCACGGTCGAACGGCACGAACAATCGATGGCCGACGGGCTGGTGCGCCAGACCAAGCTGACGCGCGAGGTGCATCACCGCGTCAAGAACAACCTGCAGGTCATCGCCAGCCTCATCAACTTCCATGCCCGCAGCGCGCATGGCGAAGCGGCGTCGGACGCCTATGCGACGATCCAGCGCCGGGTCGACGCGCTGGCGGCGGTGCATCGCCATCATTATGCCGAGATGGAGGAAAATCGCGGGCTGGAACTGAAAGCAGTGGTCGGCGAACTGGCGTCGAACATCCGCGCCACCGCGCCCGACGGATCACGGAGCATCGGCATCACCCTCAACGTCGAACCGGTGCTGGTGACGCAGGACGTAGCGGTCGCCGTCTCGTTCCTGCTGACCGAATTGATCGAGCTTGCCGGATCGGTCAATCCGCAGGCGCCGATCGGCGTGTCGGTGCGGCAGGTGGCGGACAGCGACACCGCGCTGCTGCGCGCGGTATCCCCCGCGCTGGTCGAGAGCGATGCGCTCGAAACGCTGGTCAAGCAGCGCTACGGGCGGATCATCCTCGGCCTGTCACGGCAGTTGCGCGCGCCGCTGCACCATGATCCGCTGACCGGTGCCTATGAGATCACGATTGCGGCCAAGCCGGGCTGACGTTTACCGCAGGCCGAGCAGCTTGTGCGTCTGAAGCGATAGCCGCCAGCGCGGGCGCGCCATCGCCAGCGCTACTGCCGCCTTGCGGTTGGCGGCTTCCTGCCCCGCCGCGTCCATCGGCTGGATCAGATGGTTGGCGAAGTCCCAGTCTTCCAGCGCGACCGGATCGATCCCCGCCTGCGGCCAGACCAGTTTCAGTTCGTCGCCGTGCCGCTGGACGACGTCGCTGCCGGCCTTGGGGCTGATGCAGACCCAGTCGATGCCGGGATGCACCGCGATCGTGCCGTTGCTTTCGATCGCGATGGTGAAGCCGGCGGCGTGCAGCGCGTCGACCAGCGCATCGTCGACCTGCAACATCGGCTCGCCACCGGTCAGCACGACGAAGCGGCGCGCGGCATCGCCGTCCCAATGACCGATCACCGCCTGCGCCAGTGCATTGGCGTCGACGAACTTGCCGCCGCCCACGCCATCGGTCCCGACGAAATCGGTGTCGCAGAAGCGGCAGATCGCCCGTGCCCGATCGACCTCGCGCCCGGTCCACAGGTTGCACCCGGCGAAACGGACGAACACCGCGCGTCGGCCGGCGTGGACCCCCTCCCCCTGCAGGGTGAGGAACATTTCCTTCACCGAATAGGTCATGCCGCCTCGAGCGGCGTCTGCGCATAGTCGGTCGGATCGGGCAGGCCGGCCTCGGCGAAGCCCTTCGCGCGCAGGCGGCAACTGTCGCAGCGACCGCAATGGCGCGCGCCGACCGGATCATAGCACGACCAGCTCAGCCCCGCGTCGATCCCCAGCCGCGCGGCTTCGGCGGCGATCTGCGCCTTGGTCATGTGCTGGAGCGGGGCGTGGATGCGGAAGCGATCGCCCTCGGTCCCCGCGCGGGTGGCGAGTTCGGCCAGCGTCTCGAACCCGGCGATGAATTCGGGGCGGCAGTCGGGATAGCCCGAATAATCGAGTGCGTTGACCCCGATCCACAGGTCGCGCGCGCCCGCCGCCTCGGCCCAGCCGAGCGCGAGGCTGAGGAAGATCGTGTTGCGCGCGGGGACATAAGTGATCGGAATATTAGCGCCGATACCCTCCTTGGGCACCGCCAGCGCATCGTCGGTCAGCGCCGATCCGCCGAATGCCCGCAGGTCGAGCGGCAGGACGATATGCCGCTCCGCCCCCAGCATGTGCGAAATCCGCCGCGCGGCGGCCAGTTCGATATGGTGGCGCTGGTTATAGTCGATCGACAGCGCGAGCAGGCGATGCCCCGCCTCGCGCGCGAGTGCCGCCGAAACCATCGAGTCGAGGCCGCCCGAGACGAGGACGACGCTTAGGGGTGCTTCAGTCATGACGGGCCAGCTAGGCCGGGCGGGGCAAAGGCGCAACCGCTCCCAAAGAACGGGCCGCTGCAAAGCGGCCCGGATGAGGTTTCATGTCTTAGGGAAACATGCGCATCCATGGGGATACCGGACGGATATGGCAATAATTAAGCTAAACCACCGCTTAACGGGCGATTTGCGAAAAACCGCCGGCGTCGCGCTCAGCACGTGCCCAGCCGCCGCGCCTCGATCGCGTCGGAAAAGGGCATGCCGTCGGCGATCCCCTCGCTTTCGATGAACAGGACGCGCGGCGTGTCGATCCGCAGGCGGCTGCGGACGTGGCCGGCACCGGGGCAGGTGTAATGCACCGTCGCGCCCTTCGCCGAGTCGTCGATCACGAAGCGGCTGCACGTCGCGGCGCGGTGATGGAGGCGCAGCAGGATTGCCGGGTCGGCGACGCAACTCACGCGCGGCGGTACGGTGGAGCCGGGCATGCGCAATTCCCAGCGGCCGGGCGTCACCCCGTGCATCGCCTGCAACGTCGGCGCGCGCGTGCCCTGCGCGGTCGCGACACCCGTCACCGCCAGCGACACGGTGACGATCCAGCGCCGCCAACCCCAACGACCCCCCATGGCCTTCCCCCTTCGACCCGGATCAGGCCGTTACATCGGCCAGCGCCAACGGAAATTTGGTCGCGCAGAACGCGCAGTCGACGGTGATGATGCCGTTCTCGTCGGCCATGTCCGCACGTTCCTCGACCGGGAATTTTGCAATGACGCCGGCGATATAGTCGCGGTCGCAGCGGCAGCCGCGCACCAGCGGCGTGCTGGCGAGGACGCGCACCTCGCGTTCCTCGTTGAACAGCCGCCAGACGATGGTTTCGAGCGGCACCATCGGGTCAGCCAGCTCGTCGGCGCCCATGGTCGCGCCCAATGCCTCGACATGATGCCATTCGGGATGGTCGAGCCGGGTGTGCAGCCGTTCGCGTCCCTCCTCCCCTTCGGGCAGATGCTGGAGAAAGATGCCGCCGGCGATCCGCGCGCCATTATCGTCGAAGCCGAGGCCGAGCCGGACGAGCGACGGGATCTGCTCCGACTGGAGGAAATAGCTTTCTGCCGCCGCCGCGATCGAATCGCCGTCCAGCGGTACGATGCCCTGATAGCGCTCGCCCGACGTCACCTGATCGAAGGTGATCGCCAGATACCCTTTGCCGAACAGCGCGAACAGCGACGGCTTCTTTCCCAGTTGGGCCAGCCGTTCGCGATCGAAATCGACATAGCCGCGCAGCTCGCCGTTCTTGTAGTCGCACACCATCAGCCGGACGATCCCGCCCTGCGTCTGCGCCTGGAACGTCAACTGCCCTTCGGCATCCTTGAGCGTCGAGCCGAGCAGCGCGGTCAGCGCGAGCGATTCCGCCAGCAACCGCTCGATCGGCGCGGGATAGGCATGGGCGTCGAGGATCGACTGCGCCGCCGGCCCCAGCCGGACGACTCGTCCGCGCGCATGATGGTCGGGCAGGGTGAAACCGATCGCACGATCGAGATCGGGCAGGCGGACGGTATCGGTCAAAACGAGAAGCTCCCCTTGCCCGCTGACCGGGCAAACTGTGATCGATCGCTCACATGGGAAGCTGCAAGTGGTTTCGCAAGCGTTTTGCGATGGGGAAAGAGGATTACTCCCCTCCCTGACAAGGGAGGGGAGCAACGTGTGTCAGCCGATCTGGCCGAAGCACCAGCGCAGAATCGCCTTTTGCGCGTGGAGGCGGTTCTCCGCCTCGGCCCAGATCAGCGATTGCGGGCCGTCGATCACGTCCGCCGTCACTTCCTCGCCGCGATGCGCGGGCAGGCAGTGGAGGAATACCGCATCGGGCTTGGCATGCGCCATCAGCGCCGGGCTGACCTGATAGGGGGTCATCGCCGCCAGCTTCGCCTCGGCATGCGCCTGCCCCATCGACACCCAGGTGTCGGTGACGACGACATCGGCGTCCTGGACCGCCTCGATCGGATCGCGGGTGATCGTGGCGCGGCCGCCCGCCGCCTCGATCACCGCCGGTGCCGGATCATAGCCTTCGGGACAGGCGGCGACGACGTCGAAGTGCAGCAGCGCGCCGGCCTCGACGATCGAATGCAGCACGTTGTTGCCGTCGCCCAGCCATGCCCATTTCAGCCCCGGCAGCGACTTGCCCGCTTCGATCACGGTCAGCAGGTCGGCGACGATCTGGCACGGATGCGAATGATCGGTGAGGCCATTGATGACCGGCACCGAGGCATAGCGCGCCATTTCGTCGAGCTTGGCCGGATCGTCGGTGCGCACCATGATCGCGTCGCAATAGCCCGACAGGACGCGCGCGGTATCGGCGACCGTCTCGCCGCGTCCGAGCTGCGTCGTGCCGGCATCGAGCACCAGCGCGCTGCCGCCCAACTGGCGCATCGCCATGTCGAACGACACGCGAGTACGGGTCGAGGATTTTTCGAACACGCAGGCCAGCGTATGGCCGGCGAGCGGCGCAGCGGCATCAGCACGGCCCTTGGGCCAGCCCTTGCGCGCCGCCTTGGCGTCGAGCGCGTCGTTCAGAATGGCGGCGATGCCATCGGCACCGGCCGAGGCGAGGTCGAGGAAATGGCGCATGGGAATAGGTCCTCTCCCTCCCCGCATACGCAGGGAGGGTCATTCAGATCAATCGTCGGCGACGGGCACATAGACCCGGGCGGCGGCCGACAGCTTTTCGATCGCCTGCGTGATGTGACTCTCGTCGATCACCAGCGGCGGCAGGATGCGCACGACATTGTCGCCCGCCGCCACCGTCAGCAACTGATGCTGATCGCGCAGGTGCGCCACGAACCGGCGGCTGTCGGACTTGAGCTTGACGCCGAGCATCAGCCCCATGCCGCGCACCTCCTGAAACAGATGGTCGTGGTTCGGGATCATCTGTTCGAGGGCGCCACGCAGCCGGTCGCCCATCGCCTTCACATGGGGGAAGAAATCGGGTTCGAGCATCACGTCGAGCACCGCCTGCCCCGCCGCCATCGCCAGCGGGTTGCCGCCATAGGTCGAGCCGTGGGTGCCGAACACCATGCCCTTGGCCGCTTCCTCGGTCGCGAGGCAGGCGCCGAACGGAAAGCCGCCGCCGATGCCCTTGGCCGCCGAGACGATGTCGGGCTTCACGCCATAGTGTTCGTGCGCGAAGAACGTGCCGGTGCGGCCATAGCCACACTGCACTTCGTCGAGCACCAGCATCAGGCCATGCTCGTCGCATGCCTTGCGCAATCCGATCAGGAATTCCGGCGTGGCGGTGCGCAAGCCCCCCTCGCCCTGAATCGGCTCGACCAGAAAGCCCGCCGTGCTGTCGTCGATCAGCGCCAGCGCGCCGTCGAGATCGTTGAACTCGGCATATTTGAAGCCGGGCAAGAGCGGCTCGAACCCGTCGCGCATCTTCGACTGGTTGGTGGCCGAGATGGTGCCGAGCGTACGGCCATGGAACGCCTGGTTGAAGCAGATCAGCGTGTGGCGCTGCGGATTGCCATTGGCGAAATGGAACCGGCGCGCGGTCTTGATCGCGCATTCGACCGCCTCGGCACCCGAATTGGTGAAGAACACCGTATCGGCGAAGCTGTGGTCGACGATCCGCTGCGCCAGTGCCTCACCCTGCGGCGAACCGTAGAGGTTGCTGACGTGCATCAGCGTCGCGGCCTGTTCCTGAATCGCCTTCGTCAGATGCGGATGGCCGTGGCCCAGCGCATTGACGGCGATGCCGGCGGCGAAATCGAGATATTGCGTGCCGTCCTCGCCGTACAGGTAGCAGCCCTCGCCTCGGACCGGACGCACGCCGCACCGTGGATAGACGGGCATCAGTGCGGGGGTCGTCATCGAACTGCTCCTTTGAGAAATATCGGCGTTGTAAACGCAAAAGGGCGGCCAACCGGGCCGCCCGGAGGCGCGCTGTACCGCCCCCTGCCCTGCTACGTCAATTCTTGAGCTTCCACCCCGAGCGCAGCAGGGCGTACGCACCGACCGCCATCGCGATGTCGACGGCAAGGATCACCGCCCCGCCGATCAGCACCGGCGAATCGGCGCGTTCGAGGAAGCCGTAGCGAAACCCTGAGATGATGTAGAAGAACGGGTTGAGATGGCTGATCTGCCGGAACAGCGGGGTCAGCGCCTCGACCGAATAGAAGGTGCCCGACAGCAGCGTCAGCGGCCCGATCACGAAATTGGTGATCGCGGCGGCATGATCGAACTTTTCCGCCCATATCGAGGTCAGCACCCCGGCGAGCGCGAGGAACACCGACCCGAACAGCCCGAACCACAGCACGGCGCCGGGATGGCGCGGCATCACATGGACGCCGGGATACAGCAGCATCGCCCCCCACAGCACGATGCCGACGAGGAACGCGCGCGTCACCGCACCGCCGACCAGTGCGGCCAGCAATTCGCCGGTCGAGAGCGGCGGCATCAGATAATCGACGACCGTCCCCTGGATCTTGCCGACCAGCAGCGCGAAGCTGGAATTGGCAAACGCGTTGTTCAGCATCGCCATGGCGATTAGCCCCGGCGCGACGAAATCAGGGAACGGCACGCCCAGCACGGTGCGCCCCGCCCCGCCCATCGCGACCGAAAAGATCACGAGGAACAGCAGCGTCGTGACCGCCGGTGCCCAGATCGTCTGCAACTGCACCTTGAAGAAGCGGCGCACCTCCTTGATATAGAGCGTGCGCAAGCCCCCCCAGTTGACGTTCCGTATGACGGGCACGCCGGGTTCGGGCAGAGTGATTTTTGCGCGCAACGGGGATTGTTCCTGCATGGCTGCGTCGCCTAATCGCTGGCAGGCGCGGCGGCAAGGATCATGGTCGCCCGAGCGCATCGAACGAAGGACGAGTACGGGCATGAGCTGGACCGAAGAGCGCATCGCGACGCTGGCCAAGATGTGGGAATCGGGCATGACCGCCAGCCAGATCGCCGAGGAACTGGGCGGGATCAGCCGCAACGCGGTGATCGGCAAGGCGCATCGCCTGGGACTCCAGTCGCGCCCCTCGCCGGTGCGGTCGGCCGAATCGAAGGCGGCGGCAGCATCCGCAGCTGCGGCGGCCGCCGTTCCCGCGCCGGCACCCGTCGCGCCCGAGCCTGCCCCTGCGCCGGTCGCGGAAACCCCGCCTGCGCCGCCGCCGGCGCCTGAACCGGTCGTCGCCGCTCCCGCGCCGATTCCGGTCGAACCCGCACCGGTCGACGACGATCCCTTCACCCCGCTCGCCGATGCGATCGAGGATGAAGAAGAGGAAGACGAGGAGGAGGACGATGCCCCCGCCGCGCCGAAGCCGCGCAGCGATGCGCCAGTGCTGCGCTCGGTCGGCCCCGGCGGCTTCCTGCGCCAGAACCCCGGCGAGCAATCGGCGCCGCTGACCCCGGCCCCGCCGCGCCGGCTCGTCCCCGCACGGCCGAGCGATGCAATCTCGGGCAAGACGACGCTGCTCGACCTGAACGACCGCATCTGCAAATGGCCGATCGGCCATCCGGGCGAACCGGACTTCCACTTCTGCGGCGACAAGGTGAATCCGGGCTTCCCGTACTGCGTCAATCATTGCGGCCATGCGTATCAGGCGCAGCTCCCCCGCCGCGACCGTCGCCCCCCGCCGCCGCTGCCTTATGGTGGGCCACGGGTGCGCTGAAGCCGAGCGCGCAAGTCCGGGCATAGCCCGGACGCGCATCCGGCGCTCGGCCGGCCGGCGCGGCCCAAAGCCGCGACCGACGTCATGGACTTTGCCCATGACGCGACCATAGCCGGCCTTCGCCGCCTTTGCGGATGGCCCCGTTTCGTTCTATACCATCGCCATGGCCGACAATCTGTTCGACGCGAACGCTCCCACCCCGCCCGCCTATGACGCTTCGTCGATCGAGGTGCTCGAAGGGCTGGAGCCGGTTCGCCGCCGCCCGGGCATGTATATCGGCGGCACCGACGAGCGCGCGTTGCACCATCTCGCCGCCGAGGTGCTCGACAATGCGATGGACGAGGCGGTCGCCGGCCATGCCACCCGGATCGAGGTGCAACTGGACGTCGGCAACCGGCTGACGGTCATCGACAACGGGCGCGGCATCCCGGTCGATCCGCACCCCAAGTTTCCCGACAAATCGGCGCTGGAGGTGATCCTCTCGACGCTGCATTCGGGCGGCAAGTTCGCGGGCAAGGCCTATGCGACCTCGGGCGGGTTGCATGGTGTGGGCATCTCGGTCGTCAATGCGCTGTCGGTCGATACCGTGGTCGAGGTGGCGCGCGACCGGCAACTCTACCGCCAGCGTTTCTCGCGCGGGCAGACGATCGGGCCGCTCGACCATGTCGGCGCGGCGCCCAACCGGCGCGGCACGCTGGTGGCCTTCACCCCCGACGTGGAAATCTTCGCCGACCTGCAATTCAAGCCGGCGCGGCTGCACAAGCTGGTCCGGTCGAAAGCGTATCTGTTCGCCGGCGTCGAAATCCGCTGGAAATGCGCGCCCGAGCTGGTCGCGGGCACCGATGTGCCGGCCGAGGCGGTGTTCCAGTTTCCCGGCGGGCTGGCCGATCACCTGCGCGAACAGGTCGGCGGGCGCGAATGCGCCACCGCCGATTTCTTCACCGGGCGGCAGGATTTCGCGGGCGAGGCGGGGCGCGTCGAATGGGCGGTGGCGTGGCCGCTGTGGAGCGACGGCAGCTACAGCTATTATTGCAACACCATCCCGACGCCCGACGGCGGCACGCATGAACAGGGGCTGCGGCAGGCGCTGGTCCGGGGCCTGCGCACTTTCGCCGACCTGATCGGCAACAAACGCGCCAAGGACATGACCGCCGACGACGTGACGGTCGGGTGCGAGCTGATGCTGTCGGTATTCATCCGCGAACCGCAGTTCCAGAGCCAGACCAAGGACCGGCTGACCAGCGTCGAGGCCGCGAACCTTGTCGAGAAGGCGGTCCGCGACCATTTCGACCATTTCCTCAGCCACAATATGGAGCGTGGGCGTGCGCTGCTGGGGCTGGTGCTCGACCGGATGGACGAACGCCTGCGCCGCAAGGCCGAGCGCGAGGTCAAACGCAAGACCGCGACCTCGTCGCGCAAGCTGCGTTTGCCGGGCAAGCTGACCGATTGCGCCTCGGACGATCCCAAGGGCACCGAATTGTTCATCGTCGAGGGCGATTCGGCCGGCGGATCGGCCAAGCAGGCGCGCGATCGCAAGAACCAGGCGATCCTGCCGATCCGTGGCAAGATCCTGAACGTCGCCTCGGCGACCAGCGCGAAGATCGTCGCCAATCAAGAGATTGCCGACCTGATCCTCGCGATGGGGTGCGGCACGCGCAAGGATTGTCAGCCCGATGCGCTGCGCTACGAACGGATCGTCATCATGACCGACGCCGATGTCGACGGTGCGCATATCGCGACGCTGTTGATGACGTTCTTCTTTCAGGAGATGCCCGACATCGTCCGGCGCGGGCACCTGTATCTGGCGCAGCCGCCGCTCTACCGGCTGACCGTGGGAGCGAAGTCGCTCTACGCCCGCGACGACGCGCATCGCGCCGAGCTGGAACGCACCGCCTTCAAGGGCAAGAAGGTGGAGGTTTCGCGCTTCAAGGGACTGGGCGAGATGAACCCGGGGCAGCTTCGCGAAACGACGATGGACCCCAAGAGCCGCAGCATGATCCGCATCACGCTGCCGCAGGAATATGAGGAACGCGCGGCGGTGAAGGACCTCGTCGACCGGCTGATGGGCACCAACCCGGCGCACCGCTTCGCGTTCATCCAGGAAAATGCCGCGCGGCTGGACGATGCGGTGATCGACGCCTGATCGGGCGATTCCGGCATGTGCGGTAAGGGGAAATAATCGGTGTCGAATGTGTTGTTCGCGACTGCGGTCATGATACAGGCTACCATGGTGCAGCCCGACCCCTCGCTCCGGCTGCGCACCGACGAGGTGATGGCGCTGCTGGCGGGCAATGGCAGCTACGACACCACCTTCGCCCCCGCTTTCCGCAACGCCGTGCCCAAGGCGCAGTTCGATGCGATCGCCAGGCAACTCTCCGATGCGCTCGGCAGGCCGACCAGGGTCGAATCGATCACGGCAGTGACGCCATGGTCGGCGCGGGTGCGGATCGGTTATGAACGCGGCGTGCTTAATGCCGACATCGTGGTCGATCCCGTCGCGCCGCATCTCGTTACCGGACTGCTCGCCAAGGGGGCGGAACCGCGTGGGCCGCAAGTGGCATCGGTCGACGAGGTCGTTCGGCAGATCGCGGTACTGCCCGGCCGGACCGGGTTCGCGCTGGCAAGGCTGGGCGATGGCGCGCCCGCGCTGACCGCCGGGCATGAAGCCGGCCGTCCCCTGGCGATCGGGTCGGCGTTCAAGCTGGTGATCCTTGCCGAACTGGCCCGGTCGATCGCGGCAGGCGAGCGTAAGTGGGGCGATGTCGTGACGCTAGACGGCAGCGCGCTGCCCGGCGGCGGTTATGCGCAACAGCCAAAGGGCACCAAGATCCCACTGCGCGAACTGGCCGGGCGGATGATCTCGGTCAGCGACAACAGCGCGACCGACATCCTGCTGTTTCATCTGGGCCGGACGAAGGTGGAGGCGATGCTGCCTGTCGTCGGCATGACCGACGGCGGCCAGCGCAACGTGCCGTTTCTGGGCGCGCTCGAACTCTTCAAGCTGAAGGGGGTGAATGGCGGGGCGCTGGGGGTCGAGTATCTGACGCTCGATGCCGCCGGGCGCAGGCGGATGCTCGACGGCAAGGTCGCGGCAACGCCGATCGCGGCGATCCCGCGCGATCTGTTCCAGGACAAGAAGCCGGTGCGTATCGCCGAACTGGAATGGTTCGCCAGCCCCAACGACCTGATCCGCACGATGGACTGGCTGCGGCGGCACAGCGAGGGACCGGACGGGGCTGAGTTGCGCGCCATCCTCTCGAAGAACCCCGGCCTGCCCTCGGCGACCGAAAGCTGGTCCTATGTCGGGTACAAGGGCGGATCGGAGCCGGGGGTGCTCAACATGACCTTCCTGCTGCGGGGCAAGAATGGCGCATGGGCCGCACTGTCCGCCGGCTGGAACGATTCCGCGAGCGATGTCGATCTGTTGAAGTTCAGTGGCCTGGTCGGCAGCGCACTGAGGCTGGCTGCGCCGAACTGAGGGTGGGAGCCGGACGACCCGCTGCGAAATCGTTGCGGCTGCTTCCTTCCGGACCTGACCGGGTTGGCGACGGCATCGTCCGCCCGACTCCCGTGCGCCCTATGCGCGAAGCCGGACGGCAACGCAAGTCCGTCAGCCGCGCCGCCCCGGCAGGCGCGAATAGGGCACGAACTCGCCGAGCGCGACCGAGCCGCTGAACATCTGCGATCCCCGGTCGACCAGCGTCACGATGTCGATGCTGCACAGCCGGGTGGAGAGCGTCCGGGTGACGAGAATATCGTCGCGGTCGAGCAGCCCGCCGCCTTCGGGACGGTTCACGTAGAGCATGCCGTTGTTCATGCGATAGACGATCGCGGTATCCTCCACGATCTCGCTCGACCGGATGTCGCGCAGGTTGATGCAGGAAACCGGCGCGGTGGCGCTGCGTCCGGCGGTGATCTTCGCCAGTGCCGCCTCGCCATTGGCACCGCGGTCGCGCGCGGCGGCGGGCAGGGTCATGGCGGCCAGCGCGATCGCGCCTGGTAGCAGAATGGACAGACGCATCGGACAGCTCCTCAAGGTCGGCGGATGGCCCCTGGTATCACGGCAGCGCTGAACGGCGGCTGACGGAGGCGCATATTCGCTATCGCCATCAACGCGCGCGCGGTGGGGAGGATGCGTCCCCCTCCCCCGCAACGATTTTTCTAGCGTGCGGCCGCCGCCTCGATGATCGGTACGAACTTGTCGGCGGTGAGGCTCGCGCCGCCGACCAGCGCGCCGTCGACATCGTCGATGGCGAGGATCGCGGCGGCGTTCGCGCCCGTCACCGACCCGCCGTAGAGGATGCGGATCGTGTCAGCCGCATCGCCGACCATCTGGCGCAGCTTGGCGCGGGCGATGGCGTGGACCTGCGCGATCTCCTCGGGCGAGGGTGTGCGGCCGGTGCCGATCGCCCAGCGCGGTTCATAGGCGAGCGTGAACCAGTCGCCGTTCGCGCCTTCGGGCACCGATTTCTCGATCTGCGCCTGCACGACGCGCTCGGCGCGGCCGGCGTCGCGTTCGGCCTCGGTCTCGCCGCAGCACAGGATGACGTCGAGGCCGTGGCGGCGCGCGGCGGCGGCCTTGGCCCAGGCGTCGTGGCTCGTCTCGTTCTGATCGGCGCGGCGTTCGCTGTGGCCGACGATCACCACGCTCGCGCCTGCCTCGTGCAGCATTTCCGCTGACACGCAGCCGGTGTGTGCGCCGCGATCATTGGCGTGGACGTCCTGCCCGCCGATCCGCACCGCGCGGACGATCCCGGCAGCATGATGCACCAGCGTCGCGGGCACGCACAGCGCGACGTCGACCCCCGGCGCGGCTACGGCGGCGGCATCGATCGCCTCGATCTCGGCGAGGCCGGTGCGCAGCCCGTGCATCTTCCAGTTGCCCGCTACCAGCTTGCGACGACTCATGCCCTGCCCTCCAACGCCCGTTTTACATGTTCTACAGCCGATAGCGGCTTGTGCGCGTCGCGCAACCTTGAAGCGCACGGTCCACGCAACCTTGAAGCGTGCGCGCCTGCCTTCTAAAGCACCCCGGTTTCCATTCTTTCGATCGGTTGCACGGATGCTCGGTTTCTTCAGGCGCATGACCAAGTCGAAGGTCGGCATTTTCGTCGGCCTCGCGTTTCTTGCGGTCATCGCGGTCGGTTTCGCCATGGCCGATCTGAACAGCATGCGCCCCGCGTCGCTGGGCGGCGGCGGGTCGGCGGTGGCGACGATCGGCGACCAGCAGATCACCGACCAGCAACTGACCGATCGCGTGCGCAACGACGTGCAGGTGGCAGGCCAGCGCCAGCCGGGCCTCGACGTCGCGCAATATATCGCGGCCGGTGGCTTCGACGGATCGCTCGATCGCGCGATCAGCGATGCCGCGCTGATGCAGTTCGCGCAGGAACACGGGCTGGTCGTGTCTGACCGTTATGTCGACGGGCAGATCGCCAGCATCGCCGCGTTTCAGGGGCTGAACGGCCAGTTCGACCAGCGCACCTTCGAACAGGCGCTGGCGCGCGCGCGGATCACGCCGCAGCAGTTGCGCGACGACATCCGCCGGGCGGCGCTGACCAAGCTGATGCTGGCGCGCACGCTGGAAAGCAAGTTCATGCCGCAGCAGATCGCGCTGACCTATGCGTCGTCGCTCAAGGAAGCGCGCTCGGGCCAGGTCACGATCGTGCCGACCGCCGCGCTGCCCGCGCCGGCCGCGCCGACCGACCAGCAGGTGCAGGCCTATTACGCCGCCAACCGCGCGCGCTACCTGATCCCCGAGCGGCGGGTGATCCGTTATGCGATCGTGACCCCGGCGAGCGTCGCGGCGCAGGCGCAGCCGAGCGATGCCGAGGTGCAGGCCGCGTATCGCGCCAATGCCGCGCGCTTCGCCGCGACGCAGACGCGCAATGTCGCGCAGGTCGTCGTCGCCGATCAGGCGGCGGCGAACCGCATCGCGCAGGCGGTGCGTGGCGGCCAGAGCGTGGCGGCGGCCGCCAGCGCCGCCGGGCTGGAAGCGACGACATTGACCGGCCAGACCAAGGCACAGCTCGCCGGGCGCAGCGCGCCGGCGGTAGCCGATGCCGCCTTCGCCGCACAGCAGGGTGCGGTGGTCGGCCCGATCCGGTCGCCGTTCGGCTTCGTCGTGCTGAAGGTCGATGGCATCACGCAGGTGCCCGGCAAGACGATCGAGCAGGCGCGCCCCGAGCTGGTCGCCGAACTCGCCAAGACCAAGGGCGCGACGGCGCTGGGCGCGGTGCAGGAGAAGATCGACGCGGGGATCACCGACGGCGCGACCTTCGACGAGATCGTCAAGGACGCCGGTCTGACGCCGCAGGCGACCGCGCCGGTGACGGCGCAGGGGGTCGATCCGCTCAAGCCCGCCCAGCCCGATCCGGCGCTTGCCCCGATTTTGCAGGCGGGGTTCGCCGCCGAGGCGGGCGACGCGCCGCAACTGGTGCAGACCGGATCAGACGGCACCTTCGCGCTGGTTGCCACCGGAGACATCACTCGCGCCGCGCCACGTCCGCTGGCCGAGATTCGCGAGCAGGTCGCCGGGCAATATCGGCAGGATCAGGCGATGAAGGCGGCGCGCGCGGTGGCGCAGGCGATCCTGACCAAGGTCAACGGCGGCACCCCGCTGTCGGCGGCGGTGGCACAGGCCGGGGTCCGCCTGCCCGCACCGCGCCCGGTCACGGCGTCGCGCCAGCAACTGGCGCAACTGGGCGGACAGGTGCCGCCCGCGCTGTCGCTGCTGTTCGCGATGGCACCCAAGAAGGCGCGGATCACCGCCGCGCCCGACGGCACGGGCTGGCTGGTCGTGTATCTCGACGGTATCCAGCGCGGCGATGCTTCCGCCGACAAGGCGGCGATCGCCGGAGTCGGGCGCGAGCTGGGCCAGATCGGCGGCAATGAATATGCCGAGCAGTTCGTCGAGGCGGTGAAGCGCGAAGTCGGCGTGAAGCGCAACGATGCGGCCATCGCCCGCGTGCGCGGCGAGCTGGCGGGCGGCGCGGCCGCAGCGCCCGCGCAGTGAGCGGCGTCGAAGGCGTCGAGGCCGCACGCACCGCGCTGGGCGACGGCAAGGGCGCGCTCGTCTGGACCAGCCGGGTCGCCGATACAGAGACGCCGGTCGCCGCCGCGCTCAAGCTGATCGAGCCGGGGCGTGGCGACTTTCTGCTCGAATCGGTCGAGGGCGGGTCGGTGCGCGGGCGCTACAGCCTGATGGGCCTCGCCCCCGATCTGGTGTTTCGCGCCGAAGGGCAAGCGGCGGCGATCAACGATCGCTGGCTGACCGATCGCGACGCCTTCGTCCCCTGTGCCGAGCCGACGCTGGCGGCGCTGCGCACGCTGGTCGGACAGTGCCGGACCGACGTGCCCCCGGCGCTGCCACGCGCGCTCGCCTGTCTGGTCGGCTATTTCGGCTATGAGACGGTCGGGCTGGTCGAGAGCTTGCCCAAGGCGGCGAACGATCCGCTGGGGCTGCCCGACATGATGTTCGTGCGGCCGACGGTGCTGCTGGTGTTCGACCGGCTGTCCGACACGCTGTTCGTCGTGGCGCCGGCGTGGCCGGGCGGGTCGGTCGACGCGGCGGTCGAGCGGATCGAGGCGACCTGCGCTGCGCTGGATGCCGCCGCGTTGCCCGCGCCGGCACGGCTGGCGGAGGTGCCCGAGGTGGCGCTGACCCCGGTGCTGCCGGAAGGGCGCTATGGCGCAATGGTCGCGGCGGCCAAGGAGTATATCGCGGCGGGCGACATTTTTCAGGTGGTGCTGGCGCAGCGCTTCACTGCGCCGTTTCCGCTCGCACCGTTCGAGCTGTACCGGGCGCTGCGGCGGATTAATCCGTCGCCGTTCCTCTATCACCTCGACCTGCCGGGCTTCGCGCTGACCGGTTCCAGTCCCGAAATCCTCGTGCGGTTGCGCGATGGCGAGGTGACGATCCGGCCGATCGCCGGCACCCGGCCACGCGGCGCCACGGCGGCGGAGGACGAGGCGAACCGGACGAGCCTGCTCGCCGACCCCAAGGAGCGTGCCGAGCATCTGATGCTGCTCGACCTCGGGCGCAACGACGTCGGCCGGGTGGCGGCGGCGGGCAGCGTACGCGTGACCGACAGCTATGCGGTCGAACTCTACAGCCATGTGATGCACATCGTCTCCAACGTGGTCGGCACGCTGGATGCAAAGGCCGATGCGCTCGATGCGCTGTTCGCCGGGTTTCCGGCGGGGACGGTGTCGGGCGCGCCCAAGGTGCGGGCGTGCCAGATCATCGCCGAACTGGAGGCCGACAAGCGCGGGGCTTACGCGGGCGGGGTCGGCTATTTCAGCCCCGACGGGTCAATGGATTCGTGCATCGTGCTGCGCACCGCGATCGTGAAGGACGGGGTGATGCACGTCCAGTCGGGCGCGGGGATCGTCGCCGACAGCGACCCGGCGTACGAACAGCGCGAGTGCGAGGCGAAGGCCGGCGCGCTGCTGGCGGCGGCGCGCGAGGCGGTGGCCCAGGCGGGGGCGGCGCGCTTCGGGCAATAGGCAAAGTTTACAAAGTTTACACTTGCGGGCCGTTCGCGGCCGGGTGGGGGCGCTTGCGGACCGGTGTCGGCTTCGGGGCGGGTTCACGGAATCAAAAGAGCGGCCCCACCCTACCCCGGCGGCCATATTGTAGGACAGCGGTTCAGCGGCGGACCGCGTGGGCCGCCAGCCAGAGCCAGCCGCCGATCAGCAACAGCCCGCCGAGCGGCGTGACCGGCCCCAGCACCCCGCGCGGCCCGCCCAGCGCCATCGCATAGAGCGACCCGCCGAAGAACAGCCCGCCCACGACGAACAGCCAGCCCGGCCCGCGCGCGCCCATCTGCAGCGCGACCAGCGCGGCGACGGCATGGACCAGTTGATATTGGCCGCCGGTGCGCAGCCAGTCGGCCGCCGCGCCCGAGGCACCATGCGCGCCGAACGCCCCGGCGGCGACGGCCATCGCCCCCGACAGCGCGGCGGCGAGAAGCAGGACGTTCATCGAAAAATCTCCAGCGTGTCCACCACCATTGCCCCGGCGACCCCCAGCGCGGCAAGCGCCGCGACAAGGACCGCGCCGGCCAGCATGTCCTTAGCGATACCGATCTCGCGGTGATGATCGGGGTGGAGCCGGTCGATCACCCCCTCGATCGCGCCGTTGAGCAGTTCGAGCGCCAGCACCAGCGCGACGGTGATCGCGACCAGCGCCCACCAGACGGGGGCGGGGCGCAAGGCGAGGAGCGCGATCAGCACGGCGGCAGCGAAGCCGAGATGGGTGCGAAAGCTCGCCTCGCGCGCCCATGCGGCGCGCAGGCCGCTCAGCGCGAAGCCAAGGCGTTCGCGGAACGGGCGGCCTTTCATGAAATGCGGTCGGGCGGCAGGAGGATGGGCATGGACGGTGTTCCGATGGCGGGGGAATCAATCCGATGGTGATCCTGCCACCGGCCGGCGATCGGCGATACCGGCTTTGGCCGGCTGTCGTTCAGCGAACGGCTGGAAATGATGGCAGGCGGTGTTCTGCAAGGATAGTGTCGCGCCATGCGCTACGCCTTGCCCGCTTTCCTCGCCCTCATGGCCGCTCCGCCTGTTCAGGCCGAGCCAAAGCTTGAACGCGGTTTCGACGGGGCGCTGCGAGGGTGTGAGGAATGGTTGCTGAATCCGGCGAGCTGGGTGGATGGCACGGACGCCTTCATCAAGGCCGTCGGTCTTGGCGAACAGATGCGTTCGGTCGACAAGGTCGACGAGGTCAACCTGCCGCCGGAGCGAATGCGCAAGGCGAACCACTATTGGCGGATCGATTCAAGTCCGACGTCCGGCTATGTTCTCGTGGTTTCGGACCAACTCCCGATCTGCCACATTACCGGTGGCGGCGGCACCGATCTTCAACCCAGCGTTCAGAGCGTTCTCGCGTCGCCCGGGTTCGACACCCGCTGGGAGCCAATAAACAACAGTTCGCGGGACGGCATGGCGACAACGACGTTCCGCAACCGGCAGGACCCGGATTTGTCGATCACCATCAGTCGCGCGGCGCAAGCGCAGCAGCGACTGGACAAGGTTCAGGTGCTGGCTACCGCCATCTTCCAACCCGCCAGATGATCGCACGACACCATGAGGTGACGGTCGCAACCGGGCAAACGGACGGTGCGGGGATCGAGGCTCCCGTGATCCGCGGACGGTGACGGCGGCCCGGCCGTTCTGACCAGCGCGGCAAGAATTCCGATCTGGAAATCACATCGATTGCGCAGCCATTTTTTCACCTTTGCCACCTACGTGCCAGACCCTTGTTGACCGCACGGGGCATGGGAATGAGACAGGCCGGAAACGAGACACCCGTCCTGCGGGACCTGCCGGTCGATGTCGCGGCGCTGCTCGACCAGTCGATCGCGTTGATCGGCGTCTACGACCAGCACGAGGTATTGCGCTACAGCAACGCGGCCTTTCGCGCGGCGTATTTCGTGGAGGCGGGAGAAGACGTCGACTGGCAAGCCCTGATGCGCCGCAATCACGCGGCCGGTCGCGGCACCATCATCGAAACCGCCAATATCGAAAACTGGATTTCGTCGGTGCGGTCGCGCCGGGGCAAATCCCGGCAGCGCACCTATGAAAGCGACCTCCAGGACGGTCGGTTCATCTGGGTGACCGAAACCAGACGGGACGACGGCTGGATCGTCTATGTCGGTACGGACATCACGTCGCTCAACGTGTCCGAGCGGAAGCTGCGGCTGGCAAACGAGCAACTGTTCCGTCAGTCCTTTACCGACGAACTGAGCGGCGTTTCCAACCGTCGCCATATCTTCGGCAAGCTGAAGGAGCTGCTTGCCGAGGGGGGCGATGGCTGGGCCTGTCTGGTGGACATCGATCATTTCAAGAAGATCAACGACACCTATGGCCATCACGGTGGCGACGAGGTGCTGACCGGCATCGCGCAAACGGCGCGCAGGACCGTCCATCTGAAGGAATCATTCGGGCGCGTCGGCGGGGAGGAATTCCTGATCCTGTTCGCCAGCCAGCCGTTCGATGAGGTCAGATCAACGCTGGCGCGGCTGCGCGTGGCCATCGGCGGCATGGACGCCGCTGCCCGATACCCCGGCCTCACGGTGACGATCTCGGGCGGGCTTACCCATATCTCGCCGGGGGATACCGAAGAGGCGGTCTTCATCCGCGCCGACGCCAGCCTCTACCTTGCCAAGACGAGCGGCCGTGACAGGATCTATTTCGGGACGGCGGACATACGGTCCGACGAGGCGAGACGGATCGTCGGTTCGGGACACCGCGACACCGGGTAGCGCGGTTTCGGGCCGGACCACGGCACTGTCGTGCCGTTCCTGCCCCCTCACCCCGTCCCGGCGTCGTCCGGCACCGTGCCCGCCGCCGCGGTGACGCGGGCGTTGGTGAAGATCATCTCGCGGCCGGTGCGCAGGTCGCCGGTTTCGCTCTGCTGGAACAGGCGTTTGGCGTCGGTCTTGCGATACAGGTCCTCGGTGCGGTCGATCTCGCCATCGTCGACGCCGACGCAGACCATCGCGGCGCGGGCCATCGACACCGCCGAATCGAGCACCTCGCGGAACACCCCTTCGATCGGCGCGCCCGCCAGCTTCACCACCGCGCGGCGATCGAACGCACGCACGAAGATGCCGGGGTTGGGGAACGCCTGATGGATCGCCTCGATCGCTTCTGTCTCCAGCGGATCGCCGTCGGTGCAGAACAGCAGCAGTTCGGCATCCTGCGCACCCGCCAGCCGCAGCAGATCGATACGGGTGCCGTCGCCATAATAGACCTTCATGCCGAAGCTGCCGGCGATCTCGATCATCTCGACGTCGCGGTCGATCACGGTGACGCTGATCCCCTGCGCCAGCAGCATCTGCGCCACGGTCTGGCCGAAGCGGCCATAGCCGACAACGACCGCGCTGGCGCCGTCGTGGCGCGGGCCTTCGGGGGTGCCGCCCTCGCGCTTTTCGGGTTCGGCGCGGAAGCGGCGGGTGGCCATCATCAGGAACGGGGTGGTCGCCATCGACAGGGTGACGATCGCGCCGAACACGCTCGCCGCCTCGGGCGCAATCAGCAGCGCGTTCTGCGCCTGCGCGAACAGGACGAAGCCGAATTCGCCGCCCTGGCTGAGCAGCAGGCCCAGCGCCAGCGCGCCGCGCCACGGCATGCCGAACAGGCGGCCGATGCCGAAGATCACCAGCCCCTTGGTCGCGATCAGCGCCAGCGCCATGCCGACGACCAGCACCGGATGCTCGGCGATCGCGCCCAGATCGAGCATCATGCCCACCGCGAGGAAGAAGAGCCCGAGCAGGATCGAGCGGAACGGCTCGACATCGGCCTCCAGTTCGTGGCGATACGGGCTGTCGGCGAGCATCACGCCGGCGATGAACGCACCCAGGGCGGTCGACAGGCCCAGCGCCTGCATCAGCGCGGCGCTGGCGATGACGGTGAACAGGCCGGCGAAGACGAACATCTCGCGTTCGCCCATGTTGCCGATCAGGCGGAACATCGGCCGCAGCAGGAAGCGCCCGGCGAGGATGAGGCCGGCGACCGCGCCCAGCGTCCACAGCCCCAGTTGCCAGCCCGGCGGGCCGCCGGCATCGGCCGGATTGCGCGACAGCGCGGCGGTGATGGTGATGAGCGGCACGATCGACAGATCCTGAAACAACAGGATCGCGAAGGCGCGCTCGCCGAACGGGGTCTTCATGCGGCCGGCGGATTGTAGCATCGGCAGCACCTGCGCGGTCGACGACAGCGCCAGCGGCAGCGCGAGCGCGATCACCGCGCCCCAGGTAAAGCGCGTGCCGAACCACACGACCCCGATCAGCGCGACCCCGCACAGCGCGACCTGCATCAGCCCGAGGCCGAAGATGTCCTGCTTCATCCGCCACAGGCGAGAGGGCGAGAGTTCGAGGCCGACTAGGAACAGCAGTAGGGTGATGCCGAGTTCGGCGATGCCGAGCTTGGCCTCCGCATCGCCGACGATGCCCAGCACCTGCGGCCCCACCACCGATCCGGCGACGAGATAGCCGAGCGTGGCGCCCAGCCCCAGCTTGCGGAAGATCAGCACGAACACCAGCGCCGCGCCGAGCAGCGGGGCGAAATCATGGAGCAGCGAGGCGGTGCCGTGCTCCTCCATTATGCCGCCGCCCGGTGGCTGGCGGCTTGCTCTGCGGCCTGCGCGGCGGCTTCGAAGGCGAGGCGGATCGAGGCGTGGCGCGCGCTGTGCGGGCGGGCGGGTTCGAACAGGGTCAGCCCGGGCCAGTCGGGCGCGGCGCCCTCCCCGGCCAGCCATGCGGTGAGCGCGTCGCGGGCGTCCGCCAGCTCCCGTGGGCTGCGGCCGACGATGTGCTGCGCGAGGAGGGCCGAGGAGGCCTGCCCCAGCGCGCAGGCACGCACCAGCATGCCGACCTCAGCCACGCGATCGTCGGGGCCGAGCGCGATGTCGACGGTCACGCGGCTGCCGCAGACGGGCGAGCGTTTCTCGACCGAGGCATGCGGTTCGGCCAGACGGACGCTACGCGCCGTATCGGCGGCGAGGCGGAGGATTTCGGTGTTGTAGAGTGCGGTCACGCACAGGGATGTAGGGGAGGCAAGGGACGGTGGCGAGTCGTTAAAGTCCAGTCGGAAGCCCGCGACGGGTCCGGTCCCGCTCCGCCGAGACGGACGTCATTCCAGCGAAGGCTGGAATCTCCCGGTTGTAGCGCGCAGCAGGAGCCGAGGGAGACTCCAGCCTTCGCTGGAGCGACGGTTTAGGGCGGTGGCTACTCGCCGAACACCGGTTCGCCCTTACGCCGCCGGTCGACGAAATCGGCGACACTGGCGCTGGTGGCGTTGAGCAGCGGATAGGTCCGCGCCTGTTTGATCCATGCCGGGCGGCCGGTCGGGCCGCCACCGACGAAATCGGCGGCGAGGAGCAGCAGCAGGAAGGCGAGGCTGGCGAGGATCAGCCCTTTCAGCGCGCCGAAGCCGAAGCCCAGCGCCCGGTCGAGCGGCCCCAAGACCGAGGCGCGGGTACGGCTGCCGACCGCATTGGCGACGAGGCGACCGCCGAAATAGCCGACCCCGCTGATGAGCGCGAAGGCCAGCGTCGCCGCGCCCCCGGCGGTGCCGGTGGGTCCGGCCAGCGCTGCGGCGACGGGGGTGTGGAACAGCTTGAGCGCGATCACCACCAGCACCCATGCGGCGAGCGAGAGGACTTCGGTGACGAAGCCGCGCAGGAACCCGAGGACCGCCGCCCCGCCGACCGTGAGGATGACCGCGATGTCGAGCGAGGTGAGCGCCATGCGTGGGGGTATGGCGCGGGCGGCGGGGAATGTCGAGGTTGGCGGGGTCGGGCGATGCCGGAGACTTCGTCATTCCCGCGCAGGCGGGAATCCATAGACGCTGACGTCCGGGCAATAGTCGCGAACATTGCGTATATGGACCCCCGCCTTCGCGGGGGTGACGAACGGCTCAGCGCCCCAGCATATGATCGACGAACCTCGGCAGGTCCTTGAAGCTCGACAGCTTGAGCGCGCCGCCCTCCGCCGTCTGCGCGGCGGGGACGAGGGCGCGGCCGAAGCCCAGTTTGCCGGCTTCCTTCAACCGCAGCGCGCCGTGGGCGACCGGGCGGACCTCGCCCGACAGCGCGATCTCGCCGAACACGATCGCGTCGGCGGGCAGCGGCCGTTCGGACAGCGCCGAGACGAGCGCCGCCGCCACCGCCAGATCGGCGGCGGGATCGGTCACGCGGTAGCCGCCGGCGATGTTGAGATAGACTTCGGCCGTGGCGAAGGCGAGGCCGCAGCGCGCCTCCAGCACCGCGAGGATCATCGCGAGCCGCCCCGAATCCCAGCCGACGACCGCGCGACGCGGCGTCGCGCCCGACGCCAGCCGGACGGTCAGCGCCTGCACCTCGACCAGCACCGGGCGGGTGCCCTCCAGCGCGGGGAACACGACGGTGCCCGTCACATTCTCGTCGCGCGAGGTGAGGAACAGCGAGGACGGGTTGGGGATTTCCGACAGGCCCTCGCTCTCCATCGCGAACACGCCGATCTCGTCGGTGCCGCCGAAGCGGTTCTTGACCGCGCGCAGGATGCGATACTGATGGCTGCGCTCGCCCTCGAACGCCAGCACGGTATCGACCATGTGTTCGAGGACACGCGGGCCTGCGATCGATCCGTCCTTGGTGACATGGCCGACCAGCACGACGGCGGTGCCGCGTTCCTTGGCGAAGCGGATCAGCTCGCCCGACGAGGCGCGGACCTGGCTGACGGTGCCCGGTGCGCCTTCGATCAGGTCGCTGTGCATCGTCTGGATCGAATCGATGATGAGCAGGGCGGGCGCGGCGCCGCCGCCGAACGTCGTCAATATGTCGCGCACCGACGTCGCCGCCGCCAGTTGCACCGGCGCATTGCCGAGGCCCAGGCGACGCGCGCGCAGCCGCACCTGATCGGCCGCCTCCTCGCCCGAGACATAGGCGACGCCCTTGCCCGCCAGCGCGAGCTTCGCGGCGGCCTGCAGCAGCAGCGTCGACTTGCCGATACCGGGATCGCCGCCGATCAGCGTCGCCGATCCCTCGACGAAGCCGCCGCCCAGCGCGCGGTCGAGTTCGGCGATGCCGGTGGTGAGGCGGTCGGGCAGCGCGATGTCGGTGTCGAGGCCGGAGAGCAGGATCGCGCGCCCGCCGCTTTGCAGGTTGTGCCGCGCCGAGAACGGGGTAACGACCGCGCCGGCATCTTCGACCAGCGTGTTCCATTCGCCGCAATCGGCGCATTGCCCCGCCCATTTCGACGTGACCGATCCGCATTGCTGGCAGACGTAGCGCTTCTGGGGTTTTGCCATCGGCCGGGCCTAGCAGATGGGGAACGAAAGGGGAATACGCCACCCCCGCGCGAGCTGCAAGGTTCAGCGGCGCGGTTCGGCGACCGGGCCTTCGGGGTTGCCGGTGGCATGCACCTTGATCGGGCGCGCGCCCAGCCGTGCGGCGACATCGGGCGCGACATAGGACAGGGTGAGGAAGGCAAGGAAGATGCCGACGCCCAGCCCGTAGAACGACGGCACCAGCCGAAGCGCGAGCCGCGAGCTGTCGAGCGGCGGCTTGATCCCCTGACAATATTGCATGGTGTCGGTCTTGCCCTGGAGCGCCAGCATGCCCGAGATCGCGACCGGCAACGCGGCCAGCCCCATTTGCAGCGGCGAGATGCGGGTTCCGAACACCGCCTCGCCCAGCGTCAGGATGCCGCCCAGTGTCGCCACGCTGACCGAGGCCATGCTCTTGAAATAATCATAGGCGAATTTCGGATCGGGCAGCGCCCGGTCCGCCGAAGGTTCGTCGCGCATCACCCTGCCCTGTCCCCGTTGCCGTATCGGCGAGGATAGCGTGCGGTGGGGGTGGTGCAAGGGTGGCTGGCGGGATCGGGGGGCTTGGGTCGACTTCCCCTCCCCCGGCCCCTCCCCTGGAGGAGAGGGGGAGAAGGCGTCAGTTCAGTTCGCTGCCGCGTTTCAGGACCTTGGCGCCATCGTCCTGCTCGATCAGATAGGCGGGGTTGTCCTTGGTGCCGTTCTTGGTGATCTTCGATCCCTTGATCGTGCGCTGGACGCGGCGTTCGAAACGTTCCTCGACCTTGCCGGTCGCGGTGCCGTTGCCCCACGACCATTCGACCGTCGCACCCTTTTTATAGCTGTCGCTCATTGCCCGCTCCTGTTGTCGGCGGGGTCAACCGGCAGCGGCCGCAAGCGTTCCGGTAGCGTGCGCTGCGTTCCGGCGCTATGCGGCGGCGATGAAGCCTTCCCACCTGCGCGTCGCGATGTTCAGCGGAAACTATAATTACGTCCGCGACGGCGCGAACCAGGCGCTGAACCTGCTAGCAGCCCATCTGCTCGATCGCGGCGTCGCGTTGCGCGTCTATTCGCCGACCATCGACAAGCCCGCCTTCCCGCCGACCGGCGATCTGGTGAGCGTGCCCGCGTTCGGCATGCCGGGCGGGCGCGGCGAATACAAGCTGGCGCGCGGGCTGCCGCGCCGGGTCCGCGCCGATCTGGAGGCGTTCGCGCCCAACATCGTCCATGTCGCCGCGCCCGACATCCTCGGCCACCGCGCCTTGAGCTGGGCGCGCGACAAGGGTGTCGCGACCCTCGCCTCGCTCCACACCCGGTTCGAGACGTATCCGCAATATTACAAGATCGGCTTTCTCGAACCGCTGGCGGTGGCGTTGTCGAAGCGGTTTTACAACCGCGCCGATCAGGTGATGGTGCCCGGGCGCGGTATGGCCGAGCTGCTGCGCGACTGGGGAGTCACCTCGCCGATCGGCATCTGGTCGCGCGGGGTGAACCATGCGCGGTTCCACCCGGCGATGCGCGATCTCGACTGGCGGCGGTCGCTGGGGATCGGTGACGACGAGGTCGCGGTCAGCTTCCTCGGGCGGCTGGTGCTGGAGAAGGGTCTCGACATTTTTTCCGAGGTCGCCAAGGAATTGCAGCGGCGCGGGGTCAAGCACCGCATCCTCGTGATCGGCGAAGGCCCGGCGCGCGACTGGTTCGCGCAGGCGGTGCCGCATGCGGTGTTCGCCGGCTTCCGCTCGGGGGACGATCTGGGCCGGGCGGTCGCGTCGATGGATGTGTTCTTCAACCCGTCGATCACTGAGACGTTCGGCAACGTCACGCTCGAGGCGATGGCGGCGGGCGTGCCGGTCGTCGCGGCGCGCGCATCCGGTGCGGTGGGGCTGGTCGACGATCGCCGCACCGGATTTCTGGTGCCGCCGCGCGACGTGCCCGCCTATGCCGACGCGATCGCGCGGTTGTGCGAGGATGCGTCGCTGCGGTGGCAGATGGGGATCGCGGGCCATGAGGATGCCGGGGGCTATCAATGGGACCGCGCCAATCAGGCGGTGCTCGATGCGTATCTGGGGATCGTTCGGGGGTAGTGGCCGGACGGGGTCGACATTCCGTTTCAGCAGGAGGAACTTGCCCTCCCCCCCCCCGCGTCGTTCCCGCGCAGGCGGGAATCCATACACGCCGACGCCGGTGATCGAATCAGGCCCGTTGCATCTATGGGTGCCCGCCTGCGCGGGAACGACGAAAAAGCCTAGCAATCGGCTGAATGTCGATCTGCTCCAAGGTTGCCCGCCTGGTTCGTCATTCCGGCGCAGGCCGGAATCCACGGATACGGGCCTGTGCGATTCTCTAGATGCGGTTCGTGACCATGGATCCCGGCCTTCGCCGGGATGACTGGAAGGCCGGGGGTGACGGGCCGCCCCCCCGCCCTTAACGTCGCATCAATCCCCGTCGCCTAAGGCTGGCGCGACACGCGAAGGGTCTGGCCGATGATCGACAATTTCTCGCTGGGCCTTACCCATGTGCTGATGCTGTATGCGGTGTGGCGGCTGCTGCGCCGCGACGACCTTGACCGCGAGGGTGAGGTCGAGTCGATGCAGCGCAGGAAGAAAGACCGCTTCGGTGCGTGACCTTGCGTTCATCGCGTTTCTGGTCGCGCTGTTCGGCATGGGGTTTCGCCGGCCGTTCGTGTTCGTGCTGACCTATGTCTATATCGACATCGTCGCGCCGCAGCGGCTGACGTACATGCTGCTCAACTCGATCCAGATTTCGCTGATCGCCGCCGCGTGCGCGATCGGGGCGTGGGCGGTGGTCGACGACAAGCGCGATACGCGCATCGCCCCGCGGCAGGGATTGATGCTGGCGCTGCTGCTCTATTGCCTGTGGACCACCAAGGGTGCCGATTTTCCGGTCGACGCGCAGTTCAAATGGGAATGGGTGTGGAAGGCGCTGGCCTTCGCGATCTTCCTGCCGCTGACGCTGCGCACCAAGTTGCGGATCGAATCGCTGCTGCTGTTCATGGTGCTCTCCGCCGCATCGATCATCATCGTCGGCGGCATCAAGACGCTGGGATCGGGCGGCGGATACGGCGAACTGAACCTGATGGTGTCGAACAACGCCGGGCTGTACGAAGGGTCGACGATCTCCACGGTCGCGATCGCGATCATCCCGCTGATCCTGTGGTTCAGCAAATACGGCACGATCTATGTCCCCGACTGGCGGGTGCGGGCATTCTGCTATGCACTGGTGTTTTCATGCCTGCTGATCCCGGTCGGCACATCGACCCGGACGGGGTTGCTGTGCATCGGGCTGCTTGGCGTGCTGATGCTGCGCGATGTGAAGCGGCGGCTGACCTATCTGATGGCGGCGGGCGCGGCGGCGGTGATGGCGGTGCCGTTCCTGCCCAGCGCGTTCACGCAGCGGATGGAGACGATCGGCACCTATCAGTCGGATGCGTCGGCATCGACGCGGATCGCGGTGTGGATGTGGACGCTCGACTATGTGAAGGACCACCCGTTCGGCGGCGGGTTCGAGGCGTATCGCCAGAACCAGATCCGCTATGACAAGGTCGCCGTGACCGGACAGGGCAACAACCAGACGGTCCGCCGCGACCTTGAGGTCGACAAGGGCCGTGCGTACCACAGCGCGTATTTCGAGATGCTGGGCGAACAGGGCTGGCCGGGGTTGCTGTTGTGGCTGTCGATCAACCTTGGCGGGCTGTTCCGCATGGAGGTGCTGCGGCGGCGCTATGCGAAGCCCGGCGACGGCGAGGGGTGGATCGCACCGCTGGCGGGGGCGTTGCAGAACGGGCATATCGTCTATCTGTTCGGCGCGAATTTCATCGCGATCGCGTTCCAGCCGTTCGTGTTCATGCTGATCGGCGCGCAGATCGGGCTCGACACCTATCTGGCGAGGAAGCGGGCAGAGGGCGCGTGGCGGCCGATCCAGCGACGGGCGCGTGTCCCGGCATGAGCGAGTTGAAGGCGCTGACCGGCGCGCGCGGGATCGCGGCGTGGTTGGTGGTGTTCTTTCACCTGCGCCATTCGCTGGTCGGCGTGCCGGCCCCGGTGATGGCGGTGCTCGACAAGGGCTATCTCGCGGTCGATTTCTTCTTTCTGCTGTCGGGCTTCGTCATCGCGCTGGCATGGGCCCCGCGCTTCGCCGCCGAGGGGTGGCGGGCGGCGGGACCGTTCCTGCGCAAGCGGATGGCGCGGGTCGTGCCGCTACACTGGTTCGTGCTGGTGGGAACGGTGGCGGTGGCGGGCGTGCTGGCGCTCAGCGGGCGCGCGGTGGCGGACCAGTTTCCGTGGGAGGCGCTGCCGCTGCATGTCGTGCTGGTACAGAGCTGGGGCGGCGGCCATACGCTGGCTTGGAACGATCCGGCGTGGTCGATCTCGGCGGAGTTCGCGGCGTATCTGCTGTTTCCGGTGGCGGCGGTGATGGTCGACTGGCGGCGATGGCCGGTGGTGGCGCTGATCGGCGGGATCGTTTCGATGCTGGCGGTGCTGGCGGTCGTGCTGGCCGCGAACGGCGAGAACGGGTTGGGCGGCGACGTCGGGCGGTTCGGCGTGCTGCGCTGCGTCTGCGAGTTCGGCGCGGGGGCGATGGTCGCCGCATTGTGGCAGCGGTGGCGGGGCGTGCGCGGAGTGGCGGTGGTGGCGATGCTGGTCGCAAGCGGTGCGCTGGTGGCGTTGGTCCTCGGCTGGCTGCGCGAGAGCGTGGCGGTGCCGGCGGGCTTCGCCGCGCTGCTCCTCGCGCTGGCGCTGACCGCCGGGCGGCCGGGCAATATGCTGGAGGGGCGCTGGGTGCATTGGCTGGGCGAGGTCAGCTATGCGACCTATCTGGCGCATTACCCGATGTGGTTCGTGTTCAAGCTGTTGTTCGTGAACGATGCCGCCGCCGCGCCATGGGGCGTGGTGGTGGCGTATTTCGGGGCAGTCGTGGTGGCGTCGGGGCTGCTCTACCGCTTCGTCGAGCGGCCGGCGCAGCGCTGGGTCAATGGGCTGGGGCGAGTGCCGGTCAGGCGCACGGTTCACGAATGAGGCGATAGACCTCGCGCGGGGCGGCGATGCGGAAGAACTGCCCCGAGCGGTTCAGCGCCGGAACCCACCAGTCCATGCCGTTCATGGCACTGAAGATGTTGGCAGGGCCGAAATCGATCGTCCCCGTCCCATCGCGGTGTTCGGTGAGATCGAGGCGTGGCAGCCGTTCGATGTCAAACGAGCTGAACTTGCGGTTGCGCAGGATCAGAATGCGCTGGTCGGACACGGCATAGCGCAGCGACTTGCGCAGCCATGCGTCGTGTACGAACCGGCCGGCGATCAAATACAGGCCGACAATCAGGAACGGCAGTCCCCACAGCCGGAAGAACAACGGCGGCGCGCCATCACCGCCGCCGAACGGTTCGGACCATACCATCACGTTCCAGAAGATCGCGAACCCGCCCCATAGCAGCGAGAACGGGACCAGGAAAATGTCCCTCTCACCGAATGCGATCCCCTGTTTGGGGCGACCCGACCAGCGGATTCGTTCGCCGGGGAAGAGATAGGACTGGAACGCCGCCTCGGTCTTCATATCGCGCATGCGCCGGAGCGTAGCGCCGACGACACGCCGGCACTAGGACCGTTCGACATTGAGGGACAATCGTGGATTTTGGTCATTCCCGCGAAGGCGGGAATCCATAACCGCTGACGTTTCGGCTGGAGTCGCGACGCTGGCGCATATGGACTCCCGCCTTCGCGGGAGTGACGAAACGGAATGGAACCGTCGTTCCGCGTCAGCGAACCGAATGTCAATCGGCCCTGGTGGTCGGGCGCGGCGGCGAACCGCCGCGCCGGGCCCTCACGCCTCGGCCAGCTCGCTCGCCAATGCCTCGAGGATCGCCTTCGAAAAGGCAGGAATGTCGTCGGGCTTGCGGCTGGTGATGAGGTTGTCGTCAATCACCACTTCCTCGTCAACCACATCGGCCCCGGCGTTTTCGAGGTCGGTGCGCACCGAGGGCCAGCTCGTCACGCGGCGGCCGTCGACCACGTCGGCCTCGACCAGCAGCCACGGCGCGTGGCAGATCGCGGCGACGATCTTGTCGTCGTCCATAAACTCGCTGACGATCTCGACCGCGCGTTCCTCGATCCGCAGCTTGTCGGGGTTGCCGACGCCGCCGGGCAGGAGGAGCATGTCGAACTGTTCGGTGTCGACGTCGTCGAGCGTCAGGTCGGGGGTGATCGTCCGCGCCTTCTCGCTGTCGTTGACGACGCCCTGGATCGGATCGGTCTTGATCGATGCGAGCGTCACCTGCGCGCCGGCGTCGAGCAGCGCCTGACGCGGATCGAACAGTTCGGATTCCTCGAACCCGTCGGTCGCGAGGATCAGCACGCGGGCATTGGTGAGGTCGGCCATGGGGCAGTCTCCGTAGGGGTAAGTCCGCCTCTCAACAGGCTGGTCCGGGCGGGGTTCCCGGAACGAAGCGACGAGCCGAACATTGATCCGACGAGCTGAAACGGGAACGCCGATGGCCGAGAGCGCCGAACCGATCGATTGTGCGCCGGGATGCGTTTTCTCCGATTGCGAGACGCCGGGCATCACTCGCCGCCGGCGCGGCAAGGGATGGGAATATTGCGACCCCGACGGCAAGCGGATCACCGACACGGGCGAAATCGAGCGGTTGAACGCGATCGGCCTGCCCCCCGCCTATCGCGACGCATGGTATTGCCCCGACCCCGCCGGCCATATCCAGGCGATTGGCTGGGACGAGAAGGGCCGCAAGCAATATCGCTATCACAATGATTTCCGCGAGGCGCGCGAGCTGGCGAAATACGACCGCTGCGCCGCGTTCGGCCATGCCCTGCCCGCCCTGCGTCGTGCGGTCGAGCGCGACCTGAAGGCGCGCAAGCTCAGCCGCGAACGCGCGGTGGCGGCGGTGGTGCGGCTGCTCGATCTGGGGCGGGTGCGCGTCGGCAACGAAGGCTATGCGCGCGAGAACAAGAGCTACGGCGCGACGACGCTGCGCAAACGCCACGCACATCTCTCGGGCACCAAGCTCAAGCTCCAGTATCGCGCCAAGTCGGGCAAGCTGCGCGTGCTGACCATCACCGACCGCTCGCTCGCCAGCTTCGTGCGCAAGGTTCAGGACCTGCCGGGGCAGCATCTGTTCCGCTGGATCGACGACGACGGCGAGGCGCATGCGGTGACGTCGAGCGACGTGAACGCCTATATCCGCGAAGCGATGGGCGGCGATTTCACCGCCAAGCATTTCCGTACCTGGGGGGCGAGCGTACTGGCGTTTCAAGCGCTGGCGCAGGCGGAGGTGGACATCAGCCTGAAGGCGATGCTCGAACCCGTCGTCGAGGCGCTGGGCAACACGCCCGCCATCGCGCGCAAATCCTATGTCCACCCGTTGCTGGTCGATCTGGCGAAGGACGGACAGGCCGCGTTCCGCACCACGCTGGCACTGCCGCGCGCGGCCAAACACCTGTCCGCGCACGAGCGCGGGCTGATCGCGCTGCTCGAAGCGAAGGACGCCGCGCCCCGCGCCGCGTGAAAGGGTTTCCATGACCAATACCGCCACCCCCGCCGCGACCGTCGAGCGCGCGTTCAACGCCGACCGCGCGCAGGCACAGGCGCGGCTGTTATTTCAGGACAGTGCGCGCTGGATCGCCGACACGTGGTTGCAGGTGCTGATCGCGCTGGGCGTCGGCGCCGGCATCGTGCTGGTGCTGCTGATGGTGCGCCGCTGGGCGTTGAGGCTGTGCCGGAACGATCGCGCCGGCTGGGGCGGGATCGTCGGCAAGGCGGTGTCGCGCACCAGCCTGTTCTTCATGGTCACGCTCGCCGCCAAGCTAGTCGACGGCTATGCCAGCGCACCGCCCGCCGTGACCAACACCATCGAATTCCTGTTCACTGTCGCATCGGTGTTCCAGGCGGCGGTGTGGGCGCGCGAGGTGATCCTCGGCGTCGTCGAGCGGCGCACCGCCAGCGACCATTATCATGGCGAGGCGCTGGCATCGGCGATGGGGCTGATCCGGCTGCTCGTCACCTTCGCGCTGTTCGCGATCGCGCTGATCGTGGTTCTCGACAATCTGGGGGTGAACGTCACCGGCCTCGTCGCCGGCCTCGGCGTCGGCGGCATCGCCATCGGTCTGGCGGCGCAGGGCATCTTCGCCGATCTGTTCGCCGCGCTGTCGATCATCTTCGACCGGCCGTTCCGGCGCGGCGACAACGTCAGCTATGACAAGACCGACGGATCGATTCAGGAGATCGGCCTGAAATCCACGCGCATCCGCTCGATCACCGGCGAAGAGCGGATCATCAGCAACAAGAACCTGCTCGACAAGGAAATTATCAACAACAGCCGGCGCGAGCATCGTCGCGCGGTGTTCGCGATCGGCGTGACCTATCAGACCCCGGCCGACACCTGCGCGCGCCTGCCCGCGATGCTGCGCGAGGTCGTGGAGGCCAATGATCGCAAGTTCGTGCGCTGCGGCTTCACCGGCTTCGGCGCGTCGAGCCTCGACTTCGAGGTGATCTTCGATTCGCCCGGCGCCGACTATGCCGCCTTTTATGACGGACGGACGGCGGTGGGCCTCGCCATCCTGCGCCGGCTGGCCGCCGAGGGGATCGAGATCGCCTATCCGACGCAGGTGAACCTGACGGCGGCGGCGGACGGGCGGATCGTCGATCCGGGGTGAGAATGTCGGGCTTATCCATCCGCCCCGAACCGTCGCCCCAGCGAAGGCTGGGGCCTCTCGCGGCTCTTGTCACCCACACGCACCGGGAGATCCCAGCCTTCGCTGGGATGACGACTCGGATGGTACAGAAGCACGAGACCCTCGGCATTTTTAGAAGGATCGGTTTGGTACAGATACGGCGTGAACCGCAGTTTTAGGGTAACGGGTGCGGCACCGGCTTGCGCTTGCCACTACGATCCGGCTATTCCCGGCGGCAGGAGAGGAGCGCCAAACGGCGTCCCGCCAAGAACTATCCGTAGAGGAAGCCTGCCCCATGCGTTCCGCCGTCATCGTCTCGACCGCCCGTACCCCGATCGGCCGCGCCTATCGCGGGGCGTTCAACAACCTGCCCGCCCCGACCCTCGCCAGCCATTCGATCCGCGCCGCGATCGAGCGCGCCGGGGTAGAGGGAGCCGAGGTCGACGACGTGCTGTTCGGCGCGGCGCTGCAACAGGGGCATCAGGCGGGCAATATCGCGCGGATGGCGGCCTTGCGCGCCGGGCTGCCGACCAGCGTGTCGGGCATGTCGATCGACCGACAATGCGCCAGCGGGCTGATGGCGATCGCCACCGCCGCCAAGCAGGTGGTCCACGACCGGATGGACATCTGCGTCGCGGGCGGGGTCGAATCGATCAGCCTCGTCCAGACGCCGCAGATGCGTGTCGCGTTCGACCCCGAACTGGTGGCGATGCACGGTGACATCTATATGCCGATGCTCCAGACCGCCGAGATCGTGGCGCAGCGCTATGGCATCTCGCGCGATCGGCAGGACGAGTACGCGCTGCGTTCGCAACAGCGCACCGCCGAGGCGCAGGCGAACGGCCGGTTCGACGCCGAACTGATCCCCGTCACCGCGACGATGAACGTGATCGACAAGGCGACCAAGGAAGTCTCGGCGCACGAGATCACGCTGACCAGGGACGAGGGCAACCGCGCCGACACCACGATCGAGGGGCTGCGGTCGCTCAAACCGGTGATGGGCGAACAGGCGGTCATCACCGCCGGCAACGCCAGCCAGTTGTCCGACGGATCGTCAGCCTGCGTCGTGATGGAGGAAGCGCTGGCAGCCAAGCGCGGGCTGCAACCGCTCGGCCGCTATGTCGGCATGGCGGTGGCGGGCACCAAGCCCGACGAGATGGGCATCGGCCCGGTCTATGCGGTGCCCAAGTTGCTCGAACGGTTTGGGCTGGGCATGGACGATATTGGCCTGTGGGAGCTGAACGAGGCGTTCGCGGTGCAGGTGCTGCATTGCCAGGACGTGCTGGGCATCCCCGACGACCGGCTGAACGTCAACGGCGGCGCGATTTCGATCGGCCACCCCTATGGCATGTCGGGCGCGCGGATGACCGGCCATGCGCTGATCGAGGGCAAGCGGCGCGGGGTGAAATATGTGGTGGTGACGATGTGCGTCGGCGGCGGCATGGGTGCGGCAGGGTTGTTCGAGGTGTTGTGAGAACGTCAACAATCGCTTGACGCATCTCCGTCAATGATCGATTGACTTTCCGTCAGCCTTTCATTGACGGAGCGTGCCATGGATATTGTCGACGAACACCGGTTGCGCACGCGCACCACTGCAGTCGTGCTCGACTGGGCGGCGGAGCGCGAGCCGCCGTTCCGCGGCGAAGACAAGGCCGGCTATGGCGAGGCGATCGTCGCCGCGCATATCGTCGCCGATGAGGCGCGGCTGACGCTGCATCGCTGGATCGATGCCGCCAGGCGGGCCGACATGAGCTGGAGCGAGATCGGCGAGGTGCTGGGAATCAGCAAGCAGGCGGCGCAGCAGCGCTTCCGCGCGCTGACGACGACCGATACGTCGACGGCGGAAGCGGAAGTCGTCCGCACCGGTGCCACCGCGTTCAACGAGATGCGCATTCTTGCCGAAGAAGGCCGGCGGGGACACGAATTGACCGGCGTCGGCATCCTGACGCTGACGTTCCGCACCAGCGACCGGCAATGGGAATATTGCCGCCGCGTCGGCAGCGGCAGCGATACCGCGCGGCTGAAAGATGCGGGCTGGGAGCATGTCGCGAGCTACCTGCCGTTCCATTATTACAAGCGGGCGGTGGGGTAGCGGCGGCCTGCGCTTCCCCTCTCCCAACCCTCTCCCCTGACGGGGAGAGGGCTATCGGGATCAGCCGATCCGCTGCATCCACCCATGCGGATCGTTGCTGCGGCCGCGCTGGATGTCGGTCAGCGACTTGAGCAGCGCCTGGGTCCGCTCGCCCGGCTGGCCGTCGCCGATGGTGAAGCTGAAATCCGCCGACGACACCTTGCCGATCGGGGTGACGACCGCCGCCGTGCCGCAGGCGAATGCCTCGACCAGCCGGCCGTTGGCGGCGTCGGCCTGCCACTGGTCGATCGAATAGCGTTCCTCGCGCACCTCGATGCCGGCGTCGCGCGCCAGCGTCAGGATCGAGTCGCGGGTCACGCCGGGCAGGATCGTGCCGGTCAGCGGCGGGGTCAGCATCGTGCCGTCGTCGAACACGAAGAAGATGTTCATGCCGCCCAGTTCCTCGACCCAGCGGCGCTCGACCGCGTCGAGGAACACGACCTGGTCGCAGCCCTGCTTGATCGCCTCCGACTGGGCGAGCAGGCTCGCGGCATAGTTGCCGCCGCACTTGGCATCGCCGGTGCCGCCGGGCGCGGCGCGGGTGAACTCGCGCGACACCCATAGCGACACGCTCCTCGCGCCGCCCGGCCAGTAGTTGCCGACCGCCGAGGCGATGACGCAGTAGAGATATTCGGCCGACGGCTTCACGCCGAGGAACGTCTCTGACGCGATCATGAACGGGCGCAGATACAGCGCGCTGCCCTCCCCGCCCGGAATCCAGTCGCGCTCCGCCAGCACCAGATCGCGGCACGAGGCGAGGAACTGTTCCTCCGGCAGCTCGGCCATGGCGAGGCGACGTGCCGACCGCTGGAACCGCCGCGCATTCTGTTCGGGGCGGAACAGCGCAACGCCGCCGTCGGGCAGCGTGTACGCCTTCAACCCCTCGAAAATCTCCTGCGCGTAATGGAGGACGGCGGCGGCCGGGTCCATGATGATCGGCGCGCGCGCGGTGATCTTCGCATCGTGCCAGCCCTTGTCGTCCGACCAGCGCATCGTCGCCATGTGATCGGTAAAGACCCGCCCGAAACCGGGATTCACGATCCGCGCCGCGCGCTCGCTCGCCTCCACCGGGTTGGCATGGGGTTCGAAGGCGAAGGTCGGCTGGCTCATGGCATCCTCATCGATCAATGCTTGCGGCGGGTTAGGCCGGATGGCACAACAGGTCAACATGACTGCCCCAATTTCGCCCGCCCAGCCGATGACCGCATCGGCGCTGTTCCTGCGCGAAGCGGAGGTGCGGCGCGGGATCGAGCTGCTCTATTTCGGCTACAGCCACCTGACCCGCACGATCGACGAGGCGCTGGCCGACCAGAAGCTCGGCCGGGCGCATCACCGCGCGCTGTATTTCATCGCCAGGCGGCCCGACCTGTCGGTCAGCGACCTGTTGCGGCTGCTGGCGATCACCAAGCAGTCGCTCGGCCGGGTGCTGGGCGACTTGAGCGAACGCGGGCTGGTCGAGAGCCGCGCGGGGGATCGCGACGCGCGGCAGCGGCTGCTGAAACTGACGCCGGAGGGGCAGGCGCTGGAGGCGCGGCTGTACGAGATGCTCAACGCCAAATTGTCGCGCGCCTATTCGGGCGCGGGGCAGGACGCGGTCAGCGGCTTCTGGGCGGTGCTGGAGGGGCTGATCCCGGCGGGCGACAAGGCGGCGGTGGCGGCGCTGGGGCGGTAGGTCCCACTATGCCGAGTTGCTCCCCTCCCTGACAAGGGAGGGGCTGGGGGTGGGTCGGTCAGCGAGGAAGGGGACGTGCTCGACAACCGGCCGACCCCCCCCCCCCCCCCCCCCNCCACCCCCGCCCCCTCCCTTGCCAGGGAGGGGAGATGTCGGACGCCTGATCGGACATCTCCCGTCGCAGGTCAGTAGTGACCGGTGCCGGGGATCGGGCGCATTGTGACGATGCTGTCGAGCATCCACCGGACCAGCGGCTGCGGCAGCAACATCGGTCGACCGTTGAGCGTGGCTTGGACCGGTGCCATCGGGTCTTCCGAGCTGGGATAGGTCAGCGTGACATAGGGCCCTTCCGGCTGATCCTTGGGAAAGATGACGACTTCCGCGTAGCGACCACGCGGCGTCCCGACGGGCAGCCAGCGATCCGGGTCGCACAGTGCCTTGCCGAACCGGGCCCATAGCGGCGAATGGGCATCGAACGCATAATGGATTCCGCGCTCGACCACCTCGCGTGGCGACGGCTCGACCCGGAACTTGATTCCCGGCGACAGTACCGCGGCGACAATGGGTAGCGGCGTCTTCGGGTCGGGGCAGAAGGGTTCGGTCGGGCCGGCGATCGGGGTCCGGCCTTCCGCCGGCTTCGCCTCGCGCAGCAACCGGCTTTCCAGTCGCACCATCGCTTCGGCGGCATAGTTGGTGCAGCCGCGCGGGTCGGCCAGCATCCCCCGGTTCGCCAGCCGCTCGCCCATGTCGCTGGCTCCCGGATGCGGGGTCAGCAGGATGTCGCATTTCAGCGCCGCGACCCGCCCGATGCTGCCGCGCAGGCGGGCGACATAGTCGGGGTGGTCGGTGAAGCGATAGGTGTCGGCCGATACCGCCGACAGGCTGTCGGCAAAGACCATCCGGTAGCATTTGCCACCCTCGCACGCGGTCCACGACCAGCTCATCCCGTCAGGCGCGTGGCCGGGGGTCGAATGGGCGAGAATGCGAACGGGACCGACGCTCAGCGTCTGCCCGTCGTCCACCGTGCCGGCCACCGGCACCCGCGCGACCGGGGTCAGGATCGTCCTTTGCGGATCGTCGGTCGCCGCCTTCCCGCTGGTCAGCACCGCGCGCGCGGCGGCGCTCGCCATCAGCTTCGCGCCGGTCGCGCGTTGCAGCGCCGCCAGCCCGCCGGCGTGGTCGACATGGCTGTGGCTCATCAGCAGCAGTTTCACGTCGCGCGGCCGGAAGCCCAGCCGGGTGATGTTGGCGAGAATCGACGGCACCGCCTGCGCCGTGGCCGCGTCGATCACGACATGGCCGGCCGGGCCGGTCAATAGCAGCACGGTGATGCCGCAGGTGCCGACGTCATACGTATTGCCGTAAATACGGACCGGCGGCGCGGGATCGCTCCAGCCGTCCTTGCCCGCGCATACCCGCTGGCGTTCGCGCACGTCGGCGGGCGCGCCCTGCGCCCATGCCGGCGCGGCGCCCAGCAACGCCAGCGCAAGGAGCAAGGCGCGGATCATGCCCGCGCCGCCGCCGCCATCTCCGCATTGCGCCGCTCCGACGCGGCCAGCGTTTCGACCAGCAGGCGTTTGAGCGCATCGTCGTGGTCGAGCACGTTCAGCCCCTGCCGCGTCGATCCGCCCGGACTGGCGACCCGGTCGGCCAGCACCGCCGGCGACACGTCGGCGTCCGCCGCCATCGTCGCCGATCCGCGCACCGTCGCCAGCGCGAGCCGCTGCGCCTGATCGGCGGGCAGCCCCAGCGCGGCCCCGGCGGCCGCAAGCGCGTCGACGAAGCGGAACACGAACCCCGGCCCGCAGCCCGACAGCGCCGTTACCGCATCGAACAGCGCGGCATCCTCGATCCACTCGACGAGTCCCAACGGCCGCATCAGCGCCTCGGCGGTGTCGCGCGCCGGTGCGTTCGTGCCGTGGCTGTGGAGCGCCACCACCCCCTGCCCGATCGCGACCGGCAGGTTGGGCATGGCGCGCACGATCGTGCCCACGTCGAACCGCTGCGCCAGCGCCGCCTCCTCGACCCCGGCAAGGATCGAGATCAGCAGCGGCGTGCCGGCGATGCGCGGGGCGAAGCTCGCCGTGACCGCGTCCAGTTGCTGCGGCTTCATCGCGAGGATCACGGTGGCAGGCGGCGGCCCTTCGGGCAGCGTCGTCGCATGGGCGACGCCCGGCGGCAGCGCGCGCGGCGAGCGGGTGACGACGGTGATCCGCGTCGGATCGATCCCGTCGGCCAGCCAGCGCGCGAGCATCGCCCCGCCCATATTGCCGCAGCCGATCAGCCACAGCGCGCCGCCGTCCGTACTCACGCCTCGCCCTGCGTCTCGATCATCGAGGCAGCGATGGCTTCCTTCGGGGTCTTGCCGCCCCACATCACGAACTGGAACACCGGATAGAAGCGCTCGCATTCGTCGATCGCAGCATCGACCAGCATCTCGGCCTGATCGAGCGTCAGTTGCGGTTCGTCGCCGAGCATCGCGGCATGGCGGAACAACAGGATGCCGCTCGACGACCACAGTTCGAAATGGCCGATCCAGAGCTGTTCGTTGATGAGACCGATCGTCTCGTACATCGCCGCGCGCCGCTCGTCGGGCACGCGCACGTCGGGCAGCGCAAGGAATTGCAGCACCCCGTCCTCGCCCCGCCAGATCGCGCGCAGCTCGAATTCGGTCCAGCTTCCCTTCACCTGCGCGACGATCTCGTCGGCGTCGCGTTCATTCTTCCAGCCGTGGGCGGCGAAATACCGCTCCAGCGTATCGATCGGTGCGGCGTCGTCGCCGTCTTCTTCCACTTCGTCGAGCATCATGCGGGTGCTGTAGGACGAATCTTGCGGTCGCGAAACCGGGCGTGGCGAGAAGGTGGAAGAAGTTTGGTTCACGCGAAGGCGCGGAGACGCGGAGGCGTTGCGTTTGCCGAAGGTGTTGCGCGCTGCTTCGAGTGGCAGCGGGCTGGGCTGGTTGCGGAGAAAAAGGAATGTTCGCGCAGAGGCGCGGAGGCGCGGAGAGGTCAGACTCGCCGCGATAGCGGCTCTCCATCTCACCGATCGGCAAATGAAGGGCTTCGCCGGGCGGGTGACGACCGCCCCACCCGGAACCTCTCCGCGCCTCTGCGCCTCCGCGTGAAAATCTCTCTTGTTTCTTCTTCGCGCCTCCGCGTGAATCAAATCGACCCACGCGAACCCGCAGGAAGAATCAGAGCGCTCCCTCGCCCGCCCCCGGTTCCTTGTCGAAGCTGACCGGCGCCGGAACGTCCGCCGCATGCTTCGCTTCCAGCGCGTCGAGGCGGGCCCGCAGCGTGTCGGCCTCGTCGCGCGCGGCAACGGCCATCGCCTTCACCACCTCGAACTCGTCGCGGCTGACGAAGTCCATGCCGCCGAGAAAGGTCTTGGCCCGCTCGCGCGCGGCGGCCTCGCCTTCACGCGCCATGCCGGCGATCGTGCCCGCGGCACCGTTCACGAACTTGGCGAAATCGTCGAACAGGCGGTTGTCGGACTGCATGGAACTTCCTTCGGATCGGCGGGCGACGCTTCGCCCGATGCTACAGGTCGATTTGGGTGGAGGCGGGCGGCGACGCAAGGGCCTCCGCATCCGGGTTCGCCCGGTCGATCTGCCAGTTGAGCGCGGTCGCGATCACCAGCCATGCCAGATACGGCACCAGCAGCCACGCCGCGAGCGGCCGGATGCGCCCGAAGGCGATGGTGGTGATGAGCGCGGCGACGAACAGCACGATGAGGAGGATCAGCGCCGCCGACACCTGATGCGCGCCGAAGAACAGCGGGGTCCACGCAAGGTTCAGCACCATCTGGATCGCGAAGATCGCGATCGCGCTGCCCCGCCCGCGCGCGCCGCGCGCGTTCAGGATCATCGCCAGCGACACCCCCATCAGGATGTAGAGCGCGGTCCACACCACGCCGAACGCCCAGTCGGGCGGGCGCATCGCCGGCAGCGTCAACAACTGATACCAGCGGTTCTCCGACCCCACCGGGACCATCCGCCCTGACAGGAACCCCAGCAGCAGGATCAGCGGCACCGTTACCACCGCCCAGCGCAGGAACCCCGCGCGCAACTGCCCCTTCGATGCGATCTCGCTCATCCCCGACCCCCTTCGGTTCGCGCCGCCATGGCGACACGCTCAGGGCGCATGGCGCGGTGTATCGGGTGCGTCAATATCGGACAAAGGAACGGTAGCGGGCGCATGTGCCGCAAGGAGAAACTCGACGTTCCCCTCGGGTCCCGTAATGGGACTGGGATCGATCCCCTCGACCCGCCAGCCGATGCCGGTCAGCCAGGCGGCTACCGCATCGCATACCCGCCTATGGATGGCGGGATCGCGCACCACCCCGCCCTTGCCCACTTCGCCGCGCCCCGCCTCGAACTGCGGCTTGACCAGCGCCAGCAACCGTCCGCCGGGGCGCACGAAGGTCAGCGGGACGGCCAGCACCTTTTCCAGCGCGATGAAGCTCGCGTCGCACACCACCAGATCGATGGGTTCGGGGATGTGCGTTTCGGTCAGCAGCCGCGCGCTCAACTGTTCGTGGACGATGACGCGCGGGTCCTGCCGCAGCTTCCACGCAAGCTGGTTGGTGCCGCTGTCGACCGCATAGACCCGCGTCGCGCCGCGCGTGAGCAGCACGTCGGTAAAGCCACCGGTCGACGATCCCACGTCGATCGCCACGGCATCGGTCACGTCCCAGCCGAACCGGTCGAGCCCGTGCGCCAGCTTGATCCCGCCGCGCGACACCCACGGATGATCGCGCCCGCGCACGTCGATCACCACGTCGTCCGACAGTTGCTGTCCGGGCTTGTCGACCTTGCGATCGCCGACGAACACGAGGCCCGCCATCACCAGCGCCTGCGCGCGGGTGCGGCTTTCGGCGAGGCCGCGATCGACGAGGAGCTGGTCTGCGCGCTGCTTGGCCATGGCGCGTCCATGGCGCGGCTTTCGGCTGGCCGCAAGCCGCGTTCGATTCGTCGGCGGGGCTATTGCCTATTGGAACAGTGGGAATATCTTGAGTGCCGGAAGCCGACTCCCGATCCTCCCTAAGCCAAGGGGTGCCGGCTTCCACCGTTGTTGCCAAGGAGCAGGACGATGGCCCAGTTTTCCAGTCTATCCGCCGGATCGCCGACCGTGCTGACCGTGCCGGGCCTCAATGGCTCCGGCCCGTCGCATTGGCAGACATTGTGGGAACAATCGCGGCCCGACACCGCGCGCGTCGAACTGGGACTGTGGTCGCGGCCGCTGCGCAATGCGTGGGTGACGAAGCTCGACCAGGCGATCCGTCAGGCGCAGGCCCCGGTGGTGCTCGCCGGCCATTCGCTCGGCTGCCTTGCGATCGCATGGTGGGCGCAATTGTCGGGACAGCCCTATGGCTGGCCAGTCGCGGGTGCGCTGCTCGTCGCGCCGGCCGATGTTGACCGCGCCGGTGCGCCCATCGAGTTGCAGGGTTTCGCGCCCGCACCGCGCATTCCGCTGCCTTTTCCGTCGATCGTCGTCGCATCGACCGACGATCCGTGGATTTCGATCGAGCGGGCGCATTCGATGGCGGTCGATTGGGGCAGCCACTTCGTCGACGCCGGCGCGCAGGGGCATCTGAACGCCGCCAGCGGCATCGGCTGGTGGGAGGAAGGGCAGGAGTTGCTCGACCGGGTGATCGACGCCTCGGGCGACGGGCGCGGCCACGTCCGCGCGCCGTCGGAAGCACGCTCGGTGCTGGCGGTTAGCGCGACCGATGCGATGCAGCAGCGCTATTACGGGGTGTAGGGTTCACGCGGAGGCGCGAAGGCGCGAAGAGGATTTCGGACGCGGCGGCGTCTCGATTTATTCCGATCCGTCCACCCTGCACCACCTAAAACAAACGTCATCCCAGCGAAGGCTGGGATCTCCCGGGGCTGATGCGGGGCAGGAGCCGCGAGAGGCCCCAGCCTTCGCTGGGGCGACGGTTCGATGCAGATGAATCAAGCAGAAACGCGACGGAATGACCTCCGCGAAACCCCTCCGCGCCTCCGCGTGAACCAAGGATTTCGCGCAGAGAACGCGAAGGACGCAGAGAGGGTCGGTGCTATTTTTACGGCACGGGAAAACCGCAACGCTTCCGCATCCGCTTCATCTCTGCGTACCCTGCGCCTCTGCGCGAACAATATTTCGACGTTTCAGCCGAACTCGGAAGTCAATGTCGACGACAAAGCCGTTACCGAGCGTTCGCTTCCTCGCGATCGAACTTGTATCCCGGAGGAAACGGGCGGACCAACTCGTCCATGCTTGCCCATAGCGCCGCCAGTTCCGCATCGCTGAGACGCTTTGGTTCGGAAAGCCACTGGATCGCGACGCCATCCCCTTCGTGCAGCCCGAGTGCCGTGGCCACATCAGGGGGAGTCAGGACGGCGAGTGTGTCTCAGATCTTCTCGACCTTCATCGAGCAGCCTCCCGAATGTACGACTTACGTCCCGCGACGATCGGCAATCGACTGGAGATAGTCGGCCAAATCGCGCACGTCCTTCATCCGCGGCAGCGTTTCGGGTGATGCCTTGTCCGGCAACGGCAGTCCCAACCGTTCCCAGGCAATCTCGACCAGATCGGCGATCTCTTCCTCGTCGACCGCCAGAAACCGCGCAAAGTCGTCGTCTGGATGCGGCGCGATATCCGCCCCGTAATACGGCTGCACCAACTCCCGCACCAACACCGCCACCTGCGCAGACACCCCGTTCGTCACCAGTTGCGCGTCGAAATCGGCCACGCTCCAGCCCGCCCGCTCCGCCTGCGCCGCCTTCAGCCGCCGCCACAACGACCAGTTGAACGCGAGCATGGCGATCACCACCAGCGCGATGATCGCGGCGGCCTTCTGCCCGCCGGTCATGCCCGGACTTCGGCGACCCCGCTGTCGTTCCAGCGCAGCGCGGAGAGCACCGTGTCGACGATCTGCGGCGCGTTCAGCCCCGCCTCGTCATATTGCTTCGCCGGTGCGTTCTGGTCCTGGAAGCTGTCGGGCAGGCGCATCGTGCGCAGCTTCAACCCGCCGTCGATCAGCCCGTTGTCGCTGGCAAAGGTCAGCACATGCGCGCCGAGGCCACCCACGGCATTCTCCTCGACCGTCACCGCCACCTCGTGGCTGGTCAGCAACCGGCGGATCATCGCCTCGTCCAGCGGCTTAGCGAAGCGCAGGTCGGCGACCGTTGTCGACAGCCCCTTGGCCTCCAGCGCGTCGGCGGCCTTCAACGCTTCTTCGAGGCGGGTGCCGAGCGACAGGATCGCGACCTTGTGCCCCTCGCGCACCAGCCGGCCCTTGCCGATCTCCAGCTTCTGCGGGACCTCGGGCAGCGCCACGCCGACGCCGTTGCCGCGCGGATAGCGCACCGCGATCGGGCCTAAGTCATATTCGGCGGCGGTATAGGTCATGTGGACCAGTTCCGCCTCGTCCGCCGCCGCCATCACCACCATGTTGGGCAGCGTGGCGAGATAGGTCACGTCGAAGCTGCCGGCATGGGTCGCGCCGTCCGCACCGACCAGCCCGGCGCGGTCGATCGCGAAACGCACCGGCAGGTTCTGGATACAAACGTCGTGGACGACCTGATCGTAGGCGCGCTGCAGGAACGTCGAATAGATCGCGCAGAACGGCCGCATCCCCTGCGCGGCAAGGCCGGCGGCAAAGGTCACGGCATGCTGCTCGGCGATGCCGACGTCGAAGAACCGGTCGCCATGGTCCTTCGCGAACCGGTCGAGCCCGGTGCCCGACGGCATCGCGGCGGTGATCGCGCAGATGCGGTCATCCTTGTCGGCCAGCGCGGAGAGGGTGTGACCGAACACGTTCTGATATTGCGGCGGGCCGGCGGGGGCCTTTACCTGCGTGCCGGTGATGACATCGAACTTCTGGACGCCGTGATATTTGTCGGCCGCCGCCTCGGCGGGCGCATAGCCCTTGCCCTTCTTGGTCACGACATGGACGAGGATCGGCCCTTCCTCGGCATCGCGGACGTTTTCGAGGACCGGGATCAGATGGTCGAGGTTGTGCCCGTCGATCGGCCCGACGTAATAGAAGCCCAGTTCCTCGAACAAGGTGCCGCCGGTCGCCATGCCACGGGCGAATTCGTCGGTCTTGCGCGCGGCGGTGTGCAGCGGGCGCGGCAGCTTGCGGGCCAGCTTCTTGAACGCCTCGCGGATGCCGAGGAATTCGCGGCTCGACACGATGCGCGACAGATAGGCCGACAGGCCACCCACCGGCGGCGCGATCGACATGTCGTTGTCGTTCAGGATCACGACCAGCCGGTTGCCCGCCTGTTCGGCGTTGTTCATCGCCTCATAGGCCATGCCCGCCGACATCGCGCCGTCGCCGATCACCGCGATGCCCTTGCCGGGCGTGCCCGCGATCTTGTTGGCGACGGCAAAGCCCAGCGCCGCCGAGATCGAGGTGGAGGAATGCGCCGCGCCGAACGGGTCGTATTCGCTCTCCGACCGCTTGGTGAAGCCCGACAGACCCCCGCCCTGCCTGAGCGTGCGGATGCGGTCCCGCCGCCCGGTCAGGATCTTGTGCGGATAGCATTGGTGGCCGACGTCCCACACCAGCCGGTCGGCCGGGGTGTCGAACACGTAATGGATCGCCACCGTCAGTTCGACCACGCCGAGCCCCGACCCCAGATGGCCGCCGGTCGTGCCGACCGCGCTGATCGTCTCCTGCCGCAGTTCGTCGGCGAGTTGCCGCAGGTCGGCGGGGGGCAGTTTGCGCAGGTCGGCGGGCGTCTGAACGGTGTCGAGCAGCGGCGTGTGAAGAGGTTCGGCCATCAACCATCTGTATCGCAGGTCAACCGGACTGTCGATTGGCCGTGGGCGCGCTGCCGGACAAACTATTGTGGAAGTTCAGTGCAGGTTCAGGCGACAGCCGATGCTGCACTGCACAGGGCACAGGTGCCGCGTACTTCGATCACCGGGCGAATGGGCGTGAATCCCGCGCCGCAAGCCGCCGAGCGGACGTTGCGGGTGATGCTGTCATCGTCGATATGCGTCGTCTGTCCGCAAGCGTCGCACACGAGGAAGATGCAGTCGTGAACGCAGTCGGGATGGGTGTTCGCCAGATAGGCGTTGGCGCTCTCCACCCGCCGGGCGAGGTTCGCGTTCACGAACAGGTCGAGGATGCGATAGACGCTGTTGGGCGCCACCCGCCGCCCCTGCGCCTTCGATACCGCGTCGGCGATGTCATAGGCCGAGGCCGGCTTGTCGAACGATGCCAGCACGTCGAAGATGCTGGCACGCATCGCGGTCCACTGCTCGCCCGCGCGGATCAGCGCCGCCTCGGCGGCCTTGTTCCATGCCGGGCCGTTATGTTCGTGATGCTCATGCGCCATGTCGCTCAAGATAAGCGTGGCCGCACCGCGCGGCAAGCCGATCAGGCGGCGCGGCGGTTGAGATGGTGGCCGAACGCCAGCAGCGCCACCCCGGCGATCGTCGCCAGCGCCTCGGGCAGCCCATGCGGCAGCATCAGCGCGGCGGCCATGATCGTCAGGCCCAGACCGCCGACCAGCGTCGGCAGGCGGCGGCCATGGCGCCAATAGCCGCTGCCGAGCGCCACCACCCCAATCGCGACGGCGACGGCGAGGCCCACTTCATGGATCGCGGGATGCAGCAACGCCCCCCCGACCGAGGCGAGCAGCAACGTCAGGATGACGGTGGACACGCAATGCACCGCGCACAACCCGGACAACACCATGCCGATACGGTCGAGACGACCCTCGACTCCGGCCGGACGGATGACAGTGCTACGCATGGCATCGCTATGCCGCACCGCGCGCGAAGTTACAACATATCGTTTCATTGCCGGCAGTAACGGCGGAGGCGGGCTTTGGTTCGATTGAACGAACGTGCCCACGCCTCCCTTCGTCATGCAACAAGGCGTTTCCGCTCTCCCCTCCCTGAAAGGGAGGGGTCGGGGGTGGGTCGGCCGGTTGTGGAACGCTTGGCCTTCCCTCGCAGACCAACCCCCCCCCCCCCCCCCCCCNTTTCAGGGAGGGGAGCAATTCATCGACGTTCCGATGGAATGTCGATCAATCCAGATTCGGCCGCAGCCAGCGCTCCGCCTGCTCCACGCTCACCCCGCGCCGCGCGGCATAGTCGGTAAGCTGATCGCGTCCGATCCGCGCCACGCCGAAATAGGCGCTGTCGGGATGGCCGAAGTAGAACCCCGATACCGCCGCCGTCGGCAGCATCGCGAAACTGTCGGTCAGGGTGATGCCGGTGCCCTGCGTCGCGCCCAGCATCTCGAACAGGATCGGCTTCTGGCTATGGTCGGGGCAGGCCGGATAGCCCGGCGCGGGGCGGATGCCGCGATATTGTTCGCGGATCATCGCCTCGTTGGTCAGTTGCTCGCCCTGCGCATAGCCCCACAGGTCGGTGCGGACATGATGGTGCAGCCGTTCGGCGAATGCCTCGGCCAACCGGTCGGCCAGCGCTTTCAGGAGAATGTCCTGATAATCGTCGTGCGCCGCCTTGAACCGGGCGATGTGCGGGTCGATGCCATGGATGCCGACCGCGAAGCCACCCATCCAGTCGCCCGCCGGATCGACGAAATCGGCGAGGCACATGTTGGCGCGCCCCTCGCGCTTGTTCACCTGCTGGCGCAGGAACGGCATGCGGATCGCGTGGGTGGCATGGGTCGTCTGCATCGGCGTGGCGAAGTCGTGCGGCACCCCCGACAACGGCGAGACACGCCCCGCCTCCAGCGCCGGTTCGATCTGCTCGGCCGGCACGTCGACGATCACGTCGTCGCCCTGTGCATGGCAATGCCACAGCGCGGCCACGCCCTTCGCGGTCAGCCACTTCTCGGCGATGATCTGGTCGAGCATCGCCTGCGCGTCTTCGTACAGCGACGACGCGCTCTCGCCGACGACGCTGTCGGTCAGGATCGCGGGGAAATTGCCCGCCAGTTCCCATGCGCGGAAGAACGGCGTCCAGTCGATATAGGCGCGCAGGTCGGCCAGATCCCAGTCGTCGAACACATGGCGACCGGGCTTCACCGGCGCGCCCGGCTTCTGCGCGAAATCGGCCGTGAAGCGGTTGGCGCGCGCATCACTGAGCGGGGTCAGCTCGCTCTGCCCCTTGCCCGCGCGGGCCACGCGCACCGCTTCGTAATCGGCGGCGACCTGCGCGACATAGGCGTTGCGGCCGGTGTCGCTGACCAGCGTGGTGGCCACGCCGACCGCGCGCGATGCGTCGAGCACATGGACGATCGGGCCATCATAGGCCGGCGAGATGCGCAGCGCGGTATGGACCTTCGACGTGGTCGCCCCGCCGATCAGCAACGGCATCGTCATCCCCGCGCGCTTCATCTCCTCGGCCACCGTCACCATCTCGTCGAGGCTGGGGGTGATAAGCCCCGACAGCCCGATCATGTCGGCGTCATTCTCGTTCGCGGCTTCGAGGATGCGGGTCCACGGCACCATCACGCCCAGGTCGACCACGTCGAAGCCGTTGCATTGCAGGACGACGCCGACGATGTTCTTGCCGATGTCATGCACATCGCCCTTGACGGTCGCCATGATGATCTTGCCCTTGCCCTTGGCGCCGGGCTCCTTCGCCGCCTCGATGAAGGGGAGCAGGTGGGCGACCGCCTTCTTCATCACGCGGGCGGACTTGACGACTTGCGGCAGGAACATCTTGCCCGATCCGAACAGGTCGCCGACCACGTTCATCCCGTCCATCAACGGCCCCTCGATCACCTCGATCGGCCGGGCGAACTGCTGCCGGCATTCCTCGGTATCGTCGACGACATGCGCGTCGATGCCCTTGACCAGCGCATATTCCAGCCGCTTGGTGACGGGCAGCGAGCGCCATTCGGCCGCCGCCTTCTCCGCCACCGCGTCGGTGCCCTTGTACTTCTCGGCCAGTGCGATCAGCCGGTCGGTGGCACCCGGATCACGGTTGAGGATCACGTCCTCGCACGCCACCCGCAGCTCGGTATCAATCGTGTCGTACACGTCGAGCTGCCCGGCGTTGACGATCCCCATGTCCATGCCCGCAGGAATGGCGTGATAGAGGAAGATCGAGTGCATCGCGCGGCGTACCGGCTCGTTGCCACGGAAGCTGAACGACAGATTCGATAGCCCGCCCGAGATATGGCAATGCGGGCAGCGCGCCTTGATCTCCCGACATGCCTCGATGAAGTCGACGCCGTAGTTGTTATGCTCCTCGATCCCCGTCGCCACCGCGAAGATATTGGGGTCGAAAATGATGTCCTCAGGGGGAAAGCCGATCGTCATCAGCAGGTCGTAGGCGCGCGAACAGATCTCGACCTTGCGCGCCTGGGTATCGGCCTGTCCGACCTCGTCGAACGCCATCACGACGACCGCCGCGCCATAGTTCATGCAGATGCGCGCGTGGTGGAGGAACGCTTCCTCGCCCTCCTTCATGCTGATCGAATTGACGATCGGCTTGCCCGATACGCACTTCAGCCCCGCCTCGATCACGTCCCATTTGGAACTGTCGACCATCACCGGAATGCGCGCGATGTCCGGCTCGGCCTGGATGAGCTTCAGGAACGTCGTCATCGCGTGGTGCGCGTCGAGCAGCCCCTCGTCCATGTTGACGTCGAGCACCTGCGCCCCGCTCTCGACCTGTTGCAGCGCCACCTCGACCGCGGCGGCATAGTCGCCGGCCATCACCAGCTTCTTGAAGCGGGCCGATCCGGTGACGTTGGTGCGTTCGCCGATGTTGACGAAATTGGTCGAAGCGTTGGTCATGGCACTTTCTTCCCCCTCTCCCCATCAGGGGAGAGGGTATAGGGTACGAAAATCTCCCTCTCCCCTTCAGGGGAGAGGGCCGGGGAGAGGGGCTGTGAGCCACAACGGTCGTGGACAGNNAGATGGGTCACGCCGCCATCGTGAACGGTTCCAATCCGGCGAGCCGCGTCCGCACCGGCACGCTCGGCACCCGGCGCGGGGTCACGCCGCGCACCCGCTCGGCCATCGCCTTGATATGCGCCGGGGTCGATCCGCAGCAGCCGCCGAGAATATTGACCTGCCCGTGATCGGCCCAGTCGCCGACCAGCGACGCGGTCGTCGCCGGCAGTTCGTCATAGGCGCCCAGTTCGTTGGGCAGCCCGGCGTTGGGATAGACCATGATGAGCGTGTCGCAGATTTCGCTCAGCGTCTTGACGTGCGGGCGCAACTGCTCCGCGCCGAACGAGCAGTTCAGCCCGATCGTCACCGGCCGCGCATGGCGCACCGCATGCCAGAACGCCTCGACGGTGTGCCCCGACAGGTTGCGCCCCGACAGGTCGGTCAGCGTCATCGACAACATGATCGGCAGGTCGCGGCCGAGCGCCTGCCCCGCCTCGATCGCCGCCATGACGCCGGCCTTGGCGTTCAGCGTATCGAACACCGTCTCGATCAACACGAAATCGATCCCGCCATCGACCAGCGCGTCGATCTGTTCGCGATAGACGGCCTTGAGGTGATCGAAATCGATCTCGCGATAGCCCGGATCGTTGACGTCGGGCGACAGCGACAGCGTCTTGTTGGTCGGCCCGATCGCCCCGGCCACGAACCTCGGCCGCCCGTCGCGCGCGGCATAGTCGTCGGCGAGGCGGCGGGCGATCCGCGCGCTCTGGATATTGATGTCGGCGACCAGCGCCTCGGCACCATAGTCCGCCTGGCTGATGAGGTTCGCGCTGAACGTGTTGGTCGACACGATGTCCGACCCGGCGTCGAGATAGGCGCGGGTGATCGTCTCGGGCACTTCCGGCTTGGTGATCGCCAATATGTCGTTGTTGCCCTTCTGGTCGTGACCGAGCGTCAGTTGGCCGGCATAATCGGCCTCGGACAGTTTCCAGTTCTGGATCTCGGTCCCGAACGCGCCGTCGGTGATGAGGACGCGGCTGGCGGCCTGTTCGTTCAGGCGTTGACGAGCATCGGTCATGGCAGTTCCCCCGTCACGCCGCCGCCGCGATCGCCGCCGCCTTCGGGCGCAGGCCCATCAGGTGGCAGATCGCATAGGACAGTTCGGCGCGGTTGAGCGTGTAGAAATGAAAGTCGCGCACGCCGCCGGCGTACAGCTTGCGGCACATCTCGGCGGCGACCGTCGCCGCCACCAGCGCGCGCGCGCCGGGGTGATCGTCCAGCCCCTCGAACAGCCGGTCCATCCATGGCGGGATCGCCGCACCGCACATGCCGGCAAACTTGCGCACCTGCCCCACGTTCGACACCGGCAGGATACCCGGCACGAGGTCGGCGTTGATCCCCGCCGCCGCCGCCGCGTCGCGGAAGCGGAAGAATGCTTCGGGCGTGAAGAAGAACTGCGTGATCGCCCGCATCGCCCCCGCGTCGATCTTGCGCTTGAGGTTGTCGAGATCGGCCGCCTGATGTTCGGAATCGGGATGGCATTCGGGATAGGCCGCGACCGAAATCTCGAACGGGTGCAGCTTCTGCAACCCCGTCACCAGCGCGGCGGCGTTTTCATAGCCGTCGGGGTGCGCGACGAACTTCTGCCCCATCGTCGGCGGATCGCCGCGCAGCGCCACGATATGGCGCACGCCCGCCGCCCAATAGGCCTGCGCGACCTCGTCGATCTCGGCACGGCTCGCCTCGACGCAGGTCAGGTGCGCAGCCGCAGGCATCGACGTCTCGCGCGCGATCCGCTCGACCGTCGCATGCGTGCGCTCGCGGGTCGATCCGCCCGCGCCATAGGTGACGGAGACGAACTTCGGCGCCAGCGGCTCCAATGCGCGCACCGTCTCCCACAGCGCGGCTTCCATCTTCTCGTTCTTGGGCGGAAAGAACTCGAAGCTGACCGAACAGTCGCCCGCCAGATCGGCGAACAGCGGCGCGTCGAGCGCGCGCCGTGCTTCTTCCATATCGGAAATGGTCGGAGTCATGCCGCCTTCACCTCTTGCACGTCGCCCAGGCGACGTCCCATCCATAGTTTGACCGTCAGTTCGGCCCCGTCGAGCGTCTCGATCGACACCGGGGCAAGCCCGCCGTCGCCGAACCAGCGCAGCATCTGTTCGTCGGAAAAGCCCAGCCGCGCATGCGCGTCGCGCGAGCGCAACTCCTCGCGCTCGTGCGGCGCGAAGTCGCAGATCAGCAACCGCCCGCCCGGCCGCAGCACCCGCGCCGCCTCGGCGATCGCGGCGCCGGGATGCTGCGCGAAATGCAGTACGTGATGGACCACCGCCGCATCCGCCGCGCCATCCTCGATCGGCAGCGCGTACAAGTCCGCCTGCCGCAGCTCGGCATGGTCCAATCCGCGTTCGGTCAGCTTGGCGCGGGCGAGGCGCAGCATCTCCGACGAGCGGTCGATCCCGATCGCGGCGGCCGATTGCGGCGCGAACAGCTCCAGCATCCGCCCGGTCCCGGTGCCGATGTCGACCAGCAGGCCAAGCCGCGCCTGCCCCAGCGTGCGCGCCATCGCCGCCTCGACCGCTTCCTCAGCGACATGGAGCGAGCGGATCGCATCCCATTCGCCGGCATGCGCCTCGAACCACGCCGCCGCCGCACTTGCCCGGTCGGCACGCACCGCCGCCAGCCGCGCCAGATCGGCGACGCGCCACGCATCGCCCTGCGGCAGCCAGCTATCGAGCGCGCCGATGAGCGGCGCCACCACCGGCGGCGCGCCCAGCGCCACGAACACCCAGCTTCCCTCCTTGCGCCGGACCGCGAGGCCCGCATCGCACAGGATCTTCACATGGCGGCTGACACGCGGCTGGCTCTGCCCCAGCACCTGTGCCAGTTCGCCGACCGACAGCTCCATATGGCGCAGCAGCGTCAGCACCCGCAGCCGGGTGGCGTCGCTCGCCGCGCGCAGGATGTCGAGAGCCGGAACCATGGCGCATCATATAAAGAAATCTTTATATGGGGTCAATCGCGGAGTGCCACGCCACGCCATCGTTCCGTTCATGAAACCAGCGCCGCGAACATGCGTTAGGCGGCGGATCATGGGATCAAGAAAGGGCCAATCATGAAAAAGCTGTTCCTCCTGCCGCTCGCTATCGCTGCCTTCTCGGTCGGGGCCTGCAGCCAGAAAGCCCAGAACGAAACCGGTGAAGCCGCCGATGCCGTCGCCGCCGACGTGAACTCGACCGTCGGCGAAGCCGTCGACGACGTGCAGGCCGCCGGCGACCGCGCCTTTGGTGCCGCCGAGAACGCCGCCGACCGCGCCGGCGACAAGCTCGACAACGCCGCCGACCGCGCCGGTGCCGCCGCCGACCGTGCGGGCGACCGCATCGACAACGCCACCGATCGCGCGCAGCGCGAAGCGGGCGAGGAACTGGAACAGACCGGCCGCGAGATGCAGCGCTGATCCACGACCTGCACTAGACGACAAGGCCGCGCCCCGTGCAACGGGACGCGGCCTTTTTCGTTTGGAGATGCCTGATGCCCCGCACCGCCACCCTCGCCCTCCCCGCCCTGCTCCTCCTCGCGGCCTGTAGCGGCAGCGACGAGGATACTGCGCCGGGCGGCGTGACGCAGAGCGAGGCGGCCGCGCTCAACGACGCGGCGGCGATGCTCGACGCCAATGCGCTGGCTCCCGACACGGTGGCCCAACCTAAGGAAACACCATGACCGACCTGCCGCCGCGCACGCTGGGCGCGACCGATCTCGCCACCCCGCCGCTGATCCTCGGCGGCAACGTGTTCGGCTGGACGATCGACCGCGACCAGAGCTTCCGCATCCTCGACGCCTTCGTCGATCTGGGCGGCACGATGATCGACACCGCCGACGTCTATTCGGCATGGGTCGATGGACACAAGGGTGGCGAATCGGAAACGATCCTTGGGGAATGGCTCAAGGCGTCGGGCAAGCGCGACCGGGTGCTGATCGCGACCAAGGTCGGGATGCTGCCGGGCGACGGCGGCGAGAAGCTCGCCCCCGCCCGCATCGCCGCCGCCGCCGAAGCGTCGCTCGCCCGGCTCGGCACCGACCGCATCGACCTGTATTACGCGCATCAGGACGACACCGACACGCCGCAGGCCGACTATCTCGCCGCGTTCGGCCGGTTGATCGACGCCGGCAAGATCGGCGTGCTCGGCGCGTCGAACTTCGGGGCGATGCGCCTCAAGGCCGCGCTCGACCTCGCCACCGCCGAAGGGCTGCCGCGCTTCCACGTCCTCCAGCCCGAATACAACCTCGTCAGCCGGAAGAAATATGAGGGCGAACTTCAGAACTTGTGCGTCGAACACAACATCGGCGTCGCCCCCTATTTCGGCCTCGCCGCCGGCTTCCTGACCGGCAAGTATCGCACGAAGGACGACCTGACCAAGAGCGTGCGCGGGTCCAGCATGGCCGACCTGCTCGACGGCAAGGGCGCGAACGTCCTCGCCGCGATGGACACGGTCGCGGCGGAAACCGGCGCGACCCTGCCACAGATCGCCTTGGCATGGCTCGCCGCACAGGAAGGCGTCACCGCCCCGATCGCCAGCGCCACCAGCGTCGACCAACTGGAGGAACTGGCGGGATCATGGCGGCTCGAACTGACCAAGGAACAGTTAGCCGCGCTGACCGAAGCCGGCGTCTGACCCTCTCCCCTCCCTGACAAGAGTTTCGGGTCGGTCATGCCCCCGGCATGACCTGAACAGTGCGGGG
>NZ_LMKU01000006.1:82538-88797 GCF_001421635.1 Sphingomonas sp. Leaf25
GCTAATGCGCTCCCCTCTCTGACAAGGGCGGGGAGCAACGTCCCTACACCAGCGGCCCATTCGCTACCGGCGGATCGAACAGCGGCACGCCCTCGCCATTGTACCGCACCGGCTGCACCCGCGTATGCCGGTTGGGATCGAACAGCGGGTCGCCGGTGATCTTCTCGTAATCGCGCGCATGGAACACCAGCATGTCGCGCCCGCGCTCGTCGACGGTGAAGCTGTTGTGGCCCGGCCCGAAAATCTTGTGCTCGACCGACGTCTTCATCACCGGCTCAGGCGACTTGGTCCAGACAGCGGGGTCCATGATGTCGGCATCATCGCGCGCGGTCAGCATGCCCAGGCAATAGCGCGCATCGGTCGCGCTCGCCGAATAGGTCAGGAACAGCCGCCCGTTGCGCGCGAGGATCGCCGGTGCCTCGGCCACCTTGTACCCCCGGATTTCCCACGGCAGCGTCGGCACGGTCAGCCGGGCGGGCTTCGCCGCCAGCGTCAGCGGCGTGGCGAGCGGTGCGAGATACAGGTTCGAATTCGTCTCGATCCCCGGTTCGCGCTGCGCCCATGCCAGATAGCGGGTGCCGCGATGGACGAAGCTGGTCGAATCGAGGTTGAAGCTGTCCCACGGCGTCTGCAACTGGCCGAGCACGGTCCATGTGCCGGTCATCGGATCGGCCCCATCACACACTACCGCATAGGTGCGGATGCGGAACACGTCCTCGCCGCCGCCGCTGGGACCGGCGGCGAAATACATGATCCATTTGCCGTCGATTCGGTGCAGCTCGGGCGCCCACAGGAACCCCGACATCGGCCCCTTCGCCTCGTGCCGCCACAGCACCTTTTCCGGCGCGGTCGTCAGCCCGGCGATGGTGCGCGACCGGCGCAGCACCAGCCGGTCATATTCAGGCACCGATCCGGTCAGATAATACCAGCCGTCGGTGTGGCGAAACACCTGCGCATCGGCGCGGTTCTTCACCAGCGGGTTGACGATCCGGGTCGAGCGCCGCTGCGCGAACGCGGGCAGCGCGGCGCTTGCCGCCATGCCGCCCAGAACAGAGCGGCGGGTAAGCGATAGGGTCATGGTCACTCTCCTTGGGGCCGGGCCACCGGCCAGCCGTCCGCACCCCAGTGCAGGGTCGCGATCCGCAGGGTCGGCGCGCCGGCGTTTTCCTTGTCATAGGCATGGTAGACGAGGCGGTCGACACCGTCGGCCCCGCGATACTGGCCGGCATGGCCCGGCCCGCGAAACCGCCCCTTCTCCTCCAGATCGGCGCGCAGCAGCAACGTGCCGCCGCCCGCCAGCATCGAACTACCGTCCTTGCCACGATACGGCCCGGCGATCGTCCGCGACCGGCCGATCACAGTATAATAGGTGCTGTTCACGCCCTTGCAGCAATAGTCGTAGCTGGCGATCAGCCAGTACCAGCCGCCCCGCTGGAAGATATAGGGCGCCTCGATGATCGACGGCGCGCCGGCGGGCACCGGGCGGCTGGCGAGCGCCAGCGGTTTGGCGGCGGGGCGCAGCGGCTTGCCGGTCACGGGGTTCAGCTCGACCAGCTTCAACCCGCTCCAGAAGCTGCCGAACGACAGCCAGTGCCGCCCCTGCCGATCGACCACGAACGCCGGATCGATCGCGTTATACGCATCGCCCGGCCGCGATTGCAGCACCATCCCCTCGTCGCGCCAGCCATAGCCCGGCCGCTTGGGGTCGAGCGTCGGCGTCGTCGCCAGCCCGATCGCCGATCGGTTCGACCCGAAGGTCGATACCGAATAATACAGCCGGTAACGTCCGTTCACGAACGATATGTCGGGAGCCCACAGGTTGCGCGCGCCGGGAATGGCGCGCGCCGCCCACTCGGGCAGGCTCGCGAACGGCGGCGTGCCCGGTGCCCATGTCACCAGATCGGCGGAGGTGCGCGCCGCGATCAGCCCCTGCCCGTCCTTGCCGATGCCGGTCGAAAAGACGTGCCACGTCGCCCCCTCGCGGATCAGCACCGGATCGTGGACCGGGCGGATGTCGGCGGCAGGCGGCGCGGTCTGCGCCCCCGCCGCCAGCAGCGCGATCGCCGCGAGGATACGGCGCGGGCGCATGCTACTGCGCCACCGGCCAGCCATCGGCGTCCCAGTTCAGCTTCTGCACCTGCAACGTCGGCGCGCCGTTCCGCTGCGTGTCATAGGCGTGATAGACGATGTAATCGCCCGCCGCCTCCTGCAGCACCGCGACATGGCCCCGCCCGACATAGCGCGCCCCCGTCCCCCGGCCCGACGCCAGCACCGCCGACCCGCCACCGTCGAGCATCGATTTGCCCGCCTTGTCGAGATACGGCCCGGTCACGGTCTTGGACCGGCCGACGACGGTGTTGTAGGTGCTGTCCGCGCCCTTGCAGCATTCGTCGAACGACGCGAACAGGTAATAATATTCGCCGCGCCGCACGACGAACGGCGCCTCGACCGCGCCCGGCGCGGGCCGGCTCGCCAGCGGATAGATCGTCTGATCGCTCGCCAGCCGCAAGCCCGTGGCGGGGTCGAGCCGGATCAGCTTGATGCCGCTCCAGAAGCTGCCGAACGCCATCCATTCGCGCCCGTCGGCATCGGTGAACACGGCGGGGTCGATCGCGTTGAAATTGTCGGTGGTCTGCGACTGGATTACCGCGCCCTTGTCGCTCCATCCGGCGGCGGGCGAATTCAGGTTCAAGGCGCTGTTGGTGGTCAGCCCGATCGCCGACTGATTCCGCCCGAAAGTCGATACCGAATAATACAGGCGATATTCGCCGCCGCGCTTGACGATGTCGGGCGCCCAGATGCCGGTCGTGCCCGGCACCGCCGTGGTCGCCCACGACGGCAGCGCGGTATAAGCCGCCCCGCGCCACGTCCACCCGGTCAGATCGGTCGAGGTGCGCGTGGCGAGCAGCCCTTCGCGGTCGCCGACCGCGCCGGTGGCGAACAGGTAATAGGTGTTGCCGTCCTTGATGATCGCCGGATCATGGACCGGCATCGTATCGCCGGTAAGCGCGAGGCCGACCGGGGTCGCGGTGGCGGTCGGAGTCGGCGTGGGGGTCGGCGTCGGCGCGGGATAGACGGGTGCCGAGATATTGCCGCTGGCATCGGTGCCCGAGATGCCGTTGCATCCGGCGAGGAGCAGGACGAGCGCGGCGAGCGGAAGCGTGGACCGGATCATGGAATCACTCCGAGAATAGGGGGATCGGCGAACGGGCGGCGCCAAGCGGCCGCCCGCACGGGCACCGATCAGTCGAGCGAGAAGCGCAGGCCCACCGCGAAGGTCCGCGACAGCAACGTCGTGCCCAGGTTGAACTGGTCGGCGTTGCCCGCATCCTCGAACCGGTAGTAATTCTGCTGCGTCTGGCTGGTCAGGTTGACCGCGTCGAGCGTCAGCCCCAGCCGGTCGGTGATGCCGTAGGTGAGCTGGAAATCGAGGCTGCTCTCCGGCCGCCGCCACACGCCGATCGGGTTGGCGAACAGCCGCGCCTCGTTGTTGGCGAGGAACTCCTTGCGCCACACATAGGAGAGGCGCGCACCAAGACCGCCCTTTTCATACGCCAGCGTGGTGTTGAACGACAGGTCGGAGACGCCGAAGAACGCCGACTCCGTCTCGCCGGTCACATTGCCCGACCCGTCGGTCAGCGGAATGTTCTGCTTCGAATCGAGCAGCGTCAGGCTCCCCTGAAATCCGAACCCGTCGAGGATCGAGGGCAGATAGGTCGGGAAATAGGTCAGCCCCAGTTCCGCCCCCTTCAGCACGCCGTTCGAGGCATTCTCCGGCCGCGTGACCGCGAAGACATTGGTGTTCAGCCCCGAATTGGGGATCGTCAGCACCGAGGTCAGCGGCACGACCAGCCCGTCGATCTCGCGCCGGAACAGCGTGGCATACAGCGCGCTGTTGCGTTCGAAATACCATTCGGTCGAAAAGTCGTAGTTCTTGGCGACGGTCGGCCGCAGCCCCGGATTGCCCGCGCTGCCGCTGCCGCGCCCGATGCTGGTCAGGTCGCCGGTCAGGTTGAAATTGGGGTTCAGGTCGGCGAACCCCGGCCGGCGCAGCGTCTCGCCATAGTTGAAGCGGACCCGGAAATTGTCGGTGATCTCCCAGCGCAGCGTGGCGCTGGGCAGGAAGCGGGTGGTGCCCTGCGACGCGCCGGTCACGGCACCGCTCAGCCGGTCGGTGAACACCAGATCGGTATCGACATCGACATAGCGCACGCCCGCCTGAACGTGGAACGGCCGCCCGAACAGGTCGAACTGCCCGTCGGCCATCGCATAGGCGGTCATCGTGATCTCGTTGATGTCGAACACGTCGATCATCTTCAACTGGTCCGACAACTGGATGCCGGGGTCGACCGACCCGCGATACAATTGCCGGATCGCGTCGACATTGTCGTAGATATAGGTCCCGTTGGGCACCAGCCACGACGTCGGCACGCTCGCGCGCCCCTGGAAAAAGTCCTTGTTGACCAGTTGCAGCCCGGGATCGAGCGTCGACAGCTTGCGGCCCAGCCCCGGCGCGTCCTGCGTGCGCACCGAATCCATCGCGTTGCGGCTGTCGACGCGGATGCCCGCCTTCACCCGGCGCAGGAAACCGTTGTCCCAGCGGTTCTCGCCGTCGAGGTGCAGCGTGATCGCATCGCCCTTCGACCGGTTGGCATTGTCATAGAATTCGCCGACGTCCCACTGGGTCGGATCGACCAGCAGGTCGTTGTTGTCGAAATTGTACGACGGGATGCCGTTGCGGGTATTGAAGTCGACGTCGATCCGCCGCGCCACGCGGGTCAGCCGCATCGCGAGGAATTGCGTGTCGAACTGGCTGTTCTGATACGACAGGTCGGCGGTGACGCGCGCATTGTCGCCCACCTTCCAGTCGCCGTTCAGCGCATAGACGAAGCTGTCGGTCTTCGAGCGGGTATAGTCGCCGCTGTTGAAGCCGAACACGTCGCCGACCGAGCGCGCCTTGATGATGTTGGTGTCGGGATACAGCTCGATCGTCGAGCCGGGATTGGTGCCGAGCGCCCCCCACCAGTCGACGAAGCTGAAGAACAGGCTGTTCTGCGTCGTCGACTTGAACTGGTTCCAGAAGAATTCGGCGGTGTAGGTCGCATCGCTGCTGGGCGACCATTGCACCGCCGCGCTCACCGCCGGGCGTTCGCGCGTGCCGGCGACATCGGGGCTGAACACCGCGTCGCGCGACAGATAATAGGGCACCTGCCGCCCGCCGAGCAGGAAGGTCGAACCGGCGGCGGTCGGCAGCCCGCGCTCGGTGCCCGGCTGCCATGCGCCGGATTCGGGGAACACGCGCTGCAACGGCACGAAGCCCGGCGGCGGATTCTGGGTGACGAACGGCACCATCGCGCCCGACGTCACGCTCATGTCGCGGTACTTGGTCCGCGCATAGCTGCCGCTGACCAGCACGCCGATGTCGCCGATCCCGGTTTCCCAGCGGTTGCTGATGAGGCCCGAGACGTTGGGGTTAAACGTATCGGCCTGTTCGTTGTAGATGCCGCGCGCCACGCCCGACAGCGCGAAGCCGTCGAAATCGAACGGCCGCCTGGTGAACACGTCGATCTGCCCGGCGATGCCGGTTTCGATCTGGTCGGCCGCGCGCGTCTTGTACACGTCGATCCGCTTGACGAGGTTCGCCGGAATATCGGCCAGCGCGAACGCCTGTCCCGACGCGGTGAAGATGTTGCGCCCGTTCATCGTGGTCAGCGCATCGGGCAGGCCGCGGATCGAGATGCCCGCCGCCTCGCCGCCGGCACGGTTCGTCACCTGCACGCCGGTCACGCGCTGCAACGCCTCGATGACGTTGTTGTCGGGCAGCTTGCCGACATCCTCGGCGACGATCGAATCGACCACCTGCGTCGCGTTGCGCTTGACGTTCAGCGCGCCGAGGATCGACGCGCGCACGCCGGTGACGACGATCTCGTCCTCGCTGTCGGGGGTCGCCTCGCGCGCCGGGGTGCCATCGGATGACTGTTCGGGCGCATCGGTCGGCGTGCCGAGCGGGGCGCCGATGCCATCGGGCGTATTCGCCCCTTGCGTGGTCTGCGCCAGCGCCGGCGCACACAGCAGCGACAGCGACGATGCCGATGCCAGAATGATCGGTCTGAAACCCATTTCCCTCTCCCTGCCTCGAGCCGTTGGCGGCTTCGATATACTCGGACAAATACGGAGAAATTCGAACAGGTGCAATGGGAAAAGTATGAGTAATCGTTCGTGCGATTACCGTTACGGTATGGCGGGGGATTGGGGCAGG
>NZ_LMKU01000006.1:88820-112956 GCF_001421635.1 Sphingomonas sp. Leaf25
GGTTCACAGCCTCTCCCCTCCCTGACAAGGGAGGGGCCGGGGGTGGGTAGGCCCGAGAGGAACCGCAACCGCCCCACAACCGACCAACCCACCCCCAACCCCTCCCTTGTCAGGGAGGGGAGCAGACAGAACGTCACCACAAGCCGGCAGTTCGACCTATTGCGCCCCTACCGCAGCCGGAACCGGTCGCACCGCACCCCGCGCCGCGCCTTGTCCAGCCGCTCCTTCGCCGGACTGTCGCACACCACCACCAGATCGCGCGCGCCCTCCGCCCCGTCGAGCAACACCAGCCCCTCGGGATGATCGTCGCCGATCCCGTACGGCAGCTCGATGATCCGCTCGGGCCGGTGCCGCCGGACGCGCTGGTCGTCGCGCGCCGGATCGCCCAGCCAGTCGGCCCAGCGATACACCGCGCACGGCCCGTCCAGCCCGGTCGTCGGCCCCGCCAAAATCAACAGGTCGGCCCGGTCGCGCTTCAGGTCGCGGATGGCGAGGCCGTTCAGGTCGAGCACCCGCTTGTGCAACGGTCCGGGGATCGTCATCCGCCCGGTCTTCTTGAACACCGCCTCGAACTCCAGCAGCACCGCATAGTTCTGGATCACCGGCCCGCGCATGCCGATCGCCACCCGGTTGCCCGCGACCGCGATCCCCTCCAGATCGACCCCGCCCTCCTTCGACGCGATCTTGGTGAAGGGCTTGAGCAGCACGTCGCGCGCCATCATCGCCGCCAACCGGTTGCCACGCTTCGTCTGGCGCAGCATCCCCGCGCGCCGGTCGGCATAGGCGGCGACCGGCAGCACCAGCCCCGGCGCCTCCGGGTCGGGCGCCAGCGGCAACCGCGCCAGCACGCAACGCGGTCTGGTATCCTTCAACCCGGCGAACGCCGTGAGGTCGATCCGGTCGTCGCCCGCCTTGCCGATCTTGGGCCGGGTCCGCGCGTGCGACCCCAGCACCCACAGCCAGCCGTCGTCCTCCGCCAGCCCCTCGATGTCCGCCTCGCCCGAGGTGTCGAGGGGCAATATATCGCCCAGCACGATACGCTGGTGCCCACTCCACCCGTCGTCGCCCCGCGCCAGCCGTTCGAGGCTGACCCCCTCGTCGCTGCCGAGGAACAGCGTATCGCCATGCCGCGCCGCCGCCGACAGGTCGAGCGTCGGGTCATCGCCACCGGCGGCATCGGCACCAAGGTACAGCCAGAGCGAGTCGTCGGGCGGCGTGATCGGCATCGGCATGGATTCCCTTGATGATTGCCGCGCCATGCTGCGCCGGGCCGAGCCGCGACGCCAGCGCTGTCTACCGCTCCCTCACTGAAAGGGCCGGGCCGGGGATGGGTCAGCCGGATCGATATTCAACGAAGGACCCGCAAACCCTGCTCCCCTCCCTGGAAGGGAGGGGTTGGGGGTGGGTCGGCCGGTTGTGAAGCGCGCACGTTTACTCTCGGGCAGGGCCCNGGAGGGGAGCAGATCGGGCAGGCGACCGACCGATCCATCCACCCCGAACCAAACGTCATCCCAGCGAAGGCTGGGATCTCCGGGTACAGGGCACGACAGGAACCGCTTGATGCCCCAGCCTTCGCTGGGGCGACGCTTTAGGCGGGATCGACATTCAGCATTGCGGGCCGATCTTCGTCATTTTCGGCCGAAACAGCTATCCCTTTCGTCACCCCGGACCTGTTCCGGGGTCCACGACGCGGCAATCGGTGCGCCTTGAAGCTGTATCGACAGCGTTTGGGGCCAGGTGGACCCCGGAACAAGTCCGGGGTGACGATGGGAGCGTGAAGGTCGATGGCCCTATGGCAGAGGGATAAACTCGACCCGCTCGCCCGGCCGGCGAAGGAGCCTCCCCTCAAAACCCCACCCGCGCCGACCGCGCCGGTTTCACCGCCACCTCCCGCCGCAACCGCTCGACCAGCTCCCCCGCGTCCGCCGCCGGCCAGTGGCGCAACTGCCGCGCCACCACCGCGAAGTCGCCCGGCGTCAGCCCCTCGACCTCGCCCAGCGCCGCCGGGGCCGTTTCCCCAAAGAACCGCGCGAACGCCGCTTTCGCCCGCGCGGCACCAAGCGGCCCCAGTCGCAGCTTGAAGACGAACCGTCTGAGCGTCGCCGGGTCGAGCTTCGCCTCGTGGTTCGTCGCCGCCACCACCGGCAACGGATGCCGGTCAAGCCACGTCAGCAGTTCGTTCACCAGCCCCACCTCCCAGCTACTCCGCGCGGTGGTGCGATCGAACAGCAGCGAATCCGCCTCGTCGAACAGCAACACCGCCTCTTGCCGCCGCGCCTCGGCAAAGGCCTCGGCGATCTGCGCCTCGGTCTGGCCGACCCATTTCGACAACAGGTCCGACGCGCGCTTGACCAGCAGCGGCCGGTCGAGCGCGCGCGCCAGATGATGGGCGAACGCGGTCTTGCCGGTGCCGGGCGGCCCGGTCAGCAACAGCGAGACGTCGCTCGCCCCCTCTCCTGCCATCGCCGCGAACAACGGTTCGATCGGCCGGTCGCTCTCGAACAGGTCGAGGTCGAACCCGTCCGGCCCCGGATGCGGCAGCGTGCCACCCCGGAGCGCCCGCACCAGTGCCTCGGCCGCGACGCTCCCGCCATCGGCCTCGCCCGCCAGCTTGCCCGCCCGTGCCGCGACGCGCAGCACCGTCGCCGCCTCGGGTGCCGCATGGAGCAACGTGGCGAACCCCGGCCCCGGCGCCACCGCCTCCTCGCGCGCCACCCGTTCGAGCATCGCGAGCGCAGCGGCACGCGACGGCAGGTCCATGCGCAGCACGAAGCTCATCCGCCGTAGGATCGCCGCGTCGACATTGCCGATCGCGTTGGTCGTCCACACCACCGGCACCGGATTGGCCTCCAGCAGCCGATTGACGAACACCTTGCTCCCCTCGCGCGCGCGGAACCAGTCGCCGCCCGCCGACGGGCTGGCATTGCCGATCAGGTCCTCCATCTCGTCGAACAACAGCACTGTGTCGCCGCGCTTGGCCAGCAGCTTCTGGCCGAGGGTCAGCGCCATCACCCGGTCCCACCGGCTCGGCTCCTCGCCGTCGTCGTCCGCCTCGCCGATGCCGTGCAGCACCGCGCCCGCCGCCGCCGCGAGCGTGCGCGCCAGTTCGGTCTTGCCGGTGCCCGGCGGCCCGTGGATCAGGATGTTGACCCCGGCGGCCTTCGCCGCAAGCGCGCCACGCAGCAGCCGGACGAGGAAACCGACCTCGCCGATATGCCCGAACGCCTCCATGCCCAGCGTCGCCGCCTGTCGCGGGCCGACCAGCAGGTCGAGCACCCCGGCATCGTCGGCGGGCGCGCGGTCGAGCAGCCGCTTCATCGTCCACGCAATGTCGATCTCGGCACCACCATCGCGATTGATATGGAAGCTCGCCAGCCCCAGCCGGGCAAGCGTCCCGCGCCGCGCGACCCGATCGGCATCGCTGCCCTCGGCCCCCGCCATCTCGCCCAGCAATTGCGGCAGGCCCCGCCCCTGCCGGTCGAGCAGTCGCGCCAGCGCCGCCGTGCGCGGCAACCGGTCGCACGCGACCATCAACCGCAGCAGTTCGGCATCCACCGGCGGCAACGCCAGCAGATGCGCGACCGTCCGCGCCAGCTCAAGCGCGGGGGCGCGCAACGGCGTCACGACCGGTTCCTCCAGCGTCGCACGCAACGCCTTCCATTTCAGCTTGCCTGCATGGCCGGGCACCAGCCAGCTCCCATGCGGCTGCGCCCATTCCAGCAGCGCTTTCACCAGCGGTGCGGTTGCGCCAAGCGTTCCCGCCGCCCGGAGCATCAGGCCCCGGACGATATTCAGTTCATCCATGTCGATTCCACATGTCGCATCGCGTCGGGCGCACGCACGAAGGGCGCACGTCGACGGCATTCCTGACGATAGGGGTTCAGGTGCGACGGTGGCGGATGCCGGCCCGTCGCAGCGTCAGTCGACGCGCTATGCGAAAGGCCGGAGACCGCCGACCCGGGCACCGCGCAGGGCGGCAAGGTCGAACAAGGCATGTCTCCGATTCGCCCGCGTCCTGTGGACCGGGTTCGGGCGGCGACCTAGCATGGTGTCACCGCCCGCGCAATCAGCCGATCGTTACGCAGTGAACCCCTTTTTCCACCGGATCGAACCGCGTCCGCCGCCCGGTGAACCGCTCGATCACCGCCGCCGCCGTGCGCGCATGCTCGCTCGGCCGGACGGTGGTGAACACGCCCCCGCCCGCCAGCGCCATCGGCAACAGCAACTGGTCGGCCAGATACGGCCCGGCGAACGCATCGCTCGCCAGATAGCCGCGCATCCGCCCCACCGCCGTCTTGGCGACCTTTTCCGCGCGCACCCCCAGTTGCGCGAAGCCGCTGACGATCTCGGTCCCGTGCTCGAAATTGGCTTCGAGCAGCAGGATATTGCCCGGCCCCTGATCCACCGGCAGCTCGCGCACGAAACACTCGCGCTCCGACCAGCCCAGACTGTCGCGCACCACGGCGATCTCGCGCCCGGCGATGTCGAACGGCAGCCCGGCGAACAGCGCGCACGCCGACACGCCGGTCAGTTCCCCGCGCGCCACCCGCTCGATCGGGGTCAGCCGCGACGGCGCGACGATCACCTCGATCCGCCCGCCGCCGCGCGGATAGAAGCCATGCCGCACCAGCCGCACCGCGACATGCCCGCCCATCGCCCGCACCACCGGCAGGAAGCACCGCTCAATGAACTCGAACGGCGGCGCCAGCATGTTGTGCGTGCCCCCCTCCAGCACCAGCGTCGACGGCGCATCGGCCAGCAACAGCGGCAGCAACACCGTCTGCAACACCAGCCCGGTCGACCCCGCCGTCCCCACCGCGAAGCGATACTCGCCCGGCACCACCTTGCCCGGCCAGAATTTCACCTCGGACGATCCGACGTGCAGCCCGTCGCACACCCCGCCACCGATGGTACACGCCGCCTCGATCGCGGTGACATGCTGGCGCATCAGCCCCGGCTTGCTCCGCCCCCCGCGCACGTTGAAAATCCGCACCGCTTCACCGGTGACGAGCGACAGCGCGCACGCATTGCGCACCACCTGCCCCCCGCCTTCGCCCTCGCTGCCATCGATCTCGATCATCGGTTCACCAGTTCCAGAAACAGCGCATCCGCCTGCGCCAGACCGTCCACGACCCGCGCGGGAATATCGTCCGCCCGCGCCAACTCGTCGCGGATCATCGCGTCGAGCGCGGCATGTCGCGCCACCGCGCCCTGCTCGGCGGTCGCCGCCTTCGCCGCGACCAGCCGCCCGATCGCCTCGACCAGCGCATCGTCAAGCCGCACGCCCGCCAGCAGCGACGGCAGGTCCATCGGCGGCCGCGCACCGGCATGCGCCCGCATCCACCGGATCGCCAGCGCCGGCCGCAGCGCGTAGAAATAGCGCTTCACCGCCACCTCCCCGTCGCCCGCCAGCCACGTCCCTGCAGCCGTCCGCCCCAGCTTCGCATAATGGCACGCCACGGCATGGGGATCGCACACCGCCTCCGCCAGCGCGGCGAGGTCCGCCACAACTGGATCGTCGGCGCGATACCGGATCGGACTCCCGATCCACTCGCCCAGGATCGCATTCGACTTGAGCAACAGCCCCAGCGCCTTGCGCACATCCCACCCGTTCAGATCGATGTCATCGACGATCGGCGCCTCGATCACGTCGCGCCCGGCCTTCAACGACAGATACCAGTCGCGCGGCCGGACATAGACGAAGCGCACGTCATAATCGCTGTCGGGCGAGGGAAACCCCCACGCCCGCGACCCCGATTCGACCGCGAACAGCAGCCGCACGCCTTCCTGCGCCTCGACCGCAGCGAGGCGCGCGGCGATCCCGGCCCGCACGTCGGCGGGAATGGCAGTCTCGATCGTCGTCATCGTTCGTTCCTTTCCGCAGGACTCCGCTGCGAAACTTGAAATCCCCGTCTTGGCCGTATCCCCGCGCAGGCGGGGATCCAGAGCCACGCATACCGGCCATCGCGTTTGGCTCTGGCCCCCCGCCTGCGCGGGGGTACGGCGCGGGCCACCGAGCGGCCCTCACCCATCGCACCACTCGGTCGCGTCCGGTTCGGGCACGAAGATATGCGCGGTCCAACAATCACTTTGCAGCGTGCCGACCTCGGCTCCACAAGCGCATTGCTGGTTGGGTCCATTCATTCCATCGAGGCCGCAACATCCGTTCAATCGACAGCGGTTCGTCGTATCCCGCACCCGCCCGGCAACGTCCTCCGGATTGAGCCAGAATTGCGGAACGAACTGCAACGGCACCGGCGGCCCCTCGAACGCCTTGGCGAGCGGCTCCCACGACTTGTACGCCACGCCCGGCGGACCGAACGGCTCACCGTCGCGATGGTCGGGCACCGTCACCGCCGGGTCCTTGGTCGACAGGATCGTCAGCATCCCGCTCAACGCCGCGCCACAGGCACGGCACGTCAGTATTCCTTCCATCCCATCCTCCAAAAGCGGCACGGCTCCCCTTCCGGCCGCTCGCGCGGCCGGTGAAGCGGCGGCGACAGGCCCCCGGCCTGTCGCTGTTTCGCCGCTTCACCCCTTCACGCACACCACCTGTTTCAGCGTATGGACGATCTCGACCAGATCGGCCTGCGCCGCCATCACCGCCTCGATCGGCTTGTACGCCCGCGGCGTCTCGTCGATCACGCCTTCGTCCTTGCGGCATTCGACGCCCGCCGTGTCGGCAATATGCTCGTCCAGCGTCACCAGCTTCTTGGCCTGCGTCCGGCTCATCACCCGGCCGGCACCATGCGAGCAGCTATCGAACGACTCCGGGTTGCCCAGCCCCCGGACGATGAACGACTTGGCGCCCATCGATCCGGGGATGATCCCCATCACGCCCTTCGCCGCGCGCACCGCGCCCTTGCGCGTCACCAGCACATTCTCGCCGAAATGGTTTTCGCGCGTGACGTAATTGTGGTGACAGTTCACCGCCTCCAGCGCCGCCTCGAACGGTTTCGCGATCGCCCCGCGCAGCGCGGCGATGACGTTGGTCATCATCATCCGCCGGTTGAGCGCGGCATAATCCTGCGCCCATCCCACCGCCTCGACATAATCGTCGAAATGATCGGTCCCTTCCGGAAAATACGCCAGATCCTCGTCGGGCAGGTTCAGGTGCCATTTGCGCATGTCCTGCTTGGCCAGTTCGATGAAGAAGCTGCCGATCGCATTGCCCACGCCGCGCGACCCCGAATGCAGCATCACCCACACCGCCCCCGCCTCGTCCAGACACAGCTCGATGAAGTGGTTGCCGGTGCCCAGCGTGCCGAGATGGACGAGGTTGTTGGTGTTCTTGAGCCGCGGATGCTTCTCGCAGATACGGTCGAACCGCTCCACCAGCGTCGTCCACGCCGCGACGATCGCCGGCGGCGGCGACCCCCAGCTTCCGTTGTCGCGCTTGCCCCGGCCGACGCTGCGCCCGTGCGGCACCGCCTGCTCGATCGCCGAGCGCACGCCCTCAAGACTGTCGGGCAGGTCGCTCGCCATCAGCGAGGTGCGCGCCGCCATCATGCCGCAACCGATGTCGACACCCACCGCCGCCGGGATCACCGCGCCCTTGGTCGGGATCACCGAACCCACGGTCGCGCCGATGCCGACATGGACGTCGGGCATTACCGCGACATGTTTGAAGATGAACGGCATCCGCGCCGCCCGCGCCAGTTGGTCGCGCGCCTTGTCGTCGACGGGCACGCCGCGCGTCCACGCCTTGATCGGCACGCCGCCGGGAACCTCGGTATAGTCATAGTTCGTCTGGGTCATCACGACCTCCTTCAAGAATTTTGGTGCCGGCGACGAGGATTGGCGGGACATTCCCGGGGACATATCCCCGGGGCGGATTCGAACCGCACAGCCCTTTTGGGGCCTTGACCGATGTAGTCCCGCCGGCATTCGCCAGCGTTGTTTCGGATGCCGGCGACGAGGGGTCGGCGGGACGGTTTCGCTGAGCTATCCGGTCGCCCGGAGGCGGAGTTGAACCGCCGACCTCCCGCATCGCTGCGGACGCTCTGACCATGTAGTCCCGCCGGCATTCGCCAGCATCATCCCTCCCCTCCCTGACAGGGAGGGGTTGGGGGTGGGTCGGCCCGCGAGGGCACGGAAACGCTCGCCCCCCTCCCTTGTCAGCGAAGGGGAGACGGCCGACGCTCCAAAACGCCGACCTTCGGAAAACAAGGCGTGGCGACGAGGGGGCGACGGGACATGCTCTACCACTGAGCTACCCGGCGCATGTGCGACGGGAGGGGACTCGAACCCCCGACATTGTAGTCCCGCCGGCATTCGCCAGCCTGTGCTTGACCCACGGCGACAAGGATTTGACCGGACCTCTCCTGCTCCAACCGATTGAGCTACCCGGCTGAAAGCCGGGGCGGGACTCGAACCCGCATCCTGGGGAATCACAATCCATGTAGTCCGGCCGGCATTCGCCGTGGGCAAGCCTCGAAATCGGCGCGCGCCTGCTCCCCTCCCTGACAGGGAGGGGCTGGGGGTGGGTCGGCCCGTTGGGACACGCCAGCGCCCGCCCCCTTCGTCATCCCCGCGAAGGCGGGGATCCATACACGCAGTCGTCGCGGCTCCTGTCCAAACGTTGGCGGATATGGATTCCCGCCTGCGCGGGAATGACGAAAACGTGCGACACCTGCATGGCACACCCGCCACCGGGTCGCGGCGACGAAAATTGGCGAGACATTGCCCGTGTCCTACCGCTGGACGACGGATCAGTCGGCCTGAAGCCGGGCAGACCCGGTCGGATTCGAACCGACGTCTCGGGCGGCAATGTAGTCCCACCGGCATTCGCCACGACCCTGTTCCTCACACCTCCGTTTCGCTGACCAGTTCGACCCAGTCCCGCGTCCGCCCTTCGGCGAAGCGCGCGATTCCATCGAACACCGCGTCGGAGAAGCCCCCGACGTTCAATATCTCGGGCCGCCCCGCCGCCTGGGTGGTCCCGTGCGGCTGGATGTCGACGCAGACCAGCCGCGCCCCCGGATTGCGCCGCTGCAACCGGTCCCACTCGCGCATCGTCGCCGTCGCCCCGGTTCCGGTGGCGTCGACCCACGACTGGTTGTCGGACACGATCACGACCAGATCGACCACCGCCTTCTCCCGGTTCAACCGGGCGAGCGGCGCGGAAACGGACGTTCCGCCCCCGCCGATCGCCGCCAGCTTCCGGGCATTCACCGCCAGCCGGGCGTACGGATCGATCGTCACATCGACCACGTCCCACTCGAACGGCAGCACCCGTGCCTCGCGGTTGCTCCGCAGCATCGCCGCCGTGACCAGCGCCGCGACATCGATACAGCGCACCGCGCTCGTCGCCCCTTTGCGATAGCCGGTGACGGGCGAGGTCATCGATCCCGACACGTCGGGACACACCACCACCCGCCCCGCGACCGCCGGCACCTTGGCCAGCGACGCCTCAAGCGCGGTTTCCAGTGCGGCCTGCACCGTCAGCGGCACGCCCTCCCCCACCGATCGCAACGCGACCAGCAACTGGTAGGGCAGCACCCCCGGTGCCGGCGTCGCCAGCCGCGCCGCGACCGCCTTCGCCACGCCGGGCACCGCGAACGCGCCGCTCCTCGCCAGCGTGTTCAGGTTGATGCGCAGCGCCTGCCACCCCATCCGCGTCGCCATCTCGCCCCATTGCTCCGCGCTGAGCGGAAAGGCGGTCAGCCACTCGAACGGCACCGGCGGCAATGGCAACGCGGTGTCACGCTTCCACGCCTCGAACGCCGCGATCTCGCTCGGCAGCACCGCCACGTCATACGGCTTGCCGATCAGCCAGCCATAGAACGCCCGCCGCGCCGCATCCGCCGGCTTCGGGTGAACCATCCGCACGATGTCGGCGAGGCTCGGGGCCGTGCCCGTCGCCGCCGCCATCAGGTCGCGCATCGATGCCCGCTCCAGCCACTGCACGACCAGCCGCTTGGGCCGCGAGCCGAGCGACGTCCGCCCGACCTGCCCCGACCGCAAAATCTGCACATAGTTGCGCAGCATCCGCCCGTTGTCGATCACCTGCCCGAACACCCGCACCGCAAGGTCGGGATCGGCCACGGTCAGATACGCGGCGAGCAACGCCGGCATGTCCTTCATCGCCCCCGAGCGCCGGGCATAGACTGCCGCCTTCGCAACGAATACGGGATCGCAATCCCGCGCCGCCGCCAGCACCTCGGCCAGTTGCGTCTCCGCGCGCGTGTAAAAACTGTCAGCCAGGGTGCCGGTAGCGGCCAACTGCGCCAGCTTCGCCTGCGGGCCGTACGCATAGGCCGGCGCGGCTTCGCGGTTCGGCACATCGGCACGCGGCAGCAACCGCGCCACGGCACTTGCGAACAATCCTTTGTTGGCCATCGTCCAACTCCACATTCCGGGGGCGACCGGCCCATTCCGGTCGCCCCAGCCATCTGCCGGACCAAATTCCCTTGCGGACCGACGCAAATAGCGTTGCGAAAGCCGTGCCAAACGCGAAAAACGCGCCTCGGAAAATCTTAAACCATTGTCTTGTAATGATTTTATCCCGAAAATTACGGGATGCGAGTATTCAACTTGGAAACTGCCCGATCGACACGGATAGACATTTATCCTAGCGTATCGTCATGCGTTCTACCGTCGTCCTCGGCTTTCTCGGCTCCACGCTCGATGCGAGCAAGTTCGGTCCCTCGCGCTGGAGCAAGTGGCGGCCGACCGTCGGCCTGACGATGCACGACGATCTGAGAGTAGACCGGCTGATCCTGCTCCACGGCTCGCAACATCAACGCCTCGCCGATTATGTCGCGCACGACATCGCCGATGTTTCGCCCGAAACTAAAGTCGAACCGCACATCCTCGACTTCGACGATCCATGGGATTTCGAAGAGATGTACGGCAAACTGCTCGACTTCGCCCGTGCCTATCCTTTCGACCCGGAGGCCGAGGACTATCTCATCCACATCACTACCGGCACCCACGTCGCGCAAATCTGCCTGTTCCTCTTGAGCGAGGCATATTTCCTCCCCGGCCGCCTGCTCCAGACCCAGCCGCGTCGCGGCACGATCGAGGCGGCGGGAAGCTGGAACATCATCGACCTCGACCTGTCGCGCTACGACAGCATCGCCACCCGCTTCGCCGCCGACGCGAGGGAGAGCACCAACTTCCTGAAATCAGGGATAGAAACCCGCAACGCCGGCTTCAACGCGATGATCGACGAGATCGAACAGGTCGCGATCCGCAGCCGCGCGCCGCTGCTGTTGATGGGGCCGACCGGCGCGGGCAAGAGCCAGCTCGCGCGGCGCATCTACGAACTCAAGCGACTGAAACGACAGGTAAAAGGCCCGCTGGTCGAGGTGAATTGCGCGACGCTGAAGGGCGACGGCGCGATGTCGGCGCTGTTCGGCCACCGGAAAGGTGCCTTCACCGGCGCCGCCGCCGACCGCGCCGGCCTGCTGCGCACCGCCGACACCGGCGTCCTCTTCCTCGACGAGATCGGCGAACTGGGCTTGGACGAACAGGCGATGATCCTGCGCGCGATCGAGGACAAGCGTTTCCTCCCTGTCGGCGCCGACAAGGAAAGCGCCAGCGATTTCCAGTTGATAGCAGGCACCAACCGCGACCTCGCATCGTGCGTCGCCGCCGGCACCTTCCGCGACGATCTCTATGCCCGCCTAAACCTGTGGACCTTCGCGCTCCCCGGTCTGGCCGAACGGCGCGAGGACATCGCTCCCAACCTCGACTATGAACTCGATCGCCATGCCGAGCGCGAGGGCGAGCGGATCACCTTCAACAAGGAAGCGCGCGACCGCTACCTCGCCTTCGCCACCGGTCCCGAGGCGAAATGGCCCGGCAATTTCCGGGACTTGGCCGCCAGCGTCACCCGCATGGCGACGTTCAGCCCCGCCGGGCGCATCAACCTCGACGGCGTGACCACCGAGATCGCCCGGCTGCAACGCCTGTGGACCGGCGGCGCGGCCCCCGCCGCCGATCCGCTGACCGGCCTGCTCTCTCCCGACCAGCAGGACGCGCTCGACCCGTTCGACCGGGTCCAGCTCGCCCATGTCGTCACCGTCTGCCGCGCCAGCCGCACGCTGTCCGACGCCGGCCGCACCCTGTTCGCCGCGTCGCTGCGTCAGCGCAGCAGCACCAACGACGCCGACCGGCTGCGCAAATATCTGGCGCGCTTCGGTTTAAGCTGGGGCGACATCACCGCCGCAGTCGGGTAGCCGCCGCCGCTACAGCGGCCTATCGAGCACCGCGCGCACCCGCGCGGCGAGTTCCTCGATCGTGAACGGCTTGGAGATCAGATCGACCCCCGGTTCCAGCACGCCGTTGTGGACGATCGCGTTGCGGGTATAGCCGGTGGTGAACAGCACCTTCAGGTCGCCGCGCCGCCGCCGCGCCTCATCCACCAGCCGGGCGCCGTTCATCTCCGGCATCACCACGTCAGTGAACAGCAGCGCGATTTCAGGGTGCGCGTCGAGCAGCCGCAGCGCCATTGCGGCGGAGTCCGCCTCCAGTGTGCGATAGCCCAGCTCGGACAGCACCTCGACACTGAACTGGCGGACCGACGGCTCGTCCTCGACCACCAGCACCACCTCGCGCTGGTGCCCGACCGGAAGATCGGCGGTCCGTTCCGATGCCGGAGCGTCGGCGACGTCGTTCAGCAGCCGTGGGAGATAAACCTTGACGCTCGTCCCCTCGCCCGGCTCCGAATAGATTTTGACGTGCCCGCCCGACTGTTTGACGAAGCCGTACGTCTGGCTCAGCCCCAGCCCGGTGCCCTTGCCCACTTCCTTGGTGGTGAAGAACGGATCGAACGCCTTGGCGATCACCGCCGGCGGCATCCCGGTCCCGCTGTCGGTGACGGCGATCAGCACATATTGCCCCGCCGCGACGCCGGGATGCGCGGCGGCATAGCGATCGTCGAGATGCGCGTTCTGCGTCTCGATCGTCACCCGCCCACCATCCGCCATCGCATCGCGCGCGTTGATCGCGAGGTTCAGGATCACGTTCTCCAACTGGTTGGCATCGACGCACGTCCGCCACAGCCCGCCGGCCAGCACCGTTTCCAGCCGCACGTCGCCGCCCAGCGAATGGCGCAACAGGTCGGACATGCCGGCGGTCAGCTTGTTCGCATCAACCGGTTCGGGGCGCAGCGGCTGTTGCCGCGAAAAGGCGAGCAGGCGTTGCGTCAGGTTCGCCGCGCGGCGGGCACCATCGGTCGCCGCCGCGATATAGCGTTTGGCCCGCGCGTCGCCGGCCCCGATCCGCCGGTCGAGCAGGTCGAGCGATCCGATCGTCACCGCCAGCATATTGTTGAAGTCGTGGGCGATACCCCCGGTCAACTGGCCGACCGCTTCCATCTTCTGCGCCTGCCGCAACTGCTGCTCGGCCTCGGTCAGCCGCGCCTGGTTGCGAAGGCGCTCGGTCACGTCGACCGCGTACTGGAACGCACCGATGCGCCGCCCGCGCTCGTCGCGCAGCGTGTTGAAGCGCAGTTCGTAATAGGGCCGGTCGAGATCGGGATCGCCGAAATCCTCGGTGATCGTGAACTCCTCGCCCGACAGCGCGCGGGTCCACATGGCCATCACGCCGTCCAGATCGCCCGAAGCCTGCTCCATCAGCCCGGGCAGGGTATCGCCGACCACCGGGCGGACGCCGTAGACCCGCGCGAAATCGTCGGCATAGGCGGTGTTGAGCGCGAGATAGCGATAGTCGGGCGACAGGATACCGATCAGCGCATCGCTGTTCTCGACCACATCGGCCCACAGCTTGCGCTCGGCGAGCGCGGTGTCGATCCGTTCCTCCAGCGTCCGGTTGAGCCGTTCGAGTTCGATCTGCACCCGGCGGCGATCGCTGATGTCGTTGAACAGGATCGCGACGCGGCGGTCGGCGGGGTCGCCGACGCGCAGGGCATGGACGTCGAACCAGCGGCCCATCACGTCCGATCCGTCCTCGAACCGGATCGCGTCACCGCTCGTCGCGACGCCGCCGTACAGGTCGAACCAGCGCTGCTCCAGCCCCGGCACCAGCTCGCGCGCGGTCCGTCCGGCCACGCCGACCAGCCCGGTCTGCCGTTCCAGCGCCGGATTGGCCTCGACGAAGCGGTAATCGACCGCCCGGTCGCCGTCGAACATCACCTCGACGATGCAGAAGCCGACCTCGATCGTGTCGAACAGCGTGCGATAGCGTTCTTCGCTCCGCCGTAGCGCGTCCTCCATCTCCCGCCGTTCGCCGATGTCGATCACCGACCCGACATAGCCGAGGAAGCGCCCCTCGCCGTCGAACCGCGGCGAGGCGGCATCGATCGCCCAGCGATACGCCCCGTCGTGCCGGCGCAACCGGTATTCGAGCCGGAACGGCGTATGCTCCACGTTCGCCGCAAGGAAGGTTTCGCCCGACCAGCCGCGATCGTCGGGGTGGACCGCGTCGAGCCAGCCGAAGCCGTCGGCGACAGTCTCGCGCTCGCTCTGCCCGGTGAACTCATACCATGCGCGGTTGAGATAGGTGCAGCGCCCGTCGACGTCCGTGACCCACATCATCATCGGCGCATGGTCCGCCATGTTGCGGAACCGCGCCTCGGATTCGCGCAGCGCGGCATCGCGCGCGCGGCGATGCTGAATGTTGCGCGCCTCGATCACGGTGCCGACGGGGCGGCCGGCGTCGTCGAGCAGCGGGCTGGCGGTGAAGGCGACCGGGTAGAAGCTGCCATCGCGCGCGACGAACAACTCCTCGCCCTCCATCTGCGCGCGTTCGGGAAACGCCCGATCGATCGGACAATCGGCCAGCGGGTAGAAGGAACCGTCAGGGCGGGTGTGGTGGACCACGTCGTGCAGCGGCCGCCCCTGCATCTCGGCGAGCGAATAGCCGGTCAGTTCCTCGGCGGCGGCATTGGCATAGACGCAGTGCTGCTCCTCGTTCATCAGGAACACCGCCATGCGCGTATTGTCGAGCACGGCGTTCAGCTTGCGGTCGCTGGCCCGCAGCGCATCGTCGGCATCCCGCCGCGCCGCGATCTCCGCCTCCAGCGCGCGCGCCCGTTCGTCCTGTACGGCAAGCTGGCGGCGCAGCTCCAACTGGGTCATCACCTGCCGCGCCAACAGTTCGAGCGTGAGGCGCTGGCGATCGGTGATGCCGTCGGGACGCGGCCGGGTGTCTAGCACGCAGACGGTGCCGATCGGCAGCCCCTCGGGCGTTTCGATCGGCGCGCCGGCATAGAAGCGCAGCCCCGGCGCGCCGGTGACGAGCGGGTTGGCCGCGAAGCGCGTGTCCAGCGTCATGTCGGGTACGACGAAGATGCCGTGCTGGCGGATGGCATGAACGCAGATCGACACGTCGAGCGGCAACTCGTCGGCGCCGATCCCGACCTCCGCCTTGAACCACTGGCGCCCGCCCGCCACCAGATTGACGACCGCCATCGGCGCATCGAAAATATCGGACGCAAGGCGGACGATGTCGTCGAACACCTGTTCGCGCGGCGTATCGAGGATCGCATACCGCCCGAGCGCGGCGACACGCTCGGTCTCGCTCCACCCTGCCGGGCCGACACCGAAATCGCAGACGGGTGGGGTCATAGTCACGTACCGACGAGGCTTTCCAACATGCAGCTCAGCGTTCCGAACGCATGAACCTCCCGCCGTCTCCGTGCGGATGCGGCGCGGCACGCGATTATCGCGGCGGGATCGGAGGAGTAGCCGGCCGGATCGTTTCGGCCGAGCCGAAACTGGCTGGGGCGGCAGGATTCGAACCTGCGGTACGCGGCATCAAAAGCCGCTGCCTTACCACTTGGCTACGCCCCAGCGGCCGCGAAAGGTTCGCGGCAGGCGCGCGTCCTACGAAGATCGACGGCGTTGCGCAATGGCAAAGCATACGGAAACCTCGCGGGGTTCGGCCGTTCTGCTGCCACCACAGCCAAGGAACGCACCATGTCCGACAAGAGCCCGACCGAAATCCGCGAAGCGATGTGGAAGGCGATGGCCGCCAGCCCCTATGTCATGCTCGGCCTGACCGGCAAGCACACCCATAGCGAACCGATGTACGCCGTGCTCGACGAGGATGCCGACAGCGAATTCTGGTTCTATACCAAGCGTGACAATCGCGCGGCCGAAGGCGGCGCGGCGATGGTGCAGTTCATCGCCAAGGGGCATGACCTGTTCGCCTGCATCGCCGGCACGCTGACCGAGGAAACCGACCCGGCGATCATCGACAAATACTGGTCGACCCATGTCGAGGCATGGTACGAGCAGGGCCGGCAGGACCCCTCGCTGCTGATGCTGCGCTTCGACCTCGACAGCGCCGAAATCTGGGAAACCGACCAGTCGCTGCTCGGCAAGCTCAAGATGTTCACCGGCCAGACGATCCGTGGCCGCGACGAAGCCGGCAGCCACGCCAAGGTCGACGTCTGATCCGAATACGGGCGGGGGAAACGCTCCCCCGCCCGTTTCCGTACGGATCTTTGTTACCCGCCGTGCCGGGTCATCCATTCCTCCAGCACCGGCGCGATCAGCGTCCGCCACTTCGATCCGTTGAAGATGCCGTAATGGCCCACGCCCGGCGCCATATGATATTGCTTCATCGCATCGGGTAGCGCGGTCGCCAGCGTCAGCGCGGCGCGGGTCTGCCCCAGTCCCGAAATATCGTCGCGCTCACCCTCGATCGCGAGGACGGCGGTGTCGGTGATCGCCCCCGGCTCCACGGGACGGCCGCGATGCTGCATCGTGCCGTTGGGCAGCGCATGCGTCTGGAACACCAGGTCGATCGTCTGGAGATAGAATTCGGCGGTCATGTCGCACACCGCGCGATATTCCTCGTAGAAGCGCTGCGTCGTCCCCGCGCCCTCGCCGTCGCCCTGCACCAGATGCTTGAACATCTCATAGTGCGAGATCATGTGGCTGCCCAGGTTCATGCTCATGAACCCGGCGAGTTGCAGGAAGCCCGGATAGACCCGACGGCCCGCGCCCGGATAGGTCACCGGCACCGTCGCGATCACATTCTGCTCGAACCACGCATGCGGGCGCTGCGTCGCCAGCGTATTGACCGCCGTCGGCGCCTCGCGCGTGTCGATCGGCCCGCCCATCATCGTCAGCGTGTGCGGCCGGTTGGGGTGCTTGTCGGCACCCATCAGCGCGGTGGCGGCATAGACCGGGACCGAAGGCTGGCACACCGCCAGCACATGCGCGCGGGGATCGCCCTCGGCACCGATCTGTTCGAGGAAGGCGACGACATAATCGATATAATCGTCGAGGTCGAACCGCCCGGCCGACACCGGCACCAGCTTCGCATCGCGCCAGTCGGTGATATACACCTCGGCGAACGGCAACATCCGCTCGACGGTGCCGCGCAGCAACGTGGCGTAATGGCCGCTCATCGGCGCGACGATCAGCAGCTTGGGGCTGCCCTCCACCCCTTCGCGGACGAAACGCTTCAACTGCCCGAACGGACGGCGCAGCACGATCTCCTCGCGCACCGCCACCTGCTTGCCGTCGATCTCGGTATGGTCGAGCCCGAACGCCGGCTTGCCGCGCGGGGCGGAGGCATGGGCGAACACCGCCAGCGCCGATCCCAACACCGGACCGCCCCCGAAATAGGCGAACGGATTGCTCGGATTCTGGAGCAGGCCGGCACCGACATTGGCCATGGCGCTAGCCCCCGCCAGCATCGAGCGCTGCCATTCATACGCATTGTAGAGCATCGACTTCCCCGGATGAAGGCCACGGGAAATACCCGTTCCTCGTAAAATTAGGATAATTCACGCTATCGGGCAACGATCCGAAGGTAGCGCGGCAAAGGTGAACATTCGTTGTACCCAAGCAACGAACCGGCGGGTGGTTCCCCTTGTCCCGCAATCACGCTAGGCACCGCGCATGGCAGACCCGGTCCCCGCCCCCGATCGCTCGAAGATGCTCCCCGCGCTGGGCCTCGTGTGGCGCTTCACCATTGCGTACAAGCTGCAACTGGTTGGCGCGCTGGTGTCGCTGGTGACGGCGGCGGTCGCGACGCTGTGGATTCCGCGCACCTTCAAGCAGGTGGTCGACAACGGCTTTTCGGGCGGCGCGCAGGCCGATGCGATCGCCCCGTATTTCGAAGGGCTGCTCGGCGTCGTCGTGATCCTCGCCTTCGCCACCGCCGGGCGCTTCTATTTCGTGTCGTGGCTGGGCGAGCGGACCGTCGCCGACCTGCGCATCGCGGTCCACCGCAATCTGCTCACCCTGTCGCCCGGCTGGTTCGAGGAGAACCGCCCGTCCGAAATCGCCTCGCGGCTCACCGCCGATACCGCGATCGTCGAAGGGATCGTCAGCACCACCGTCTCGGTCGCGCTGCGCAACTTGCTGGTCGGCGTGGGCGGGGTGATCTATCTTTTCGCGCTTGCCCCCAAGCTCGCCGCCTATCTGATCGTCGGCATTCCGCTGATCGTGTTGCCGATCATGTGGCTGGGCGGTCGCGTGCGCCGCCTGTCGCGTTCCAGCCAGGACCGGATCGCCGACATCGGTTCGATCGCGTCGGAGACGCTGGGCGCGATGAAGATCGTCCAGGCGTTCGGGCAGGAACCGCGCGAGGGCGACCGGTTCGAGGGCGCGGTCGAACGCGGGTTCCAGACCGCGAAACTGCGCTTCGCCACCCGCGCGGTGATGACCGCCTTCGTCATCGGCATGTTGTTCGCCGCGATCACCCTCATCATGTGGGACGCGGTCAGCGACGTGGCGTCGGGTCGGACGACGGGCGGGTCGATCACCGCGTTCGTCATCACCGCCGGGCTCGTCACCGGATCGTTCGGCGCGCTGACCGAAGTCTATGGCGACCTGCTGCGTGCCTCGGGCGCGGCCGCACGGCTTGCCGACCTGCTCGCCGAACGCCCGGTCATCGCCGCGCCGGCCAAGCCGGTGGCGCTGCCCGAACCGGCGCGCGGAGCGCTGGGCTTCGATCACGTCACCTTCCGCTACCCCACCCGCACCGATGTCGCGGCGCTCGCCGACTTCACCCTGCACGTCGAACCCGGCGAGACGGTCGCGGTCGTCGGCCCGTCGGGGGCCGGCAAGTCGACGCTGTTCCAGCTCATCCAGCGCTTCTACGACCCCGAGAGCGGCCGCATCCTGATCGAAGGGGTCGACGTGCGCGACGCCGATCCGGCGGCGGTGCGCGGCCGCATCGCGATGGTGCCGCAGGAAACGGTGATCTTCGCCGCCTCGGCGCGCGACAATCTGCGCTACGGCCGCTGGGATGCGTCGGACGACGCGCTGTGGGCGGCGGCCGAAGCCGCCAACGCCGCCAGCTTCCTGCGCGACCTACCGCAGGGGCTCGACACCTATCTCGGCGAAAGCGGCGCGCGCCTGTCGGGCGGGCAGCGCCAGCGGGTCGCGATCGCCCGCGCGCTGCTGCGCGACGCGCCGATCCTGCTGCTGGATGAGGCGACCTCGGCGCTCGATGCGGAGAGCGAACGGCTGGTGCAGGACGCGCTCGACCGGCTGATGGCGAAGCGGACCACGCTGGTCATCGCCCACCGGCTGGCGACGGTCCGCGCCGCCTCGCGGATCATCGTGATGGAGCAGGGCCGCATCGTCGAAACCGGCCGCCACGCCGAGCTGATCGCACAGGGCGGGCTGTACGCACGGCTGGCGAATTTGCAGTTCCACGAACCGGCCTGACCCCAACGTAGAACAGCGTAGTTTTCGTCACCCCGGACTTGTTCCGGGGTCCACGGGTCAGCACACGCAACGCCGGGGGTGTTCGTGGCACGGTGGACCTCGGAACAAGTCCGGGGTGACGATGGCGCTGCGCTGGATCGTCGCGGCCTTACGGCTGACCGTCCGACACCCACCCCAACCGCAACCCACCCGCCGCATCGCCGACCCGCGCCTGCCCGCCGCGCGCGACGATCGCCCCGGCCAGCGCCTCGCGCTGCGCCGCGACGCCGCCCAGCACCGCCAGCACCCGCCCCTGCCGCGCCGACAGCCATGCCGCATCGTCGATCGCGCGCACGTCGGCGATCCCGGCGGTAAAGCCGATCACCGGTGGCGGCGCGTCCGACGCCGGCGGCACGACCTCGACGGTCCATCCCGGTGCCGCCGCCCGCGCCCGCGCCTCGACCGCGCGATAGCCCACCGCCGGCAGCCCAGGCAGTTCGGCCGCCGTCGCGCGCACGATCCGCGCCTCGTCGTCGACCGCAAGGGAGTCGGGGGTCGCCCCCGTCACCAGCGCGACCTGTCCGACGATCCGGTCGCGCGCCGAAGCGATCCCTGACCCCGCCTTGGCGATCTGCGCCGCCTCGGTCGCCTGCGGGTCGAGCGAGCTGCGGATTTGGTCGACATGCAGGTCGACCCGCCGGCCCAGCCGCTGCGCCAGTTGCGCGCCCAGCGCGCGGTCCGCGCCGCCGTCGAACCGGGGTGTCAGCATCACCGCGCGCACCCGCACCCCTGACGACCGGTAATCGATCTCCAACTGGCTGATCCGCGCATCGTCGGGAAAGCGCGACAGGATGGCGCTCCTCACCTGCCGCTGCGCCACCGCCTCGAACGCGATCTGGCGCAGCGCCGCGACCAGCGGCACCGACAGCGCCAGCATCGCCCCTGCGAACAGCACCACCTGAAACGTCGTGTTGCGCGGGGTCAGATGCCGCCCGAACCCGTACAGCCGCGCCATGAACGCGGCGGTGAGCGCAATGGTGACGAGGTTGGTGAGGAACAGCAGCAGCGCGCCCCCCGCCACCGTCGCATTGGCGGTGGCGATGCCGAAGCCGACGACGCACAGCGGCGGCATCAGCGCGATCGCGATCGCGACGCCGACCACCGTATTGCCCCGCCCCCGGATCAGCGCATAGGCCCCGGCCAGCGCCGAGAAGAACGCGACCAGCAGGTCGAACAGCGTCGGCCGCGTGCGGCCCGCGATCTCCGACGTGATCGTCTGGATCGGCGACAGCGCGACCAGCAGCGCCGACAGCCCCACCGCCAGCCCCGCGCCCACGGCCAGCGCGAACAACGACTTGCGGATGTCGGCCACGTCGAGCACCGCGATCCCGAAGCCGAGGCCAATGATCGGCATCATCAGCGGCGACACCAGCATCGCCCCGATCAGCACCGCGACCGACGGCATCAACAGCCCCAGCAGCGACAGCGCCATCGACACGACGATCATGAAGCCATAGCGCCACGACCAGCCGGCCTCCTCCGCCACCTGACGCAGCACGGCATCGTGATCGACGCTGCCGATCACCTTCATCCGCCACCACCGCCCGAACCTGCCCCGCCGTGCCAGCACGGCCGGCATCACCGCTTGCGCCCCTGATGCCGGATATTGGCGGGGCGGCCCCGGCGTTTCAGCGTGCGCGGCGCGCCCTTGTGTCGGATGGTGCGGGCGTCGCCGCTTCCGGCCGACCCCTTGCCGTCGGGCAGTTCGAAACGCAGCGCGCCCGACACGGGATTGGCCTCGGCCAGCCGCAACTGCAAGCGCATCCCCGATGCGAACGTCTCGCCGCTATGGTCACCGATCAGCGACTGCGTCGCCTCATCGAAGCGGAAATATTCCTGCCCCAGATCGCGCGCGGGGACGAGGCCATCGCCGCCGACCCCCTCGACCGTCGCGAAGAAGCCGAACGACGCGACGCCGGTGATCCGTGCCTCCATAACCTGCCCGACATGCTCGGCCAGATAGGCGGCGACGTAACGATCCACGGTTTCGCGCTCGGCTTCCATCGCGCGGCGTTCGAGGCCGCTGATCGCCTCGCCCACCCGCTCCATGTTCGCGGCATCGGCCTCCGCCAGCGCCCCGTCGCCAAGGCCGTACGCGCGCACCAGCGATCGATGCACGATCAGATCGGCATAGCGGCGGATCGGCGAGGTGAAATGGGCATAGCTGCCGAGGCTCAGTCCAAAATGGCCATGGTTCTGCGGGCCGTAGAACGCCTGCGTCTGCGTGCGCAGCACCTGTTCCATCACCTGTGGCTTGAAATCGGCCTCGCCGATCCGCGCCAGCACATGGTTGAACGTCGCCGGGCGGATCACCTGCCCCAGCGCGAACGGCACGTCGAAACTGTCGAGATAGTCCTTGAGCGCCACCAGTTTCTCGCGCGTCGGCGGTTCGTGGACGCGGTACATCACGGGCGCCTTCTTCGCCTCCAGCGCCTTGGCGGCGGCGACGTTGGCGGCGATCATGTAATCCTCGATCAGCCGCATCGAATCGAGCCGTTCGCGCGGCGCGACCGACAGGATGCGGCCCTTCTCGTCGAGCACGATCCGCCGCTCGGGCAGGTCGAGGTCGAGCGGCTCGCGCTCGGCGCGCGCCTTGGCCAGCGCCGCCCAGCACGACCACAACGGCTTGAGCGCGCCCGCAACCAGTTCGGCCGGCACCGGCGCATCGGCCACCCCGTCGATCGCGGCCTGCGCATGTTCGTACGCGATGTTCGCCGCGACCCGGATCACCGCGCGGGTGAAGCGCCAGTCCTTGAGCTTGCCATCTTTCGCGATGGTCAGGTGGCACACCAGCGCCGCGCGGTCCTGGCCGGCTTTCAGCGAGCAGACGTCGGCCGACAGGATTTCGGGCAGCATCGGCACCACCCGGTCGGGGAAATACACGCTGTTCCCGCGCGCCCGCGCCGACTTGTCGAGGTCGGACCCCGGCCGGACATAGAAGGACACGTCGGCAATAGCGACGATCGCCTGCCAGCCGCCCTCGTTGCCCGCATCCTCATCGGGCGCGGCCCACACCGCATCGTCATGGTCGCGCGCGTCGATCGGGTCGATCGCCACGATCGGCAGGTGGCGCAGATCCTCGCGCCCCTCGCCCAGCGGCGTCGCCGCCACGGCGCGCGCCTCGGCCAGCACTTCCTCGGCGAACACATGCGGGATGCCATGCTTGTGGATCGCGATCAGCGAGAAGCTGCGCGCCGCGAACGGATCGCCCAGCCGCTCCACCACCTTCGCGGTGATCCGCGGCGGCCGCCCCGCCATCTGCGCCAGCACCAAATCGCCCGCCGAAGCCCCGCCCGCGTCGGACACTGGCAGCTCGCGCCGCTCCTTCTTGTCGACGCCCTGCAACCACAACCGGTCGCCATCCTGCCGCAGCACGCCCAGCACCGCCTCGCTCGCCCGGTCGAGCTTCTTCATCGGATAGGCGGCCCAGCCGTTGCCAGCCTCCTCGGTCCGCGCAAGGATGCGGTCGCCGATCCCCAGCGCGCTGCGCCGCCCGCGCTCGCGAACCCGCACCTTGGGCGGCGGCGTGTCAGCCTCCCAGCGTTCGGGCACCGCCCACACATTGCCGCCGTCATCGACATCGGCGACGCGCAGCACCGTCACCTTGGGCAGCCCACCCATCTTGTGAAACGCGCGCCCGCCCGCGCCGTCGATCAGCCCTTCGTCGGCCATGTCCTTCAGCATCGCCTTCAGCGCGATCTTCTGCTGCGCCGACAGGCCGAAGGCGCGGGCGATCTCGCGCTTGCCGGCGGGCGTGTCCGACGACTGGATGAAATCGAGCACCTGCTCGCGCGTGGGCAGCCCTTGCGGCGTTTTGGAAAATACCATCGGCCACGACATAGGGCGACTTGGCCGCAAACCCAAGCAACAGGGAGCCGATCCGCCGCCCGTCCGTTACGTGGCCCGAGCGACAACCATCCAGAAAGGCCAGTCATGGGCATCTTCGAGCGCATCAAGACGCAGATCTTCGGCAAGGACGGCGGCCCGTTCGGCGACAATTATTTCGGCCAGAAGAAGGACGCGCCCAAACCGGCTCCCGCGCCGACCCCGGCCCCCGCCCCGGTCCAGCAGCACGCCCCTGCGGCACCCGCCGCCCCGGCAGCCCCCGCGACCCCGGCGACCGCACCGGCTCAGCCGGTCGACGCCCGCGCCGCCATCGCCCGCATCGCCGAGCAGAAGGGCAACCCGGCGCTCAACTGGCAGACCTCGATCGTCGACCTGATGAAGCTGCTCGACCTCGACTCCAGCCTCGACAACCGCAAGGAACTGGCGACCGAGCTGGGCTATACCGGCGCCAAGGACGGCAGCGCCGAAATGAACATCTGGCTCCACGCCGCGGTCCTGCGCGAACTCGGCAAGGCCGGTGGCCACGTGCCGGAGAAACTGAAGGACTAACTTCTTGCCCTCTCCCCTTCAGGGGAGAGGGCTACCGAAGCTTGCCAGCGTGCTGGCTAGCGCAGGTCGGGAGAGGGGAAAGCGAGCCAAAGGCTCGC
>NZ_LMKU01000006.1:112964-150825 GCF_001421635.1 Sphingomonas sp. Leaf25
TCGACCGCCGCCGCGCCGGTGAACACGCACGGCCCCTCGTCGCACCCGGTCTGCCCCAGCGGCGCATTGCGGATCGTGAGCTTCAATCCCTTCAACCGCTGCACCACCGCCTCCAGCGCGTCGCCGGTCGGCTTCGACCAGCGAACATCGACCCAGCCGGGGTTCTTCACACCCGAAGCGAAATGCGCCTCGACCCCCGCCCAGTCGTCTACCGGCACAACCGCCTCACGCAACCGCTCGGTCGACTGCGCCAGCAGCGCGGCCTGAATCTCGGCCAGCGTCGCGCCAACGCCGGCAACGAAATCGCCCTTCGCCAGAATCGCCGAATCCAGCTTGCCACCGTCCTTGTACAGCCGGTCGCGCCGCACGACCGACACGTTGCCCCCGGCCATGTCGCGCCCGCCGACCTCGACGATCAGCGGCGCGCCCTTCTTCACCCAGCCCCAGCGCTTGGTCGCCGCCTTGGCGGGTTTCAGGTCGAGCAACGCACGCACCGGCTCACCCAGCACGCTCTGCTTGGCGAGGCTCGTCTGCAATTCACGGCAATAGGCGATCAGCGCCTCGTCCTCGGGCGCATCGCGCAGCATCGGCACGATCACCACCTGCCACGGCGCGATCGCGGGCGGCACGCGCAGCCCGTCGTCGTCGCCATGCACCATGATGACCCCGCCGATCATCCGCGTCGACACGCCCCATGACGTGGTGTTCGCCAGTTCGAACTGCCCCTCGCTGTTCTGGAAGCGGATGTTCTGCGCGCTCGCGAAATTGGTGCCGAGGAAGTGCGAGGTGCCCGCCTGCAGCGCCTTGCCGTCCTGCATCATCGCCTCGATCGAATAGGTCGCGACCGCGCCCGGAAACCGCTCGTTTTCGGGCTTTTCGCCGGCGATGACGTGCAGGCCGAGGCAGGTTTCGGCGAACTCGCGGTACACCTCCAGCATTTTCAGCGTTTCCTCGCGCGCCTCCTGCGCGGTGGCGTGCGCGGTATGCCCCTCCTGCCACAGGAACTCGGCGGTGCGCAGGAACATGCGCGTCCGCATCTCCCACCGCACCACGTTCGCCCACTGGTTGATGAGCACCGGCAGGTCGCGCCACGACTGGACCCAGCGCGAAAAGGCGGTGCCGATCACCGTCTCGCTCGTCGGCCGCACGACCAGCGGCTCCTCCAGCTTCGCTTCGGGGTCGGGGATCAGCCCGCCCTTGCCGTCGCCGACCAGCCGATGGTGGGTGACGACCGCCATCTCCTTGGCGAAGCCGTCGACATGCTCGGCCTCCTTCTCGAAATAGCTCAAGGGGATGAACAGCGGGAAATAGCAGTTCTCATGCCCCGTCGCCTTGATCCGGTCGTCGAGGAGGCGCTGGATACGCTCCCAGATGCCATAGCCCCATGGCCGAATGACCATGCACCCGCGCACCCCGGACTCCTCGGCCAGATCGGCCTCGGCGATGACGGCTTGATACCAGGCGGCGAAATCCTGTTCGCGCGTGACGTTGAGAGCATGCTTCATGGAGCGCGCGATAGCCGCAAACCGGCGGGTGCCGCAACCGGAGGCGGCGGATCGCGCTCGCCCGCCGCAACCGTCCCCGCTCGCGCGGTCGATTCCGCCACGCCGCCGCCTTACCGGTCCTGCCGTCCCCACAGGGCCGGTCCGAACAGCCGGCCGGCGACATAGCCGTACGAGACGAAGGCAGCGACGATGGTCGGCAGTGCCGCAATCCGGGTCGCCACCGGTCCCAATCCGAGCGCTGGCAGCATCATGATCGCCGTGAAGGTAAAGACCATCCACGGCAAGGCGAGGACGGACAGACCGAACAGTAACGTGAGAAGCCGGGTCGGTCGGGGCGCATCCATCAGGGTGGAATACGCCGATCGGTGCCGTCCCTCAACCGAACCTATGTTTCAATGCTAGCTGATACAAGGCGGGAAGGATTGTCCCATCGCTACGACGCATCGCCACGGACGTGCGAACCGATCATACGCCGACCTGCGCGGCGAATACCCGCCGTCCGAGAACGCCTACGGCCGATCGACATTCAATCGGCCGTGACGCCCGCATAGACCATTTCCGTCACCCCGGACTTGTTCCGGGGTCTACCGTGCAGCGATCGATGCCGCTCGAGACACTTGCGTCAGTGTCCGCGGCTAGGTGGACCCCGGAACAAGTCCGGGGTGATGATGGTAGGGTGGCGTTTTCGGCTGTGGACTGCACCGGAAGAGCTGAATGTCGATCGGCCCTAATCTTAGTCATACGGGGCTTACCGTATCGGCCAGCGTGTCCGTGGCTCTTCCGTGGCGAGCGACATACTGGCTGCGTCGCGATCTTCGATGTTGATGATATGCTCGGGGCGGAACGGTAACTCGGTTCCAACCCAAAACTCGTCGGTCTTGCCGATACTGTCAGGTTCGTTGTCGAGAACGCCAAGGTAGCCGCCAGGTATTCGCTCTCGGACGACAACCCACATGCGTTCAACGGCGACCGGCTCTTCAGAGTTGTCCACGCTGATCCTGAAAATCAATTTCGCAAAATCGCCCGGTTGGAGGTTCTCCCGACGATCTCGGGCGGGTATCCAGAAAGTGGAAGGAGCGTCAGAGTGATAGGCATCACCGCTATCAAGGCACCATCCATCAAGTTCTATATCTGGTTGTCGCATTGGGCCAGATTAGAGGCTATTTGAATGCCGGCAAACCACCTGAGTGCAACACGCACCGATAGCCCGCGTCGAACATCCCGGCGGCCGATCCACCGTTGCGAGCCACAGGTCGCGATCGGCAGCGCGCTGAAAGACATTCCCGCCGACAGCGCCGACCCGCTGATGACCGCGCTGCCCGCAACGCAAGGTCGACCAACCCGGCAGGCGCGCCACGCGAAAAAAGCGTTCCGCGCTGGAATTTGGTCCTTGCCGCTCGAGCAAAGCGTCATCCCAGCGAAGGCTGGGATCTCCCGGTGCTAGCGCACCGCAGGAACTGCTCGAGGCCCCAGCTTTCGCTGGGGCGACGTTTGTGGTTCGATGGGTCAAACGCTACTGAATCGTTGTCCCCGCGATCGCGACTTCGGCCATGCGCCCGCGACGGCGTTCGATCACCTGTCGCTCCGACAGCGATTTGCCGATCGCGACCCGCGCCGGCGAGCTGGCGTCGACTTGGCGCTGGACATAGCCGGCACCTACCGCACCGGTGAGGAACAGGGCACCGAATGCTCCGGCGACGACATACCCGGTACGCTTGTTCATGGTCCATGCCTCCTCGATCGACGGGTTCGCGGGCCATCGCCCGCCTGCACGACGAACCACGATCCTCGCAAAAGGCTCCGTCGCCCCGCCCGACACCGATGCCCGCACCGGCGGTTGTGCGCCGCACCATCACCGCCTACACGCTCCTCATGCCCGGCGACCGTGTTCTCAAGGGGTTGGCGCTTCGCCTGCTCGCCATCTTCTTCCTGTCGACCATGTCGGCGCTGGTGAAGCTGGCCGAGACGCGCGGCGCGTCGCTGCCCGAAACCATGTTCTGGCGGCAATTCTGCGCGTTGCCGGTGGTGCTGGCGTTCGTCGCCGCCGGACCCGGCCTCGCCTCGCTCAAAACTACCCGGTTCAGGGGGCATCTCGCGCGGTCGATGGTGGGCCTCGTAGGCATGGTGTTCACCTTCGGCGCGGTGCTGCTGCTGCCGCTGGCGGAGGCGACGACGTTCCAGTTCACCGTGCCGATCTTCGCGACGTTGCTCGGCGCGCTGGTGCTGCGCGAGGCGACCGGGTGGCAGCGGTGGAGCGCGGTGCTGGTCGGGTTCATCGGCGTGCTGATCGTCGTGCAGCCGGGAAGCAGCCATGTGCCGCTGTTCGGCGCGATCGTCGGGCTGCTCGCCGCGCTGTTCGTCGCGATCGTGGCCATCCTGCTGCGCCAGTTGCGTGACGAACCGGCAGGGACCACCGTCTTCTATTTTTCGACGCTGACGCTGCCGTTCATCGCGATCGGCTATGCGTTCGAACTGCGCGGCCACGACTGGCTGACGTGGGTCAATCTGGTCGCGATCGGGCTGGTCGGCGGCATGGGGCAGATCGCGCTCACCGCCGCGTCGCGCGCAGCGCCGGTCGCGGCGGTGGTGCCGATGGACTATTCGGGGCTGGTCTGGGCGACGCTCTACGGCTTCGTACTGTTCGGCGTGCTGCCGACGCCGATGACATGGGTCGGCGCGCCGGTCATCATCATGAGCGGGCTGTTCATCGTCTGGCGCGAACACCGTCTCGGCCGGCAGAAGGTGCGCAGCGCGGTGGCCGAGGACGATTGATCCGCCGCAATGGTGCAGACAGTGCCGAAACACGCCTGCCGATTGCGCCGAAAGTGCTAACGTCGCACCGGATCGCTCTCGATCTCGCCGCGCACCTGCGCATGCGCCAGCAGCGCGAACAACACGCTGCCGCCGACGATATTGCCACCCAGCACCGGCAGGAAGAACGCCAGCCCCTGTCCCGCTGACAGGTCGCCGTGCAGCATCAGCACCCACATCTCGGCCGATCCGGCGACGATATGCGCAAAGCCGCCAAGGTCGATCAGCCCGGTCAGCAGGATGATGAGCGTCACCTTCTGGCCCTCGGCGCTCGGCAGCGTCCACACCACGCTCGCCAGCAGGATGCCCGCCGGAATGCCGGCAAGGAACCCGGCCATGCCCATATGCTCGAAGATCACCCCGCTCGCCTCGACCAGCTCGCGCGACTGCTCGACACCCAGCCCGCCGAGCATCGCGAACCCGGCAAAGGCGAAGGTGCCGACCAGATTGGCGAGCAGCACCAACCCCCACAGCCGCAGCGTGCGCACCATGTTGCGCGCCGACGGATCGGTCGCCAGCGGCAAGACCGCCGACAAGGTGCTCTCGGTAAACAACTGCATCCGGCCCAGCACCACCACGACGAAGCCGAGCGCATAGCCCAGCGCCTGCAGCAGCGGCGTCCACGGCCCGGCCGGCACCGCGGTTTCCATCACCGCCTTGCCCAGCAGCGACAGGCCGATGACGATCCCGGCAGTCAGTCCCGACCACCACAACGACGCGGCCGGCCGTTCGAGCTCCTCGATCCCCTGCCGCCGGACGATCTCATGGACAATCAGCGCGGAGGCGGCGCGCCGGTCGTCGACGACATCCTCCTGCTCGGGGTCGAGCGCGACCTTGCGCTCCTCATCGTCGATGGCGGCATCCTGCCGGTCGGGTTCGTTCATCACCTGCTCGAACCGATCGCGCGCGGCGGTGTTCCGTCATGCCTTGATCCGCGCCGCCGCCAGCAACGCCCGTGCGCGCAGGAACATCTCGATCCGTTGCGCGACGATCAGCCCCCATCCCATCGCCATCAGCGCGTCGGTGAGCGTCGCGGCGTTCAGGTGGAGCATCGTCGCCCCGCCATGCGCCATCGCCTGGCGGATGGCGGTCCGCACCAGCAGCAGCGCGACGATGAACAGCAGCGCGGCGGGCGACGGGCGGTGGTTGATCCGGTGCGTCGCCGGATCGATCTCGATCCGCATCAACCGCCCGCGCTGCCACCCCAGCGCCAGGCCGATCCCCAGCGTAACGACACACAGCGCCCAGCCCCAGCCCGACGGCGGCATCGTCGAAAACAACATGGCGGCGATCACCGTGAACAGCGCGGGCAGCACCCACATCGTCTCCAGCCGCAACCGCCGCATCTTCTGCCCGCGCCACCAGCGCAGGGCGACGACCAGCGCGACGATGCCGATCGGCATCAACGTCGGCAACCAGCCCGTCTGTCCGTTCATAGGTAGCTCCCCCTGCCCCGGCGGTCGATCCGCCGGGGCAGGGTCCAGCTTATTCGGCGGCCTTGGCGGTCGGCAAGGCGTCTTTCCACGCCAGCACCGGCTTGCGCGCGGCCAGCGTCTCGTCCAGCCGGCGGCGCGGCGCGAAATGCGGCGCGGACTTCAGGTCGGTGTCGCCCGCCTTGGCCCGTTCCGCGACCGAGCGCAGCGCACCGATGAACTGGTCGAGCGCCGCCTTCGATTCGGTCTCGGTCGGCTCGACCAGCATCGCACCGTGGACGACCAGCGGGAAATACACCGTCATCGGGTGATAGCCCTCGTCGATCAGCCCCTTGGCGACATCCAGCGTAGAGAAGCCGTCGGCCAGATTGGCATCGCTGAACAGCGCCTCGTGCATGCACGGCCCGCTTGTGCCGAACGGCGCGTCGAGCGTGTCGTCAAGGCTGCGCAGCACGTAATTGGCGTTCAGCACCGCATCCTCGGACACCTGCTTCAACCCGTCCGCCCCGTGGCTGAGGATATAGCTCAGCGCGCGGGTGAACATGCCCATCTGCCCATGGAAGGCGACCATGCGCCCGAAGCTGTCGGCGTGATGCTCGCCCGCCGTCTCCTCCTCGACCAGCACGAACTTGCCGTCCTGTTCCTCGACGAACGGCAGCGGCGCGAACGGGGTCAGCGCCTTGGAGAATACCACCGGCCCCGACCCCGGCCCGCCGCCGCCGTGCGGCGTGGAAAAGGTCTTGTGCAGGTTGATGTGCATCGCATCGACGCCAAGGTCGCCCGGCCGCACCCGCCCGACGATCGCGTTGAAGTTCGCCCCGTCGCAATAGACATAGCCACCGGCGGCATGGACCGCGTCGGAAATGTCCTTCAGGTCGCGCTCGAACAGCCCGCAGGTATTGGGGTTGGTAATCATGACGCCCGCGACGTCCGGCCCCAGCCGGTTCTTCAGTGCCTGCGTATCGACCCGGCCGTCGGGGGTGGCGGGAATATCCTCGACCTTGAACCCGGCGAAGGCGGCGGTGGCGGGGTTGGTGCCATGCGCGCTTTCCGGCACCAGGATGATCTTGCGATGCCCCTCGCCGCGCTTCTCCAGCGCCGCCTTGATCGCGAGGATGCCGCACAGTTCGCCATGGGCACCGGCCTTCGGGCTCATCGCCACCGAATCCATGTTGGTCAGCGTCACCAGCCAGTGCGCGAGCTGATGGATCACCTCCAGCGCGCCCTGCACCGTATCGACCGGCCCCAGCGGGTGGAGGTCGGCGAACCCCGGCAACCGCGCCATCCGCTCGTTCAGGCGCGGGTTGTGCTTCATCGTGCAGCTCCCAAGCGGAAACAGCCCGAGGTCGATCGCGTAATTCTGCCGGCTGAGGCGGGTATAGTGGCGCACCGCCTCCGGCTCCGACAGGCCGGGCAGGCCGATCGGCGTCGTGCGGGCATGGTTGCCCAGCCGCGAGGGGGCGGCGGGTACGTCGTCGATGTCGACGCCGGTCGTCTCGGTCGACCCGATCTCGAAGATCAGCGCCTCTTCGAGCATCAGCGCGCGGTTGCCGGTGAAGGTCGTCCGCGCGTCCGTGGTCGCGTCGCCCATCTGGGGACGCCAGCCGCTCTGGTTCACGCTCATGCCAGTACCTCCTCAAGCGCCGCTGCCAGCGCCTCGATGTCCTCGTCGGTCACGGTTTCGGTGACGGCGACGACCAGCCCGTTCGCAAGGGCCTCCTCGTTCGGATAGAGCCGGCCGAGCGACACGCCCGCCAGCACGCCGCGATCGGCCAGTTCGCGCACCACCGGCCGCGCTTCCTGCGACAGCTTCACGGTGAATTCGTTGAAGAAGCTGGCGTTGACCAGCTCGACGCCCGGCACCTTGGCCAGCCGGTCGGCCGCCGCGCATGCCCGGGCGTGGTTGACGCCCGCCAGTTGCCGCAAACCCTTCTCGCCCAGCAGCGTCAGATGGATCGAGAAGGCGAGCGCGCACAGCCCCGAATTGGTGCAGATGTTCGATGTCGCCTTTTCGCGGCGGATATGCTGCTCGCGGGTCGACAGCGTCAGCACGAAGCCGCGTTTCCCTTCCGCATCCACCGTCTCGCCGCACAGCCGGCCCGGCATCTGCCGCACCAGCTTGTCCGAACAGGCGAACAGGCCGACGTAGGGGCCACCGAACTGCAATCCGACGCCAAGGCTCTGCCCCTCGCCGACGACGATGTCGGCGCCCAGATTGCCCGGTGCCTCGATCGCGCCCAGCGCGACGGGCTCGGTGACGACCGCGATCAGCAGCGCCTTCACCGCATGCGCCGCATCGGCGATGCGCTTGAGGTCGGGAATACGGCCGAGGATGTCGGGATACTGGACGACGACACACGAGGTATCGGCGTCGATCTTGGCGATCACCCGGTCGTCGTCGGTTTCGGCGACCAGCTCGGGCTGCTCCACGTCGAGCACGTCGCCGGTAAACTTCGCCATCGTCGTCGCGACCGAGACGTAATGCGGATGCACCCCGGCGGAGAACACCGCCTTCGCCTTGCGCGTGACCCGCCTGGCCATCGTCACCGCTTCCCAGCAAGCGGTCGACCCGTCGTACATCGACGCATTGGCGACGTCGCAGCCGAGCAGGCGGGCGACCTGGCTCTGGAATTCGAAGAGCATCTGGAGCGTGCCCTGCGCGATTTCCGGCTGGTACGGCGTATAGGCGGTCAGATATTCGCCGCGCTGGATCAGATGATCGACGCTGGCGGGGACATGATGGCGATACGCGCCGCAGCCGAGGAAGAACGGCACCGATCCCGCCGCCACGTTCTTCGCCGCCAGCTTCGAGAGATGGCGTTCGACCGCAAGCTCGCTGGCGTGATTGGGCAGGCCGGGGACCGGACCGTCGAGGCGGGCGGATTCGGGCACGTCGACGAACAGGTCGTCGATGCTGTCGGCACCGATGACGCGCAGCATGTCGGCACGATCGGTCGGGGTCAGGGGCAGGTAGCGCATGATGGTCCTACTAAGCGCCGAACCAGCGGGTCCGTCCTTCCGGCGAAGGCCGGAATCCATGGACACGGGCGGCATCGACAGAGCCGGAGCGGCCCGTATCCATGGGTCCCGGCCTTCGCCGGGACGACGGTGGTTCGGCGGTGGTCGTTACAGCCGGGCGATGTAGTCGGCGTATTTCGCCTCATCCATCAGCTCGCCAAGCTCGCTATCGTCGCGCAGCGTCAGCTTGAAGAACCAGCCTTCGCCTTCGGGGTCCTCGTTCACCAGCGCCGGATTGTCGACCAGTTGCGGATTGCCCTCCAGCACGGTGCCCGACGCCGGGGTATAGACGTCGGAGGCGGCCTTGACCGATTCGACCACGGCGGCTTCGTCGCCCTTGGTCAACTGGCGGCCTTCGGCGGGCACGTCGACGAACACGATGTCGCCAAGCTGCCCGGCGGCGTATTCGGTGATGCCGACCGTCGCGACTTCACCGTCGACTTCGATCCATTCATGTTCCTGGGTGAAAAAACGGCTCATGGGGTTTCCCTTCAGCGGACGTAACGATGGGGGACGAACGGCATCGGCACGACGCGCGCCTGATGCAGCTTGCCACGCTGGCGCAGGGTGACGACCCCGCTTTCCGCCAGCGCGGGCGGACAATAGGCCATGGCGATCGGCGCCTGGACGCTGGGCGCGAACCCGCCCGAGGTCACGCGGCCGACGACGGTGCCTTGCGGGTCGATCACCTCGGCACCCTCACGCACCGGCTGCCGCCCCTCGACGATCAGGCCGATGCGCTTCGTGGCCGGCCCCTCGGCGCGCTCGGCGAGGATGCGCTGGCTACCTGGGAAGCCGCCTTCCTCGCGGCGGCGCTTCGACAGCGCGAAGCCCAGATCGGCGGCGACCGGCGTAGTCTCGGGGTCGAGGTCGTGGCCGTACAGCGGCAACCCGGCTTCGAGGCGCAGCGAGTCGCGCGCGCCCAGCCCGATCGGCTTCACTTCCGGCTCGGCGGCGATCGCATCGGCGAAGGCTTCTGCCGCCTCGGCCGGCAGCGAGATTTCATAGCCGTCCTCGCCGGTATAGCCCGAGCGGCTGATCCACAGCGCATGCCCCTGCCAGTCGAACGCGCCGGCGGTCATGAAGGTGAGCGCGGACACCCCCGGCACGATCCGGTCGAGCGCATCGACCGCCTGCGGCCCCTGCACCGCCAGCAACGCCCGCTCGTCGAGGTGGTTAAGCGTGATGTCGTCGGGCAGGTGTTCGCGCAGATGCGCGATGTCGTCGTATTTGGTCGCGCCGTTGACGACCATGTAGAACGCCTCGCCCTCAACCTCGCCGAACGGTTGCGCCTCGCCCAGCCGCGTGACCATCAGATCGTCGAGGATGCCGCCATTGTCGGCGAGCAGCAGCGAATAGCGCATCTTCGCGGGCTTCAGGATCGCCAGATCGCCGGGCAGCAGCACCTCCAGCGCGGCGGTCGCGCCCTGCCCGTGGATCAGCAACTGACCCATGTGGCTAACGTCGAACAGGCCGGCGGAACTGCGGGTCCACAGATGTTCGGCCATGATGCCATCATACTGGACCGGCATGACATAGCCCGCGAACGGGACCATCCGTCCGCCCTTCGCACGGTGCCATGCGTCGAGCGGCAGCGTCTGCGGCGGCAGATCCTCGACCGGATCGGTGCCATCGGCGCGCAGTTCATGGGCGGGTTCGACGATCAGTTCACTCATGGCCACGTCCTTCGTGATGGGTCCAACGATGCCCGACAAGGCACGGCCGGCCCTGTCCAACATCGCCCCCTCTGTCACGGAACCTGAGAGCTTTCGCATGGGGGCCGGATGCCGACCCTGCACGCTTACCCCTTCGGTGGTCCGACCCTTTGGGTCGTGACGCTTTCCAGAGTATCCTGTACCCCGCGCGGTCCCTGTTGCCTGAGAGATTCCGGGGCGGTTGCTCCTTCGGCGGCGGACACGTCCGCACTCTCCCGCGCGTGGCAGCGGCTGTAAGCCTTGGATGCGGCAAGCTCTGGCTTGGCACCCCGAATTAGTCAATCGGGAAAGCGGTCCTTATCCTCCGTCATTCCGGCGAAAGCCGGATCCACGGACACGGGCCGTATCGATCGAAGCGCGACGTCACCTGTCCATGGACCCCCGCCTGCGCCGGGGTGACGGGAGATGAAATTTAGCGCGTGACGTTGTAGCGCAACTGATCGTCGGTGAGCTGGAAGCCGACCATCGCCTCGAACGTAGCGGCGAGCACCGCCTGACGGACCGCCGGATCGGACAGCGGATCGACCGCCGCGTCCTGATCCCCCGGACGGCGGCGGCGGTTGATCTGGTCGCGGGTCGCCTGCGGCAAGGTCGCGGCGGCGCGGTCGACGATCGCGCTGCCCTGTCCCTGCGCCTGCGCGCGGGCCGCGCCGGCGGCGAAGGCCAGCGTCACCTGGCCCAGGCGCTTCGACACCACCTGATTGCCGCCGCGCAGCACGGTGACGAAATACGGCAGCGTCACCGTGCGCGCAGCGTCGGTGCGGGTGCGGCGCGCCTGCACGTCGAAACTCAGCGTGCTGGTGATGGTGTCGGCCCCCTCGACGCAGTTGGCGCGCACGTTGGTGAGCGTGGCCACCACGTCGATCGCGCTGGCGTCGCGGCTGGTCGCCGGATCGAACAGGGTGATGTCGCCGGTCCCCGCCGGCACGCCCGCCACGGGGCAAGCCGAACGGACCGCCGAGACGCCGACGCCCTGCGACGTATCGAGCTCGCCCGAACGCTTGCAGCCGGCAAGGGCAAGAGTGGCGAAAAGGGCGATGGCGACGGGATGGCGGAGGGTCACGGGAACGGGCTACCTTATGCACGGGTGCGGCGGTGCCGCGCCTCCTGACAGGCCCGCTTCATAGGAACCGGCTTTCGCGCGTGCAAGCAATCGCGTGTTTTGGGACGGCACCGGCCCGCTCGCCCCGGCCCGCCACGACTTGGCGTGCCACCAAACAAGCTGTAAGCGCTGGAGCCATGACCGAACCCACCCGCCCCGTCATCGAACTCCTGATCGCGGCCCCGCGCGGTTTCTGCGCCGGCGTCGATCGCGCCATCCAGATCGTCGAGCTGGCGATCCAGAAGCATGGCGCGCCGGTCTATGTCCGGCACGAGATCGTCCACAACAAGTTCGTCGTCGATTCGCTGCGCGCCAAGGGTGCGGTGTTCGTCGAGGAACTGGACCAGGTGCCCGATGGCGTGCCGGTCGTCTTTTCGGCGCATGGCGTGCCAAAATCGGTGCCCGCCGCCGCTAGCCAGCGCGGTCTGGAATATCTCGACGCCACCTGTCCGCTGGTATCGAAGGTCCACCGGCAGGCCGAACGGCTGGTGGCGTCGGGCCGTCACATCCTGTTCGTCGGCCATGCCGGCCACCCCGAAGTGATCGGCACGTTCGGGCAGGTGCCCGAAGGCCAGATGACGCTGATCGAAACGGTCGAGGATGTCGCCACGCTGACCCCGGCCGATCCCGACAACCTCGCCTTCCTGACGCAGACGACGCTGTCGGTCGACGACACCCGCGCCATCGTCGATGCGACGATCGCCCGCTTCCCGACGATCGTCGCGCCCAAGGCCGACGACATCTGCTACGCCACCTCCAACCGGCAGGCGGCGGTCAAGGCGATCGCCCAGAGCTGCGACATGATGCTGGTGATCGGCGCGCCCAATTCGTCCAACTCGGTGCGGCTGGTCGAGGTGGCCGAACGCGAGGGCATCCGTGCCCGGCTGATCCAGCGCGCGGCCGAACTCGACTTCGCGTGGCTCGACGGCGTCGGCACGCTTGGGCTCACCGCCGGTGCGTCGGCGCCCGAGGTGCTGGTGCGCGAAGTGGTCGACCGGATCGCCGAGCGCTACGACGTCACCGAGCGCGAGGTCGAGATGACGCGCGAGACGATCGCGTTCAAACTGCCGCGTGGCCTCGAAGCCGCCTGATGGCCGTCTATACGCAGGTGTCGGCGGAGGCGCTCGGCCGCTTCCTGGCGGGCTATGACCATGGCGAGCTGGTATCGGCCAAGGGCATCGCCGAAGGGGTGGAGAACAGCAATTATCTGGTCGACACCACGACCGGACGCTTCATCCTGACGCTGTACGAAAAGCGGGTCGACCTCGCCGACCTGCCGTTCTTCTTCGCGATGACCGATGCACTGGCCGATGCCGGCAACCCGGTGCCGCGCGCGTTGCCCGATCGCGGTGGACAGGTGATCCAGACGCTGGAGGGTCGCCCAGCCTGCCTGATCGAATTCCTGCCCGGCGTCTCAGTCAGCCATCCGACGCCCGGACAGGCGCATGCGGCGGGCGCGGCGCTGGGCGCGTTGCACGCGGGCCTGACCGATTTCGCGCCGGTGCGGGTCAATTCGATGGGCGTGGCGGCATGGCCCAGGCTGTACGCCGACTGCGCCGAGCAGCTCGATACGATCCAGCCGGGGCTGCGCGCGCGGGTCGGCGATGCACTGGACGCGGTGATCGCGGCATGGCCGGGCGAGCTGCCGACCGGCGCGATCCACGCCGATCTGTTCCCCGACAATGTGCTGATGCTCGGCGACCGGGTCACGGGGCTGATCGATTTCTATTTCGCCTGTACCGACATCCGCGCCTATGACGTCGCGATCACCCATTCGGCGTGGAGCTTCGATGCCGCCGGTACGCCGATCGATCCGGCGGTCGGGCGGGCGCTGCTGGCGGGCTATGCCACGCGCGCGGACCTGTCGGATGCGGAGGTCGCCGCGCTGCCGCTGCTGGCGCGGGGGGCCTGCCTGCGCTTCCTGCTGACCCGCGCATGGGACTGGATCAACACGCCCGCCGATGCGCTGGTGACGCGCAAGGATCCGCTGGCCTATCTGCGCCGGCTGGAATGGTATGAGGCCAACCCGCAGGCCTTTACATGAGCGAGGCGGCCGAACTCCCCCGCGTCGAGATCGCGACCGATGGCGCGTGCAAGGGCAATCCGGGTCCCGGCGGCTGGGGCGCGGTGCTGCGGGCCGCCGATGGGCGCGAGCGCGAACTGTCGGGGGGCGAGCCGGTGACGACCAACAACCGCATGGAGCTGATGGCGGCGATCGAGGGGCTGAACGCGCTGAAACGCCCGTGCCGGGTGATCCTGTCGACCGACAGCCGCTATGTGATGGACGGCCTGACCAAGTGGATCAAGGGCTGGCAGAAGAACGGCTGGAAGACCGCCGCCAAACAGCCGGTCAAGAACGCCGAGCTGTGGCAGGCGCTGCTCGCCGCCGCCCGCCCACACCGTATCGAATGGACGTGGGTCAAGGGCCATGCCGGCCACCCCGACAACGAACGCGCCGACAAGCTGGCGAGCGACGCGGCGGTGGCGCAGCGATGACCCGCGCGATGGTGCCCGGCGAACGCGCGCCCATCGCCACGCTGACGGCGAAGCGGACGATCGAGATCGTCGTCGAGCATCAGCCGGACGACATCGACATCGCCGCCTTCGGTCTTGGCGCCGATGGCCGGATCGGCGACGACCGCTATGTCGTGCTGTTCAGCAACCGGCGCAGTCCCGAGGGCGCGATCGGAATCGATCCGCAAGCCGGGCGGAGCGTGCTGACGATCGCGCTCGACGCACTGCCGGCGTCGATCGCCCGGATCGCGATCACCGCCGCGCATGATACGCTGGCGCTGGGTCGTGCGCGACTGTCGGCGCGGGTCGCCGATGCGGTGACGATCGAGGCGACCGGCCTCGGCGACGAGCGCGCGGTGACATTGCTCGACCTGTATCGGCATGGCGGCGACTGGCGCGTCGCGGCGGTGGTGCAGGGGTTCGCCGAGGGGCTGGCGGCGCTGGTGCGGCATCTGGGCGGCGAGGTGGCGGAGGATGCGCCGCCCCCGGCCCCTCCCGCACCAGCGCCGCTGTCGAAGGTCGACCTGCGCAAGCAGCAGGTGGGGGTGACACTCGCCAAGCTCGGCATCGACAGCGTGCGCGCCGAGGTGTTGCTGGTGATCGACGCCAGCGGATCGATGGCGCGGCTGTTCGCCGATGGCACGGTGCAGGAGACGGTCGAGCGGATCGTGCCGGTGGCGCTGCGCCTCGACGACGACGGCAGGCTCGATACGTGGTTCTATGCCGCCAAATGCCGGCAGGTCGATCCGCTCGACGCCGGCAACGTCGAGGGCTTCGTCGCGCGCACCCTGCCCTATCCCGGTGCCAAGGTGGCGGGCGGGCCGGGCATCGGAGCGGGCAACAACGAACCGCTGGTGATGGAGGCGATCCTCGCGCGCGAACCGGCGCGGCGGACGCAGCCGCTGCTGATCCTGTTCCTGACCGACGGCGGCATTTCGGGTAGCAAGTCGGAGGCGATCAAGGACCTGCTGCGCCGCACGTCGGACCGGGCGATCTTCTGGCAATATGCCGGCATCGGTCGCGCGGGCTATGGCATATTGCGCGATCTCGACACGATCGACGGGCGGCTGGTCGACAATGCCGGCTTCTTCGCGGTCGATGATCTGGCGAGCATCGGCGACGAAGAACTGTATCAGCGGCTGCTCGGCGAGTTTCCGGCATGGTTGAAGGCGGCGCGTGCCGCAGGAGTATTGGCATGATCCCGCGCGTCCTGATCGATACCGCGAAGGTGCCGGGCGACGGCGTCGAACTGCGGCTGGTGCAGCGTGGCGACGACTTCATGATCGTGCTCGACCGCAACGAGTTGATGAGCAGCCGCATGTCGGCGTCGGAGGAGGCGCTGGCCGATCTGGGCTGCGCGCATCTTCGGCAGAGCAAGCGCGCGCGGGTGCTGATCGGCGGCCTCGGCATGGGGTTCACGCTGCGCCGCGCGCTCGCCATCCTGCCGGCCGATGCCGAGATCGTCGTCGCCGAACTGGTGCCCGAGATCGTGACATGGGCGCGCGGGCCGCTGGCGCACATCTTCGACGGGTGCCTCGACGATCCGCGGGTGTCGATCGTGCTGGGCGACGTGGCACTGGGCATCGGCAACGGCGGGTGGGATGCGATCCTGCTCGACGTCGACAACGGCCCCGACGGCCTGACCCATGCCGGCAACGACAAGCTGTATTCGGAACGGGGGCTGCGCATCGCGCGGGCAGGGTTGCGTGCCGGCGGGGTGCTGGCGATCTGGTCGGCCTATGCCGATGCGGCGTTCACGAAGCGGCTGAAGGATTGCGGCTACGCGGTCGACGAGCAGGTCGTGCGGGCGCGGGGAACGAAGGGCGCGCGGCACGTCATCTGGCTGGCGGCGCGGCGGTAGGTCCGAATTGCTCCCCTCCCTGACAAGGGAGGGGCAGGGGTGGGGTCGCCCGTGAGGGGAGGTAAGCTTTCCATAACCGGCCAACCCACCCCCGACCCCTCCCTGTCAGGGAGGGGAGAAGCGCGACATCTCCTTGATGGCCCATCCAGCCCTTGACGGCCGCGTCCGCGGGGGAGCAGTTTCACGCGATACTTCTCCGTTCCGAGGACCTGTCGCCTTGACCCTGCGTACCGCCGTTTCCGCCATCGCCCTGACGCTCGCCACCCCGGCACTAGCGCAGCAGGCCCCCGCCACGCCACCGACTGCGGCCGATGCCGACCGGTTCGTCGCTTCCACCGAAAAGGCGATGTTCGACTATTCGATCGATGCCCAGCGGATCGCATGGGTCAACGCGACCTACATCACCGACGATACCGATGCGCTGGCGGCCCGATCGGGGGCGATCGGCACCGAGATGGCGGTGAAATATGCGCTGGAGTCGGCGCGCTACGCCGGCATCCGGGGGTTGTCCCCCGACACCGCGCGCAAGATCGGCATCCTGCGCTCGGCGATCGTGCTGCCCGCCCCCACCACGCCGGGGGCGGCGACCGAACTGGCGAACATCTCGACCAAGCTGTCGTCGGCGTACGGCAAGGGCAAGGGGACGCTGGGCGGCCAGCCGATCAACGGATCGGACATCGAGGCAGCGATGGGCACGACCCGCGATCCGGCGAAGTTGCAGGAGATGTGGGTAAGCTGGCACGACAATGTCGGCGCGCCGATGCGCAAGGACTATCAGCGGCTGGTCACCATCGCCAATGCCGGATCGAAGGAACTGGGGTTCAGGGATACCGGGGCGATGTGGCGGTCGGGATATGACATGCCCGCCGACGATTTCGCCAAGCTGACCGACCAGTTGTGGAAGGAAGTCGAGCCGCTCTACCAGTCGCTCCACACCTATGTCCGGTGGAAGCTCAACGAGAAATATGGCGACGGGGTGCAGGGCAGGACCGGACCGATCCGCGCCGACCTGCTCGGCAACATGTGGGCGCAGGAATGGGGCGGCATCTACGACATCGTCGCCCCCGCCGGATCGGGCGACCTGGGCTATGAGATCGGCGATCTGCTCAAGGCCAAGAACTACGACCCGGTGAAGATGGTGCGGACCGGCGAGGGCTTCTATTCCTCGCTGGGCTTCCAACCGTTGCCGCAGACCTTCTGGGAGCGGTCGCAGATCGTGAAGCCGGCCGACCGCGAGGTGATCTGCCACGCATCGGCATGGGACATCGACAACAAGGACGATATTCGCATCAAGATGTGTACGAAGGTCAATTCGGATGACTTCGTAACGATCCACCATGAGCTGGGCCACAATTACTATCAGCGCGCGTACAAGAACCAGCCGTATCTCTACCTGAACGGTGCGAACGACGGATTTCACGAGGCGATCGGCGATTTCGTCGCGCTGTCGATCACGCCCGACTATCTCGTCAGCATCGGCCTGCTCGACCGGGCGAGGGTGCCGGGGCCGGACAAGGACATCGGCCTGCTGCTGCGGCAGGCGATGGACAAGGTCGCGTTCCTCCCCTTCGGCCTGCTGATGGACAAGTGGCGCTGGGGCGTATTCTCCGGCGAAATCGCGCCGGGCGATTACCAGAAGGCGTGGGATGCGCTGCGGCTGGAATATCAGGGGATCAAGGCGCCGGTGGCGCGCGACGAGAGCAAGTTCGATCCGGGGGCGAAGTACCACATCCCGGCGTCGACGCCGTACATGCGCTATTTCCTCGCGCGGATCCTCCAGTTCCAGTTCTACAAGGCGGCGTGCGATCAGGCCGGGTGGAAGGGACCGCTGCACCGCTGTTCCTTCTATGGCGACAAGCAGGTCGGCCAGCGGCTGAACGCGATGCTGGAGATGGGCGCGTCGAAGCCGTGGCCCGATGCGTTGCAGGCGTTCACCGGCACCCGGGCGATGTCGGGCAAGGCGATGGTCGACTATTTCGCGCCATTGAAGGCGTGGCTGGATCAGCAGAACAAGGGCAAGCCGACGGGGTGGTAAGACGCGCCGGGCAAGGCGCAGCGAAAGCTGCACCAAGCCGCACAAGGCGCGTCCGGCCGGCGGCACACCCAGCGCCGACCGACGGCATGGGCTTTGCCCATGACGCGCCAAAGTTTACCGACGCGCCGGGCAAGGTGCAGCGAAAGCTGCACCAAGCCGCACAACGCGCGTCCGGCCGGCGGCGCACCCAGCGCCGACCGACGGCATGGGCTTTGCCCGTGCCGGGCCAAAGTTTACAAAGTTTACACTAACGACGCATGGCATTGCGAATGCGTCTCAACTCGCAACGCTATGGGCACACATGGCGGCGAGCGTTTTTCGGACAGACGGACGGTAGAAGGAGCGGGGCTGGTCGGGCCACCGGCGATCCTGCCATGGTGCCGCCGCTGTAGGACAGCCACCATGCGGGGTTTCGCGTTCGGTTTCGATTCCCTACCCAGCGGCGATGGTGACGAACGAAACGAATGATCCGGTGGCACGCCCCCTGCGCAGCGACGCGGCGATGCGGCGCGAGGCGTTGATCGAGGCGGCGGCGGTGTGTTTCCGCGAGGATGGCTATCGCGTGCCGTTCGAGGCGGTGGCGGCGCGCGCCGGGGTGGGACGCGGCACGCTGTACCGCAACTTCAAGGATCGCGAGGCGCTGGCGCTCGCCATCTTCTCGCGCGAGGTCGACCGGATGGCGGCGGCGATCGATCCGGCGGTGCCATTCGACGCAACGTTCGAGCGCATCCTGCACGAAGGCGCGCCGACGCTGACGCTGTTCGGGCGGATTTCGGCCGAACTGCTGGCCGATGGCGAGAACCGCGCGGCGTTCCTGGCGCTGGGCGACCGGATGGAGACCGTACTGGCCCCGGTGCTCGCCGCCGCGCAGACACGGGGCGAGGTGGCAGGCGGCGTGACCCCGCGCGACGTGGTGCTGGCGCTCAGGATGGTCGGCGGGTTGCTGCGGTCGTTCTTCACGCCAGAGGAGGTCGCTGAGACGATCGGCGCGGCGGCGCGGCTGCTGCTGGGGGGGATGCGGCCGCGGCCTGGCCGGTGATCGCCGTTTCGCATTATGCGCGGCGCCGAATTGGGAACGGCGTTCGCATCAACCGATAGCAGACGGGAAACGCGCCACGCATGACCCATGCGCGGCGCGTCTCGCTGCCTACTTCGCCAGCGCCGTGGTGATGGCTTGATCGAGAAACGCCGCCGCGTTTGCGATTGCCGCCTGCCCTTCGGCCAGTTCGGCATGGAACATGTGCCAGACGTGGAACATGCCCGGCCATATTTCCAGCGAGACGCGGACGCGGTTCTCGCCCAGATGCGCCGCGAGGCGGATGGCGTCGCTCAGCATCAGTTCGCTTTCGCCGATCTGTACGATGATGGGTGGCAGGCCACGGACATCGGCGAAGACCGGCGATGCCTCCGGGCTGTTCGGCAGCGCGTCGCCCAGGAAGGTCCGGGCCATCAGGTCAAGGCCGGCCTTGGTGTTCAGCCGGTCCAGTCCCTCGCGATTGAACATCGACGCGCCGGTGTGTTCAAGGTTCGCCCAGGGCGAGAGCGCCGCCCCGCCCGCCGGGAGCGGTACGCCGGCGTTGCGCGCCATGACCATGACCGAAACCACCATCGCCCCGCCCGCCGAATCGCCCGCGAACGTTACCGATTCGGGATTCTGTCCCTGGTCGATCAGCCAACGATAGGCCGCGAACGTATCCTCGATCGGAACGGGAAATGCGTGTTCCGGCGCCAGTCGGTAATCCGGCAGGTAGACGCGCGCCTTCATCGCCGTTGCGAAGGCAGCCGCCAGCCCGTGATAGCCACCCGGCCCGCCGACGATGTACGCGCCGCCGTGGATGTAGAAGAGCACGCGGTCGCCCTGAACATCCTTGGGCGTGACAAGCGTCGCGGGGACGCCGCCCATGTTGACCTGTTCGATGCGCACGTCGGCGGATGTCGGATGCTCGGCCATCTTGCGGACGTAGGATTCGCGGATTTCATCGATCGTCACAGCGGTATTCTCGCCGAGGATGACGGGGCCGAGGTCCTGCAGGCTTTCGGCCCATTGGTTGAGGCGGTGCGTCACGGTGTCGTTGAAAGCCATGGTAGTTGATCCTGATGCCGTTAATCTGTTCAGATCATCAATATAGGCGATTGATTGGCGAGCGGGCGTCGACACTGCGGAGGAACGGGAGCGTCTCATGGCACCGGGGAATATCAACGACATCGTCGCCTTTGTGGCGGCGGCCGAAGCGGGCAGCTTCGTAGGGGCCGCACGCGCGCGATCGATGACGCGGTCCGGCATCGCCAAGAGCGTGGCGCGGCTGGAGGATCGGCTGGGCGTCCGGCTGTTCCACCGTACGACGCGCAGCCTCGGGCTGACCGACGACGGCGGCGTCTTCCTCGATCGCTGCACGCAGATCCTCGCCGATCTCGACGAAGCGGAATCATCGATGTCGGATGGCGGCGGGCAGCCCCAGGGTCTGTTCCGGATGACCGCGCCGATGACGTTCGGGCGGCTCATGGTCCTGCCGCTGCTCAACGACTTTCTTGCGTCGTGGCCGAGGCTCAAGGCGGACGTGAGCTTCACGGACCGGGTCAGCGACATCATCGAGGACGGTATCGATCTTGCCATCCGCATCGGCGAAACCCGCGAAAATACCAGCCTCATCGCCAGAACCCTGACCTATCAGCATGACCTGGTCGTCGCGAGCCCGGCCTATCTGTCGGCCAATCCGGCACCACGGCATCCCGACGATCTGATGGGCCACCATTGCCTGAACTATGTGAGCGCCGGCAGGAAGCGGGCCTGGCGTTTCGCGATCGAGGGCAGGACCGTGGCGGTAAGGCGGCGATCCCGGCTTTCGCTCGACAGCGGCGAGGCGTTGCGCGACGCGGCCGTCGCGGGGGCGGGGCTGGCGTTCCTGCCCAGTTACGTCGTCGATCGCGATCTGGCCGATGGCCGGCTGATCGCATTATTATCGGACTATGCCGCACCCCCGGTGCCGATCAGCGCGATCTATCCCAGTCGTCGCCACCTTGCCCCGAAAGTCCGGCGCTTCATCGATCTGCTGGCGCAGAATATATGACGTCCGGCATCCCGCTGCCCGCCCGTACCGGCGGTCCCCGACCTCCATCACCTGGCGGGCATCGTCGCGGCGTTACGGCCGGCCGGACGCCCCCTCACTCGCCCTCGCGCCACCCCAATCCCAGCGCCTTGTTCACCGCGATGTAGCTGCCGGTCAGCGCGGCGCGGGCCTGCGATACGGCGATTTGCGCGGAGAGGCGCTGGCGTTCGAGGTCGAGCTGGTCGATCAGCGTCGCGGTGCCGGCCGCTACCCGCTGGCGGTTGAGCGTCGCGGCGCGGGTGGCGGTGGCCTCCGCCTGTGTCAGCCGGCCGAGCTGGGCGCGGGCGTTGCCGAAGCGCGACAGCGCGGTTTCGGATTCCTGCAACGCTTCGAGGACGGTCTGGCGATAGGCGGCTTCGGCGCCGTCGCGCTGCGCCTCCGACGCGGCGGTGGCGGCGCGGGCGCGGCCGAAATCGAGGAACGACCAGTTGAGCGACGGCGCGGCGAGTGCCGCCAGATTCCCGAGATCGAACACGTCGCCGACCGAGGTGCCGCCCAAGCCCAGCAGCCCCATGAAGCGGACGCCGGGCAGTTCCTTCGCCTTGTTCACCCCGATCGCGGCGGTGCCGGCGGCGAGCTGGCGTTCGGCGGCGCGCACGTCGGGGCGCTGCGCGATCAGCGCGGCGGGGTTGCCGATCGGCACCTGCGCCGGGGGGAGCGGGACCGGCGCGGGGGTCGCCAGCACCGGATCGAGCGTGCCCGGCGTCCGCCCGGTCAGGATCGCGAGCAGCCCCAGTTGCTCGTCGCGCTGCGCGGCGAGCGGGATCGTCTGCGCGGTGGTGTTCTCCAACTGGCCCTGCGCGCGTTCGAGGTCGAGCCGCGAGGCGGTGCCGCGCTCGAAGCGCTGGCGCAGCAGCGCCAGTTGCTGGCGCTGCGCCTGTGCCGCGGCGTCGTTGAGCGTGATGCGGGCCTGTAGGTCACGCAGGCTGACATAGGCCTGTGCGACCTGCGCCGAGAGCGAGACCTGTGCGTCGGCGAGGTCGGCGGTGCGTGCGCCTACGGTCGCGCGGACCTGTTCGATGCCCCGCCGGCCGCCGCCGAACAGGTCGGCCTCCCACGAGGCGTTGAGGCCGGCGTTATAGAACTGGAGCGATTCGCTGGAGGATGCCCCTTGCCCCTGCCCCAGATCGATGCCGGGCAGGCGCGCGCCGATCGCGGTGGCGTTGGCGCTAAGCGCGGGCAGGTTGGCGGTGCGTTGCTGGCGAAGCTGCGCCTCGGCCTCGCGGATGCGGGCGCTGGCCTGCGCCACGGTCGGGCTGTCGGCGAGCGCTTCGTCGATCAGGCGGGTGAGCAGCGGGTCGCTTAAAGCCTCCCACCAGCGGGCGAGGCCGGGGGCGGCGGTGAACGCCGGATCGGTCGCCCGGACGAAGCTGCCGCGCGTCACCGCATCACCGGCGGTCGCGGGCGGCCCCGAATAGGATGGACCGACGGTGCAGCCCGCGAGCAGGCCGGCGGTGGCGAGGAGAAGGAAACGACGCATCAATGCACACTCGCCGCCGGGGCGCCCTGGGGTAACGGGCGGAGGAACAGGATCAGCGGCAGCGCGGCCAGCGTCACCATCCCCATCACCCAGAAAATATCGTTATAGGCCATGGTCAGCGCGTCGCTCTGAATCTGCTGGCCGAGCAGGCGCAGGCCCGCTTGCGGGCTGCCGACGCTTTGGCCGAGGGTGGTCAGATAGTCCTGCACGGCCAGGCTGTTGGCGTTCAGCGATTCCTCCAGCCGGCGCGAATGGAGCCAGACGCGCTGTTCCTGGAGGATCGAGATGCCGGCGAGCGCGAGGCTGCCGCCCAGATTGCGCGCCGCGCCGAACAGGCCCGACGCATCGCCGGCATCGGCGGCCGGGACCGAGCGGATGACGGCCTGGCTGAGGAACAGCATCGCGAGGATCTGCCCGACGCCGCGCAGGAGCTGCGACACGGTGAACGCGCTGCCGGTCGATGCGGCGGTCAGGTTCGCGTCGAGCAGCGCGGCGCCGGCCATGATCGCGAGGCCGCCGCCGACCGCGATGCGGATGTCGATCCGCTTTAGCAGCACCGGCACGAGCATCATCAGCAACAGGCTGGGGATGCCCGACAGCAGCACGACCTTGCCCGATTGCAGCGCGTTGTAGCCGGCCAGCGTCGCGAGGAACTGCGGAATGACGTAGCTGGTGCCGTAGAGGACGACACCCAGGACCAGCCCCATGATCGCGACCGATCCGAACTGGCGGTCGAGCAGCAGTTTGAGCTTGATGATCGGCCGCCTGGCCGCTGTCTGTCCCCAGAACAGGAAGCCGATGCCGGTCACGGTGATGAGCGCCATCCAGCGGATCAGCGACGAATCGAACCATTGTTCGCGCTGCCCGTCCTCAAGGAACACGGTGAGGCCGCCCAAGCCCAAGGTCAGGCCGATGATGCCGCGCCAGTCGGCCTCGCGCAGCAGGTGCCATTTGGCGGGTTCGTGGCGCAGCCCGACGAGCAGCAGCACGGCGAGAATCGCGCAGACCGGCAGGTTGAGGAAAAAGGCGTAGTGCCAACTGATATTCTCGGTCAGCCAGCCGCCGATCAGCGGCCCCAGCACCGGCCCCATGATCGCGGTCACGCCGAAGGCGGCGACGCCGACCGGTTGCTGCGCGGGCGGCAGGCGCTGGGCGATCACCGTCTGTGCCGTCGGGATCATCACCCCGCCGAAGAACCCCTGCCCCACCCGGCCGAGGATCATCACCACCAGCGTGGTGGCGACGCCGCAGACGACCGAAAAGGCGGTGAACAGCCCGGCGGCCATCAACAGGAAGGTGCGTAGGCCCAGCACGCGCTGCAACCAGCCGGCCATCGGGATCGCGACGATCTCCGCGACCAGATAGGCGGTGGCGATCCACGTCCCCTCGGTGCCGCTCGCGCCGATCTCGCCCTGGATCGTCGGCAAGGCCGAATTGACGATCGAGATGTCGAGCGTCGCCATGAACGCGCCCAAGGTCCCCGCCGCGACCGCCAGCCATGCCGACAGGTCGGCGCGCTGCGGCGGCGCGGCGGCGGCGGTCATGGCCGGGGCGGCGGTCGCCACGTTACTTGGCCACCGCCGCCGATTGCTGTTCGCGAATCCGCTCGAGGTCGCCGTTGGCCGAGCGGGTGTCGACCGTGACCGTCACCGACAGACCGGGCACGAGCAGGCGGCGCGCGGCCGGTGTCGCCTGAATTGCGACGCGGACGGGCACGCGCTGGGTGATCTTGGTGAAGTTGCCGGTCGCGTTCTGCGGCGGCAGGATCGAGAATTGCGCGCCGGTGCCCGGCGACAGGCTTTCGATCCGGCCGCGCAACTCGACGCCGTCGAGCGCGTCGACCTCGATCCGCACCGGCTGGCCCGGGCGCATCAGTGCGAGCTGCGTTTCCTTGAAATTGGCGGTGACGTAGAGCGCGTTCAGCGGCACGATCGACATCAGGCGACTGCCGGCCTGCGCGTACTGGCCGGGGGTCACGGTGCGGTCGCCGATCCGGCCGGCGACGGCGGCGGTGAGCAGGGTCGCATCCTCGTCGACCGAGGCGGCGGTGCGCTGGGCGCGGGCGGCCTGTTGCTGCGCTGTCCCTTGCGCGATCTGGCTGCGGACCGAGGCGACGCGGCGTTGCTGGATGACCAGTGCCGCCGCCTGCGCGCGGACCTGATCGGCGGACTGGCGCGCGGCGAGTTCGAGCGTGGCGAGTTGCTGGCGCGTCTCCGCGCCGCTTTCAGCGAGCGGGCGGTAGCGGGCGACCTCGGCGGCGTCGTGCGCCGCCTTGGCGCGCGCGGAGGCAAGTTGCGCCTGCGCCTGCGCGATCGCGGCGGATTGTTCGTTCAGTTGCGCGCGGGCGGCATCGGCCTGTGCGGTGGCGACCGCGATCTGCGCGTCGGCCTGCGCCGCCTGCGCGTCGATCGTGCGGCGGTCGATGCGCACCAGCGGCTGGCCGGCGGCGACGTCCTGATTCTCGCGCACCAGCACCTGCGCGACATAGCCCGAGACGCGCGGCGACACCGTGACCATGTCCGCCTCGATCCGGGCGTCGTCGGTGCTTTCCATGAAGCGGCCGACGTTCTGGTAGTTCAGGAACCACGCGATCCCGCCGACGATCGCGACGAGCAGCAGGACCAGCAGGATCGCCTTTGCCCGGCCGCTCAACCGCCTCGACGGCGGCGGGGTTTCGTCGGGAACGATGGGGTCGGCGGTCTGGTCGGTCATGGGCGGCGGTCCGGGCGTGACGGCCGGCGCGGCCGTCATCGATGATGCGGCGCAACATAAGCGGACATCATGTCCGGTTCAAGCACGATCGGCGGAAACGCGAACGGCCCGGTTGCCGTGGGGCAACCGGGCCGTCAGGGTCGGTTCTGAAAGCAAAGGCCGGTCGGTATTCCCCTCCCGATCGTCACCCCGGACTTATTCCGGGGTCCACCACGCCGCAAGCGTTGCCGCTGGTGCCTTGCACCGCACCGATCGCCGCACCGTGGACTCCGGAACAAGTCCGGGGTGACGACGGGGAGTGGTTCGTCGGGGCAGGAAACCCCGATCGGCCCCGGATCAGCGCTTGAACGGATCGATGAAGCCGCCGATCGTCGGCTGTTCGCCGCTGGCGGCCAGTTCGGCGTCGCGTGCCGCTTGCGTCCGTTCGTTGCGGAGCTGTTCGATCAGCGCCTCGCGGTCGCCTTCCAGCCGGGTGTCGGTCGGGGCTTCGATGCCGGCGGCCTTCGCCGCCTTGCCCACCAGCGCGTCGAGTTCGCGCTGCGAACACAGGCCCAGCGTCACCGGGTCCTTCGGCGTGATGTTGGCGATGTTCCAGTGGGTGCGATCGCGCAGCGCGGCGATGGTGGTGCGGGTGGTGCCGATCAGCTTGCCGATCGCGCCATCGGTGATCTCCGGGTGGTTGCGGATGATCCATGCGATGCCGTCGGGCTTGTCCTGCCGCTTGCTGACCGGCGTGTAGCGCGGCCCCTTGGTGCGGCGGACCTGATCGGGGCCCTTCATCATGACGAGGCGATAGTCGGGGTTCTTCTGTCCCTTCTCGATCTCGTCCATCGTCAGTTCGTGCGCGCGGACCGGATCGCGCCCGGTCAGCTTGGTCGCGGCGGTATCGTCGGCGATCGCCTGAACCTCGAGGACGTGCAGGCCGCAGAAATCGGCGATCTGCGGAAAGGACAGCGCGGTATTGTCGACGAGCCAGGAAGCGGTCGCATGCGGCATCAGCGGCTGGGCCACGACGGGTCTCCGAAATAGAAAGGGCCGCCCAATCCGGGCGGCCACACTGGGTACGGACTTAGTGGCAAGGATACGAAAGGGCAAGCGCCGTGCCGCGCGGGGGGCCGGACGGTCAGTCGGCGTCGCCCACCACCAGCACGATCTTGCCGACATGATCGCCCGCTTCCATCCGGCGATGCGCGTCGGCGGCCTGCGCGATCGGGAAGGTGCGGTCGATCACCGGGCGCAGCCGGCCGCCGGCGATATGCGGCCAGACCGAGCGCGACAGTTCGTCGGCGACCATTTCCTTGAACGCCGCGTCGCGCGCGCGCAGCGTCGATCCGGTCAGCGTCAGGCGGCGGCGCATGACATCCCACAGCGGCACGGTGGCGACCGCCCCGCCCTGCACCGCGATCGAGACGTGACGACCGTCCTCGGCCAGACATTTCAGGTTGCGCGGCACATAGTCGCCGCCGACCATGTCGAGCACCACCGCGACACCCCTGCCGCCGGTGATCTGCCCCACCCGCTCGACGAAATCCTCGGTGCGATAGTTGATCGCATGGGCGGCCCCCAGGTCGAGCGCCGCCGTTGCCTTCGCATCCGATCCGACCGTGACGATGACGGTGAGGCCGAACACCTTGCCGAGCAGGATCGCCATCGTGCCGATGCCGCTGGTGCCGCCATGGACCAGCACCGTATCGCCCTCCGCCGCGAAGCCGCGGTCGAACAGGTTGGTCCAGACGGTGAAGAGTGTTTCGGGGAGGGCCGCCGCCTCGACCAGCGACAGCCCGTCGGGCACCGGCAGGCATTGCCCGGCGGACACCGCGACGTATTCAGCATAGCCGCCGCCGGCGAGCAGCGCGCAGACCGGCTGGCCGAGCAGCTCGCGCGCCACCCCGTCGCCGAGCGCGGCGACATGCCCCGCGACCTCGAGTCCCGGGATCGACGGCGCGCCGGGCGGGGGCGGATAGCCGCCGGTGCGCTGCAACACGTCGGGACGGTTGACCCCGGCGGCGGCGACGCGGATCAGCACCTCGCCCGCGCGTGGCACCGGCACCGGCCGGTCGACCAGCGTCAGCACCTCCGGCCCGCCGGCTTCCGCCGGATCGATCGCACGCATCGTCGCTGGTACGTTCATGACGCCGCCCCCTTATGGCCTCGCGTTATTGACATCCCGCAAGACAGGGTCAACGTTGCATTGCAATGGAACCCGACGATTTTCTTAACCATGATCGCGCCAATACGTTGGCGATGCTGGTGCGCGAGGATCTCGACCCGCTGTCGATCGACGAACTGACCGCGCGCATCAGGGCGCTGGAACAGGAGATCGGGCGCTGCCGGGCGCGAATCGAACGCGCCCGCGATCATCGCTCCAGCGCCGACGCGCTGTTCCGTTCGTGACCGGTTGCCGCCCCCTCCCGCCGGCATGGCTTGATGCGGGGGGGCGGCATACCGACATTGGGGAAGACCCGGGAAACCGGGACGCAGGGCCGGCGCGTTCCCGCCGGTCGACCGGAGTGACCTGAATGCCATCCTTCGCTTCCGCACTGGAAACCACGCTGCACAAGGCGCTCGAGGCCGCATCCTCGCGCCGTCACGAATATGCGACGCTCGAACACCTCCTCTACGCGCTGATCGACGACAAGGACGCTGCCAAGGTCATGGCCGGCTGCGGCGTCGAGCTTGACGAGTTGAAGGCGACCGTCGCCCATTATCTCGACACCGAACTCGACACGTTCAAACTGGACGCCGCGACCGATCCATCGCCGACCAGCAGCTTCCAGCGCGTGGTGCAGCGCGCGATCCTGCACGTCCAGTCGTCGGGCCGCGACGAAGTGACCGGGGCCAACGTGCTGGTCGCGATGTTCAGCGAGCGCGAGACCTATGCCGTGTATTTCCTGCAACAGCAGGACATGAGCCGGCTGGATGCGGTCAGCTTCATCAGCCACGGCGTTGGCAAGGGCGGCACCACCGCATCGGAAACACCAGCCCCCAAGGGCGCCGAGGAAAAGGAAACCCAGAAGACGGGCGACAAGGGCAAGGGCGAAAGCGCGCTCAAGCAGTTCTGCGTCGATCTGAACGAGAAGGCGAAGACCGGCAAGGTCGATCCCCTAATCGGTCGGTCGGCGGAGGTCGATCGCACGGTGCAGATCCTGTGCCGCCGGTCCAAGAACAACCCGCTCTATGTGGGGGACCCCGGCGTGGGCAAGACCGCGATCGCCGAGGGCCTCGCGCGCAAGATCGTCGAGGGCGACGTGCCCGAGGTGCTGTTGCCCGCCGTCATCTATTCGCTCGACATGGGCGCGCTGCTCGCCGGCACCCGCTATCGCGGCGATTTCGAGGAGCGGCTCAAGCAGGTCGTGACCGAGCTTGAGAAGCTGCCGCATGCGGTGCTGTTCATCGACGAGATCCACACCGTCATCGGCGCGGGCGCGACCAGCGGCGGGGCGATGGATGCGTCGAACCTGTTGAAGCCCGCATTGTCGGGCGGGCAGATCCGCTGCATCGGCTCGACCACCTACAAGGAGTTCCGCAACCACTTCGAGAAGGATCGCGCGCTGCTGCGCCGGTTCCAGAAGATCGACGTGAACGAACCGTCGGTCGAGGATACGATCAAGATCCTCACCGGCCTGCGCTCGGCGTTCGAGGAACATCACAAGGTCAAGTACACCCCCGATTCGATCAAGTCGGCGGTGGAATTGTCGGCGCGCTACATCAACGACCGCAAGCTGCCCGACAAGGCGATCGACGTGATCGACGAAGTGGGCGCGATGCAGATGCTGGTGCCCGCGCCCAAGCGGAAGAAGACGATCACGTCGAAGGAGATCGAACAGGTCATCGCGACGATGGCGCGCATCCCGCCCAAGACCGTGTCGACCGACGATACCCGCGTGCTCGCCAACCTCGACGTCGATCTCAAGCGCGTGGTGTTCGGGCAGGACGCGGCGATCAAGGCGCTGTCGTCGGCGATCAAGCTGAGCCGTGCCGGCCTGCGCGATCCCGACAAGCCGATCGGCAATTATCTGTTCACCGGCCCGACCGGGGTCGGCAAGACCGAGGTCGCGCGGCAGTTGGCCGAGATCATGGGCATTCCGCTCCAGCGGTTCGACATGTCCGAATATATGGAGCGCCATTCGATCAGCCGGCTGATCGGTGCCCCGCCGGGCTATGTCGGCTACGATCAGGGCGGATTGCTGACCGATGCGATCGACCAGCAGCCGCATTGCGTGCTGTTGCTCGACGAGATCGAGAAGGCGCATCCCGACCTGTTCAACATCCTGTTGCAGGTGATGGACAACGGCAAGCTGACCGATCACCACGGCAAGACCGTCGATTTCCGCAACGTTATCCTCATCATGACGACCAATGCCGGCGCGTCGGACATGGCCAAGGAATCGATCGGTTTCGGTCAGATCGACCGCGAGGACGTGCAGGAAGAGGCGGTGAAGAAGCTGTTCACCCCCGAATTCCGCAACCGGCTCGATGCGATCGTGCCGTTCGGTTATCTGCCGCCGGAAGTCGTGGCGCGGGTGGTGGACAAGTTCGTCCTCCAGCTCGAACTGCAATTGTCGGATCGCGGCGTCCATATCCAGCTCGACGAGGACGCCAAGAGCTGGCTGACCGAGAAGGGCTATGACAAGCTGTACGGCGCGCGGCCGATGGGCCGGTTGATCCAGGACAAGATCAAGCAGCCGCTGGCCGAGGAACTGCTGTTCGGCAAGCTGGTCCATGGCGGCGAGGTCAAGGTCCGGTTGAAGGACAATGCGCTTGCCTTCGAGATGGTGCCCGCCGCGCCGAAGAAGCCGCGCAAGGGCGGCAAGGCGAAGGTGACGACCGGGGCATGACCGCCCGCCGCCACGCCGGGACCACCGGCGTGGCGGCGACGCCACTCATTTGATCCGGTCGGCGCGCTCGGTCGATCCGTCGGTCCGTTCGACCTCCATGGCAACGATCTGGCCATTGGCCTCGACGAAGCGGAAACGGGTCGTGGGGTCGGTTTCGGGCACCACGCTGTCCGCCGCGACCGCCACCAGCGGGAATGCCGCGCGGCCAATGCGGGCGGAGGTCAGCCCGTTTCCGGCCACCGCGACCACCCGGTTGCCATAGCGTCCCGCATAATCCGCCAACGGCCGCGCCAGCCGCACCGGATTGGCACTCGCGCGGTAGAAGGCGACGAGGCGCTCGTACTCGCGGCGTTCGTCCGCCGGCGCACGGGCGGCGATGGCGGTCATCGCCGCGACCTTCGCCGCCGCCAGCGCTTGATCCGGCGGCGTGACGATCGCCGGCGTCACGCCGACCCTTTCCCAATTCTTGCCCGTCTTGAGGCTGATCGCCCGGCCGGTCGATACGCTCAGCACATAGCTTTTGCCGATGGGCACCATGTCGTTGCGGAACCCCGCGCCGGCGGTGCGTTCGCCCACCAGCGTGCCGAAGCCCAGCGCCGAGACATGCGTCGCGAACTCCTCGGCCGCCGATGCGGTCTGGCCGCTGGTCAGCACATAGAGCGGCTTGCCTCCAAGGCTGAACGGCGCTGCAGGCGCGGTGGTCGCCTCGCCCGGCTTGCCGCGCATCTCGAACCGCATCAACGGCGTGCCGGGGGGGACGAAATAGCTGGCGATCGCCGCCACCGCCTCGGGCGAGCCGCCGCCGTTGCGCCGCAGGTCGATGATATACGCATCGCCCCCTTGCAGGAACCGCATCGCCCCGGCGATCGCCGCTTCCGCTTCGGGCGTTCCCCAGATGAACCCGTCATAGGCGACCATGCGGATATTGCCGGGCAGTATCTCCATCGCGCGAACGCCGGCATTCAGGCGGAGGATCATCCGCGCGACGCCGGGCGGCAGCGGGGCATCCTCGTCATCCCCGGCAGGCGGCCGGCTGGCTAGCATCGCCGCCGTCCTGGGATCGAAGCGCAGCGACAGATGCTTGTCCGGCGTGACCCGCGCCATGTCGGCGTTGATGCGATCGGCCAGCGCCTCGCCCTGCAACCCGCGATAGCGATCGGGCGAGGCCAGCGCCGCGCCCAGCTTCGTCGCCACGTCGGGCAGGACATAGCGTTCGACAAGGGCGGCCCGCGTCGCGGCGACGACCGTGACCGGATCGTCCTGCGCCCGCGCCGGCGCGACCGACAGGGCGATGACGGCGATCGGTGACAATATGGCGGTAATTCCGTGACGCATTCGAACCCCTTCGCGTGACAATCGGCCATCTTATGCGCTGGCGATCCCGCGCTATTTCGGCAAATATCGCGGTGTCATCGCCGAAGTCCGGCGTCCGGGGGGAAGGACATTGACGGGAATACGCGATCTGGACGCCCATGATCGCGCGCTGTTGCACTGGCTGCAACGCGACGCGCTGCGCACGGCGGAGGATCTGGCACGCGACGTGGCGCTGTCGCCATCGGCGATCACCCGCCGGGTGCGGCGGATGCGCGAGGACGGGACGATCGTCGCCGACATCGCGATCGTGTCCGACCGGGTCGGGGCGTTCCTGTCGGCGCTGGTGGAGTTGCAACTCGATCGTCATGCCCTGCCCCATGTCGAGGGGCTGCTGCGGCGGCTGGATGCCGACCCGCGGGTGCAGGCGATCATGGAGGTGACGGGAGAGCATGACCTGACGCTGATGGTCGTGGTCGCGGACATGGCGGCCTATAACCGCTTTGCCGATACGATGCTGGCGAACGATCCGACGATCCGCCGCTATGAAACCCGCTTCATCAAGAAACGGCGCAAATGGTCGGCGGCCCGGCCGATGGACTGACCGGCGGCGGCGTCGATGCGCCGCCGCCGGTGTCGATTACTGGAGGACGACCGTCACCGCGCGGCGGTTCTGCGCCCATGCGCCCTCGTCGGAACCCAGCGCCAGCGGGCGTTCCTTGCCATAGCTGATCGTGGTGATCCGCGACGACGCGATGCCGCGCGCCGCAAGATAGCTGGCCGCCGCATTGGCGCGACGATCGCCGAGCGCGAGGTTGTATTCGCGGGTGCCGCGTTCGTCGCAATGCCCCTCGATCGTCACGCGGACGTTCGGGTAGCGCTGCAACCACTGCGTCTGGCTGTCGAGGACCGCGCGTGCCGAGGAATCGATGTCATACTGGTCAAGGCCGAAGTTGATCGTGTCGCTGGCGACCGATTGCTGGAAATCGGCGCGCGATCCGGGCACCACCGCGCCGGTGCCGGTGCCGCTTCCAGTGCCGCCGGTGCCGCCGTTGGGATCCACCGTCTGGCCGGGGCCGGGCGGCAGGACCGCCGGGCGCTTCTTGGCACAGCCGGCCACCGCCAGCAGGCCGGTGGCGACGATCAATGCGGTCGAGAACTTCTTCATGGGGTCACTCCCTGGTCGTTACGCATCCACCACAATGCCCTGTAGCGGAAAACAGCCCTGTTAGCGAATGTTACGGCCGGATCGGTCCCCAGCTCGGGTCCGATCCGTCGAGCGCGGTCGGGATACGGCGGATGTTCGAGCCGGTGAGGTCGACCGACCACACCTCCGTCCGGCCCGACCCCTGCGCCGATCGGAAGAAGGTGAGCACGCGGCCGTTGGGCGACCAGCTCGGCCCCTCGTCGCCCCATGCGTCGCTGAGCAGCTTCTCGCCCGACCCCGAAGGCGACATGATGCCGATGCGGAACGATCCGCCGCCCTGCCGGGTGAAGGCGATCAGGTCGCCGCGCGGGCTCCATACCGGGGTGCCGTAGCGCCCGCCGCCGAAGCTGATCCGCTGCTGGTTCGATCCGTCGGCGTTCATCACATAGAGCTGCTGCCCGCCCGAGCGGTCGCTTTCGAACACGATGCGGCTGCCGTCGGGCGAATAGCTTCCCCCCGTGTCGATGCCGGGCGAGTTGGTCAGCCGTTGCGGGGAACCCCCGGCCGAGGGGACGCGGTAGACATCGGTATTGCCCGCCTGCGCCATCGAGAACAGGACGTAGCGGCCATCGGGCGAGAAACGCGGCGCGAAGGTGAGCGAGGTGTTCTGCACCAGCAACCGCTGCTTGCCGCTGCCCAGATCATAGATGTAGATCGCCGGCCGTTCGTTGACATAGCTCATGTAGACGATCGACTGCTGGTTCGGCGCGAAACGCGGCGTCAGCACGATCGACTGGCCGTTGGTGAGGAAGCGGTGGTTGGCCCCGTCCTGATCCATGATCGCCAGCCGCTTGATCCGGCGACCCTTCGGCCCCGTCTCCGACACATAGACGATGCGGCTGTCGAAATACGGCCCCTCGCCCGACAGGCGGGTATAGACCGCATCGGCGCATTTGTGCGCGGCGCGCCGCCATTCGGACGGGGCGACGTTGAACCCCTGCCGCGTCAGCTCGGTGCGCGCGAACACGTCGTAGAGATAACAGCCGATCGTCAGCGTGCCGTTCGCTTCGGCGCGGACATAGCCCTGCACCAGCGCCTGCGCCCCGCTCCATGCGGCATAGTCGGGCGACTGGACCTGTCCCATCGCGACCGGCGGCAGGCCGGCGGGGCCGGCGGGCTTGAACAGCCCCGAGTTGCGCAGGTCGGTCGCGACGATCTCGGCCAGTTGCCGGCCGAGCGCATCGGTCGATCCGGCGGGGGTCGAGGCGGCCTGCGGCGTCGGCATCACCGGCACGGCGATGGGCAGCGGTTCGGAAATGCCGCCCTCGATGTCCACCTCGACCTGCGCATAGGCGGGGGCGGCCATCCCGGTCGCGAGCGTGGCGGCCAGCGCCATCGTGAGTTTACGCATACATCCCTCCGGTCAGCCGGGCAGCTTGTAGTTGATGGTGATGAATTTCCAGCCGCCTTCGTACAGGTCGGCCGGCAGTTCATAGGGCGCGCATTGAATGAACGCCGCGACCGCGAGTTCACCGACACGCTGCGCATAGCGTTCGTTTTCGGAGTCGACACCGGTCTGACCCCGGATCGTCGGCTTCGCCGCGAGCGTCCCGTCGGGGCGCATCTGCAACACGACCTTGGACGTGATCTGGTTCGCGCCCGGTCCGGGACTGGGAACACGGTTCGCGCAGGGTTGCACCTGTCGCCGGATCGCGCTGCCGAGGTTCGCGACGTCCTGCGCCCCCACGGCGGCGGCGCGCGGGGCCTGCGCCTTGCCCGGTGTCGGGGTGTCGGCGATGCCCTTCAGGAAGTCGTTGCCCAGCCGGCTGCCGCGCGGGCGCTGCGCGGTTGCCTGCGCATTGGTCCCCTGCCCCTTGGTCGCGGCGGGCTTGGCCGCCGGCCGGGCGGGCGCGGCGGCGGGTTTGGCCGGCGCTGCCTTGGGAGCGGCCTTGGGCGCGGCTTTCGGCTGCGCGGCCTTGGGCTGTGCCGCCGGACGCGCCGGCGTCGGGCGCGGCGGGGTTCTGGCCGGCGCGGGCTTGGGTTCGGGCGCGGGTGCCGGTTTTGGCGCGGGCCGGGGCACCGGTTTCGGGACCGGCCTGGGTGCCGGGGCGGGTTTTGGCGCCGGTTTGGGTTCCGGCTTCGGTTCAGGACGCGGAGCCGGTTGCGGACGCGGCGCGGGTACGGGCGGTGCCGGGACCGGCGGCGCGGGTTCTGCCTCGGGCGCGGGTTCCGGTTCGCTTGCCGCTTCGGGGGGCGCGGCATCCTCGGGCGGACCGGTGTCGGGGGCCTCGCTGACCGCCGGCGCTTCGTTCGGGTTGGGCGAGGTCTGCTCGGCGGCGACCTCTTCCGAGAAGCTGACGTCCATCGGCGGGGATTCGAGCTTCAGCGGGTTAGGCGTGGCAAGGAAGCCGACCGACAACAGCCCGAACAGGACGGCATGCCCCGCAACCGCAACGCCAAGTCCGATCTTCTCCGCCTTCTGCATCGCGCTATTGCGCCACGCTGATGAGCGACACGCGGTTGAGGCCAGCGCGGTTCAGTTCGCCCAGCACCCGGTTGACCCGGCCATAGTCGAGGCTGCGGTCGGCGCGCAGCATCACCTGCCGCGGCTCGGTGGCACCGGCCCCCGCCGCCGCAATCTTCTCCAGCTCGCCCGGCAGATTATCGCCCGAGATTTCGACGTCGTCGAGGAAGGTGCGCCCCTCGGCATCCATCGACAGCGTCAGCGGTTCCTGTTCGGGCGTCACCGCCTTGGCGCGGCTGTCGGGCAGGTTCACCGGCACGCCGCTGGTCATCAGCGGTGCCGTCACCATGAAGATGATGAGCAGCACCAGCATGACGTCGACCAATGGCGTCACGTTGATCTCCGCCATCGGCGCGCGGCGGCCCTTGCCCTTGGCGGACGGCAGGTTGATCCCCACGCCTCAGACGCCTTCGAGCTGGCGCGACAGCGTCGCGTGGAACGCATCGGCGAAGCGGTTGAGGCGCGATTCGATGCGGTTCACGCTATGGCTGAACCGGTTGTAGGCGATGACGGCGGGGATCGCCGCGAACAGCCCGATCGCGGTCGCGAACAGCGCCTCGGCGATACCCGGCGCGACGACCGCGAGCGAGGTATTCTGTTCGGACGCGATCGAGGTGAATGAGCGCATGATGCCCCACACCGTCCCGAACAGGCCGACGAACGGCGCCACCGACCCGATCGTCGCCAGCACGTTCAGCCGGTCGGCCAGCGTCTCGCTCTCGTCCGCCACGCTCGACGCCATGGCGGTGGCGAGGCGTTCGCGCGTGCCGTCGCGGTCGATCGCCTTGGCGGCGGTCGACCGGCGCCATTCGCGCACCCCCGACGAGAACACACGGGCGATCGCGGTATCGCGCGATCCCTGCAGCCGGTGAAAGGCATCGATGTCCTCGGCGCGTTCGAACTCGCCCTCGAACCGGTCGATGTCACGGCGGACCTTGCGGGCGCGCACCAGGAAGCCGACGATGATCGCCCACGTCCAGACGCTGGCCGCGAGCAGGCCGATCATCACGGATTTCACCACCCAGTCGGCCTGGAGGAAGAGCGCGACCGGCGACATGGTCGCGGCATCGGTATTCACGAAAACGTCCATCATGCCCCTTTTCCGGTTTCGGCCAGCCGCGCGAACACATCGATCCACGCCGCCGGTTGCCGCCGTGGTCGCCCGTTGCCGCCAACGAACGCCACCTCGACCCGCGCCGATGCCAACAACACATCGTCGCGGATGACTGTCTGCTGAATATCCACCGCCGCCGCGCGCACCCGGGCGACCGTGCTGACCACGACCAGCGCGTCGTTGAGCCGGGCGGGCGCCCGCCAGTCGAGCTGCATCGATCGCACGGCGTAATGGCCCTCGCCCGCTTCCTGCGCCGCGCGCTGGTCAACGCCGGCCACCATCAGCATGTCGCTGCGCGCGCGTTCGAAATAGCGCAGGTAATTCGCGTGATAGACGACGCCCGACAGGTCGGTATCCTCGAAATAGATCCGCAGCGGGAAGCGGTGCGTGGTCCCGACGAAGCGGCCACCGGTCGGCTGGTCGGGGGCGGTCATGGGCGTGGTCTTACCCCCCGCAGGCGCATGGGGAAAGGGGGAGCGCACCGGACATGCCGCCAAACACCCCGCCGGTATCGAAATATTAACCGACCCATGATTGGCTGACGCCATGGCTCCCAGCGTTCATCAGTTCGACGATCCGGCCTATACCATCCGCCTGACCCCGGAACGGCGGTTGCTTGAGATCAGTTTTCGCGGATTCTGGGACGATGCGATCTATGACCGGTTCGACCGCAAGGTGCGCGCGCTGCTGCCGGGAATGCCATTGGTCGGCGTACCGATCGGGTCGCAGGTAACGTTGCTCGACCTGACCGGCTATCCGGTGCAGAATCGACCGATGCTCGAACGGCTGGCGGTGGTCGGCAACGACACCGATCTGGTCGGGCACCGTGTCGCGACGCTGCTGGCCAGCGCGCTGCTGCGGCAACAGGCACGGCGGACGGTGCCGGGGCACACGCTGTTCAGCGACCGGGGCGAGGCGATGGCGTGGCTGCTAGGCGAGGCCGCGCCCGCCTGAGCGGATCAGCCGGCCGCCGGGTCGGTGACGACGCTGACCTTCCGGAACCCGGCGGACTGGACGAGATGCAGGATGCCGCCCGCGACCCGCCGGGGCAGCGCGACCATGCCGGCGACGTCGAGGACGACCGGGCGGCCCTTGTCGGGAATGGCGGTCAGCGCGACCCCCAGCGCGTCCTGATCGTCGGGCAGGACGAACGTCTCCGCCGCGATCGTGACCCGCACGCTCGCGTCCCCGGCCATGGCGACGCCGATCCGCAGCGGGACCGCGGTCGCGACCGGGGCGACGATCAACCCGCGCGCCGTCGACGACAGCCATGTCTTTTTCATGCCCCGCCCCTTCATTCGAACAACCCGTCCTGCACGCCCGCCGGCGGCTCGAAGCCGAGATGCTTCCACCCGCCGGCATTCAGGCAGCGCCCGCGCGCGGTGCGGGCGATCATGCCGATCTGGATCAGATAGGGTTCGATCACTTCCTCGATCGTGTCGCGCGGTTCGGACAGGCCCGCCGCCAGCGTCTCCACGCCGACCGGGCCACCGCGATAGACATCGGCGATCATCGTCAGATAGCGGCGGTCCATCGCGTCCAGCCCCTTGGCATCGACCTCCAGCCGGTTGAGCGCCGCGTCCGCCGTGCGCGCATCGACGACATCGACGCCCGCGACATTGGCGAAGTCGCGT
>NZ_LMKU01000006.1:150841-202395 GCF_001421635.1 Sphingomonas sp. Leaf25
CGCCGTCGGTGGCGATGCCCAGACCCAGCAGTCCGGCGGCGCGGGTCACGACGCGGGTCAGTTCCTCGACCGTATAGAATTGCAGGCGGACCGGGATGCCGAAGCGGTCGCGAAGCGGCGTGGTCAGCAACCCCTGCCGCGTGGTCGCGCCGACCAGCGTGAAGCGCGGCAGGTCGATCCGTACCGACCGCGCCGACGGCCCCTCGCCGATCATCAGGTCGAGCGCGCGGTCCTCCATCGCCGGGTACAGCACTTCCTCGACCGCCGGATTGAGCCGGTGGATCTCATCGATGAACAGCACGTCGCCATCCTCGAGGTTGGTGAGCAGCGCCGCCAGATCCCCCGACTTGGCAATGACCGGGCCGGAGGTGGCGCGGAACCCCACCCCCATCTCGCGCGCGACGATCTGCGCCAGCGTCGTCTTGCCGAGGCCCGGCGGCCCGAAGAACAGCACATGGTCCAGCACATCGCCCCGCCCGCGCGCGGCATCGATGAACACGCGCAGATTCTCGCGCGCCGCCTTCTGCCCGACGAATTCGTCGAGCGCCTTTGGGCGAAGGGCTGCATCGACGTCCTCGGGACGGCGAAGCGGGGTGGTCATGCGGTCGTCGGTCACAGGTGTTCCCTAGACGTTCGCGGGGTGGCGCGTCGAGGGGGTTGGTGGCGGGGGGAATGGCGGGAATTGGGTGGAAAGCGGACGTGGGTTATGCGCTCGATGAGGGAGTGTCGTATCCGCCAAATGGCCCGAACACGGTTCGGTAGTCAGCCATGCTCTCGTAGAACTCCGCTTGGCTGGGCATGGCCGCACGTTGCTCCGGCCAATGCGATGAAACGAACATATCGTAATCTGCGGCTGGCATCTGGTTAACCGTCGTGGGACCTTCAGGAACTGAATACCCCATCGCTTCAATGGCTTGGATTGCAGCCCACGCCGCCGTTGATGGATCGTCGCCACGGCAGAACACCTGAACGTATGCGCCAATCAGCGGTGTCGGGAGCTGCTCCGTTCCTGCCCGAACATCCAGCGGCACAATCCACACCGGCATGTCCGCCAGCGGATGCGGTCTTTCCTTCTTACCAAACAGCCGCATTACACCCCCGATCTCGCATTTGTGGCTGTGTTCGATGAACGTCCGCTATAGGCCATCCCGCCGTTCCCAACCTACCGCGACGCCTTCCTCAGCGCCAGCCGCACCAGCGCGTCCAGCGTCACGCCCGGCCCCAGTTCCTCCGCCGCCTTGCCGACCGCCGTGGCCGCTTCGGCGGGGCGGAAGCCGAGGTTGAGCAGCGCCGATACCGCGTCGCCTTCCACGCCGCCTTCGGCTGCCGCCGGGGCGATCGTGCCGGGGCCGAGCGCGATGCCGCCGACCTTGTCTTTCAGTTCCATCGCGATGCGTTGCGCGAGTTTCGGGCCGACGCCGTTGGCACGCGCGATGCTGGCCTTGTCGCCGCGCGCGATCGCGGTGCGGACCTCGTCGGGCGACAGCGTCGAGAGGATGCCGAGCGCGACGCGCGCGCCGACCCCTTGCACGCCGGTGAGCAGGCGGAACCAGTCGCGTTCGTCGGCGCTGGCGAAGCCGACGAGGCGGATGAAATCCTCGGCGACGAGCATTTCGGTGTGGATCGTGACGGAACCGCCGACCGGCCCCAGCGCCTGCAACGTGCGCGACGACGCGCCGACGAGATAGCCGACGCCGCCGACGTCGATGACGGCATGGTCGATGCCGGAGACGGACAGCGTGCCTTTCAGATGCGCGATCATGGTGTGCCTGTCTGGAATTTTTGGCGGTACGGGCGATGCGCTCGCATCCCTACCTCGTCACCCCGGACTTGTTCCGGGGTCCACGGTTCCGCGTACATGGCGGGGTGAGTATTTGCGGCGCGGTGGACCCCGGCACAAGTCCGGGGTGACGGTTGGGAGCGAGGCGCGGTTATCGTCCGCCTTCGGTCGGCAGCGGCCTGTCGCATCACGCCCCGATCCCAGTCGATCGCCGCGCGCGGGCGTGGGCGCTGGCCAGATGGTGGGCGTGGGTGATCGCCACCGCCAGTGCGTCGGCGGCATCCGGCCCGGTCAGCTTCACGCCGGGCAGGAGATGGCCGACCATCGCCTGAATCTGCTTCTTGTCCGCGCCGCCGGTGCCGACCACCGCCTTCTTGACGACGCTCGGATGATATTCGCCGATCGCGAGGCCGGCGGTCGACGCCGACAGCAGGACGACGCCGCGCGCCTGCCCGAGCTTGAGCGTCGACTGCGCGTTGCTGTTGCCCAGCACCTCCTCGACCGCCGCGCCGTCGGGGCGTTCGGTGCGGATCACTTCGCCCAGTGCCCCGAACAGCAATGCCAGCCGCCGGGGCAGTTGCATCGACGGGTCGGTGCGGATCTGCCCGTTGGCGACATGGCTGAGGCGATTGCCATCGGCGCGGATCAGCCCCCAGCCAGTGGTGCCGAGGCCGGGATCGAGGCCAAGGATCAGCATGGCAACCCTCCCCGTGAACCGGGGAGGATGGCGATGCTCAACCCAGCTTCTCCATCACTTCGTCGGAAACCTCGTAGTTTCCCCATACCGTTTGCACGTCGTCGTCGTCGTCGAGCGCGTCGATGAGCTTGAACAGCGTGGCGGCATCGTCCTCGCCGACCGAGACCATCGTCTGCGGCCGCCAGGCGAGCTTGGCGCCCTCGGCCTCGCCCAGCACCGCTTCCAGTGCCTTGGCGACTTCGTGCAGGTCGGCGACGGCGGTCCAGATTTCGTGGCCGTCCTCGCCCGACGTGACGTCCTCGGCACCCGCTTCCAGCGCGGCCTCGAACACCTTCTCGGCGTCGCCCACCTTGGCGGGATAGCTGATGAGGCCCACGCGGTCGAACCCGTGGCTGACCGATCCGGCGGTGCCGAGGTTGCCGCCGTTCTTCGACACGGCGGTGCGCACGTTGGTCGCGGTGCGGTTGCGGTTGTCGGACAATGCCTCGATGATGAGCGAGACGCCGGCCGGGCCGAAGCCTTCGTAGCGGATTTCCTCGTAATTCTCGAGGTCGCCCTTCGACGCCTTGTCCACCGCGCGCTGGATATTGTCCTTGGGCATCGACTGCGCCTTGGCAGCGTTGATCGCGGCGCGCAGGCGCGGGTTCATGTCGGGATCGGGCAGGCCCATCTTGGCCGCGACGGTGATTTCGCGGCTGAGCTTGCTGAACATGCCCGAACGCTTCTTATCCTGCGCGCCCTTGCGGTGCATGATGTTCTTGAATTTACTATGGCCTGCCATCGGTGCCTCTTGAGGTTTATCGCCCGCTCTAGCCCCGGGCGGCGTGTTGCGCCAGCGCGTCGATCTTCGCCTCCAGCGCGGCCAGCCGGTCGATCACGTCGGTGTCCAGCTTGGCGTGGAGCGCGAGGATGTCGATCTCGGCGCGCAGATTGGTTTCATAGTCGAGCCGCGCCGCCAGCCGGTCCTTTTCCGACTGCCGGTTCTGGCTCATCATGATGACCGGCGCCTGGATCGCCGCCAGCGTGGAAAGCATCAGGTTGAGAAAGATGTAGGGATAGGGATCGAACGCCAGCCCGAAATGCGACAGCACGTCGGAGTTGAGCAGCATCCAGCCGAGCAGCACCACGGTGAACGCGATGATGAAGCCCCACGACCCGCCGACCGCCGCCACGCGGTCGGCCAGCCGGTCGCCGAGCGTCGATCGCGCGTCCGATTCGTCGGCGGCGTCACGGCTGACCGGCGCGCCGCGTTCGATCGCGGACAGGACACGGGCCTCTTCCTCGCCATGCGGATCGCCATGCCCCTTGAGCAGACGGGTCGCGAAGTGAAAGACGCTGGCCATGGTCCCGCCCCCTTCCCTGCCTAGATGCCGAGCGCGGTCTTGTAGGTTTCGAGCAGCATGTCCGCTTCGTCGCGGTGATGCTTTTCCATGCGACGCAGGCGGATGATCGTGCGCATCGTCTTCACGTCGAACCCGGTCGACTTGGCTTCGCCATAGACGTCCTTGATGTCGTCGCTGATGCCCTTCTTCTCTTCTTCCAGCCGTTCGATACGCTCGATCAGCAGCCGCAGTTGTTCGGCGGAGACGTTGTCGGTCATGGGGTTCCCTTGGATACCGGAGCAAATGGTGAACGGGCGCGCCTAGCCGATCGGCGCGCGCGTCTCAATGGGGGCGTATTGGCGGTTACTTCGGCGGGGAAATCGCGGGCGGATCGCTCGCCGGGACGCTGTTATCGAGCGCCTCGTTCCGGGCCACGCTGGCCTTCATCCGCGCGATCTGTTCGTCACTGGCCGGCTGCTGATGGTCGGCCTTCCAGGTGGCATAGGGCATGCCGTACACCGCCTCGCGCCCCTCGTCCTTCGACACGCCGGCAGCTTCGCCCAGCCAGTCGCCGAGGCAGTTGCGGCAGAAACCGGCCAGCCCCATCAGGTCGACGTTCTGCGCGTCGGTGCGATGTTGCAGGTGGCGCACCAGCCGGCGGAACGCGGCGGCCTGTGCCGCTTCGTCGATGAAATCGATTGTTGCCATGACTCGGCCCTCCAAGGTTGATCGCGCCGCAATAACCCTTAGAGGCAGGCGCGCAAACGTCGGAGAGTGACAATGACCAAGGCCATCAGCCCCCGTTCGCGCAAGGTTCGCGTACTTGCCACGCTCGGTCCCGCCAGCAACACCCCCGAGATGATCGCCAAGCTGTTCGAGGCGGGGGCCGATGCCTTCCGCGTCAACATGAGTCATGGCGACCAGCAGTCGAAGGTCGCGGTGATCGCGGCGATTCGCGGGCTGGAGCGCGAATATGGCCGCCCGACGACGATCCTCGCCGATCTTCAGGGACCGAAGCTGCGCGTCGGCCGCTTCGCCGAGGGCCGGGTGACCCTCGAAACCGGACAGGTCTTCACCCTCGACCGGTCGAGCGAGCCGGGCGATGCCACCCGCGTCGAACTGCCGCATGACGAGATTTTCGCGGCGATCACGCGCGATGCGCGTCTGCTGCTCGACGACGGCAAGCTGGTGCTGCGCGTCACCGATCACAACGCGGACACGATCGTGACCGAGGTGGTCGTCGGCGGCGCGCTGTCGAATTCGAAGGGGCTGAACGTTCCCGACGTGGTGCTGCCGATGGCCGCGCTGACGCCCAAGGACATTTCCGACCTGCATTTCGCGGTCGATCAGGGCGTGGACTGGATCGCGCTGTCGTTCGTGCAGCGGCCCGAGGATCTGGCCGAGGCGCGCAAGCTGATCCAGGGCCGCGCCGCGCTGCTCGCCAAGATCGAGAAGCCCTCGGCGGTCGCGCGGCTTGAAGAGATCGTCGAACAGTGCGACGGCGTGATGGTGGCGCGCGGAGATCTGGGCGTCGAACTGCCGCCGCAGTCGGTGCCGCCGCTCCAGAAGCGGATCGTCGAGACCGCGCGCCGGCTGGGCCGGCCGGTCGTCGTCGCGACGCAGATGCTCGAATCGATGATCTCGTCGCCCTCGCCGACCCGCGCCGAAGTGTCCGACGTCGCGACCGCCGTCTATGATGGCGCGGACGCGATCATGTTGTCGGCCGAGAGCGCGGCGGGAAGCTGGCCGGTCGAATCGGTCGCGATGATGAACGACATCTCGCATGCCGTCGAACGCGATCCGGCGCATGGCGACCGCGTCCACTTCACCGTGCTGCGCCCCGACCCGACCACCGCCGACGCGCTGGCCGAAGCCGCCAAGAACATCGCCGCCACCGTCGATGCCAAGGCGATCCTGTGCTTCACCAAGTCGGGATCGACCGCGCGCCGCATCGCGCGCGAACGCCCGGCGGTGCCGATCATGGTGCTGACCCCGCAGATCGACACCGCGCGGCGGCTGGGGCTGCTGTGGGGCGTCCATGCCGTCCACACCCGCGACGTCGAATCGTTCGAGGAAATGGTTGCCAAGGCCAAGCGCATGGTGCTGCGCCACAAGCTGGCCAATGCCGGCGACCGGGTGGTGGTGTGCGCCGGCGTGCCGTTCGGGACGCCGGGGTCGACCAACGTGCTGCACGTCGTCCAGATCGTCGGCGACGAGCTGAAGAACTACGCCAACAACCACGAGGGTTGATTCGAACCGCGCCCCTCCCTGACAAGGGAGGGGTTGGGGGTGGGTTGGCCTGCGACGGTACGTATCGGTATCCCCGAAACCTACCCACCCCCGGCCCCTCCCTTGTCAGGGAGGGGAGCAATCCTGCCTTACGCCGCCTCGCTGCCCTCGACCCGGACGTCGACGTCGAGTGCCTCGTCGCCGGTGCCCATGCGCACCCCGGCGATCGGTGCGGCACCGGCGGCGTCGAGCGCCACCGCGACGCGGATATGGTCGAGCCCCGAGCGCCCGCCGACCGCCGGGTCGAACGCATACCAGCCGCCCGCGACATAGGCTTCGGCCCACGCATGCGGCGCGGGCGTGCGGCGTTCGTCGTCGCCCGACAGGCTGTAGCCCGAGACATAGCGCGCCGGCACGTCCGCCGCGCGCGCGGCCGCGACGAAGATCTGCGCCATGTCGCGCGGCGACAGCCGGTCGTCGGCGGCCGCTTCCGCCGCGCTGCGGATCGCGCGTGCCGGGCGACGGTCGAGCGGCCAGCGCGTGTGGATCGCGCCGGCGAGGTCGGTCATCGCCGCCACGCTGTCACCGCCGCCCAGCGCGAGGATCGCAGCGTCGGCGCGGGTGAGCGGCGTCTCCCGGCGAAACAGGTCGGCGGGGAAGGGTTCGATCGTCCCTTCGATCGCGCCATCGTCCTCGGTCAGCAGCACCTCGCCCGACACCGTCAGCAACAGCCCCTCGACCGGCCCTTCGGCATAGAGCATCCGCGTCAGATTGCCGTAGCCGTCGACGCTCTCGCGCAGCCGGGCGTCGCAATCGACATCGATCCGCCAGTGGATGACCGTCTGGTGCGTGGTGTCGCCGGGGAACAGCCGCAGCAACTGGACGATGCGCGCCTGCGGTTCGGAGAAGCGATAGCGCGTCTCGTGATGGACCGACAGCCGCATCAGATGAAGCGGAACTGGCGGGCGATGGCGGCGTCGAGCATCGCATTCTCCCGGATGAAGGCGGTCAGATATTCGTGCAGCCCGCTCACGATCACTTCATGCGCGCGGGTCTTCTGCATCCGCGCGAGGCGGGCGCGCGCCATGCGATCGGCCTCGCCCTGAAAGCCGGTGCGCTTGCCGAGCAGGTTGAGCATCTCGACCGTCTCGTCGACGCAGGCGGCTAGGCTGCGCGGCACCTCGCCCCGGCACAGCAGGAGTTCGATGACATGCGCGGGTTTCAGCCCCTCGCTGTAGAGCCAGCGATAGGCGGTGACGGCGGACACCGTCTGGAGGATCGTGGTCCACTGGTCACGATCGATCGCGCCGCCGACGCGCTCCCCCTCGGGCAGCAGCAGGTGATATTTCACGTCGATCAGCCGCGCGGTATTGTCCGCCCGTTCGATCGCGGCGCCGAGCTGGATGAACCACGTCGCCTCGTTCTTCATCATCCGCTGCACCGCGCCCTCGAAGCCGCGCGCCTCGGCCTTGATCGCTTCGACGAGGTTGAGAATATCCTCCTCGCCCTCCTCCGTCGGGCCGTTGAAGACGATCCATGCTCGATTGATCGCGGTCCATGCGTCGCGGGTCAGCGCGGTACGCACCGCCTTGGCATTGTTGCGCGCGGCGTCGAGGCACCACAGGATCGATCCGGTGTGGCTGCGGTCGCAGGTCAGGAAGCGCGCGACCGCCCCCTGCCCGACCGCCTGCCCGCTGGCGGCGAAACTTTCCTCGGTATAGCTGACCGCCAGTGCGCTGGCCCAAGCGGCATCGCCGGCGGGACGCGACGACAGCGCGTCGAGCCGTACCGTCGCCTCGACCAGCCGGGCGAGGAAATCAGCGCGCTCGACATAGCGGCCCAGCCAGTAGAGCGACGCGGCGGTGCGCGAGAGCATCGCCATCAGCGGCCTCCCTGACGTTGGGTCATGCCGCCAATCGACTGGACCTGTGCCGGTGGGCCGTCGTCGAGCAGGACAAAACTGTCCTTGGTGCCGCCGCCCTGGCTGGAGTTCACGACCAGCGATCCTTCCTTGAGCGCGACGCGGGTCAGGCCGCCGGGCACGACCTGCACGTCCTTCGCGCCGGTCAGCACGAACGGACGGAAATCGACGTGGCGCGGGCTGAGCCCCGCATCGGTCAGCGTCGGCACGGTCGAGAGCGCCAGCGTCGGCTGCGCGATATAGCGCTGCGGCTCGGCGATGAGCGCGCGGCGGAAGTCCTCGATCTCTTGTTTGCTCGCGGTCGGGCCGACGAGCATGCCATAGCCGCCCGATCCGTCGACCAGCTTCACCACCAGTTCGTCCAGATGGTCGAGGACATATTTGAACGCTTCCGGCTCGCGGCAACGCCATGTCTCGACATTGGGGAGCAGCGGCTCGCTGTCCGAATAGAAGCGGACGATCTCGGGCATGTAGCTGTAGATCGCCTTGTCGTCGGCGATGCCGTTGCCCGGCGCGTTGACCAGCGCGACATTGCCCGCGCGATATGCCGCGATCAGCCCGGGGACGCCCAGCAGCGAATCCGGGCGGAACACCACCGGATCGATATAATCGTCGTCGATCCGGCGATAGATCACGTCGACCCGCACCCGCCCCGATACCGTCTGCATATAGACGCAGTCGTCGTCGATCAGCAGGTCGGCCGGCTCGACCAGTTCGACGCCCATCGAATCGGCGATGAAGCTGTGTTCGTAATAGGCCGAATTGAAATGGCCCGGCGTCAGCACGACGCACACCGGATGCGCGCCCGCACGTTCGGGCGCGACCGAGCGCATCGTCTCCAGCAGTCTGTCGGGATAGCTGTCGACCGCCGCCACGCGGAAATTGCGGAACAGTTCGGGGCACAGCCGGATCATCGCCTCGCGATTCTCCAGCATGTACGACACGCCCGACGGGGTGCGGGCATTGTCCTCCAGCACGAAGAATTCGTCGGGGCCGGTGCGCACCAGATCGATGCCGCAGATATGCGCCCACACGCCATGCGGCGGACGGATGCCGGCGATTTCGGGGCGGAACTGGCTGTTGCCGAAGATCAGGTCGGGGGGGAGCACGCCGGCCTTCAGGATGCGGCGTTCGCCATAGATGTCGTCGAGGAAGGCGTTGATCGCCTGCGTCCGCTGAACCAGCCCCTTGGACAGCCGCGCCCATTCGTCGGGCATGAACACACGCGGCACGATGTCGAACGGGATGATCCGCTCCGCCGCCTCGCTGTCGCCATAGACGGCGAAGGTGATGCCCAGTTGGCGGAAGGTCGCTTCGGCCGCCTGCAATCGCCGGCGCAACTCGCGCGGCGGGACACCCTGCATCCACCGCGCCAGCCCGGCCAGTTCCTCGCGTGGCGAGTCCGGCCCGCCATGCCCCCAGATTTCGTCGAACGCCTGCCCCATCCATCCTCCAAAACGCCGACTGCGGCTTTGGTTGCATGCTGCATTGCGGCAGGAGCAACGGCAAGGCCTATTGCGTGACGAGGCCGGTCAATGTCGCCGGAGTCAAGACCTGCGGCAGCACGCTCGGCTGCGTCGCGCCTGCCGGATACCATAGATACAGCGGCACGCCGGCACGGTTGTGCGCTTCGATGAAGCGGCCGAGTGCGGGATCGCCGTCGGTCCAGTCACCGACCAGCACCGCGACCTTGGCCTTGCCGAAGGCATCGGCGACGGCGCGCGTCTCGATCGCGGCTTTTTCGTTCACCTTGCAGGTCAGGCACCAGTCGGCGGTAAAATAGGCGAATACCGGCCGGCCTTGCGCGCGCAACGCGGCGAGGCGCGCCTCGCTGAATGGCTCTGCCCCGGCGATCGTGGCCGAAGCACCGGGCGCGGCACGGCTGACGAGCAGCGCGAGGGGGAGCGCCAGCACCAGCGCGGCGGCGGTCGGCCACCACGCCCGCGTCAGACTACGAAGCTGACGCCGTCCGGTCCACCACAGACCCAGCGCGAAGAGCAGCAGCGCGGTGAGGCCCAGCGTCATGCCATCGACCCCCGCCTGCCGCCCGAGCAGCCATGCCAGCGCCAGCGCGGTCGCGAACATCGGCACCGACAGCCCCTTGCGCAACCGGTCCATCCACGCTCCGGGCTTGGGCAAGCGTCGGCGCAACGCGGGCACGAACCCGAGCAGCAGGAACGGCAGCGCCAGCCCCAGCCCCAGCCCGGCGAACACCGCCATCGCCGCGACCGGCGGCAGGATTAGTGCCGATCCCAGCGCCGCGCCCATGAACGGCCCGGTACACGGCGTCGCGACGAAGGCCGCCAGCGCGCCGGTGGCGAACGCCCCGCCGCGCCCGCTGCGCATGCCGACCTGCGGCGTCGGCAGTTCGAACAGCCCGGCGAGGTTCAGCGCGATCCCGCCGGTCAGCAGCAGCAGCAGCAGCACGATACGCGGATCGGTCAACTGAAACGCCCATCCCGCTGCCGCCCCGCCCGCGCGGATCGCCAGCAACATGCCGCCCAGCGCCATGCAGGTCGCGACTGCTCCGGCGGTATAGGCGACGCCCTCCGCCCGCGCCTTCGCATCGCTTTCGCCGGCGCGGGCGAGGCTCAGCGCCTTGAGGCTCAGGATCGGGAACACGCACGGCATGACGTTGAGCAGCAACCCGCCGAGCAGCGCCCCGCCGAACGCCAGCAACGCGGTCTGCCACCAGCCGCCCTCACGCGGAACGGCGACCACGCCCGGCGTGGCGCGGATCGCATAGCCCTGCCCGTCACCGGTCGCGAGCACGCCTTCGACCACCGGCGGCGTCCCTGCCCCCTTTGTGGAGAGGATGATCGCATCGCCATCGCGCACCACCGATTGCGGCGCGGCATAGTCGATCGCGCCTTCGGTCTGCGCGAAGAAATACGCATCGTCCGGGGCAACGTCCGCCGGAAACGGGATGCGCAAGCGGAAAGCGTCACCACCCTGAAACACCGCCGGCGATCCGATCGGCCGGGGCAGCGCGCGGCGCCAGCCGTCGAACGCCTGCCGCCGCTCCACGCTGACCGCGCCGTCGCCGACGATCAGGTCGGTCGCCAGTTCGGCCTTTTCGGGCACGCAGATTTCGCGGGTGCAGACCAGATAGTCGATCGACAGTCGCACCGGCAGCGGCGTTCCCGCCGACAGCCCGGCGGGTACGCGCAACTCGGTCAGGATCGTCCACGGCCGTTCGTAGACATAGTTCATCAGCCCGGCGACCAGCAGCCGTTCGGGCACCGGATAGCGCAGCGCCCCGACGCTTGCTCCGGTGGGCAAGGTCCAGTCGAGCCGCGACTGGCTGCCGACCGCGCCGGGGTTCTGCCAATAGCCGTGCCAGCCGGCATCGGGTTCGGACACCAGCGCCAGCGCGACGCTTTGTCCCGCCACCGGCCGATCGCTTTCCGCGACCAGCCGCATCGCGACGTGGCGCACCGGCGCGGTCTGTGCCGCCGCCGGCAGCGCCGGACCCAACAGCAAGAGCAACAGGATGATTCGCTGCCAGAGCGTTCTTGCCGGTGTCATGGACGCGGAGTAGCGGAAGTCACGGACGGATGCACCGTCCCCGGAGTTGTCGATGCGTCTCGTTCCCCTCGCCGCCGTGCTGCTGGCGACCGCCGCCCCCGCGCTTGCCCAGACGGCGGCCCCCGCCGCGCCGCTTGCCGATCCGGTGACGGTGCCGCCGGGCTATCCGGCGACGCCGCCCAAACTGATCGTCGCGATCTCGGTCGATCAGTTCTCCGCCGACCTGTTCGCCGAATATCGCGGGCGCTTCACCGGCGGCTTCACCCGGTTGATGCAGGGCGCGGTGTTCCCGGCGGGCTATCAGAGCCATGCCGCGACCGAGACGTGCCCGGGCCATTCGACGATCCTCACCGGATCGCGGCCGGCGCGCACCGGGATCATCGCCAACGACTGGATCGACCAGAAGAGCGGCCGCGCCGACGGCAAGGTCTATTGCGCCGAGGACGAGCGTATTCCGGGATCGACCTTCGATAATTACACCGTGTCCGACGTACATCTGAAGGTGCCGACGCTGGGCGAGCGGATGAAGGCGGCGGACCCGCGCACCCGCGTCGTCTCGGTCGCGGGCAAGGACCGCGCGGCGGTGATGATGGGCGGCCACAAGGTCGACGAACTCTGGTGGTTCGGCAAGACCGGCTTCGTCAGCTATGCCGGGCGCGCCATGCCGCCGGTGGTCGCGCGCGCCAACGCCGCCGTGGCCCGGCGGATCGCGACGGCGCAGGCCCCGCTCGACCTGCCCGATTATTGCCGCCCGCTCGCCCGCGCGGTGCGGGTCGGCGACAAGACCGTCGGCACCGGCCGCTTCGCGCGCGCGGCGGGCGACGTCGCCAATTTCCGGCGCTCTCCCGAATATGACGCGGCGGTGCTGGCGCTCGCTGCCGGGCTGATCCAGGACATGAAGCTGGGTCAGGGGCCGCAGACCGACATCATCTCGATCGGCGCGTCGGCGACCGACTATGTCGGCCACGGCTATGGCACCGAGGGCAGCGAGATGTGCCTGCAACTGACCTCGCTCGACCAGTCGCTGGGTGCGTTCTTCCAGATCCTCGATGCGACCGGCGTCGATTATCAGGTGGTGCTGACCGCCGACCATGGCGGCAGCGACGCGAGCGAGCGGCTGGCGGCGCATGCCGTGCCCGACGCGGTGCGGCTGGACGGCGAGCTGACGGTCGACGGCATCGGCAAGGCGATTGGCGCGAAGCTCGGCATCGCCGGCCCGGTGCTGCTCGGCGGGGTCAATGGCGATGTGTGGTATGACGTGAAGCTGAGCGCGGCGCAGAAGGCGGCGGTCGAGCGCGAGGCGATCGCGCGGTTCGCGGCACATCCCCAGACGCAGGCGGTGTTCACCCGGGCACAAATCCTCGCCACGCCGATGCCACAGCACACTCCCCCCGAAACCTGGTCGCTGCTCGAGCGGGCGCGCGCATCCTACAATCCCGAGCGGTCGGGCGACCTGCTGGTCGCGATGAAGCCGCGCGTGCTGACCGTGCCGCATCCGGTGGCGGGCACGTCGGTGGCGACGCACGGCAGCTTCTGGGACTATGACCGCCGCGTGCCGATCCTGTTCTGGCGCAAGGGCGCCGGCGGTTTCGAGGAACCGTTCGGCGTCGAGACGGTCGACATCCTCCCCACGCTCGCCGCGACGATCGGGCTTCGGGTTCCGGCGAGCGAGATCGACGGCCGCTGCCTCGACCTCGATCCGGGCGAACCGTCGATCTGTCGCTAAGGCCGGATCGACTTTCGACGAAGTGCCGACCCGACCTGCTCCCCTCCCTTACAAGGGAGGGGTTGGGGGTGGGTCGGCCGGTTGTGGCGCGCCTATTTTTCCTCGCGGGCCAAACCCCCCCCCCCCCCCCCCCCCCCCNAGGGAGGGGAGGTGCGATGGGCCGGCGTCAGGCTGAATATCGATCGGTCCTAATCGCGCAGCCAGCCAGTGTCGGTGCCGAAGAAGGCCGGCAGCCGCCACCGCGCGGCCTGCGCGGCGGTCAACTGGTGGGTGCGCGGTTCGCGCGTGGCGGGGGATGCGCCCTGCCCGCGCGAGCGATATTCGGCGAAATACGCGGTATCGAGCGTGGTCGTCTTGCCCGGCGTCCATTCGGTCCAGCCCGCCGGGATCACCGGCGCATCCAGCCGCGCGTCAAGCAGGATCACCCGCGCATGGGGCCGCCACGCGCGGCCGAGCGCAATGTTGCGTGCGCCCGGCGCGGCGGTGAAGCGCGACCGATCGAACACATAGGCGCTGCCCTCGTCATCGGGCGCGTTGCGGCTTTGCGCGGTGTACCACACGGTTTCATGCGCGAGTCCGTGGAGCTGGCAGCGATCGAAATAGGCGTTGGCGTCGCCAAAGATGAAATCGACATGCCCCTCGATATAACAGTCGCGGAAATACTGCCGCGTCGGCCGGCGGTTGGGGCCGCGATTGGCGTAGAGCGTGTCCTGATGGCCGAGCAGCCGGACGCGGCGCACCACCGCCCGGTCACCGGTGAGTGCCAGCGCCACCGCCTGCGACGGCAGATGCGCAGGGTTCAGCCAATAGTCGTTCTGGATCGTCAGGTTGGTCGCGCGGAACCCGTCACCGCTGACGGTCATCGACGCCGACTTGAGCGTGCCGCCGACCGTCGCCGACGCATCGCCGTACACCAGCACGACATCGGCGGGGGTGCGGCCGGTGCCGCGCAGCCGCACGTCGTTGCCCCGGATCACCAACTTCTCGCGGTATCGGCCCGGCGCGATCAGGATCGTGCCGCCGGTCGTCGCCAGCGCATCGATCGCGCCCTGCACGCTGCGATACGCCCCCGGCCGGTCGGGCGAGACATGGACGACCCGCAGGGCGGCGGGCTGTGCGGGCGCGGCGACGGCGATCGTCGCCAGCGTGAGGGCAAGCGGGGCAAGGCGCATCGTCCGCTCCCTCAGCGCAGCGGCAGCAGGGCGGGCTGCGTCGGGTAGAGCATCGGCCGCATCTCGGGCACCGCCCGTGCCAGCGCGCCGGCCATCAGCGCCGCGACATGGTCGGCACCGGCGCGACCCAGATGGGTGCGGTCGAACGACAGCTTGCGCTGGGCGAAGGGGGTATCGTTCGTCTCGGTGGTGGCGGCCACGGGCGGCGCGGCGGTGGGCGGCAGTTGCGCGAAGCGTTCGGCCCATCGTTCGCCGTTCCCGTTCAGCTCGGCCAGCGTAAGCGCGTTCAGATCGATCAGCGGCACGCGCATTTCCCGCGCGACGCGGCGGACGGCGTCGGCCCAGGGAGCAAGGTCGTTGTCGATCCTGCCGTCCTTGTAGATGCGGCGGCTGAGCGGCGTTACCAGCACCGGAACCGCGCCCGCCGCGCGCGTTTCGGTGACATAGGCGCGCAGGTTGGCGGGAAATTCGGTGGCGAGATCGGTCGAGCGGCCGGGTTTGCCCGGCTGGTCGTTATGGCCGAACTGGATCACCACCCATGTCCTGACGAACCCCGGCGTCCGCATCTCAGACAGCGCCAGCGCCCATGATCCTTCGGCGCGATAGCTGCCCGACGATCGCCCGCCGCGCGCGAGGTTCACGCAGGCGAGGAACGAGGCGACATGCTCGGCACAGAAGCTGCCGCCCCAGCCGCCGCTGACCGCCGTGGTCGAATCGCCGACGAGGATCACCTTCGACGCGCGGATCGGCACCACCGGCGGCGCGGCGGCGGGTGCGACCTGACCGGCGGTCAGCGCGGCGGCGATCAGCAGGGCAAGCATCGGCCAGCCCCTTCAGAGCGCGGTGAAGCGGAAGTCGCGGAAGCGCGCGGTGCCGCTGCCCGCCGAATACAGGCCGGGGCGCAGCATCAGGAACCCGCCACGGACATTGTGGTGATAACCCGATACCTCCATGCCGCGATCGAACCGGCTCCATGTCCGCCCGCCGTCGCCGCTGGTATGGAAGGAGACGATGTGCCGGTCGTTGGTCACGCGCATCCGCATCCGGCTGCCGTGCGGATTGGCGGGGCGGCCGCGTTCGATGCCGTACTGGTGGGTGACGAAGCGCTTCTCGTCGAAGCTCAGCCCGCAATAGAGCTTCTCGTCGTAGAACAGGATCAGCCCGGCGGTGCCGCCGGGCGCGATCTCGATGTCGCATTCGAAGCGATAGCCGGTGTCGCCGGCGATCAGCAGCAGCGGCGCGCCGTCCGACGGCGCCTTGCCCTTCGCGTCGAGTAGCAGCGCGCCGCCCTCGACCCGCGCCCGCGCGCGGTCCTCGGGCGTCGGCTTGAAGAAATTCCATTTGGTGCCGAGCGCCAGTTTCGCAAAATCGTCGGACAGCGGCTGGCCGTGACGGACCGCGCTGCCGCCCCGGGGCTTGGCGATCGGTTGCGACAGGTCGCCGCCCGTCATGCGGAACCAGCCGTCGGGCGTCCATTCGACCGGATCGAGCAGCGTCTGCCGCCCGAGCGTCCAATAGCCGTTCTCATAGCCGTGATAGACCGACCACCAGCTCGCGTCCGGCCCCTCGATCAGCGTGGCGTGGCCGCGCGACCACCATTTCTCGTCGAGCGAGGTCGTGCGGACGATCGGGTTGCCGGGATGATGTTCCCACGGCCCGTGGATCGACTTCGATCGCGCGGCGATCACCATATGGCCGGTCGGCGGCCCCGCCGTGCCGCCGACCGCCGTGACGAGATAAAAGTACTTACCGTGGCGCATCACCTTCGGCCCCTCGGGGCTGAACCCCTCGACATCCCAAGTATCCGGATAGCGCCATGGGTCATAGACATGCTCGACCTTGCCGACCGTCGCGAGGCCGTCGTCGGACAGGCGGATACGGTCGCCACCCGACAGGAACAGCCAGCGCGACCCGTCCTCGCCGACCGCATGGCCGGGATCGATATGATCGGTCAGTTTCAGGTCGACGGGTTCGGACCATGGCCCGTCGATCCGGTCGGCCCAGATCACCCAGTTGGTCGTCGGATTCTTGGTCGGGATATAGAGGTAATAGCGGCCCTTGTGCTTGGTCAGTTCGGGCGCCCAGACCGATCCGATGTTCGTGGTCAACGCGGCGGTGCGCGGAGTCCAGTTGATGAGATCGCGCGAATGCCAGATGACCAGTCCCGGATAGGAATCGAAGGTCGAGAAGGTCATGTAATAATCGCGACCGTCCTTCAGGATGGTCGGGTCGGGATGGTCGCCCGCCATCAACGGGTTGAGGAACCGCCCGTCGCCCAGATCGGCGATCCGCTGATGGTCATAGCCCCGTTTATAGTCCGGCGCGCGGCCCTGCGCCGATGCCGTGCCACCGATCGCGGTCGGCAGGCTGGCGACCGCCCCGGCCGCGCCGAGGGTGCGAAACGCATCGCGGCGTGAGATCATGAGACTACTCCTGACTGGAACGGACGTTCGGCGAAATTCGGGTCGCGACGGTGGATCCGTCGCCGGTGGACCCCGGGAAAGCCCCTCCGCCGGCGGGGCGCCGGCGGAGGGAAGGCAGTCTCCGGGGAGAGACATCAGAACCGCAGCCGGGCGCCGACGCGGTAGATCGGACCCGACGCGCTGTACTGCGTCACCGCGTCCTGACCCTGATAGGCGTAGCGCTGGCTCGGCTGGTTGGTCAGGTTCAGCCCTTCGGCGCTGACCGACAGCCAGTCGGTGAATTTGTAGCTCATCGACGCATCGACGTTGGTCGTGTCGCGGCTGAAGATGAAATCGTTGACCAGCGGTGAATCGCACGGCGTCCCCGCCACCGAAGGGTTGGCCGGGCTGTTCTGCAACCCCGGAGCGCACGATCCGCCGGCGATCGGATAGGTCTGCGAATAGCCCTTGCGATAGGCGACCGAGACGCGCGCGCGGAACTTTGCCGTTTCATAGGCGAGCGTGCCGTTGACCGACTGTGGCGAGACGCCGAGGAACGGGGCGGTGCCGGTGCTCGCCGGGATGGCGGCGAGGGTGCCCGACGCCGCCCGGCCCGGATCGAGGATATAGTTCAGCTCGGACTTGATGTACGTGTAGTTGAGCTGGAGGCCGAGGTTCTTGAAATACCACGGCAGGAAGTCGAGTTCCTGCTGATAGCTGATCTCGACGCCGCGCAGATAGCCGCCCGGCGCATCGGCGAACTGTCGGGCGACGAACGGGTTGTTGGCGTTCAGATAGGCGAGCTGGATCGGATCGGTGATCTGCGCGCGGATCGCCTCGATCGTGGCGGCGTCAGTGAATTGCGACAAGGGACCGGCGAACGAGATCGTCTGCGGGAAGCTGGAGATCTGTTTGCTGAACCCGGCGACGCTGACGAGGCCGCCCGGCGCGAAATACCATTCGATGCTGGCATCGAGGTTGGTCGAGCGGAACGGATTGAGGCGCGGGTTGCCGATCGTCAGCGTGGCGCCGACCGCATCGCCGGTGTTGGGGATGCTGAGGCCCGTGATCGACGGCGACAGATTGCCCAGCAGCGGCCGCGCCATCACCCGCGACGCGCCCAGCCGCACGAGGAGGTCCTCGACCGGTTCGTACACCACGTTCAGCGACGGCAGGAAATCGGTATAGCGGTTGGTGCCGACGATGCCGCGCCCGGCCGGGGTCGTCCCGTTCGACGTCACGTCGGTGATCGCGACGCGCGTGCCGGCGTTGCCGCGGAACGGCCGCCCGAACAGCTCGCTGGTCCAGTCGGCCTGGACGTAGAAGCCGGTATCCTTTTCGAGCACGTCGAAATTCTCGCGCCCGCCGTTGCGCCGGTCGGTAAGGCGCCAGTCGCCCCATTTGTTGACGCAGTTGCAGGTGAAGTCGAACAACTGGTCGAACGCGCCGATATTGGGCGTGTAGAAACTGGTGACGGTGCCTTCGGGCACGTCCAGCCCCTGCCCGAAGTCGATGACCTGTCCCACCGATGCCGCGCTGGCCCCCGCCTCGCGCAGCGTCGGGTTGAGCAGGTCGTTGTTGCGTTCGAACTGGCGCGTCGCAAAGGCATATTCGCGGTAATTGCCGCCGAAGCCCACGTTGAAGCTGTCGTTGACCCGCCAGTCGAAATCGATCTTGCCCTGTTTGTAGGTATTCTTGGTGAAGCGCAGATAGCGGCGGATGCCCGAGAAGCCCTTGACCGTATCCCAGTTGTTCGGATCGGCCGCATCGAAGCCGAAATTGACGAGCGGCATGTCGCCACCGTCACGCGCGTCGAACACATAGCGTTGCGGCGAATCCATCCGGTTGAATTCGACCAGCAGCCCTTCGGAATTGTTGGTCGATTCGGACGCGCCGCCGATGAACACCGCGCGGAAATTGTCGCTGAATTCATGTTCGAGCTGGAGCGAACCCTGCCGGAACTTGGTGGTATAGATCGACTGGTCGACCGCCGAGCGGAAGTCGACGTTGGTCGCGACCATGTAGTCGACGTTGCCGTTGGTGACGTTCACTTCCTCCAGCCGCACCGCCGGCCGCCCGATCAGCGACCCGCGATAGGCCAGCCGATTGCTCGACGCGATATAGCCGACCGAATTGGGGTTGTTGTAATAGTCATACGGGTCGAGGTTGAACGGATTGGTGCTGAAGATGTTCGACGTCGTCGGATTGTTGGCCGCGACCGTCCCCGGCACCACCGCCGAGGGGGCGAGCACCGATGCGACCCGCTGCCCCTGCGCATTGAGCGCGGTCGCGAACGCCGGGGTGGTGCCATAGAGTTGCTGGCCGCAATCCTGTGCGGGAACCAGGCTCGACCCCGCATTGGGCGTGCAGATGCCGGGATAGAGCGCGCGTGCCGCCTGCGGCGTCAGGGTGTTGCCGGCGGTGTTGTACGCGGCGTTGGTGTTGTTGCGGTTCAGCCCGACCGGCGACACCTGATAGATCGAACTGCGGTTCTTGAAGCGCGAATAGAGGCCATCGATGCTCAGCCGCGTCTTGTCGCCGATCTGCCACTGGTACGACGCGGTCAGGCCAAGGCGCTGATATTCGACGTCCTGCTGCTCGATCGAGGGCAGCGCGGGGAAGCGGACCGTCGAATTGTCGACGCGGCCCGGCGTGTTGAACGGCGCGCCGGGATAGAGCGCGGCATAGGCATTGGGGTTCGATCCGGTCAGCGCCGCGATCGCATCGGGGTTGGTGATGGCGGTGCCGAAGCCGGTGCCGGTAGGCGCGGCGAAGCCGGCGCGCTGCGGATTCTCGTTCCCCGCCCAGGTCGATCCGCGATAGACATAGTCCGACTGGCCGGCGCCGCGACGATATTGGTCGATCGCGTTGCGCGATTCGCTCCATGCCGCCGATACCAGCAGGCCCATCGTGCCATCGGCAAAGGTCTTGGAGGCAAGGCCGGCGAGGCGCGGCGTCCATTTGCCGATATTGTCCTGATAGCTGCCCTCCGCCGACAGCGCGAACGCGCCCTTTTTGTAATCGAACGGCCGGCCGGTCTGGAGATCAATCGTGGCGCCCAAGGACCCTTCGTCGGTTTCGGCCGAGGGCGTCTTCTGCACCTTGAGCGAACTGAACAGCTCGGAAGCGAAGGTGTTGTAGTCGAACGAGCGGCTGCGATTGGGGCTGGTGCCCGAATCGTTCGAGCCCGCCGTCGCCAGCGCTTCGAGGCCGTTCAGCCGGGTACGGTTGAAGTCGCCGCCGAGGCCGCGCACGGTGATCGACCGCCCCTCGCCATTGTCGCGGTCGATCGACACGCCGGGCAGGCGCTGGAGCGATTCCGCCAGATTATTGTCGGGGAAGTCAGCAATATCCTCGGCATTGATCGAATCGATCTGGACCGCCGCGTCGCGCTTCTCGACGATCGAGGTGCGCAGCGATGCGCGGTAGCCGGTGACGATGATCTCGCCGGCGTCGCCGCCATCGTCGAGCGCCTGCATCTCCTGCGCCTGTGCGCCCGGCGCGTTGCTCGCCTCGGGCGATCCGGGCGGCGGTGCCGGCCGGTCCTGCGCCGAGGGCAGTGGTGCCTGGGTCATCGGGGCGATGGCAGTGCCGTCCTGTGCGACGGCGGTGCCGGCGATGGCCAGCGCCAGTCCCGACGCGCCGAGGCGGAGCATCCTGCGTGCGATCATGATTCCAATCCTCCCCTTTTTATCTTTGGAAACCGGTGTCATCTGCGAACCATAAAATCGAGATAATCTTCGAGATTGGTGCGGCCGTCGCCGTTACGATCGGCGTTGCCGTCGGGTCGTTTCGGGTCGAGGCCATTGGCGCGTTCCCACCCGTCGGCCATGCCGTCGCCGTCGCTGTCCCTCGCCGCCGGTCCGCCGCGCAGGGTCGGCCAGCCGCCGGCATCGGCTTCGGTATCGATCTGCCGGCCGGTGCCACGGCGCACCCCGTCGATGATCGCCGCGTCGACGGAATCGCGCGCGCGGCTGGCCCCGGCATCGGCCAGCACCCGCTCGACCGCCGCCATCGCCGCGCCGGTCGCGACCGGCGGCATGTCGACCGGCGCGGACAAGCGGTAGGCCCCGCCGGTCTCGCCCGACACCAGCGACCAGGGATCGGCGGGCACCGCGCCCGCCATCGCATTGTCGGCGAACCATGCCTGCGCATGGCGGTTGCTTTCGGCAAAGGCGATCCGTCCCTTGCTGTCGGGGCCGGGTAGATAGGCGTTGGCGACGAAATTGTAGCGCGCGACGCTTTGCGTGTCGGCGTTGTAGCCCGAACGGCCGCCACCCCAGTTATAAAAGACGTTGTTACGGAAATCGAAGTCCGCGCCGCGCGGGTCGGCTTTGGCGGGGGCGTAATTGCCGGGGCGCGGCATCCGCGCGGCATGGTTGGCCCAGAGATTATGGTGGAAGCTCATCCGCGATCCGCGACCGCCGCGCACCAGGCTGCCATAGCCGTGCTCGCCCTTCACATGACCGGCACGGCGCAGCGAATCGGCGATCACGCTCCACTGGACGGTCAGGTCGCCGATGCTGTTGGCGGCATCGCGGTAATTGGCGGAGGCGGACAGGGTTTCGTCGACCGACCAGCTTGCCGAGACATGGTCGAGGAGGATGCGCGTGCCGCCGCTGATCCAGATCGCGTCGCCCTGCGACTTTGATTCGGCCCCCAGTCGCGAGCGGAGGTAGCGGACGATCACGTCGTCGGCCGCGATCTGCAACGTCTGGCCGCGCAGGGTGATGCCGTCGCCCGGCGCGGTCTGTCCGGCGATGGTGATCCGGCCGTGCCGCACGACCAGCGGCGTGCGGAGCGCGATGGTGCCGGCGATGTCGAACACGATCGTTCGCGGCCCTTCGGCCTCGACGGCGGCGCGCAGGCTGCCCGGTCCCGCATCCGACAGCGTGGTAACGCGCAGCACCTTGCCGCCACGCCCACCGGTGGAGAAGCGCCCGGCACCTTCCGCGCCGGGAAATGCCGGCACCGGCACCCCGGCCGGAGCGGACGCGGGCACGGTGGCCGGACCTGCGGCGAGCATGAGGATGGCGGACGCGAGCGTCATTGTCTCTCCCAATCGGTTCCACGCCCCATCGCATGGGGTCTATTGCTGGAAACCGGTGTCATTGCACCGGTAACCGGGGGAGTTGTCAAGGGCGACAATCGCTTACAATGTCATCTGGTCCGAATTTTTCCCGCCACCGGGCCATTCGCCAGCACGGCATAGCCGCCGACCTCGCGCTCGTCGTCGATCACGCGGCCCGTGCCCTCGCGCACCTCGGCGACGATCCGGTGGTCGACCGCATCGCGGTCCCACGGCCGCGCGCCGGCCTGTGCGATGACCAGCGCCTCGACCTGCCCGGCAGGGATCGCGCGCAGGCCGCTTGGCCAGACGACCGGGCGCGGCCGGTCGATCACCTGCGGCCGGCGGACGGTCGGCAGGATTGCGATGCGGTGCATCGGCTGGCCATCGGCATGGACCGCGCGATTGTCGGCCATGTGCAGCCCGAGATCGCCGTCGCCCTCGACGATCAGGAACGGCAGGCCGCGCCGGGTCGAGCGGCCGCCGCGCACGACATTGCCGACGATGCTCATCCCACCGGTGACGAACGCGCGGTCGCCCCATTCGACCCCGTTCAGCGCATAGTGGAGACAGCGGTTGCCGGGATCGTAGATCAGGTTGTTGACGCACGCCACCCGCGCCCCGCCCTTCACCAGCGGATGGCGTTCGTGATTATGCGCGTACAGGTTCTGCGCGACGAGGATGCCGGTGGTATTGTCGTGGATCAGCGACCCCTTGCTGTGTTCGCCCTTCGCGTGCGACGCATGCGACAGCCCCTCGGCGATGATGTTGCGGGTAAGCGTGATGTTGCGCGAGGTATGCGCGCGCCATGCGTCCGGTGTCGTGCCGCCGTCGAAACGCGGTCCCGAGGCCGACAGATTTTCGTCGGTCGCCCATGCGAACGAACAATGATCGATGACGACGTCGTGCGCGGCGGTGCAGGACAGGCCGTCGACTTCCCAGCCGCTTTGGGGGGCGGCACCGTCGGCACCGGCGCGAACGCGGATGTGGCGGACGATCACGTCATGCGTCGCGACCGAGATGCCGCCGCGGATGAGTGTGATGCCCGGCGACGGCGCGGTTTCGCCGGCGATGGTGACGAACGGTTCGCGGATGCGCAGCGTAGCTCGCTTCAGATCGATGATCCCGCCGACCGCGAACACGATCCGCCGCGCGCCGGGCACCGCCAGCGCGGCGGCCAGACTGCCCGACCCGTCGGCGGCCAGCGTCGTGACGGTGAGCGTCCGCCCGCCCGCCCCGCCGCGCGTGGCGGTCCAGCCGGGCAGCGGCGTTTCGGCCGGGCTGCCAGCGGGGAGTACGGTGCCGAGGGCGAGAAGCGGGACGCCACCGATCAGATGGCGGCGGCGGATCGGCAGCGCGGCGACCGACAGCGGCAGCGATGACATGGCGGGTTCCCCTCTGGCGACGTTGTTACTCGGATCGCCGTCCGGTTGCGTCACGCGGGGTTCAATATGTCCGTATCGTTCAGCTTGTCCACCGGTAGCAAAGGGTGCCACCTCTGACCCGTTATTGTAACGATTTGTTTCTACGCTAGGTTCGACCGATCGCGAAGAGACGGAGGAAGTAATCGACGAACCGTCTCGCTTCGGCATCCATGCCATCGACGCCGGCAGGCTCGACGCCCCACAGGCGGCGGTTCTGCTGCGCGGCGGTCATGCCGATCAGCATCCGCGCCATGTCGATCGCGCCTTCGTCGCGCAGTCGCCCCGCCTCGATCTGGCGGGCGATATAGTCGGCCAGCGCGCGTTCGATATGGTGGGCGGCCTGTCGGTAGAAGATGCGCCCGACTTCGGGAAAGCGCCCGCTTTCCGCCACGACCAGCCGCCATGCCGCGACGGCATCGGGGTGTGCGGTCTTGTTCATGAAGCTGCGACAAAAGTTGACGAGCGTCGCCTCCAGATCGCCGGGCGTCATCAACTCGCCCATCACCTGGCTACGGAACGCGGCGGTCACGTCCTCGATCACCGAGGCGAACAATTCCTCCTTGGAGGGGAAATAGCTCCACAGCGTCGCCTTCGATCCGCCGAGCGTCGTAAGCAGCGCCGACATCGACGTCGCGGCATAGCCATCGTCGAGGAACGAACGGCGCGCGGCGGCGACGATCGTGGCGCGGCGATCCTGTTTGCGCGCCTCGCGTCTGGTCGGAGGAATCTCGGAACTATCGGTCGTCATAAAACTGTACTATAGAGTACGGATATTCGTTGACAACCGATCGCCGCCGGATCATGCCGCGGACCGTACCCATTAGTACGGTTTTTCCGATGATGCGCCCGATTCCACGCGATGCCGCCCGCCCGATCGCGCTGGCGGCGGTCCTGTTCCTGTCCGCCTGCGCCAGCGTCCCGCGACTGGGGCCAGCCCCGGCCGTTGCCCCGCCCGGCGCCTATGCCGCAGCGCGCACGCTTGCCGCGACCGGCGATGCCGCATGGCCCGATGCGGCGTGGTGGCGCGCCTATCGCGATCCGCAGCTCGACACGCTGATCGGCGAGGCGCTGGCCGGATCGCCCGACCTTGCCGCCGCCCGCGCCCGGATCGCGCAGGCCGACGGCTATGCGCAGCAGGCCGGGGCGACGCGGTTGCCGAGCCTCGACGTGGCCGGCAACGCGGGGCTGACCAAGCAGAGCTACAACAACGGCATCCCGGCAGACTTCGTGCCCAAGGGCTGGAACGATACCGGCCGGATCGAGGGGCAGTTGGGCTTCGACCCAGACTTGTGGGGTCGCAACCGCGCGGGCTATGCGGCGGCGCGGTCGGACGCCGATGCGGCGCGGCTCGATCTGGCACAGGCGCGGCTCACGCTGTCGACCACTGTCGCCGATGCCTATGCCGACCTCGCGGCGTTGTACGCCGGCCGCGCGGTGCAGGCGAGCGCGCTGGGCGTGCGGCAACAGACCGAGCGGTTGACCACCGACCGCGTCACCGCCGGGCTCGACACCCGCGCCGAACTGAAACAGGCGCAGTCGGCGGTGCCCGCCGCACGCGCCGATCTGGCGGCGACCGACGAACAGATCGCGCTGACTCGCAACCGCATCGCTGCGCTGCTGGGGCAAGGGCCGGACCGGGGCCTTGCCATCGCCGCGCCGCGCGCGACGATCGGCGTGCGCGGCCTGCCCGCCGACGTCACCACCGACCTGATCGGCCGCCGCCCCGACGTGGTCGCGGCGCGCACCCGCGTCGAGGCGGAAGCGAGCCGGATCAGGATCGCGCGCGCCGACTTCTACCCCTCGATCCGCCTGTCGGCGGTGTTCGGCGTCGTATCGCTCGGCCTCGACAATCTGCTCAAGGGCGGGTCGACCGCCGGCACGGTCGGCCCCGCGATCAGCCTGCCGATCTTTCGCGGCGGCGAGTTGGCAGGCCGCTATCGCGTCGCGCGCGGCGGGTATGACGGTGCGGTCGCGGATTACGACCGCACCGTCGCGCAAGCCTATCGCGCGGTCGCCGATGCGATCGTCAGCCAGCAGGTGCTGACCACGCGCCTTACCGAATCGCGCCGTTCGCTGGCCGATTCCGAAGCAGCCTATCAGGTCGCACGGCTGCGCTACGAAGGCGGGCTGTCGCGCTTCCTCGACGTGCTGACCGCGCAGGAGCGGGTGTTGCAGGCGCGCTCGATCGTCGCCGGGCTGGAGGCGCGCGCCTTCACGCTCGACATCGCATTGGTGCGGGCGCTGGGTGGCGGGTTCACCGCGCCCGCGACCGCCGGACCGACCGACAAGGACCTACCCCATGGCTGATCTGGAACCCGCCTCCTCCGCCACCGATGCCCCGGCCAAGAGCAAACGCAAGAAACTGCTGACCGGGATCGCCGCCATCGTTCTGGTGGGCGGCGCGAGCTATGGCGCGTGGCACGTGCTGGTCGGCAGCCACTATGTCGAAACCGACAATGCCTATGTCGGCGCGGACACCGCGCAGGTGACGCCGATGGTCGCCGGACAGGCGATCGCGGTCGGCGCGGCGGATACGCAGGCGGTGAAGCGCGGCATGATGCTCGTCCGGCTCGACGACAGCGACGCGCGGATCGCGCTCGCCACCGCCGAGGCCGAACTGGCCAAGGCGCGGCGCGCGTTCGGCCAGACCGCCGCGACCAGCACCGCGCTGTCCGAACAGGTGCGCGCACGCGCCGCCGATGTGGCGAGCGCGCGGGCGCAACTGGCAGCGACCGAGGCGTCGTTCGCCAAGGCGCAGGTCGATTTCGACCGCCGCCGCCGGCTGGTGCCGGCAGGGGCGGTATCGGGCGACGAGCTTACCGCCGCCACCAACGCACTGGCCGCCGCCCGCGCCGCACGCGAACAGGCGCGTGCCGCCGTCGCGCAGGCGACGTCGCAGCGTGGCGCTGCGGCGGGCACGCTTGCCGCCAATCAGGCGCTGATCGAGGGCGCCAGCGCCGCAACCGCGCCCGACGTGCTGGCCGCCGAGGCGAAGGTGCGACAGGCGCGACTCGATCTCGACCGCACCATCATCCGCGCGCCGATCGACGGGGTGGTCGCCAACCGCACGATCCAGGTGGGGCAGCGCGTCGCCGCCGGCACCACGGTGATGCGGATCGTGCCGGTGGGGCAAGTCTATGTCGATGCCAACTTCAAGGAAGGCCAGTTGACGAAGGTCCAGCCGGGCCAGCCGGTGACGCTCACGTCCGACCTGTATGGCGACGACGTCGAATATCACGGGCGGGTCATCGGCTTTTCGGGCGGGACCGGATCGGCGTTCGCGCTGATCCCGGCGCAGAACGCGACCGGCAACTGGATCAAGGTCGTCCAGCGCCTGCCGGTGCGCGTCGCGCTCGACCCACGCGAGCTGGCGGCGCATCCGCTTCGCGTCGGCCTGTCGATGACCGCGACCGTTGACATCTCCGGGCGGTAGGGAGTTCGGCACATGGCCGGGAAAGACGATTTCAAGCCGTTCACCGGGCCGACATTGTGGTTCGCCGGGATCGTGCTGGCGCTGACCAATTTCATGGTGGTGCTCGACACGACGATCGCCAACGTGTCGGTCGGGCATATCGCCGGGTCGCTCGGCATCTCGACCAGTCAGGGGACGTGGATCATCACCTCCTATGCGGTGGCGGAGGCGATCTGCGTGCCGCTCACCGGCTGGCTGGCCGGACGGTTCGGGACGCTGCGCACCTTCGTCGTGGGCATGATCGGCTTCGGTATCTTTTCGGTGCTGTGCGGGCTGTCGACCAGCCTGACGATGATCGTCGCCGCGCGGATCGGCCAGGGGCTGTGCGGCGGGCCGCTGATGCCGCTGACGCAAACGATGCTGCTGCGCATCTTCCCCAAGGAACAACATGGCCAAGCGATGGGCATGTGGGCAATGACCACCGTCACCGCGCCGATCCTCGGGCCGATCCTCGGCGGGACGATCAGCGATAGCTGGTCGTGGCACTGGATCTTCTTCATCAATATTCCAGTGGCGATCTTCTGCGTGTTCGGCGCGCTGCGGCTGCTGAAACCCGCCGAGACCGAGCGTCAGCCGCTCAAGGTCGACAGGATGGGTCTCGCCCTGCTGGTGCTGTGGATCGGCGCGCTCCAGATCATGCTCGACATCGGACGCGAACACGACTGGTTCGAGGACCCGACGATCGTAATCCTAGGGCTGGTCGCCGCCGTGGGCGCGGCGGTGTTCGTCGTGTGGGAACTGACCGAGCGGCAGCCGATCGTCGACCTGCGCGTGTTCCGCCACCGGGGGTTCACCGTCGCGGTCGCCGCGCTGTCGTTCGCGTTCGGGACGTTCTTCGCCTCGGTCGTACTGATCCCGCAGTGGTTGCAGGCGAGCCTTGGCTACACCTCGACCTATGCCGGCTATGCCACCGCGTTCAACGGGATGGGCGCGGTCATCATGTCGCCGATCGTCGCGCAGTTGATGAAGAAGCACGATCCGCGCGCGCTGGTGTGTTTCGGCATCCTGTGGATCGCCGGGGCGACGCTGATCCGGGTGGGCTGGACTACCGGGGCCGATTTCTGGACGCTGGCGTTTCCGCAGATCGTGCAGGGGTTCGGCATGCCGTTCTTCTTCATTCCGCTGACCACGATCGCGCTGGGCGCGGTCGAGCCGCACGAAACGGCATCGGCGGCAGGCGTGATGAGCTTCCTGCGCACCATGGCGGGGGCGATCGGCACGTCGGTGTCGACGACGCTCTATGCCGACAGCATGATCGTCGCGCGCAGCGAGATGGTGTCGCGGCTCAACGCCGATCCGACTACGACCGCGCTGATGGCGCAGGGCTTCTCGCTCGATCAGGTCCGGGCCACGGTCGAGATGACGGTCGCGCGCGAAAGCAGCACGCTGGCGATCAACCACCTGTTCCTGTTGTCGGCGATGGTGTTCGTCGCGGCGGCGCTCATCATCTGGCTGGCCCCCCGGCCCAAACGGATGGCGAAGCCGGGGGAAGCGCATTAGGACCGATCGACATTCAACCGGCCGTGACGCCGGCAAAGACCATCTCCGTCACCCCGGACTGGTTCCGGGGTCCATAGTGCAGCGATCGATGTCGTTCGAGGCACTTGCGACAGCGTTCGCGGCCAGATGGACCCCGGAACAAGTCCGGGGTGACAAAGGAGGGTGGTGTTTTCGACCACGAGTTGCACCGGAATAGCTGAATGTCGATCGGCCCTAGAGGATAACCGGCACGCGACTGGTTCCGGTGCCCGCGAACAGGGCGTTCGCCACCCGTTGCGGATCAAGGTCGTAGGCATGGGCCACGGCGGCCGAGATCAGCGCGTCGAGCTGCATCGTCGGGCGCAGGTCACGCCCTTCGTGAAGCTGCGCGGTGGCCAGCCCCGGCCAGTCGGCGAGAACGCGGCCACCCTTGATCCGCCCGCCGAACAGCATCGCCGCCGCGCCGGTGCCGTGATCGGTGCCGCCGGTGCCGTTGACCGCCACCGTCCGCCCGAATTCGGTCGCGACCAGCACCGTCGTGTCGCGCCATGCCGCGCCGAGGCCAGTCTGCAACGCGCCGACCAGCGCGTCGAGCCCCTTCAGATTGGCGGCGAGCCGGCCGCGCTGCTGGCTATGGGTGTCCCAGCCGCCGGTTTCGATCATCGCTATCCGCGCGCCTTCGGCCGGGGCGAGGAGTTTCGCGGCGAGCGCGCCGGTCGCCGCAGCGTCGCGCCCGCCGTTGCCGGTCAGGTCGCCGGCAAGCGTCCGGGTCGACAGTGCCTCGCTCCACAGCGAATGGAGCTGGGCATCGCCCTGATAGAGCATCGCGACCCGCTGGAGCAGGTCGTCGGACGCATCGGGCAGCGTCGAGGGGGCGTAGCTCGACACCTCATGCCGCCCGCGCAGCGCCAGCGGCACGGTGGCCGACACCGCAATCGCCTTCGCATTGCCTGACGGGATCAGGCCGAGCATCCGGTTGAGCCAGCCGTCCTTCACCTGATAGGCCCCTGCCCCGCCGGTTTCGAGGACGTTCTGCCCGTCGAAATGCGACCGGTCGCGATAAGGCGAGGCGACGGCATGGGCGAACAGCGCCTGCCCCTGTCGATACAGTTCCGCCGCCCCGGTCATCGCCGGGTGCAGCGCGAAGGTCGTATCGAGGCGCGGCGCGGTCGCGAAATCGGCGGCGAGTTGCCCGCGCTGCGCCGCGAAGGCCGGATCGCCGACCGGCGCGACGATGCCGAGGCCGTCGGCCGCGCCGCGCTGGATGACGAACACGAAGCGGCGATCGGTTTCGGCGCGGGCGAACGCCATGCGCGGCACCACCCCCATTGCCAGCGCGGTAAGCCCTGAGCGGACCAGCAGGGTACGACGATCGATCATGGTCATCTCCGCATCATTTCCGGGCTGACCAGCAACAGCGCCAGCCCCTGCGCCGGGCTTTCGGCGCGAGCGATCGCCTGCGTCGTGGCGGCCGACAGCCCATCGGGGAAGAGTTTCGCGCCGAGCGTCCGGGCGTCGGTCGCGGGGGTCCGGCCGGCCATGCGCTCGGCCGCCTCGACCCGGCGCATGATCGCATCCGGCCCGGCCCAGCTTGCCGCGACATCGTCATAGCCGATCGGCTGGCCCGGTTTCCACGCCGGCTGGCCGAGCTGGTTGAGCAGGCCGACGATCGCGCCGGGCTGCACCTCGCGCGTGCCGACCGCGCGGAAGGTGGCGACCGACCATTCCCATGGCGTGCGGAACTTGACCGGTGCCGGCACCCACGCCTCGGGCGAGGCGATGATCGCGCGGTACATTGTCGGCAGATCGCCGTTCGACGAGCGATACGCCTGTTCCAGCCGGGCGATCATCGCCGGCGGGGGCACGTCGCCAGCGAAATGGCGGGCAAGCTTGGTCGCGAGATGCCGCGCGGTGGCCGGACTGGCGGCAAGATCGGCCAGTATCTTCATCGCCTGCGCCTCGCCCGCCGCCGGGTAGCGTGTGCCGGTGATGATGCGGTCGCCGGGTTCGTGCAGCGCGGGGGCGAACACGAAGCTGCCCGGCACGGCATCGCCCGCAGCACGCTGGGCGGGTCGCCGGGCAAGGCCGGCGACGGTCCAGCCGGTGAGCGCGCGGGCCAGTTCGGTCACGTCGCCCTGGGTATAGCCGGTGCGGACGCCGAGCGTGTGCAATTCCAGTATCTCGCGCGCCAGATTCTCGTTCAGCCCCGCCCGGCGTCCGCCGCGCTGGCCGACGATGCTGTTCGGGCCGACCGATACCGCCTGATCGAGATAGACGAGCATCGCCGGATGCCGTTCGACCGCCAGCAGCATGTCGGCGAAGCGGCCAAGGACGTGCGGCCGGATCGCCTCGAACTCAAGGGTGTGGGCAAGGCCGACCATCTCCAGCTTATCGGCGGAGACGGCGAAGTGATTGGCCCAGAAATGCACCAGCCGCTCTACGAACGGCGTGGCCGTGGTGAGCGCGATGCCGGTTCGCGCGGCGAGCGCGGCGGCATAGCCCTGTCGCAAATCGCGCGCCGCCGCCTGCCGCGCGTCGCGATACGGATCGGCTGGCGGCGCGGCGGTCGTCCCCGGACTCATTGGCGGCGGCACCGGGGCTGGGGCGGCGGGCTGCTGTTGGCGGCGCGGGCCATTTTGTTCGCGCAGGTCGCGGCGTTGATCGTAGAACTCGGTCAGGCGCGCCGCGACCGCGCCGCTGGTGGGCACGGCGGCGATCCGCGCCGGGGCGACGGTGTAGCGATCCAACTGGTCGAGCAGCCAGCGCCGGGGGTCGCCGGGTGGCGTTTCGTCGGGCCGCGCGCCCAAACCGAAGCGTGTCAGCGCGATGGTGGTGTCGGGCGTGGTCATGATCCGGTTCCTTGCGTACCGCGCAGCATGGTGGTCCGCAGCCCGGCGGCGAGCGCGGCGCGGTCGTCGGGGGACAGCGTCGCGGCGAAGCGGATGATCGCCGCTTCGCGCGCCTGCCGCAACGTGAGATCGGCGACGCGGGCGCGATCGAGCGCGGCGGCGAGTGCCGCTTGGTCGAACGGCTGTGCGACCAGCGCCGCCGCCGCATCGGCCCGCGCCCGTCGTGCCCGGTCGAGCAGCGGCCGGTTGGCGCTTCTCGCCTGCCGCAGCATCGCGCGGAACCGGGGCTGCTGCGCTGTGCTCAGCGCATTGCCCGCGTCGCGCAGCCGGGCAATGGGCGCGGGTGCCGGCGACCGGGCAAGCATCCAGCCGCCGCCGAGCAGCGCCCCCAGCAGCAGCGCGTTGAGTGCCAGCGACACCATCAGCCAGCGCCATGTCGATCGCGTCATCGTCCCGCCTCCCATCCGCCGAACGCGGTATCGGCATAGCCGCCATCGTCGCTGACGATCGGCGGCGGTGGCAGCAGCGTGACGGCCAGCGCCCCCGCCGCCGCGCCCGCCAGCGTCAGTCCGGCCAGTCCCGACCACCACAGCGCGATCGGCCCGCGACCGCGCGGTTTGGGGGCATGTCGCAGGATCGAGTCGGCCAAGCCGTGCGGTGCCGCCACCGGCAACCAGTCGGCGAGTACCGCATCCAGCCGATCGGCCTGTGCCAGCAGCATTTTCCCTTCCACCGACGATGCCAGCCGGATCGCCGCCGCCCGCTCGTGCGCCGGCCAGCGGGCGATCGTGCCGCCATGGGCGTCGCACAGCGCCGAAAACCGCTGCAAATCCATGTCACCCCTCCCCGTCATCGACCAACGCCGCGCGCAACGTCCGGCGCGCGCGGGCCAGCAGGCTTTCGACCGCCTCGACACTGGTGCCCAGCAGCGTCGCCACCTCGGCATTGGGCAGGTCCTGATAACAGGTGAGCAGCACCGCCTCGCGCTGGCGATCGGGCAGGCGGGCGATCGCCGCCGCTACCGCCGCCGCGCGCTCGGTTGCCAGCAGGTCCGCCTCGGCACCCGGTGCCGGATCGGGCCGCTCGGGCGGATCGGCCATCACGATCGCGTGGGGCCTTCGCAACCGGTCGCGGCACAGGTTGAGCGTGACGAGATGGACCCAGGTATCGAACCGCGCCGTCCCCGGCCGCCAGCGTGGTGCCTGTCGCCAGATGCGCGCGAACACCTCCTGCGCGACATCCTCCGCCTCGCCGGAGTCGCCGAGCATCCGCCGGGCGAGCGACAGGATGCGGCCAAGCTTCGCCGTGACCATCGCCCGGGGCGCGCCCGCCTCCCCCGCCGCCAGCCGGCGCAGCAGCGCGGCATCCGGGTCGGCGTCCGCGGTCACGCGGTTCCGGTCGGGGAAAGGGTCCGGCGGTGGTTCGGCATGGGCGTTTCATAGCATCCTTGTCCCCGTTCAACGCGGCGGCGCGGCCGATCCGTCGCGATCCCGATCGATTTTTCGCCGCGCGACCCTTCGCCGAAAAGCTGATACGCCGTGCGCGGCCACGACGTTGGATGAGGGCAGGATGCGCTCGGGAACATGGTTGCAGGCGTTTTCCGGCAGGTTCCTGCACCTGCGCTTCCGCTCGGGCGTCACGCACCGCGTCGAGATCGTCGAGCGGCCGCGCCGGACGCTGTCGCCAGCGGACTTCGCCGCACTGGAGGCGGCATGTCGCGACGTGGTTGCCGCCTGTCTCGACGGGCGGCAGCTCGATTATGGCCTGTTCGCGCCCGACGGCCTGGCATGGGACCGCAGCGTGGTGACACTGATCCGCGATGCCTCAAGCGGCGCGCCGGTCGCGTTCAACGCCATGCCGCTGCTGCCGGTCGAGCGCGGCGGCGTGCGCGAGGAGGTACTGCATCTGGGGCTGGTGATGGTCGACCCGGCGGCGCGCAGCGGCGGGCTGTCGTGGATATTGTACGGCCTCACCTGCTTCGCGCTGTTCGTGCGGCGTGGGTTGCGCCCGCTGTGGATCAGCAGCGTGACTCAGGTGCCCGCCGTCGTCGGCATGGTCGCCGAGACGTTCGACGACGTTTATCCGGCGCAGGCGGCCACGCGGGCGAGCTTCGCGCACCGCCATTTGGCGCATCAGATCATGCGCGGCTCTCGCGCGGCGTTCGGCGTGGGGGCGGAGGCCGGGTTCGATCCCGTCGGCCATGTCATCACCGACGCCTATACCGGCGGGTCCGACCATTTGAAGAAGCGCTTCGACGCGGCGCCGAGGCACCGCGACGAACGCTACAACCGCTTCTGCGCCGAGACGCTCGATTACGACCGAGGCGATGACGTGTTGCAGATCGGGCGGATCGACCTTGCGACCGCGCGGCGGTTCCTGTCGCGCAGCGTGCCGCGCCATGCCGTCCCGCAACTGGCGGTGCAGGGCGCGATCATCGCGCTGCAGGCGGTGGTCGCGCCGTTGCTGCAATGGCTTGCCGCCGACCGGCCCCTTGGCAGATTGAGACCCGTGCGATGACCGGCTTCGACTATGACGAGATGACCACGCGCAATCGCGGCTTCGTGAGCGAGGCGGAACAGGCGCGGCTGCGCGAGGCGTGCGTGCTGATTCCCGGTGTCGGCGGCATGGGCGGCGCGGCGTTCATGGCTTTAGTGCGCGCCGGGGTCGGGCGGTTCGTAATTGCGGACATCGATACATTCGAGATGTCGAACCTCAACCGGCAGTTGTTCGCGACGCTCGACACCGTTGGCATGGGCAAGGCCACCGCCGCGCGTGACGGGGCGTTGCGGATCAACCCGCAGGCACAGATCGAGGTGCTGGGCGGCGAATGGCCGCACGCGCTCGACCGGCTGGTCGCGGTGGCCGACGTGATCGTCAACGGGATGGACGATGCGGCGGCGGGGGTCCACCTGTACCGCCGGGCGCAGGCGGGTGGCCGCACCGTGATCGACGCCTATGCCTCGCCGCTGCCATCGGTCACGGTGGTCCGCCCCGATGCGCCCCGGCCCGAGGTGCGGTTGCGCTACCCGACGGTCGGGGTGGCATGGACCGAGATCGACGCGGACATGCGCGTCGCCTGTCTGCAACGCGAGATCGAATATGTGCTGACCCACAGTTCGTCGCACGCCCATGTCGACCTTGGCGTCGCGGCGGAGGTGGCGGCGGGCAAGCGGTCGCGATTCTCGTTCGCGACGATGGTGACGATGGCGGGGACGATGATGGCGGAGGAGGCGATCCGCGTGATCCTCGGCCGGCCGGGCGGGACCGATCATCGCGGTTACTTCTTCAATCCGCACCGGGTACGGATCGAACGTCCGCTGCCCGCTCCGATCGCGGCGGTGCGCGGCATCGTGGTCCGGCGGTTCCTGCGGCGGATGATGGCGTGATCGATACGATCATCCTCGGCATCGCACTCGTCGCGCTGCTGATCGCGCGGCAGGGCGTTGCGGTGGCCGCCGCGCGATCGGCGGTCGCGGCGCGGTTGCGCGCGCTCTATACGCTCACCGCGATGCTGGCGGGGTTGCGGCTGCTGACGCCGGTCGTCCCCGCGACGCCGATCGTCGTGGCGTTGATGACCGTCGCGGCATGGCTGCCGTTCGCAGCACTCCGGCTGGTCGAGGAACTGTGCCGCCGCCATGCCCGGCGCAGCGTCAAGCTGCTGGCGCTGGGCGGCGGTTTGGGCTTTTCGGCGCTGGCGGTGACGCTGGGGGTGGTGTGGAGCGCGGCGGCGCTGCTGGCGCTGGCCGGGTTTCAGGCGATGATGCTGGTGCTGATGATTGCGCAGATGGCGCGAGCGCGCCGCGATCTCCGCCCGGCCGAGCGGCGGACGCTCGACAGTTTCCTGCTGGCGCTGGCGCTGACGATCCCGCTGGCGCTGACCGATTTCACCGCGCTGCTGCCCGACGCGCCGGTGCGCGGCGGGGCGATCGCTGCGCTGGTGATGGTGCTCGGATCGTCGCGGCTGGCCGAGGATCGCGGCACGCCGCTGGGGCTGGTCGCCGATCTGATGGTGGCGATCGGCGCGGGCGGCGTGCTTGTGGCGATCGGCCGGGCGGTGCTGCCCGACGTCGACCTCGCAAGCGGATTACGACTGACCGCCGCCGGTGGCGCGCTCGCCGCGCTGCTGCTGCTGATCGAGCGGACGCGCGATCTGGCGGGACAGGGATCGGGCCTGACCGCCGCGCTCGCGCGGGTCGCGGGCGACGACATGGGCGCGATCCTGTCGGCGCATCCGCTGCTCGACCATGCGCGGATCATCGAGGGCGACGCGCTTGCCGCCTATCCCCCGGCGAGCGTCGCCCGGCTGCTCGACCACCGCGTCGTGCGGGGCGATCTGGCCGATGCCGAGGCGCGCGATGCCGCGTGCGACCTGCTGCTCGCGACCCAGGCGACGCATCTGATCCGCCTGTCGCGCGATCCGCCACGGCTGCTGGCGGTGGCGGCGGGGGGTCTTGCCGGACGGAGCCTCGACGATGAGATCGCGCTGGCCGCCCGGCTGATCGAGCGGGCGGCATGACGATCGAGCTGCGCCCCGGCGACCGCAATGCGTTCTTCGACGCGCCGTTCCACGCTTATCGCCCGCAGGACGGCTATGTCTCGCCGCTCAGGAGCGACATCCGGCGGATGCTCGATCCGGCGGCCAATCCCTTGTGGCGGGCGGGCAATCGCTTCGCCTTCTGGACCGCGCATCGCGACGGCAGACCGGTCGGGCGGATCGTCGCCCATGTCCACGCCCAGTCGAACGAGCGCCACGGCACCGCCCGCGCGCAGTTCGGCTTCTTCGACTGCGCCGACGATGACGAGGCGGCGGGTGCGCTGCTGGGCGCGGCGGAGGATTTCGCGCGCGATGCCGGGCAGCGCGAGTTGATCGGCAACTTCAACCTGACAGCGATGCAGCAATGCGGGGTGATGACCGACGGTTATGGCGTGCCCGGCTATACCGACATGGTCGTCAACCCGCCGCACGTCCCACGCCTGCTCGAAGCGCATGGTTTCACCCGCTGTTTCCCGATGCGCACGTTCGAGCTGGACCTGCGCGATGCCCGGATCGACGGCCTGCGCGTGCCCGCGGCGGACCGGGGCTTCCGTTTCGCACCCATCGAAAAGGCGAGCTTTGTCGAACGGATGGAGGAAGCCCGCGCGGTGCTGAACGACGGGTTTGCCGACAATCCGATGTTCGTACCGCTGACCGCCGACGAGTTCCGCTTTCAGGCGGGCGAAATGATGTCGATCCTCGACCCCCGGCTGTCGTCGGTATTACTGCATCACGACCGCCCGGTCGGCACGATCGTCTGCATCCCCGACCTGAACGGGTTTCTCGCCGCGACGCGGTCACGGATCGGGCTGACCACGCCGTTCCACTATCTGCGCTATCGGTTGCGGCGCAGGCGGGCGGTCATCATCTTCTATTCGGTGGTACAGGATCAGCATGGACAGGGGCTGATGGGCGGCATGCTGGCGCGCACCGTCACCGCGCTGCGGGATGCGGATTATGATCGGCTCGGCATCACCTGGATCGCCGATGGCAATGCCGCCAGCCTGCGACAGATGGAAAAGCTCGGCGCGCGGCCGCTGCACCGGCTGCACCTGTTCCGCAAGGATGTCGCAGGATGACGATCGACCGGAGGACGCTGATCGCCGAGGCGGCGCTCGCCCCCAGCGTCCACAATGTCCAGCCCGCCCGCTGGCGCTGCGTCGGCGACGACGGCATCGCGCTGTTCGAGGATGTCGCGACCCGGCTCTGCGTCGGCGATCCGACGGGCAACGATGCGCGGATCAGCCTTGGCGCGGCGGCGGAAGGGTTGCGGTTGGCCGCCGGACGGGCCGGGTTTGCGCTGCGCGAGGCGGAGCCTCCCCTGGCCGAACCGGGTCTGGTGCCGGTCGCGGGCTACCGGCTCGTGTCCGACGCCGCTGCCGCCGATCCGCTCGCTGGGGCGGTCGATGCCCGTCGGTCGTGGCGCGGTGGCTTCGCGACGGTGGAAGATGCCGATCGTGGCGCGGCGGCGGCGCTGGCCGGGGCGGATGCGAAGGTCGTGACCGATCGGGCGCTGCTCGCCGAACTGGCGCGGGTCTATGATGCGGCGAGCTATGACTTTCTGCGCGATGCCGGGTTCCGCCGCGAACTGCTGTCGTGGATGCGGTTGCGGCGGAGCCATCCGCGCTGGGCGACCGATGGGCTGAATGCCGGGGCAATGGCGATGGGCGCGGTCGAGGCGCGCGGTGCCGGGGTAGTGCTGGGCAAGGGCTTCGCGCTGCTCGACCGGGTCGGGCTGGCCCGGCCGTTGCTGGCGGAAGGAAGCAAGGTCGCCGCGGCGGCGGGGCTGGTCGTGTTCCACCGCCCCGCCGGTGAAGCGCCGTTCGAGAGTGGGCGCCACTTCTACCGCCTGTGGTTGCGGCTGGAGGCGGCGGGGTTCGGCGCGGCGGTGCTGGCGGCACTCGCCGACGACCCTGCGGCGGCGCGGACGGTGGCGGCGACGGCCGGGGTGCCGGCGGGCGAGCGGGTGGTCAGTGCCTTCCGGATCGGGCGGCGTCCGGCGGGGGCGGCTCCCCTGCCCCGCGCGCGCCGCTCGCTCGATGATCTGCTGGTGTGAGGATCAAAGGAGTTTGAGGAAGGCGATCAGCGCCGCCTTGTCCCGCGCCCGCAGATCGGCACCGAAGCCGTGGCCGCCGTTGCCACGTCCCGGCTGGCGCGTATCGATCCATACGCCTCGCGAAAACGGGCGATAGCCGCGCGGATAGCCGCCGTCGGTGCCCAGCCGCAGCCCGACCCGGTCGAAATCGAGCGCATGGCCGCCGACCTGAAACCGCGCCGGTCGCCGCTCGGGCGACAGCAGCGCGTCGAGCGTCGGCACCGATCCGTTGTGGAGATAGGGCGCCGAGGCCCACAGCCCGGTCAGCGGCGGCGCGGCATAGCCCTGCCCCGCCGTCACCGCGATCCGGCTGCGATAGGCGGTGCGACCGACCGCATCGGCCAGCGGTTTGGCGAAAGTGGCGGCGCGCAGCGGATCGGTGCCGACCTCGCCGATCCAGTTGGGATAGCGCTCCAGCCGCGCGCCCCGCCCCGACAACCGATAGTCGCCGTGGCAGGCGGCGCACGCCTGGGCATAGACCGCTGCCCCGGCCCGCGCTTCTCCCGGATCGACCACGCCCGGAAACGGCTGCGGACGATAGGTTTCGAGGAACGCGACGACCGCCGTCGCATCGCCGAGGCTGTCGAGCGCGGCATCGGGATGCACGCCCATGCTGGGCACGGTGAAGAAGGTCGTGATCGCCGCCAGCGCCCGGCGATGGTCGGGGGTCAGGTCGACGCGGGTCGTCGCGCGCCGCGCCGCGCCCGGCACGCCATAGGCACCGTCGACGAGCAACCGGGTCCGCAACACCCGGTCGCCAAGGTCGGGAATCGAGACGGTGCCGACGTCGCCCGTCCCGCCGTCGATCAGCGGCAGGCCGAGCGCCGCCTTCAGCGCGGCGACGCCGTTGGTGGTGCCCGGCGTGCCGTTGGGAAAGGGCAACGGCCGCGCCGCATCGCCCAGTGCCGCCAGCCGCCGCCGGACCAGCGGCAGGACGAGCAGCCGCAGCGTCGCGCGCTCGCGCAGGCTCATGTCGGGGAACAGCGCATCGGCGGCGGGGAGCAGCCGTTCGCTGGCGGCGAAGCGGCGCAGCGCGGCGAACACCGTCATGGTATAGGCTTCGAGATCGAGCGAGGTGTTGGGCATCCCCAGCACCGCCCGCGCCGGATCGGGCGTACCGTCGGGGCGATAGGCGACGCCGGCATGGCAGGCGGCGCAGCCGAGATTGGCGACGCGTACCACGCTGCCGCCGACCGGCGCGACATCGCCGGTGGTCAGCCCAAGCGGCATGGCAGTCGCGGTCGCCGCGACACCCGGCGGGCGGTTGACGACGGCGGCACCGTTCAGGAACCCGAAGCGGGCGAGGACCCGTGCCAGCGTCGCCGCGTCGATGCGCACGGCAGGATCGCGGGCCTGCTCGTCAAGGACCAGCGCGGCGGCGACCAGCCGCCACGGCACGGCATTGCGCGACAGCGCGGCCATGCTGATCCCGCCGAACCCGGCCCCCTCGAACGCCGCCGCGCCTCGCGCCACCGCATCCGCCTGATCGGCGACGCGGGGGCGGGTCAGCGACTCTCCGACCGGACGCGCGCCACCCCATAGCAGCGCGGCGAGCAGCAGCAGCGCCGACACTACCAGCGCGCGCCGGCCCCAGCGTCGTGGCAGGGTCATCGCCCTCTGCCGATCATCGGTCCGGCGTGCAGGCGTGGAGGATCGTCGTACCGGCAATCGCGCTCGCCCGGCGACAGTTCAGCGTGATGCTCGCGCCGCGTGCCATATCGGCCAGCGCCGCCCGATCGGCGAGATTGGCGACGACGTAGTTGAACCGGGTCCGCCCTTCGAGCGACAGCGACGGGCTGGCACCGCCGGTCGCCGAGACGATCGTACCGGTCGCGGTGACCGGCTGGTCATAGCGCGCGCTGGCGGCTGCCGGATCGTCACGGAACGCCGTGTCGATCGCGGCGACGGTGGTTCGGGTCGCCTGGACGTCGCGTCTGTCCGTGGCCGGCGTCGGTTCGGATGCGGCGATCGGGCGGGCTGCGTCACGCTGGCTCCACAGGAAGACGCCGATGATGACGAGCGCGACGACGATCATCGCCGGCAGGATCAGCCCGCCCCGCCCTTCACGTTGCACCTTCGCCGGCGCGACGGAATCGGCTGCCGCTGTTCCGCATGCGGGACAGAAGCGCGCGTCGGCGGGGAGATCGGCCCCGCACCTGGTACAAAAGGCCATGGAGTTTCTCCTTGGGTCTGCGTCGAAGCGACGGTCCGTCACGGCAGGAACGGCAGCGATTCGATCACGCTCTCGCCGGTGTAGCGCTTGCACAACCGGTCGATCGCGAACATCGTGGCAATCGCGGCGACCAGACCGGCGATAGCGGCGACGGCATCGCCCCAGCCGTCCAGCAGGCCGGCGACGACCACCAGCGCAACGATCGCCCCGATTCCTTCCGCGACGAGATAGCCGACGAACAGCAACCGCTTGCCCCACGTCATCGGCGGAGCGGCGGTCGCTTTCGCGGCGCGGCGCGGAGGTGGCGGCGCGGTCGACGGCGCATCGATCGGCGCTTGGCCGGCCAACGCCCGCGCGGGTGCCCGCATCGCCCAGACCAGCGAGCGATAGAGCGCGACGCCGATCAGCAGCAGGAAGCCGCCCATCATCACCATCCCGCCCGCTTCGCCGCCCCGGGGAAAGACCAGCGAGGTCAGCATCGCCGCCGCGACGATCGACAGGCAGAGGGCGATGACGTGCAGCAGGAAGCTGACCCCGGCGCGGCGGACGAAGCGGACATAGTCGTGCTGCGTCACCGGCCACGCCGGCCCCTTGCCGTTCACGCGGTAGAGATAGCCTTCGGGCCGCTTCTCGAACTGCATCGCCATGAAGCCGCCGCATAGCGTGAGGATACCCATCACCCTGTCTCCCGATGGCGGTTACAGCGCCTTGTAGAACAGCTTGCCGGTGCGCGGCGTCGCGTCGGCCGAGGCGCTGAGCGCCTGCAACGCGGTGACGAGCCCGCGCGGGGTGCGCGTCAGCGTGAACAGTGCCTGCCCCCGGCGATAGCCGCTGTCGAACATGTTGTCCGCGCCATAGCCGTGGAATTTGACGACGATCGACCTGCCCTGCGGCGTGACGGTGCAGCGGATACGCTTGTTGGTCTGAAACCCCTGCCCGTTCAGCGTGCAACCGGTCGGGCCGTTGCCGGGGCCGACGCCGAGCGTGTAGGTGATGAATGCGACCATGCTGTCGGCCGGGGTGGTGCCGCCGTGTCGCCCGACGTTTTCTTCCCAGACATACCGGCCGTTCCAGCCGGCGTCCTGTGCCGAGGCCGGGGTGGCAAACGTCGCTGCCATGGCGGCGAGCGACAGGGTGATCGTTGTGGTAGCCGCAAGACGGGTTCGCATGACGAGTCTCCTCAAGGCTTGATAGTGAAGGGAATAGCGTTCGGGCGTCAACGCGCGGTCAGCGGCAGGCGACCGGTAAGCGGGGTGATGGCGAAATCGGCACCGCCTCGCGGCGAGGGCCACATCGCGATCTGAAACCGTTGCCGGGCGGCGCAGACGTTCATCGTCCACACTTCGAAATGGCCGCCGAGCGTGTGCGCCGGCCGGGTCGGCTGACGCGGCACATAGCTGCGCGGCATGATCGCCCGGTCGGCGGAATAGATCATCCGGCAGCCGCCGGTGCGGCTGGAATAGTCGGCGATCGCGGTCAGCACATCCGCCTGGAGCCGGGGGCTGGCCATGCTCGCTCCGGTGATTTTGAGCGGATAGGCGGCAGCGGGCGTCGCGCCGGCGATCGTGGCAGTGACGAGAGCGGCGGCGATGAAAGACGTGCGTTTCATGGTCCTTACTCCTTCATGGCGCCCGTCATGAGGGCACGAAGCAGTAATTAGGCACCGTTCAATTAACCGCAATTGAACATCGATCAATTGTTAGCCGGTTGCGACGAACCGAGCTACACCGCCCCCGACCGGGCGGGCGCGGTGCTGTGCCGCAGGACTAGTTCGTGCGGCAACGTGACCTGTCGTTCGATCGCGACATCGCCGTTCAGGATGCCGATCAGCAGGTCGACCGCGCGCGCGCCGATGACCGCCTTGGGCTGGGCGATGGTGGTGAGCGGCGGATCGAAGTAGCAGGCGAACGGCAGGTCGTCGAAACCCGTCACCGACACGTCGGCCGGACACGACAGGCCGGCGGCGCGAATCGCGCTGATCGCGCCCAACGCCATCTCGTCGCTGAAACAGGCGATAGCGGTGATGCCCCGCGCTACCAGTTCGGCCGCCTGTTCATACCCCGACCGGGCTGAATAGTCGCCCGCGCGCACGATCGCCTTGTCCTCCAGCCCGTGCCGGCGTGCCGCCGCCAGTGCCCCGGCCAGCCGGTCGCGGCTGATCGGGCTGGCGGCGGGACCGGTGACGATGCCGATCGCGGTGTGGCCGAGGGCGACGAGATGCTCGATCGCTTCGGCGCTGGCGGCGGCATTGTCGATATGGACGCTCGGCACCGTCAGGCTCTCGCTATATTCGCAGCCGTTGACGATCGGCGCGGTCGCGCCGTTCCGTGCCAGCAGCGGAGCGAGCGTGGCGGGCAGGCGGTGGCCGAGGAAGATCAGCCCGTCGACCTCACGCCTCGCGAGCATCTCGGCATATCTATCCTCGATTTCCGGGTCGTGCCGCGTGTCGCCGACGATCACGGTATAGCCGGCATCGCGCGCCGCTTCCTCGACGCCACGGATCACGCTGGCAAAGAAGGGATTGGAGATATCCGGCACGGTCAGCAGGATCTTGGCGGCGCGCAGCGTCCGCAGCGACCGCGCGGCGATGTTGGGGGAATAGCCCAGCGCCTCGACCACCGCCAGAACGCGGCGGCGCGTGGGTTCGGCCACCCGGTCGGGCTGGCTGAACACCCGGCTGACCGTCGCGATCGAAACACCCGCACCGGCCGCGACATCGATGATCGTCGGCATGTTGCCTGTGTGGATCGGTTCGGCGACGTTGTCGATGTAAAGCTTTACATCGACAATCGTTCGACCTAGCCTCCGACCCAACGAAGCAGCAAAGCTGCACGAGGAGAGGATGGCGAATGGCCATGGCCGACGATAGCGCGCACGCGATGCGCCCCGCGACGGGCGGCAGCCTGACCGCGCGGTTGAGCGTGTTGATGTTCCTGCAGTTCTTCATCTGGGGGGCGTGGACCGTCACCCTCGGCCTCGTTATGCAGACGCGCGGGCTGGGGTCGCTGATCGCCAACGCCTTTTCGGTCGGGCCGATCGCGTCGATCGTCGGATCGTTCCTGCTCGGCATGGCGGCGGCGCGCTATCTGGCGCCACGGCTGTTGATGGCGATCCTGCACCTGATCGGTGGCGTGCTGTTGTTCGTGCTGCCGGCGATGCTGACGCCGGCGCGCGGCGACACCTTCGTCCTCGTGCTGCTTTGCTACATGATCCTGTATATGCCGACGGTCGGCCTCGCGAATACCATTGCGCTGAAAAGCCTTGGCGACCGGGTCGACCGTTTCCCGTTCGTCCGCGCGTTCGGCACGATCGGGTGGATCGTGGCGGGGATGATGATCGGCTGGGCCGGGCTGTCGGCCGATCCGCAGATTTTCCGCGTGGCCGCCGTCGTCTCGGTCGCGCTCGGCCTCTACAGCTTCTCGCTCCCCCACGTCGCGCCCGATGCGCCCAAGGGCGACAGCATCGTGCGGCAGGTGCTGTGCGTCGAGGCGTTCGGGCTGATGCGCCAGCGATCGTATCTGGTGTTCATCGTCTGTGCCACGCTGATCTCGATTCCCTTGGCGATGTATTATGCCTATGCCTCGGCCTATCTCGGCACGGTCGGCATCGAGAATGTCGGCGGCACGATGGCGATCGGGCAGATGTCCGAACTGGCGTTCATGTTCTCGATGCCGCTGCTCTATCGCCGCTTCGGGGTGAAGCCCTTGCTGCTGGTCGGCATGGCGGCATGGGCGCTGCGCTATGCGCTGTTCGCGGTCGGTGACGGCGGCGACGGGCTGTGGGCGGTCTATCTCGGCGTCGCGCTGCATGGGGTGTGCTACGACTTCTTCTTCGTCGCCGGCGCGATCTATACCGGCACGATCGCCAGCCCCAAGGGCGTGAATGCGCAGGCGCAGGGGATGCTGACGCTGTTTACCTATGGGGTCGGCATGCTGCTCGGCTCGCAGATCGGCGGGCTGCTTTATGCCGCGCTGCCGGCGACCCCGTCGGTCGCCGACTGGCATCAGCTCTGGTGGTATCCCGCCATCGCCGCCGCGATCATCGCCGTGCTGTTCCAGTTCACCTTCCGCGACACCACCAAGGGGACCATGGCATGATGAAGGGTCCGGGCATCTTCCTCGCCCAGTTCAAGGGCAGCGAACCGCCGTTCGACACGCTGGAGAACCTTGCCGAATGGGCGGCGGGATTGGGCTATGTCGGGGTGCAGATTCCGTGCGATCCGCAGTTGATCGACGTGAAGCTGGCCGCCGAGAGCAAGGAGTATTGCGACGACCTGCGCGGCACCCTCGCCCGCCATGGTATCGAGCCGACCGAATTGTCGACGCATCTGCAAGGGCAGTTGGTCGCGGTGCATCCGGCCTATGACACGCTGTTCGACGGCTTCGCGCCGCCGGAAGTCCACGGCAAGCCCGCCGAACGGCAGGCATGGGCGGTCGAACAGGTCACATATGCCGCCCGGGCCAGCGCTAATCTGGGCTTGAGCGCGCATGCGACCTTTTCGGGCGCGCTGGCATGGCCCTATGTCTATCCATGGCCGCAGCGTCCGGCGGGGCTGGTCGAGGAAGCGTTCGCCGAACTAGCGCGGCGCTGGCGACCGATCCTTGACGTGTTCGCCGACCATGGCGTCGCCTGCGCCTATGAAGTGCATGCCGGCGAGGACCTCCACGACGGCGCGACGTGGGAGCGCTTCCTCGACGCGGTGGACGAACATCCGGCGGCGCGGCTGTTGTTCGATCCGTCGCATTACGTGCTGCAACAGCTCGACTATCTCGACTTCATCGATCGCTATCACGACCGGATCGCTTGTTTCCACGTCAAGGACGCCGAGTTCAACCCGACCGGACGGTCGGGGGTGTATGGCGGCTATCAGGACTGGGTCGACCGTGCCGGGCGGTTCCGCTCGCTGGGCGATGGGCAGGTCGATTTCTCCGCGATCTTCAGCCGCATGGCGCAATATGGCTATGACGGCTGGGCGGTGCTCGAATGGGAGTGCGCGCTCAAGCGCGGCGAGGACGGCGCGCGCGAGGGTGCGCCGTTCATCCGCGATCACATGATCCGCCTGACCGATCACGCCTTCGACGATTTCGCGCAGAGCGGCGTCGATCGCGGCGCGATCCGCAAGCTGATGGGGCTGTCGCCCGATGGAGCCGCGGAATGAGCCGGCGTCTGCGTCTGGCGATGGCCGGCGGCGGCGAGGGCGCGTTCATCGGCGCGGTCCACCGCATGGCCGCCGCGCTCGACGGCGACTGGGAACTGGTCGGCGGCGCGTTCAGCACCGATGCCGGGCGCAGCCACCGTTCGGGCGCGACGCTGGGACTCGACCCGACGCGGGTGCATCACGATCTGGCGGCGTTGCTGGCTGACGAAGCCTCCCGCCCGGCGGACGAACGGATCGACGCGCTGGCGATCGTGACGCCCAATCACCTGCATGCGCCGATGGCGATCGCCGCGCTGGAGGCGGGCTTCCACGTCTTTTGCGAAAAGCCGATGGCGATGAGCGTCGAGGAAGCACGCGCGATCGCCGCTGCGGCGAAGGCGAACGGACGGCACTTCGCGCTCGCCTTCACCTACAGCGGCTATGCGCTGGTCGCGGAGGCGCGGGCGCGGATCGCGCGGGGCGACCTGGGCGAGATCCGCCGGGTGCAGGTCGAATATCTGCAAGGCTGGCTGAGCGCGCCGATCGATGCCGATGGCAACAAGCAGGCGGCATGGCGCACCGATCCGGCCAAGGCCGGGATCGGCGGGTGTCTCGGCGATATTGGCACCCATGCGTTTCATCTGGCGGAACAGGTGTCGGGCTTGCCGGTCGCGGCGGTGTCGGCCGATCTGGCGACGCATGTCGCCGGGCGGCGGCTCGACGACGATGTCGGCGCGCTGCTCCGGTTCGACAATGGCGCGCGCGGCACGCTGGTCGCGAGCCAGGTCGCGGCGGGCGAGGAGAACGGCCTCCGGCTGCGCGTCCACGGATCGCTCGGTGGTCTGGAATGGTCGCAGATGGAGCCGAACACGCTGACCCTGCGCTGGCTCGACCGGCCGGCGGAGATCGTTCGCGCAGGCGGACCGGGGATGGACGCGCAAGCGGCGGCGCTGCTTCGTACACCGGCGGGTCATCCCGAGGGGTATATCGAGGCGTTCGCCAACCTGTATCGCGGGTTTGCGGCAATGATCCGTGGCGACGAGGAACCGGCTATTCCGGGAGTTGGCGACGGCCTGCGAACGATGGCCTTTATCGAGGCGATGGTCGCGAGTGCGGCGGGCGCCGACAAATGGACGCGGATCGACATGGGAGAGACGGCATGATTCGATGGATCGCGGGAACGGCGGGCGCGGTGGTCGCGGTGACGCTGGGCGGCATGGCGCTGGCGCAGATCGCCCCGGCCCCGGCGGCACCGCCCGCCTTCGCCGCCTGCCGCGCCTGTCATACGGTGAACGCCGGCGGCAGGAACGGCATCGGCCCCAACCTCAACGGCGTCGTCGGACGCGCGGCGGCGAGCGTGGCCGGCTTCAACTATTCGCCGGCGATGAAGAAGGCGAACCTGCGCTGGGACGAAAAGACGCTGAACGAGTATCTGGCGGCCCCGGCCAAGAGAGTGCCAGGCACGCGCATGCCGATCGCCACGCCCGATGCGGCGAAGCGCGCGGCGATCATCGCCTATCTCAAGGTCGCGAAATGACCCTGTCGCGTCGCACCGTCCTCGCCGGTGGCGCGGCCGTTACCGCCGCCTCGGGCGTGCTCGCCGCGCAGCGCCCGGCCGCATCGAACGCAGCGAAGTTCGGTCTGCATTTCGCACCGCACGAGGGCAGCTTCGCCAGTCGTGGCGGGCGGATCGAGCAGATCGCCTATGCCGCCGACCAGGGCTTTACCGCATGGGAGGACAATGAGGCGGCGACCCGCCCCGTCGCCGAACAGGAAGCAATGGCGAAAGCGCTGTCGAGCCGTGGCATGAAGATGGGCGTGTTCGTCGCCAGCATGCCGAAATGGTCGCAGTCGCGCCCGCTGCTCGGCGGCAACGACGATGCCGAGCGCGAAGGCTTCCTCGCCGATCTCCGCGCCTCGGTCGAGGTCGCAAAGCGGCTGAACGCCGACCGGATGACCATCGTCACCGGCTTCCTCGACCCGAAACTGCCGATCGATATTCAGACCGCGCGGGTGATCGACGTGATGCGCCGCGCCGCCGAGATCATCGCGCCGACCGGCGCGGCGATGGTGATGGAGCCGCTCAACACCCGCACCAACCATCCCGGCGTCTATATGCAGACGATCGCGCAAGGCTATGCCGTCGCGCGCGGCGTCAACAGCCCGGCGGTCAAGGTGCTGGCTGACCTCTATCACGAGCAGATCCAGTCGGGGAATCTGATACCGACGCTGGCAACATGCTGGAACGAGATCGGCTATATCCAGTTCGGCGACAATCCGGGACGCAACGAACCCGGCACCGGCGAAATCAACTATGCCACCATCGTCCGCTGGCTGAAGAACAAGCGCTATGCCGGGGTGATCGGCATGGAACACGGCAATTCGGTGAAGGGCCGCGCGGGTGAGGAACGGCTGATCGCCGCCTATCGCGCGATCGATGTCGCCGCAGGAGAAGGTGCATGACGATCCGTACCGCAGCGCTGATCGCCTCGGCGCTGGTGATTGCTCCCGCCGGGGCGCAGGACAAGCCGGGGTTCCGCGATACGCCGACGCTGCCCGATGGCAAGTGGCGCGTTCACGATGCCGACCGTCCTGCCCCGACGGTCGTCGCTCCCGCCGCGACGCCGGGCGGCGCGCCGGCCGATGCCATCGTGCTGTTCGACGGGCGCTCGACCGCCGCATGGGTGGCGGAACGATCGATGTGGCCGGTCGCGGGCGGTGCGCTGACCATCCCCGCGCGGGCGACCAGCGGTGGCGAGAACAACCTGCGTACGAAGCAGGCCTTCGGCGACGTTCAACTCCATCTGGAGTTCCGCTCGCCCAACCCGCCGACCAAGACGTCGCAGGATCGCGGCAACAGCGGCATCTGGTTCATGGACCGGTACGAGGTGCAGATTCTCGATGGCTGGCGCAACCCGACCTATGCCGATGGCACCGTCGGCGCGGTCTATGGCTGGAAGCCGCCGCTGGTGAATGCGGCGCGGGCGCCCGGCGAATGGCAAAGCTACGATGTCGTGTTCGAACGCCCCCGCTTCGCGGCCGACGGTACGCTCGTCCGCCCCGCCTATGTCACCGCGTTCCTGAACGGCGTGCTGGTGCAGAACCATCAGGCGATGCTGGGGGAGACCGCGTGGCGGCAGGTCGCGCGCTATACCGCCCATCCCGACACCGCGCCGATCCGGTTGCAGGATCACGACTCGCCGGTGTCGTACCGCAACATCTGGGTCCGTCCGTTGCCGCCTGAGGCGGTTGCGCAGGACCTGCCGGAGAAGGCCCGATGATCGATCGCAGACATGCCCTTGCCGGGATCACCGCCATGTTCGGCACCGCCCTGTTCGCGCCGATCGCCCGCGCGGCGCAGGCGGTCAGCGCAGTGCGCGGCACGGCGGCGCTACCAGTCATCAGCGACGGTCCGCCGAGCGTCGCGGTATTCACGCCCGCACAGCGCGCGTTGATGACGAGCTTAAGCGAACGGGTGATCCCGACGACCGACACCCCCGGCGCGATCGCCGCCGGCGTGCCGGCGTTCATCGAAAAGCTGCTGGCCGACTGGGCGAAGCCGGAGGACAAGGCACCGATCCTCGCCGGGCTGGATGCCGTCGAGGCGCGCAGCCTCGCCGACTACAAGGTGTCGGCGGTGAAGGCGACGCCGGCGCAGCAGGACGCCCTGCTGACGCTGGCGATGAACAAGGCGCTCGGCGACGACGGGCGCTTCTTCGAGAATTTTCGCCAGCTCGTCATCACCGGCTATTACACGTCGGAAATCGGGATGACGCAGGAACGCGAATATCTGCCGGTGCCGGGCGAATATAACGGCGCCTTTCCCTATGCCCAGGTCAACAAGGTCTACAGCGCATGATCCTTTCCCGTCGCCATATGCTGGCCGGCGCTGGCGGTTGCGCCGCGCTGACCCTTGCCGGAACGCCGGCCTTCGCCGCACGGCTGGGGCCGATCGGCCTGCAACTCTATACGGTGCGCGAACTGTTCCAGAAGGACCCGGTCGCCACGCTGCGATCGGTCGCGAAGATCGGCTACCGCGAGGTCGAATATGGCGGTGGCGGCTACGACGCCATGGACCATGGCCTGCTGCGCCGGACAATGGACCGGCTGGGGCTGCGCGCGCCGTCGATCCATGTCGGCTATGACGCGCTGCTCGGCAATTTCGACAAGTCGGTGGCGATGGCCAAGGCGCTGGGCGCGGACACGATCGTCCTGCCCTACATGACCGACGAGCATCGCACCGAGGTGGGCTGGCAGGCGGCGCTGCCCAATTTCAATCGCTTCGGCGAACAGTTGCGGCGTGCCGGCTTGGGCTTTGCCTATCACAACCATGATTTCGAATTCACCATCCGCCCCGGCGGCGTCAGCCTGTACGAACAATTGCTGACGCGGACCGACCCGGCGCTGGTGAAGGTCGAACTAGATCTCTACTGGGTCGCCTTCGCCGGCGAGGACCCGGCGGCGCTGATCGAGCGGCTGGGGTCGCGCATCTACGGCTATCACGTCAAGGACATGCGCGCCGACCGCAGCATGACCGCGGTCGGTGCCGGACGCACCGATTTCGCGAAACTGTTCGCGCTGAAGGGCAGCGCCGGCGTCCGCCATTTCTATGTCGAGAACGACCAGGCACCCGCCCCCTATCTCCCCGACATCACCACCAGCTTCCGCACTTTGCGTAGCCTCCGGTACTGAGGATTCATCATGGCAGCGACCAACCGTTTCGACGCGATCGTCATCGGCTCCGGCGTCAGCGGCGGGTTCGCCGCCAAGGAACTGACCGAAAAGGGCCTGCGCGTGCTGATGCTCGACCGTGGCAAGATGGTCGAGCATGGCGAGGGCTATCCGTACGACGGCAAGCCCGCCTATGAGGTGCCCGCGCGCAATATCATGCCGCAGCCGCTGATCGAGAGCGATTATTTCATCGCCAAGCACGGCTATGTCGGCCCGAGCAACATGGGCTTCTACAACAACGACCGGCTGAACCCCTATGCGTTCGACGAGGGCGACAAATTCTACTGGATCCGCCCCGGCGCGGTCGGTGGCAAGTCGCTGATCTGGGGCCGCTGGACGTTCCGCTGGAGCCCGGACGATTTCGCGGCGAACCAGCGCGAGGGCGTCGATGGCGCATGGCCGATCGGCTATGACGATGTCGCCCCATGGTACAGCTATGTCGAGAAATACATCGGCGTCTCGGGATCGCGCGAGAATCTGCCCTATCTGCCCGACAGCGAATTCCAGCCGGCGATGCCGATGAACGTCGCCGAGAAATGGCTCAAGGGCCGGCTGGAAAGCGGGTTTCCGGGACGCAAGCTCATCAACACCCGCCTGTCCAACATGACCGAGGACAAGCCCGACCAGAACCGCACGAAATGCCAGTTCCGCAACCAGTGCGGCAATGGCTGTTCGTTCGGCGCCTATTTCTCGACACAGGCGGTGACGCTGCCCGCCGCGCGCGCGACCGGTCGGCTGACGCTCCAGTCCGACGCAGTCGTCACCAGCCTCGACTATGACGCGGCACGCAAGCGCGTAACCGGCGTGCGCTATATCGATGCCAAGACCGGACAGGCGCAGACTGTCAGTGCCGATCTGGTGTTCCTGTGCGCCTCGGCGATGGGATCGGTGCAGATCCTGATGAATTCACGCGCGCCGGGCAGCGAGCGCAGCCATTTCGACCGCAGCGGTACGCTCGGCCGTTATGTCATGGACCATATCTTCCGCGTCGGCGTGTCGGGTGAAATCCCCGGCATGGAGGAGTTCATTGAATATGGCCGTCGCCCCGGCGGCGTCTATGTCCCCCGCTTCCGCAATCTGAATCCGACCGAGGATGTCGGCTTCAAGCGTGGCTATGGCTATCAGGGCAGCGCCCGCCGCGATCCCGCCGCCCCGGTCGGGTTCGGCGCGAGCATGAAGCAGGGCATGCGACGCTATTCGCCGTGGAAGTTCAGCATGGGCGCGTTCGGCGAATGCCTGCCCTATGCCGACAACCGTGTCTCGCTGAAGGCCGACAAGCTCGACCGGTTCGGCGTTCCGCTGATGCGTTTCGACGTACGCTTCCGTGAAAACGAGCTGCGCATGATGCGCGACGCGCGCGAACAGGGCGAGGCGATGCTCAAGGCGGCGGGCATGCGCAACGTCACCAGTTACGAGGGCGAGCACGTCCCCGGCGACGCGATCCACGAAATGGGCGGGGCGCGGATGGGGGCTGACCCCGGCAAGTCGGTACTGAACGGGTGGAGCCAGGCGCATGACGCGGCCAATCTGTATGTGACCGACGGCGCACAGATGGCATCGGTGTCTTGCGTCAACCCGTCGCTCACATTCATGGCGCTGACGGCACGAGCCGCGGATCATGCGGTCAAGACGATGCGGCAGGGATAAAGCGTGCATCTGGCGATCGGCAGGCATCGAGCCACCGATCGCCGGGCTTATGCGTGCGGCCATATACGCGCTGACGGAGCGTTATGGCGCAAGACGAACGCGTAGTGGCCCGCGGTCCTGACGGACGCGGGCTATGTGATGTGTGGCGTTGTGTAAGTATGGTTGCGG
>NZ_LMKU01000007.1:0-1711 GCF_001421635.1 Sphingomonas sp. Leaf25
ATGGGCTTCGTCCATCTCGCCTGCGCCATGATCTGGCTACGATAAATGCAGACGCGGCCTAGTGTAAACTTTGTAAACTTTGGAGCAACGCCGCCCGATTGATCGGCTCAGGCGATCACCCGCCGGTCGAACGCCGCTGCCGCCTCGTCCATCAGTGTGGCGATGATTGCGGCGGCGCTTTCCTCCTTCGTCACCATACCGACCGACTGGCCGGCCATCAGGCTGCCATGCTCGACATCGCCGTCGATCACCGCGCGGCGCAGCGCGCCCGCCCAGTAATGTTCGATCTGCAACTGCGCCTCGGCCATCGCGACGCCGCCTTCGTCGAGGCTTTGCGCCACCTCGCGCTGCTTGGCGGTGAACAGCTCGCCGCCCGCGTTCTTGAGCGCACGCACCGGGATGACCGGCAGGCGCGGATCGATCTGCACGCTCGCCACCGCATCACGCGCCGATGCACGCAGGAACGCCTTCTTGAACGCCGGATGCGCGATCGATTCGGTCGCGCAGACGAATCGCGTGCCAAGCTGCACCCCGGCCGCACCCATGTCGAGATAGCCGGCGATCGCCTCGCCCCGGCCGATCCCGCCCGCGACGAACACCGGCACCTGGTCCGCCACCTCGGGCAGCATCTCCTGCGCCAGCACGCTGGTGGACACCGGGCCGATATGGCCGCCGGCCTCCATCCCCTCGATCACCAGCGCGTCGACGCCGCTGCGGATCAGCTTCTTCGCCAGCGCCAGCGCCGGGGCGAAGGCGATGACCTTGGCCCCCGTCGCCTTGATCGCGTCGAGCGACCCCTTGGGCGGCAGCCCGCCGGCCAGCACGACATGGGTGACGCGGTGGCGCCCGCAGACGTCGATCAGGTCGAACAGCGCCGGGTGCATGGTGATGAGGTTCACCCCGAACGGCCTCGCGGTCCGCTCCTTGGTGGCGGCGATCTCGGCATCGAGCAGTTCGGGGGTCATCGCCCCGCACGCGATCACGCCGAAGCCGCCGGCGTTGGAGATGGCGGCGACCAGATGGCGCTCGCTCACCCACGACATCGCGCCGCACAGGATCGCGGTATCGGAGCCGAGGAAGTCGCAGCCACGGGCCATGCGGCGGGTCAGGCGTTCACGCCCGGTCGAAGGGTTCGTCATGGCCCCGCCTAGCGCGACCGGGCGGCTTCGGGCAAGCAGGCGCGATGATACGACAGGAACATGGCGAGCTGGTGGTGACGACCAACGGACAGGGGCTGGTGCTCATCACCGGTCAGGTTCGCCACTGGATCGAGGCAACCGGCATCGCCAGCGGGCTGCTGACGCTGTTCTGCCGCCACACCTCGGCCTCGCTGCTGGTGCAGGAAAATGCGAGCGAGGCGGCGCGCGACGACCTCGAACGCTATTTCCGCCACATCGCCCCCGAAAGCGACCGCTATGCCCATAGTGAGGAAGGGCCGGACGACATGCCCGCCCATCTGCGCACCGCGCTGACCGACGTATCGCTGTCGATCCCGGTGATCGGCCACCGTCCGGTGCTGGGCACGTGGCAGGGCATCTACCTGTTCGAACACCGCCGCGCCGCCCACCGCCGGCGCGTGGCGGTGCATCTCATCGGCGAATAGTCAGCGGCGGTTTGGAAACCCGCGAAAGGGCGGGTTTCGAGAGCGGTGCCGGCCCGCTCCCCGTCCCGACCACCCATAGCATATCCTGATTGGGTGGTCGGGACGGGG
>NZ_LMKU01000007.1:1736-12698 GCF_001421635.1 Sphingomonas sp. Leaf25
CCGCAAAACGCGCATCGGCGCGTTTTCAAACAAGCGCTCAGCCGTCCGGTGTACGCCGGATGTGGCGGCCACGCTCCACGGCGATATTGTCAAACAGCGCATGGACCGTCGCATAACCGCCTTGTGCGTCGCGCGGAGCCCACTCGGGCGCGTTGCCGCCGTGGAAAGTGCTGAAGAGGAACAGGCTGATCCGGGCGTGGGGGACGTCGTCGCCGCGCAACCGGATCGCCGCCTGCCGCTCGACCAGCCGGCCGTCGACGAATAGTTCGACCAGCCCGTTCGCCGCCGCCGCCGGATCGTTGAGCCGGACGTGCAGCGACACCGCCTGCCAGCGGCCCGGCGTAAAGTCGGCCGGCGCGACGACGACGCCATGGTCGCCATATTGGTCGCGCTGGTCCTGATGATAGCTGTAGAGTTCGGCGCGTCCCTTCGCGCGCCACATCACCCGCGCACTCCAGCCGTCGGGCCGGATCGGGTTGCCCCCCGCAACCGGCCGCTCGGGGCCGAGGCCGTGCAGCTTGCCGCCCTCGACGAATGGGAAACCCAGATCGAACCGCACATCGTAGGACAGGGTATAGTCGGTGCCGGCTTCCCCCAGCGGGATGCTGTGGACGATCCGCTCACTGCCCATCGCCCCGCCGACATAGGCGGCGCGCAACGCATCACCGCCACCCACGCCCGCCCCCGTGGCGATCGAAAGATGCGGGTCGCGCAGCAACCGCCGCGCCACCGCTCCCCCGCCCTGCTCGAACCGCTCGTCCAGCACCGGCCGCTCGCCCGGTGCCGCCGCGAGCAGCGCGGCGAACGCGAGAAGCGGCCGCAGGATCAATCCGCGTCGAGCCCGTAGGCGGTGTGGAGCACACGCACCGCCAGTTCGGTATAATCCTCCTCGATCAGCACGCTGACCTTGATCTCCGAGGTGGTGATCGCCTGGATGTTGATGCCGCGCTCGCCCAGCGTCGTAAACATCGTCGAGGCGACGCCGGCATGGCTGCGCATCCCCACGCCCACGACCGAGATCTTGGCGACGCGCGTGTCGTGCAGCACCTTGCCATAGCCGATGTCGCCGCTCGCCTTGTCCAGCGTGTCGAGCGCGCGGGCCAGTTCGGCGGCGGGCACGGTGAAGGTCACGTCGGTCGATCCCGCCGAATGGGCGATGTTCTGGACGATCATGTCGACGTTGATGCCGGCATCGGCCAGCGGCGCGAAGATCGAGGCGACCGCGCCGGGCCGGTCGGGGACCGCCACCAGCGTGATCTTCGCCTCGTTCTTGTCGTGGGCGATACCGGTGATGAGCTGCCGTTCCATGTCCGTCACTTCCTCTTCGCCGACGATCAGCGTTCCACGATAGCCGTCCTCGTCGCGGCTGTCGTCGAACGACGACAGCACGCGCACGCGGACCTGTTCCTTCATCGCCAGCCCGACCGAGCGGGTCTGGAGCACCTTGGCGCCGACCGACGCCAGTTCGAGCATTTCTTCATACGTCACCCGCGCCAGCTTGCGCGCGCGCGGCACGATGCGCGGGTCGGTGGTATAGACGCCGTCGACATCGGTGTAGATGTCGCAGCGGTCGGCCTGCATCGCCGCCGCCATCGCCACCGCCGACGTGTCCGACCCGCCGCGTCCGAGCGTGGTGATCCGGCCCGCCTCGCTCACGCCCTGAAAACCCGGGATCACCGCGACCTCGCCCGCCGACAGGCTCTGGTCGAGCGCGGTGGTGTCGACCGATTCGATCCGCGCGGTGGCATGTGCGTCGCTGGTGCCGATCGGCAACTGCCAGCCGAGCCACGAGCGCGCCGGCACGCCGATTGCCTGCAACGCGATGGCGAGCAGCCCGCTCGTCACCTGTTCACCCGACGAGACGACCGCGTCATATTCGCGCGGATCGTACAGCGCCGAGGCTTCGCGGCAGAAGCCGACCAGCCGGTCGGTCTCGCCCGCCATCGCCGACACGACCACCGCGACCTGATTGCCGGCCTCGACCTCGCGCTTCACGCGGGCGGCGACGTTGCGAATACGTTCGATCCCCGCCATCGAGGTGCCACCGAACTTCATCACAATCCGCGCCATGCGTGTCTGCCATTCATCCTTGGGGGGAATGGCGGCGGCTGATAGGAGGTGCCCATGACGAACGCAAGCAACGCAATCTTTGACGCGCCTAAAGCCGTTCCGGCGCAATCAAGCGTCGTGGCACGCGAAGCGGCCCATTTCGGCGCGATGGCGGCGCAGTGGTGGGACCCGAAGGGCAGCTCGGCGATGCTCCACCGGCTGAACCCGGTCCGCCTCGGCTTCGTCCGCGCGGCGGTCGACGCGCATTGGGCGGGCGACGGCGCGGGCTTCACCCCGCTTGCCGGCCGGAGCGCGCTCGACGTCGGCTGCGGTGCGGGGCTGCTCGCCGAACCGCTCGCCCGGCTGGGCGCGACCGTTACCGGAGTCGATGCCGCGCCCGAGAATATCGGCGCGGCGGCGGCGCATGCGGCCGCGATGGGGCTGCCGATCGACTATCTGGCGGGCGGCGTCGAGGCGATCGCCGGGCGTACCTTCGATCTCGTTACCTCGCTGGAGGTGATCGAACATGTCGCCGATCCCGCCGCCTTCGTGGCGGGACTGGCCGAGGCGATTGCGCCGGGCGGGTTGCTCGTCGTCTCCACGCCCAACCGCACCGCGTTGTCGCGGCTCGCGATGATTACGCTGGCCGAAGGGGTGGGGATGATTCCGCGCGGCACCCACGACTGGCAACGCTTCCTCACCCCCGACGAACTGACCGCGCATCTGCGCGAGGCCGGGCTGACCGTCTCGCCGCCCGCCGGCCTCGCCTTCTCGCCGACGCGCGGCTTCACCCTGTCCGACGACACCGCGCTCGACTATTTCCTCACCGCGACGCGGGACTGACCTATCCCGATCGAAACGGACGTCACCCCAGCGCAGGCTGGGATGACGTTTGCGGGTCGGCTGGATCAGCCCATGACACTCACTTCCGGTCGAGGTTGATGATGAACAGCGGACCGAATTCGAACGTCTGCTTGCCCGTGGCCAGTTGCAGCGAGGCCGACAGCTCGCCCGCCGCATAATCGCGGTCGGCCTTGCCCGCTACCTGCAGGAACTCGAACTGGTCGCCGACCTCGACCGGCTGGCCGAACAGGCCGGTATAGGGAGCCTTGGCCAACTGCACCGAGGCATTGGCAATCCGCGCCTTGGTGCCCGCCGCCATGCCGGTCGCCCGCGCATGGAAGGCAAGGACGAGCCGGTCGCCCTTGTTCACCGGCTGGGTCGTGGCGGAGGACAGCGAGATTTTCCACGGGTCCTTGTCGGCGGCGGGAATCGCGACCCGCATCGCCTTGCCCCCGTCGACGCCCTTCACCCGCACCACCGGCGGCGGACTGCCAAGACCATAGACGCTCAGGCTGGCGGGCAATGGCGCGTTGATGACCTTCGCGGCGAAATCGTCGGCGCTCTGTGCCACCACCGGCACGGCGACCATCGCGGCCGCGACGGCCACGGCTTGCAGGTATCGCATAGTCCCCTCCCAAGGATATTTGTTTGTCTGACAAGGCTAGACAACAGCGTGGCCTGAAATCAAGCGATGGATTGTGCGTGGCGTCTCACCCGATAGGATGACGACATGACCGATCCGCTCGACCGATTCGTGGAAGCGCAGCGCGCGACCTGGGACCAGGCGTTGGCCGAACTGGTCGAGGGTGAGAAACGTGGCCACTGGATGTGGTTCGTCCTGCCGCAACTGCGCGGGCTGGGCTTCAGCACCATGGCGCAGCGCTATGGCATCGCCGATGCGCAGGAGGCGAAGGCGTATCTCGCGCATCCCGTCCTCGGCCCGCGACTAAGGCAAGCGGCGCAGGCGCTGCTGGCGCACGACGGCCGCGACATCGACCGTATCCTCGGCGATGTCGACGCGATGAAGCTACGCTCGTCGATGACGTTGTTCGAGGCGGTGGCCGGGGACGACACGCCGTTCGGCGACGTCCTCGATACCTTTTATGACGGCGAACGCGACAAACAGACGCTGGAGATGCTGCGGTAGCCGACCACCAGCGCCCGGCGACGCGGGATCAGCGCGGCGCGGTGAGCTTCAACAGCCGACCCTGCGATCCTTGCGCGCCGTCCTCAATCACCCAAATCGCGCCGTCCGGCCCCTGTTCGACGTCGCGGATGCGCGCGCCCATGTCCCACTGATCGCCCTTGGTCGCGCTGGTGCCGTTCACGTCGACGCGAATCAGCGCCTTGCTCGACAGCCCACCGATGAACAGGTCGCCGCGCCACTGGGGAAACATCGCGCCCGAATAGACGATCAGCCCGCCGGGCGAGATCACCGGGTTCCAGCTCACCTTGGGCGCTTCCAGATCGGGGCGGGTCGCATGGCGCGGGATCGGCCGGCCATCGTAATGATCGCCGTCCGACACCAGCGGATAGCCATAGTTCTTGCCCGCGACGATCAGGTTGACCTCGTCGCCGCCCTTCGGCCCCATCTCCTGTTCCCACAGATTGCCCTGTGCGTCGAACGCCAGCCCCAGCAGGTTGCGGTGGCCGTACGACCACACCGCCGGGTGGAATCCCCGCGCAGTGAGGCCCGGGTCGCCCGCCGGCTTGCCATCCAGCGTCAGGCGCAGCACCTTGCCCAGCGTTGCCTTGGGGTCCTGCGCCGGATCGAACTTCTGCCGCTCGCCATTGGTGAAGAACAGATGCTGGCCATCGGGCGCAAACGCGATCCGCCCCGAATAATGGCCGTCGCCGCTGACGAACGGCGTAGCGCGGAACAGCGCCTCGATCTCGCCCAGCCGCATCTCGCCGCCATTGCCACCCTCGGCCGCGCGCAGCCGCCCGCGTGCCAGCACCACGCCCTTGCCGCCGTCGCCCGCGGTCGAATAGCTGAAATACACCCGGCCGCTGGTCGCGAAGTCGGGTGCCGGCACCACGTCCATCAGCCCGCCCTGCCCCGCCGAATCGACCGGAATCGTCGCCACCACCTGCCGCCGCCGGCCATCGGCGCTCAGCAGCAGCATCTGCCCCGCCTGCTCGGTCACGAGGATGCGGCCCTCGGGCAGGAATGCCAGTGCCCATGGCGATTCGAGATCGGCGACGGGCTGAACCACGAACGGCTTGCCTGCCTGCGTCGGGGCCGGGGCGGGCACGGTCGTCGCGGCGGGGACGGGGCGGGCCGGCCCCGGCTGCGCCTCCAGTTCGCCGCCGGAATTACAGGCCGCGAGCAACGCGACGGCGGGAATCAGCGAACGGAACGGAGACATTGGCGGCCCTCATGCGACGGTATCGACAGGATAGCTGGCCAACGCACGGGGTTGCGGCATGCTCCCGTTCCCTCTTGCCGGGACATGCGATTTTACCTATATGCCGGTTGCTTCCTCGACATCGTCAACGTGCCGGGGCCGGTTCCATCAGGGACCGGCAGCGAAGCGACGTAACCTGTGGAGACGGCATGGCGAATATCGCCGAACTGACGCGACTGATCGAACCGGAGGCGAAGGCGCTGGGCTTCGCCCTCGTGCGCATCAAGATGTTCGGCGGCAAGTCCGACCCGACGCTGCAGGTGATGGCCGAGCGGCCCGACACCCGCCAGCTCACGATCGACGATTGCGCCGAACTCTCGCGCCGCATCTCGGACCTGATGGACGAGAACGACCCGATCGAGGAAGCGTACCGGCTGGAGGTATCGTCGCCCGGCATCGACCGGCCCCTGACGCGCCTCGCCGATTTCGACGACTGGAAGGGATTCGAGGCGCGCGTGACGCTCGACGCGCCGATCGACAGTCGCAAGCAATTGACCGGCATCCTGATCGGCACCGAGGACGACAGCATCACGATCGACGTGCGCAAGCACAAGACGATGACCGTGCCGTTCGCCGCGATCATCGATGCCAAGCTCGTCATCACCGACGCGCTGCTGAAGGCGACGGCCCCGCTCTCTGTCGACGGTGCCGAGGAATATGAAGACGAACCGGCCGACGACGATGCGGCCGATCAAGAAGGACTGAACTGACATGGCCACCGCCGTCACCGCCAATCGCGCGGAACTGATCGCGATCGCGAATTCGGTCGCTTCCGAAAAGATGATCGACAAGGGCATCGTGATCGAGGCGATGGAGGACGCGATCCAGCGCGCCGCCAAGACCCGCTACGGTTCCGAGAACGACATTCGCGCCAAGCTTGACGCGACGACCGGCGACCTGCGCCTGTGGCGCGTGCTCGAAGTCGTCGAGCTGGTCGACGATCATTTCAAGCAGATCGGCGTCGCCGACGCGCAGAAGCTGCAAAAGGGTGCCGTGCTCGGCGACTATATCGTCGATCCGCTGCCCCCGATCGAATTCGGCCGCATCCAGGCGCAGGCATCGAAGCAGGTCATCCTGCAAAAGGTCCGCGACGCCGAGCGCGAGCGCCAGTTCGAGGAGTTCAAGGACCGCCAGAGCGAGATCATCACCGGCGTCGTCAAGCGCGTCGAATTCGGTCACGTCGTTGTCGATCTCGGCCGTGCCGAAGGCGTCATCCGCCGCGACCAGCAGATTCCGCGCGAAGCGGTCCGCGTCGGCGACCGGGTCCGCTCGCTGATCCTGAACGTGCGCCGCGAGAATCGCGGGCCGCAGATCTTCCTGTCCCGCGCGCACCCCGACTTCATGAAGAAACTGTTCGCGCAGGAAGTCCCCGAAATCTACGACGGCATCATCGAGATCAAGGCGGCCGCCCGCGACCCCGGCTCGCGCGCCAAGATTGGCGTCATCAGCCACGACGGCTCGATCGATCCGGTCGGTGCCTGCGTCGGCATGAAGGGCAGCCGCGTGCAGGCCGTCGTGCAGGAGATGCAGGGCGAGAAGATCGACATCATCCCGTGGTCGCCCGATACCGCGACGTTCGTCGTCAACGCGCTTCAGCCCGCCAACGTCGCGCGCGTGGTGCTCGACGAGGAAGAGGACCGGATCGAGGTGGTCGTCCCCGACGACCAGCTCAGCCTTGCGATCGGCCGTCGCGGCCAGAACGTGCGCCTCGCCAGCCAGTTGACCGGCAAGGCGATCGACATTCTGACCGAGGCGGATGCGTCGGAGAAGCGCCAGAAGGAATTCATCGAACGCTCGGGCATGTTCGAGCGCGAACTGGACGTCGACGAGACGCTGGCACAGCTTCTGGTCGCCGAAGGCTTCGGCGAGCTGGAAGAAGTCGCCTATGTCGAGATCGAGGAACTGGCCGGTATCGAGGGCTTCGACGAGGATCTCGCGCAGGAGCTGCAAAGCCGGGCGCAGGAAGCGATCGAACGCCGCGAACAGGCCGCCCGCGAGGAGCGCACCACCCTCGGCGTCGAGGACGATCTGGCCGAACTGCCGTATCTGACCGAAGCGATGCTGGTCACGCTTGGCAAGGCGGGCATCAAGACGCTCGACGACCTCGCCGATCTCGCGACCGACGAACTGGTCGAGAAGAAGAAGGCCGAACCGCGCCGTCGTGGTGACGATGCGCCGAAGCGCGAGGCGCCGAAGGGCGGCATTCTCGCCGAATATGGCCTGAGCGACGAACAGGGCAACGAGATCATCATGGCCGCACGCGCGCATTGGTTCGCCGATGACGCCGCCCCGGCCGAGACTTCGGAGGACGCAGTTGCGGACTCCGAACAATGATACCGCGCGGCTGACCGAAGGCCCCGAGCGTAGCTGTATCCTGTCGCGCGAGCATGGCTCCCGCGACGGGCTGGTGCGGCTCGCCCTGTCGCCCGACGGCGATGTGCTGCCCGATGTGCGTGCCAAGGCCCCCGGCCGTGGCGCGTGGATCGGCGTGGATCGCAAGACGCTCGAAACCGCGATCGCCAAGGGGCGGTTGCGTGGGAGCCTGGCGCGGGCGTTCAAGGGCGCGGCGCTGACGATTCCAGACGACCTGCCTGAACGGATCGAGGAGGCGCTGCGACGCCATGCGCTCGACCGGCTGGGGCTGGAGGCCAAGTCCGGCTTCGTCGTGGTCGGCGGCACCGCGATCGACAAGGCGGCGCGCCAGGGCAAGCTCCATGCGCTGTATCATGCGTCCGATGCCGCCGCCGATGGCGCGGGCAAACTGGCCCAGGCATGGCGTGTCGGCACCGACGACGAAGGTTCTGGTCGCAGGGGATTGGCATTGCCGGTCACGCGCACCATATTGTCGTTGGCGCTTGGGCGCGAAAATGTGGTACATGTCGGCCTGACCGACGCACGGGCGGCACAGCGAGCCAATGACGCGCTGTCCCGCTGGCTGCACTTTATCGGACCCGAACCTATCCCTACGCCTTGCGAAAGCGTTTCGCAGGGCGCATCGACGGCGCAATCTGCCGGCATTTCGGATGCCGGCCATATTGGCCTCGACCAATTGAAGCAGGAACCTGAGTAACCGGATGAGCGACATCGACAACGACAAGCCGAAGCTGGGCACCCGTCAGCCGCTCGGCGTCAAGCGCACCGTTGAGACCGGCAAGGTGAAGCAGAGCTTCAGCCATGGCCGCTCCAACACGGTGGTCGTGGAGGTGAAGCGCCGCCGCGAACTCCGCCGCCCGGGTGAGGAACAGGGTGCCGAACAGGCTGCCCCCGCCCCGACTCCGGCCGTCGCCGCCACGGCGCGTCCGGCACCGGTCGCACCGCCGCCCCGCCCGGCGGCGAGCAACGCCGGCCTTTCGCGCCACGAGCTGCAGGCCAAGCTGCTGCGCGAGGCGGAGGAAGCCCGCATGAACGCCGCCGAGGAACATCGGCGTCGCGACGAGCGGATCGCCCGCGAAGCGGTGGAAACCGAACGCCTGCGCGTCGAGGAAAAGGCGCGCGCTGCCGCCGAGCCCAAGGCCGAACCGGCACCTGAACCCGCACCCGAGCCGGAAGCTGCACCCGCGCCCGCCCCGGAACCAGCGCCCGCGCCTGTTCCGGTTGCAGAGCCGACTTCGGCACCCGTATCGACGCCTGCGCCGACACCGACACCGGCACCGGTCGTGGAAACCCCTGCACCGGCACCGGTCGCGGAAACGCCCACACCTGCACCTGCGCCGGCCCCCACGCCTGCGCCGGCCCCGGCACCCGCCCCGGTCGCAGCGAAGCCTGCCCAGGCTCCGCTGCGCGCTGCCCCGCCGCGTCCGGCTCCCGCGCCGGCCCCGCAGCCGATCGTTCTGACCGCCGACCCCAATCGGCCGGCCCCGCGCCGCTTCACCCCGGTGCAGCGCCCGGAGATTCCCAAGCCGCAGCCCAAGCCCGAGCCGGCCCCCGCGCCTGCTCAGGCTGCTGCTGCCACGGCCGCTACTCCGGCACGCCCTGCCGCGGCCGGCGCGACCGCGCTGCGTTCCGCTCCGTCGGGCACCGGTCAGGCGACCCCGCGTCGCAACGAACCGGCACGGCCCGCGCCGTCGCGCGACCGCAAGGGCGACGATCGCCGCCAGTCGGGCAAGCTCACCGTTACCCGCGCGCTGGGCGACGATGGTGCGCGCTCGCGCAGCCTCGCCGCGCTCAAGCGTGCCCGTGAAAAGGAGAAGCGTGGCTTCGGTGGTCCGCGTGAACCGCAGATCAAGCAGGTTCGCGACGTTCAGGTGCCTGAAACGATCACGGTGCAGGAACTTGCCAACCGCATGGCCGAAAAGGGTGCCGATCTGGTCAAGACGCTCTTCAAGATGGGTTCGCCCGTCACGATGACGCAGACGATCGATCAGGACACCGCCGAACTGCTCGTCACCGAATTCGGCCACAACATCGTTCGCGTGAGCGATGCCGACGTCGATCTGGCGCTCGACACGACCGAGGATCTGGCTGAGACGCTTCAGTCGCGCCCGCCGGTCGTGACGATCATGGGCCATGTCGACCACGGCAAGACCTCGCTGCTCGACGCGCTGCGCGGCACTGATGTGGTGCGCGGTGAGGCCGGTGGCATCACCCAGCATATCGGCGCCTATCAGGTGACGATGAAGGACAAGTCGCGGATCACCTTCCTCGACACGCCCGGCCACGAAGCGTTCAGCGAGATGCGCGCGCGCGGTGCCGACGTGACCGACATCGTGATCCTCGCGGTCGCCGCCGACGACGGGCTGATGCCGCAGACGATCGAGGCGATCCATCACACGCGCGCCGCTGGCAAGCCGATGATTGTCGCGATCAACAAGGTCGACAAGCACGAGGCGAACCCGCAGCGCATCCGCGAACGCCTGCTCGAACATGACGTGCAGGTCGAGGAAATGGGCGGTGAGACGCAGGACGTCGAAGTGTCGGCGCTCAAGAAGACCGGTCTCGAGCAACTGATCGAGAAGATCCAGCTCCAGGCCGAACTGCTCGAGTTGCAGGCCAACCCCGATCGCCCGGCGGAAGCCAGCGTGATCGAGGCGAAGCTCGACAAGGGCCGTGGTCCGGTGGCGACCGTGCTGGTCCGTCGCGGTACGCTCCGGGTCGGCGACGTGTTCGTCTGCGGCGCGGAAAGCGGCAAGGTCCGTGCGCTGATCGACGACAAGGGCCGTCAGGTGAAGGAAGCCGGTCCGTCGACTCCGGTCGAGGTGCTGGGCATGTCGGGCGTGCCGATGGCGGGCGATCCGCTGCAGGTGGTCGAGAGCGAGGCGCGTGCCCGTGAGGTCGCCGAATATCGTCAGGGCGTGCTGCTCCACAAGCGCACCACCCAGGCGCCGGCCAGCCTCGAGAGCATGTTCTCGGCGCTCAAGTCGAAGCAGGCGATCGAATATCCGCTGGTGGTCAAGGCCGATACCCAAGGGTCGGTCGAAGCCATCGTCGGAGCACTCAACAAGATCTCGACCGACGATATCCGGGTGCGCATCCTGCATTCGGGCGTCGGCGGCATCACCGAGAGCGACGTGACGCTCGCAGCGGCGTCGGGCGCACCGATCATCGGCTTCAACACCCGTCCCAACGCCAAAGCACGCGAGATCGCCGAGCGGAACAAGGTGGCGTTCAAATATTACGACGTCATCTACACGCTGACCGACGAGATTCGTGCGGGCATGGCGGG
>NZ_LMKU01000007.1:12714-32903 GCF_001421635.1 Sphingomonas sp. Leaf25
GCGGGCAAACATGGTCGCGCCGCCGGTCTGCTGGTCGTCGAAGGGATCATCCGCAAGGCGCTCAAGGCACGCATCACGCGCAACGATGTCATCATCTATCAGGGTGAGATCGCATCGCTGCGTCGCTTCAAGGACGATGTTCCCGAAGTGCGCGCCGGTCTGGAATGCGGTGTCACGTTCACGCAGAACTTCACCGACATCAAGGCGGGCGACTACCTCGAAACCTATGAAGTCGAACTGCGCGACCGTACGCTGTGAGTGAAGGGCGGCAGGGGGCGACCCTTGCCGCCATGCTCTGGCCCAGGCTCCGCTGGTGCGGCGTCTGGGTGGTCGGCGGGGCGGCGGCATTGTTCGTCGCCAATCTGTTCGGTGGCCGAGCGATGCTCGTCGCGGTCGGTCTGCTCGGCGGTTGCTGGCTCCTGCTGGCCCTCGATGGCGTGCGGACCGGCTGGCGCTGGCGCGGGATCGGCATCCCGGCGTTGCTGCTGGTCCTGTTGCCGGTCGTCGCGGTCCCGTTCGCGGGATTTGCCGGCGGACGGGCGCTCTACTGGTCGCATGTCGCACCGCCGTGGTGGCTGCATCGCTCGCATCGCGCTGCCTTCGATGCGGCACTTGCGGGCGGCGAATTACCTCCCGGCGCTGTTGCGGTCGACCGCGATGGCAACCGAACCGCCTTCCGCACCATCGGCGACCCTTCGACGGACTGGGCGGCGATCGTCCATGATCCGACCGATCGCATGGCCGCCGCGCGCGGCTGGAACGGCGGACCGGTCGGGCGCGATATTGCCGCCATGTTCGGCAGCACCACCATCTGGTGCCAGCGACTCGACAGTCACTGGTTCCACTGTCAATTCGGTTGAGCCATGTCAGACACCACCCCCGAAACCCGCTCCGTCCGCCTGTTGCGCGTCGGCGAACAGGTCCGCCACATCCTCGCGGAAATTCTCGCGCGCGGCGACGTGCATGACGACGTGCTCGAAAAACACTTCGTCTCCGTCACCGAAGTGCGCATGTCGCCCGACCTGCGCCATGCGACGGTGTTCGTGAAACCGTTTCTCGGCAAGGACGAGGGCGTCGTGCTGAAGGCGCTGCGCACCAACACCGCCTATCTCCAGTCGGAGGTCGCGCGGCGGGTGAACCTGAAATATGCCGCCAAGCTCAAGTTCCTGATCGACGAAAGCTTCGACGAAGGCGGCCGCATCGACCAGTTGCTGCGCGATCCCAAGGTCGCGCGCGATCTGGAACCGGGCGACGCCGAGGACTGAGTGGCCAAGCTCTATTTCTATTATGCGTCGATGAACGCGGGCAAATCGACCACGCTGCTGCAAGCCGACTTCAACTATCGCGAACGCGGGTTGACGACGATGCTGTTCACCGCCGGAATCGACACGCGCGAGGGGATGGGCGTCATCGGCTCGCGCATCGGCCTGTCGGCGCCCGCCATTCCGTTCGATGCCGCGAGCGACCTGTTCGCGGCCGTCGGCAAGGCACCGGTCGATTGCGTGCTGATCGACGAGGCGCAGTTCCTGACCGGTGCCCAGGTCGATCAACTGGCGGCGGTGGCCGACGATCTGAACGTGCCGGTGCTCGCCTATGGCCTGCGTACCGACTTTCTCGGGCAGTTGTTTCCCGGATCGGCGCGGTTGCTGGCGATCGCCGATGCGCTGGTCGAACTGAAATCGGTGTGCGACTGCGGTCGCAAGGCGACGATGAACCTGCGCGTCGATGCGACCGGCCACGCGGTCCGTGAAGGGCAGCAAACCGAGATCGGCGGCAACGACCGCTATGTGGCGCTGTGCCGCCGTCATTTTTGCGAGGCGATGCGGGGCTGATGCACGGCTGGATCATCATCGACAAGCCGGTGGGGCCGGGTTCGACCCAGGTCGTCTCGGCGGTCAAGCGCGCGCTGCGCCATGGCGGCTATGGCAAGTACAAGGTCGGCCACGGCGGCACGCTCGATCCGCTGGCCTCGGGCGTGCTCCCGGTCGCGGTCGGCGAGGCGACGAAGCTGGCCGGGCGGATGCTCGATGCGTCCAAGACCTACGACTTCACGATCCGCTTCGGGTCGCAGACCGATACGCTGGATCTGGAGGGCAAGGTGATCGCCGAATCGCCGGTCCGTCCGACCCGCGCCGCGATCGAGAATGTGCTGGCGCGCTTCACCGGACCGATCGAACAGGTGCCGCCCGCCTATTCGGCGCTGAAGGTCGATGGCGAACGCGCCTATGATCTGGCGCGCAAGGGCGAGGAGGTGGTGCTCGCCACGCGCGCGGTGACGATCCACGACCTGCAGATCGTGGCGGCCGATGGCGATCCGCTCGAAGACGTCACCCTTACCGCCTATGTCTCCAAGGGCACCTATATCCGCAGCCTTGCGCGCGACATCGCGCTCGCGCTCGGCAGCGTCGGCCATGTCACGATGCTGCGCCGGACGAAGGCCGGGCCGTTCACGCTGGAATCGGCCATTTCGCTGGACAAACTGGCCGAAATGGGTCAGGGGCGCACGCTTGAAGAAACGCTCCTGCCACTGGGGGTGGGGCTGGACGACATCCCGGCTCTATCGCTGGACGCCGATCAGGCAGGGCGGCTCCGTCAGGGGCTTCGCTTGATCGGTTTCGCTGCGACCGACGGTCTGGGCTTTGCGACACTGGACGATGTGCCGGTGGCGCTGGTCGAAACCCTCGCCGGGGAAACCCGGGTCGTGCGCGGCTTCAACCTCGCATAGAAAGGATCTACGATGTCGATCACTCCCGAAAACCGTCAGGCACTGATTCAGGAACATGGCCGCGCCGAAGGCGATACCGGCAGCCCTGAAGTACAGGTCGCCATCCTGACGACGCGCATCCAGAATCTGACCGAACACTTTAAGACCCATGCGAAGGACAATCATTCGCGTCGCGGTCTGCTGATGCTGGTCAACAAGCGGCGTTCGCTGCTCGACTATCTGAAGAAGAAGGACGCGGAGCGCTACAGCGCGCTGATCGCGAAGCTCGGCCTTCGGAAGTAACGGACAAGGGCGGCCCCCACGGGCCGCCCTTTTTCCATGACCACGGTCGCACGACCGTGCGTGAGATTCCCCGGAAAACGGGGTATGGGCTTTGTGACCGGTTGACCGGCCAAGCCGTCCCGCCGCAATCCGGCGATGCGGGACACCGGGCCGAAACGGCCTGATCCAAGGGGTGGAGATTCCACCCAAGCTGCCCCGGCGCGCATCTGGCCGCCGGACGCGAAGGAAACGATATGTTCGATATCAAGAAAAGCACCATGGACCTTGGTGGCAAGACGCTCACCCTCGAAACGGGCCGCGTCGCGCGGCAGGCGGACGGCGCGGTCATCGCGACGCTCGGCGAGACCGTGGTGCTGTGCGCGGTCACCGCCGCCCGTTCGGTGAAGGAAGGGCAGGACTTCTTCCCGCTGACCGTCCATTACCAGGAAAAATATTCGGCGGCGGGCCGTATCCCCGGCGGCTTCTTCAAGCGCGAGCGCGGTGCGACCGAGAAGGAAACGCTGACCAGCCGCCTGATCGACCGTCCGATCCGCCCGTTGTTCCCGGAAGGGTTCTACAACGAGATCAACGTGATCTGCCAGGTGCTGTCGTATGACGGCGAGAACGAGCCGGACATCGTCGCGATGATCGCGGCATCGGCGGCACTGACGATTTCGGGCGTGCCGTTCATGGGCCCGATCGGCGCGGCGCGCGTCGGCTATGTCGATGGCGAGTACGTCCTGAACCCGACGCTGGAGCAGGTGAAGGCGGGCGATCTCGACCTCGTCGTCGCCGCCACCGGCAATGCGGTGATGATGGTCGAATCCGAAGCCAAGGAACTGTCGGAAGAGATCATGCTCGGCGCGGTCGTGTTCGCGCATGATGCGTCGAAGAAGATCGTGAACTGCATCATCGATCTGGCCGAACAGGCCGCCAAGGAGCCGTGGGAGCTGACCCCGGTCGCCGACCAGTCGGCCGCGAAGAAGAAGCTGAAGACGCTGATCGGCAAGGACCTGACGGCGGCCTACAAGCTGACCGACAAGCAGGCGCGCCAGAACGCGATCAACGACGCGCGCACCAAGGCACGCGAAGCCTTCGCCGACCTGAAGGAAAGCGATCCGGCGCAATATCTCGGCACGCTCAAGCTCGTGAAGAAGCTCGAAGCCGAGATCGTCCGCACCGCCATCCTGAAGGACGGCCGCCGCATCGACGGTCGCGACACCCGCACGGTCCGCCCGATCGAGGCGATGGTCCACTTCCTGCCGCGCGCGCACGGTTCGGCGCTGTTCACCCGCGGCGAGACGCAGGCGATCTGCACGACCACGCTCGGCACCAAGGACGCCGAGCAGATGATCGACGGGCTGAACGGCCTGCACTATGAAAACTTCATGCTGCACTACAACTTCCCGCCGTACTCGGTCGGTGAAGTCGGCCGCTTCGGTGCGCCGGGCCGTCGCGAAGTCGGCCATGGCAAGCTGGCGTGGCGCGCGCTGCACCCGGTGCTGCCGTCGAAGGAAGAATTTCCCTACACCATCCGCGTCCTGTCGGACATCACCGAGTCGAACGGCTCGTCGTCGATGGCGACGGTCTGCGGCGGTTCGCTGTCGATGATGGACGCGGGCGTGCCGCTCAAGCGTCCGGTGTCGGGCATCGCCATGGGCCTGATCCTCGAAGGCAAGGACTATGCCGTCATCAGCGACATCCTCGGCGACGAGGATCATCTGGGCGACATGGACTTCAAGGTCGCCGGCACCAGCGAGGGCATCACCTCGCTCCAGATGGACATCAAGATCGCCGGTATCACCGAAGAGATCATGAAGGTCGCGCTGGCACAGGCCAATGAAGGCCGCGCGCACATCCTCGGCGAAATGGCCAAGGCGCTGGGCGAGACGCGCGGCGAGCTGTCGGCACATGCCCCGCGCATCGAAACCTTCACGATCGACAAGTCGAAGATCCGTGAAGTGATCGGCACCGGCGGCAAGGTGATCCGCGAGATCGTCGCCACCACCGGCGCAAAGGTCGACATCGACGACGAGGGCGTCATCAAGGTGTCGTCGTCCGATCCGGCGCAGATCGAGGCTGCGATCAACTGGATCAAGGGGCTGGTCGAAGAGGCCGAGGTCGGCAAGATCTACAACGGCAAGGTCGTCAACCTCGTCGATTTCGGTGCGTTCGTAAACTTCATGGGCGGCAAGGACGGCCTCGTCCACGTCAGCGAAATCCGCAACGAACGGACCGAGAAGGTTTCCGACGTCCTGTCCGAAGGGCAGGAAGTGAAGGTCAAGGTCCTCGAAGTCGATCCGCGCGGCAAGGTTCGCCTGTCGATGCGCGTCGTCGATCAGGAAACCGGTGCCGAGCTGGAAGACAGCCGCCCGGCGCGCGAACCGCGCGAGCGCGGTGAGCGTGGCGACCGTGGTCCGCGCAGCGACCGTGGCCCCCGCGAGGGTGGCGATCGCGGCCCGCGCGAAGGCGGCGATCGCGGTCCGCGTCGCGACGGCGGCGACCGTGGCCCGCGCCGCGACCGTGGCCCGCGTCGTGAGGAATCGAAGGACGATGGCGGCAACGCCGGCCTGCCTTCGTTCATCACCGACAACTAAGACGTCGACCTGACGCAAGAAGGGGGGCCTGCGGCGACGCAGGCCCCCCTTTTTCGTTGCAGCGGATCAGGCTTCGGCGAGTTCGGCCTTGGCGTTGACCTTGTGCTCGGCCATCGCCGTCAGCTTCTCATCGGTCGCGCGTTCCTCGGCGAGCGTCTCGGCCAGCAGGCTGGCGAGGTCCTCGCGACCCAGTTGCCGCGCCCATGCGATCAACGTGCCGTAGCGGGTGATCTCATAATGCTCGACCGCCTGCGCCGAGGCGATCAGCGCCGCGTCCAGCACCTTCTTGTCGGCGATCTCACCGGCGACCTCGTTCGCTTCCTTGATGATACCGTCGATCGCAGGGCAGGTGACGGCCTTCTTGGTCGCGCCGTGCAGTTCGAACACCTGGTCCAGCCGGCCAATCTGCCCCTCGGTTTCCGCCAGATGCCGCTCGAACCCGGCCTTCAGCTCGGGATCGGTCGCCTTTTCGGTCATCTTGGGCAGCGCCTTGAGAATCTGGTTCTCGGCGTAATAAATGTCCTGCAACTGGTGGACGAACAGGTCGTCGAGCGTGGCGATGTCCTTGGAAAACAGGCCCATGACAGGTTCCTTCGCTTGTGGGGTGATGCCCCCCTCAACGATGCGACGGCCTGCTGGTTGCCTGTTCGCGCATCAACCGCCGCGACAGGCGAGCGCTGCAACGACATCCTCCAGCCGGGCGGGGTCGCCGAGCGCGATGACCTCGCCGATGCTGCCGGCATGGAGCGGATCGCCCGCCCAGTCGCTCATCGTGCCGCCGGCGCCTTCGACGACGGGCACCAGCGCGGCGAAGTCGTGGAGCTTCAACCCCGCCTCGACCACCAGATCGATATGGCCCGAGGCGAGCGTGCCATAGGAATAACAGTCGCCCCCCAGCACGGTCGAGCGGACCTTCGCCTCGACATGCTCGAAGCCGTGCAACTGCCCGTCATCGAACAGTGCCGGGCTGGTAGTGGCGAGTAGCGCATCGGCGAGCGTCCGGCACCGGCGGGTCTGCGCCGGGCGACCGTTGAAGGTCGTGCCGCGGCCGACCGCGCCCAGCCAGCGTTCGGCGATGATCGGCTGGTCGATGATACCGAGGACCGGCCAGCCGTCCTCGACCAGCGCGATCAGCGTACCGAAGATCGGCCGGCCGGCGATGAACGAGCGGGTGCCGTCGATCGGGTCGAGCACCCAGTTGCGCCCGCTGCTGCCTTCGCGAACACCATATTCCTCGCCCTGAATACCGTCCGACGGCCGTTCGCGTTCGATGATCGCGCGCATCGCCGCCTCCGCCTCGCGGTCGGCCAGCGTCACCGGGGAAGCGTCGTCCTTGATCTCCAGCCCGAACTCGGCACGGAAGCGCGGGCGGATCGCCGCGCCCGCCGCATCGGCAAGTTTCATCGCAAGGGCGAGGTCGGCGGCGGTGACAGGCATGCGGGACCTTTTCGGCAGCGTGGATCGCCCCCGAATAGGCGGGGTGACGGGCAAAGCGCAAAGGATACTCGCAGCGGTCGCAAATCGCTGCCACACCCGCATCATGCTGCTCCTCGCCCTGCTCGCCGCCGCCCCGCCGCAAATCCGCATCGTCGCCGAACCGCCGGCATCGATCGCGGCGGCAGGCGAGGGTGTCACCGTCTTCGCGCTGAACGAAGGCGATGCCGCCGCCGACACGGTTCCGGTGCCGATCGACATGGTGGCGGCCGACGGCACCTCGCTGCGCGTCATGCCGGAAAACGACGGGGCGGTTTCCATCCCGGCCGGCGGGTTCCGCCGGCTGCGCTATCGGATCGTCACCGTGCCACCGCCGCCAGCCCGCGAAACGGTGATCGCGACCGCTGACGGCACCGCGTCGGGCTTCCTCGACCGGTTCGAACCGCATGAACCGATCTATGGCGTGTTCGGCTTCGGATCGGACGGGGCGAAGCTGCAGTTCAGCCTCGCCGTGCGACCGTTCGACGGGGCGGGGGTGCTGGACGGTGTACGGGTCGCATGGACGCAGACGATGTTCTGGGCGATCGATCAGTCGTCGGGACCGTTCCGCAGCACCAACTACAGCCCCGAAGTCTATTATCAGCGCAACGTCACGCCACAGTTGGTGGCGACGGGCGGCTATGCCCATGATTCGAACGGGCGCGGCGACATGGGGTCGATCGACGTGAACCGTCTCTACCTTGCCGCCAGCTATGCTTTGCCGCTTGGCGATGGCTGGCAGGTCGAGGTCGCGCCGAAGCTGTGGAGCTATGTCGGCACCGGCTACCGCGATCTCGATCGCTATTGGGGCAATTGGTCGCTGGGCGCGGTGATCGGGCAGCGCGATGGGCTGAAACTCGCCGCAAGGGTACGCAATCCGCTGGGCGTGCGGCGCGCGGGGGAAGTGCAACTTTCCTATCCGCTCGCCCGGATCGGCGGCGGCACCGCGCTCTATCTCTTCGGACAGGCGTTCAGCGGCTATGGCGAGGCGATTGACGACTATCGGCTGCGCACCACGACCGCGCGTATCGGCATCAGCTTCACCCGCTAGGGACAGGATGGCACCGCCTTGCGAAGCTGCTAGGCTGTGCGCCAATCGTCACTCCCCAAGGACCTGATCCGATGCGTATCGCCCTGATTGCCGCCGCCCTGTGCCTGCCCTTCGCCGCGCCGCTGTCGGCCGCGCTCGCGCCGGGAGCGAAGGCTCCCGATTTCACGACCCGTGCAGCAATCGCCGGGCGGGCGTTCACGCTCAACCTGCGCTCGCAACTGCGCAAGGGTCCGGTAGTGCTGTACTTCTTCCCCGCCGCCTTCACCGGCGGATGCAATGCGGAAGCAAAGGCGTTCGCCGATGCGGTCGATCAGTTCAAGGCGGCGGGGGCGACCGTCATCGGCATGTCGGCCGATCCGATCGACAAGTTGCAGACGTTCAGCACCCAGCATTGCGCCGGCCGCTTCGCCGTCGCCGCCGCATCGCCCGCCACGATCCGTGGCTTCGACGTGGCGCTGTCGCGTCCCGCCACCGGCGGACAGCCTGCCCGCGTGATGACGACGCGCACCAGCTATGTCATCGGCCGCGACGGGCGGATCGCCTTCGTCCATTCCGACATGAACCCGGCCGATCACGTCCGCACCACGCTGACGGCGGTACAGGGCCTCGGCCAACGGTGATCGGTTCGTCTGCGAAACGGACCTTCCCAAAAGGTTAACGGCGCGGCAACCTGATTTTAGCGGTCGCTCGCTACCCCCTGCCGCTCAACCTTTGACCGGCAGGGAGACGGCGCTTGTTCATGGACCGACAGATCGAAAGCGCGCCGGACGCCACGGCCGATGGTCTGTTTCAGGCAATCGGCCGCTTTCTGTTCGACCAGCGGCTGGAGCCGACGCCGGTCAACTACGGCTTCGCCTATCGCGTCCTCGGCGATCCGGCGGGGCCGCTGGCATATGCCGTGGCGACGCTGACCGATGGCGGGGTCCGGCTGACCAGCGACGAGGTGCTGACGCTCGGCGAACGGGTCGAGGCAGGGGATGTCGTCGGTCGCCGGATCAGCCCGCCCGACCGCCGCCTGTCGTTCCACGCCGAAACCGAGCGACAGGTCGCGGGCTTCGAATCGATCATGCAGGGGATCGTCCACGAAACCCACGCCTTCGGCCGCGATCTCGCCGCGAGCGAGGATGCGTTGCGGAAGTCGCGCGAAACCCATCCCGACAGCGACCTGTTCCTCACCGAACTGGCGCGGATCACCGCGCAGATGCGCGAACGGGTCGACGTCGCCGAAGCCCGGCTGGCGCAGGCGACGCAGGAGGCGAGCGAGCTGCGGCGGCAACTCGCCCGCGCCCGCGACGATGCACGGCGCGATGCGCTGACCGGCCTGCCCAACCGCCGGGCGTTCGAGGAAGCGCTGGCCGTCACCACCGGCGATTCGTGCCATCTGGCGATCTGCGACGTCGATCATTTCAAGGCGATCAACGATCGCTACGGCCATCCGGTCGGCGACCGCGTGTTGAAGGCGATCGGCGCGACGCTCGCCCGCGCCTGCGAGGGGCATCTTGTCGCCCGCTATGGCGGGGAGGAATTCACCATGCTGCTGAGCGACGTTTCCGCCGACGAAGCCTGTGCCCTCCTCGAAGCAGCCCGCAGCGCGGTCGCGGCGCGGCGCTATCGGTTGCGCGAGAACGACCAGTTGATCGAGGGCATCACCCTGTCGGCAGGGATCGTCACCTTGCGCGGGGACGAAAGCGCGTCGGATGCGCTGCGCCGCGCCGATGGCTATCTCTATGCGGCGAAGCAGGCCGGGCGCGACCGGACGGTCGGCGAATTCTGTCAGGGATCGGTGGAGATCACCTGACCGGAGCAGGGCGTGTCCGTCCTGTTCCGTTTCGCCGACCTTCAGCGCCGTGTCGTCGCGCCCGGTGCCGCCCGGCTGGTTTCCACGATCCTGTTCCCGATCGCGGCAGCGACCCTGCCCGTCGCCACCGTGCCGGCGGTCGCTTGGGGTCAGCGGGCGGCGGTCATTGCCTTGGCCACCGCTTCGGCGACCTTGATCCCGTCGACCGCCGCCGAGAGGATGCCGCCGGCATAGCCCGCCCCTTCCCCGGCCGGGAACAGGTCGCGGGTGTTGACGCTCTGGAAATCCTCGCCCCGTCGGATGCGCACCGGCGACGAGGTCCGCGTCTCGACCCCGGTCAGCACCGCATCGGGATGGTCGTAGCCCGGGATCGTCCGCCCGAACACGACCAGCGCCTCGCGCATCGCCTTCACCACGAAATCGGGCAGCACCTCGGCCAGATCGGTCAGCGTCACGCCGGGGCGATAGGAGGGTACGACGCTGCGCAACGCCGTGGAGGGCCGTCCGGCGAGGAAGTCCCCCAGCAACTGCGCCGGCGCGCGATACCCGCCCCCGCCCGTGTCATAGGCCTTCGTTTCCAGCGCGCGTTGCAACGCGATGCCGGCAAGGGGGTGGCCCGGATAGTCGCGCATCGGATCGATGCCGACGACGATCCCCGAATTGGCATTGCGTTCGTTGCGCGAATATTGGCTCATGCCGTTGGTCGCGACCCGTCCCGGCTCGGAGGTGGCGGCGACCACCGTACCGCCGGGACACATGCAGAAGCTGTAGACGGTGCGCTGGTTGCTGCAATGATGCGATAGCGTATAGGCCGCCGCCCCCAGATCGGGATGGCCGGCGCACGGGCCGAAGCGCGCTTGATCGATCCAGCTTTGCGGATGTTCGATCCGCACGCCGACCGAAAACGGCTTCGCCTCCAGCATCACGCCGCGATCGTGGAGCATCTCGAACGTATCGCGCGCGCTGTGCCCCAGCGCCAGCACCACCGGCGCATCAACCGCCATCGTTTCCCCGGTCGACAGGTGCAGCGCCGCCAGCCGCCGCGTGCCATCACCCTGCGTCTCGATGGTCAGATCGTCGACCCGGTGGCCGAAACGATATTCGCCGCCGAGTGCCTCGACGGTCGCCCGCATCGATTCGACCATCTGGACCAGCCGGAACGTCCCGATGTGCGGATGCGCCTCGGTCAGAATTTCCGGCGGCGCCCCTGCCTTCACGAATTCGATCAGCACCTTGCGGCTGAGGTGGCGCGGGTCCTTGATCTGGCTCCACAGCTTGCCGTCGGAAAAGGTGCCCGCCCCGCCCTCGCCGAACTGCACGTTCGATTCGGGGTTCAGTTCGCTCCTCCGCCACAGGCCCCAGGTGTCCTGCGTGCGCTCGCGCACCACCTTGCCGCGATCGAGGATGATCGGGCGGAACCCCATCTGCGCGAGGATCAACCCGGCGAACAGACCGCACGGCCCGGCGCCCACGACGATCGGTCGCGGACCGGCATAGTCGGCGGGCATGGTGGTGACGAAGTGATAGCCGGTGTCGGGCGTCGGCCCGACCGTCCGGTCGCGGCGGGTGCGCCCCAGCACCTGCGCTTCGTTCTTCAGCGTCACGTCGACCGAATAGACGAGCTGAATATCGTCCTTGTCGCGCGCATCATGCGCCCGCCGGGCGATGGTGTAGCGGATCAGGTCGCGCGGGGTGATCCGCAGCTTGTCGCGAATCGCGGCGACCAGCGCCTCTTCGGGATGATTGAGCGGCAGTTTCAGTTCGGTGATGCGCAACATCGGCGCATTTAAACGCGCTGCGCCACGAAGGGAACCGCCTTGGCGTGCCGCGACGATGACGATAGGCCATGGCGCATGACGCCGCTTTTCCGGATCGTGTTCGCCCTGTTCGTGCTGCTGATGGCGCCTGCCGCCCGGGCGCAGTCGGACCCCGTGGCCTATGCCCCCCGGCTCGACCGCGCGGCGAACGAGCTGGGCACGGTCGATGGCTTGCTCGACACCCGCCCCGAACGCGATGCCCGCGCTACCTTGCGAACCCGTGCGCAGGTGGTCCGCAGCGACACGCTCGACGCCGCACAGCAGTCGCAGGCCGAACTGACCCGGATCGACGCGCGCCTTGCCCAACTGGGGCCTGCCGCGACCGGCGAGGACCCGGCGATCCGCAGCGAACGCGCCGCACTGGCTCGCCAGCACGGCGTCCTCGATTCGGCGACCAAGCGCGCGCGGCTGCTCGCGGTCGAGGCGCAGCAACTGATCGACGAAATCAGCGCGGGCGAGGCCGCCGAATTCAGCCAGAAGCTGTTTGGCAAGGTATCCTCGCCGCTCACGCCGGCGTTCTGGAGCGCGATCCTCCACGCCATACCGCGCGACCTGCACCGGTTGCAGCGCTTCGTCGCCGTCGAGGCCATGACGATCGGCCAGCCGGGGTTGCACCATCTATGGCCGCTGCTGACCGGGCTGGCCGTCGCCATCGCACTGCTGGGACCCGCGCGGCTGGCGATGGGGCGGGTCGGGCAACGCCTGCTGATCGAAGGCGCGCCGGGCCGCCGGGTCCGGCGATCCGCTAACGCGCTGTGGCGGGTGCTGGTCGGCACGCTCGCCCCGTTGCTGGCGACGGCGGCGGTAGTGGCGGGTGCGCGCTGGTCGGGGCTGGTCGCCGACCGCTGGGACGGACCGCTCGACGCATCGATCTTTGCGATCGGGTTCGCCAGCTTCGCCAGCGCGGTGCTGGGCGCGGTGCTGATGCGCGGCCAGCCGAGCTGGCGCGTCGCGCCGATCGGTAACGATGCAGCGAACCGGCTGCGCCCGTTCTCGTTCCTGCTCGCGGGTCTCGCGGCGGTCGCGGTAATGCTCGATTCGATCAATGCCGCGATCGGCGTCAGCGATGCGGCACGCACCGCGGCGCATGCGCTGCTCGCCCTGCTCCACCTGTCGCTCATCGCCGCCGCGCTGTTCGCGATCGGCCGGCTGCGCAGCACGCGCGACGACGGCATCACCGCCCCCGCCGATACCGGGCGTGCCGCGATCGCGCTGGTCGCATGGGGCATCGTCGTGGTCGCGCTGCTGGCGCTGGTGATCGGCTATATCGGCTTCGGCCTGTTCCTCGGGCAAATGGTCGCGTGGACCGTGGTGCTGGGCGGCGCGGTCTATCTGGCGCTCACCGCGATCGACGATGTCGCGACCTCGGCGTTCGATCGCGGCAGCCGGCTGGGGATCGCGCTGATCCGTGGGCTGGGGGTGCGCGGTGGCACCGTCGACCAGTTCGGCGTGCTGCTGTCGGGCGTGTTGCGGGTCCTGCTCGCAGTCGTCGCGCTCGGGCTGTGGCTGCTGCCGTTCGGCGGCAGCGGCGTGGCGGACGTGTTCGCGCGGCTGGGCGATCTGGCGCGCGGGGTCGAGGTCGGCGGGGTCGCCATCTCGCCCGGCGCGATCCTGCGCAGCATCGTCGTGCTGGTCATCGGGCTGACGCTGGTGCGCGGCTTCATGCGCTGGCTGGAGGGACGCTATCTTCCCGCCACCGATCTGGATGGATCGGGGCGCAATTCGGTCAGCCTCGTCGCGCGCTATGTCGGCATCGCGCTGGCGGTCATCTGGGCGCTCGCCTCGCTCGGCATCGGGATCGAACGGATTGCGCTGCTCCTCTCGGCGCTGTCGGTCGGCATCGGCTTCGGGCTTCAGGCGATCACCCAGAATTTCGTTTCCGGCCTGATCCTGCTCGCCGAACGACCGATCAAGATCGGCGACCTGATCCGCGTCGGCACCGACGAGGGCGACGTGAAGCGCATCAGCGTGCGATCGACCGAGATCACGCTCGCCGACCATTCGACGCTGATCGTCCCCAATTCCGAACTCATCACCAAAAGCGTGCTGAACAAGACGCTGGCGTCACCGCTCGGCCGCATCCAGATCCAGTTCTCGGTCCCGATCGGCACCGATGCGGCGCGGGTCCGCGCCATCGTCCTCGAAGCGTTCGCGCGCGAGGATGCGGTGCTGGCCGATCCGGCACCCGCCGCCTTCATCGATTCGATCGTCGACGGGCGGATCGCGTTCAACTGTTTCGCGCATGTCGATTCGCCCCGCTCGGCCTATGGCGCGCGCAGCAACGTGCTGCTCGAACTGCTCGTCCGCTTTCCCGCCGAAGGGATCGAGATGGGCACGGTGCCGCAGCGGCTCGAACTGGTTTCGCCCTTGCCAGCACCGCCCGACGACCGCACAGGCAATCCATGATCCTGCTGACCGATCCACCCGTCGACCTGCCCGTCCACGAGGGCGCGGTGATGCGCACCCATGTGTTCCGCCCGGCGGCGGAAGGGCGCTTCCCCGGCGTCGTGCTGTATTCGGAAATCTATCAGGTGACGGCGCCGATCCGGCGGCTGGCGGCATTCCTCGCCGGGCACGGCTATGTCGTGGCGGTGCCCGAGGTCTACCACGAATACGAAGCGCCGGGCACGGTGCTGGCCTATGATCCGGCGGGAACCGATCGCGGCAACGAACTGAAATTCGCCAAGCCCGTCGCCGCGTTCGACGCCGATGCAACGCGGGTGATCGACTGGCTGGAACGCCATCCCGCCTGCACCGGCGCGATCGGTGCCGCCGGCGTGTGTCTGGGCGGGCATCTCGCCTATCGCGCCGCGCTCGACCCCCGCGTGCGCGCCACCGCCTGTTTCTACCCGACCGACATTCATTCGGGCACGCTGGGCGAGGGCCGCTGTGACGACAGCCTCGCGCGGATCGGCGAGATCGGCGGCGAACTGCTGTTCGTGTGGGGACGGCAGGACCCGCACGTCCCCTTCGCCGGGCGGCAGGCGATCCGCGAGGCGCTGGAAAATGCCGGTACGGCGTATGAATGGCATGAGGTCAACGCGCAGCACGCCTTCCTGCGCGACGAGGGACCGCGCTACGATCCGGCGCTGTTCGTGCAGGCGACCGGATGGATGCTCGCGCTGTTCCAGCGGGCGTTGCGCGACTGAGCCTTGCGTGGACGCGGGCGGCGCGGCACCAAGTGCTGTCCGCTTCGTGGGAGATCGAGTGATGCGCTGTCTGGCCGCCCTTTTGTCCGCCGCCCTGCTCGCCACGCCCGCGCTGGCGCAAGGCCCGACCACGCCCGGCGGCAAGGAAGCGTTGACGCTGCTGTCCAAGGGGATCGCGTTCCGCACCGTCGCCGGTCAGGGGCAAGTGCCGGCCTATGCCGCCTATCTGAAGGCGCAACTGGTCGCCGCCGGCCTTCCCACCGACGCGATCGAGTTCGTGGCCATGGGCGATACCGGCTATCTGGTGGCGCGCTATGCCGGGCGCGACCGGGCGGCCAAGCCAACGGTGCTGCTCGGCCATATGGACGTCGTCGCCGCCGATCCGGCCGACTGGACGCGCGATCCGTTCACCCCGGTGGTCGAAGGCGGCTATGTGTTCGGACGCGGATCGCTCGACAACAAGGGCGATGTCTCGATCCTCATCGCCACGCTGATGCAGTTGAAGCGTGCCGGCTGGGTGCCGGCACGCGACGTCGTGCTGCTGCTGACCGGCGATGAGGAAACGACGATGGCGACGACCCGCGCCGCCGCCGAACGGTTCAAGAACGCCGCACTGGTGCTGAACGCCGACGCCGGCGGCGGCACGTTGGACGAGGCGGGCAAGCCGACCGTCTATGGCTTGCAGGCGGCCGAGAAGGTGTACGGCGACTTCCGCCTGACGATCACCGATGCCGGCGGCCATTCCAGCCGCCCGGGACCGGTCAACGCCATCGCCCGACTGGCGGCGGCGGTCGGCCGGATCGCCGCCTATCGCTTCCCGCCCGAACAGAATGCGATCACCAAGGCGTATCTGGCAGGCAGCGCCGCCAACAACCCCGGCCCCACCGGCGACGCGATGCGCGCCTTCGCCGCCAACCCGAAGGACACCGCCGCCGCCGATCTGCTGTCGTCGAAGCCCGAATTCGTCGGACAGGTCCGCACCACCTGCGTGCCCACGCAGTTCAACGGCGGGCATGCGCCCAACGCGCTGCCGCAGCGCGCGGTCGCCAACATCAACTGCCGCATCTTTCCCGGCACCTCGCGCGCGTCGATTCAGGCGAAGCTGACCAGCCTCATCGCCGATCCGGCGATTCGGATCGAGCTGATCGACAACGGCACGATCGAGGCGGGGGCATCGCCGCTCGAACCGCGCGTGCTGGCGGCGGTGCGGGCGGCGGTGGCGAAGCGCGCGCCGGGCACGCCCGTCATCCCGGCGATGGAAGCGGGCGCGACCGATTCGATGCACTTTCGCGCGCGCGGCATCCCCGCGTTCGGCATCGGCAGCGTGTTCATGAAGCCGTCGAACGAATTCGCCCATGGCCTCAACGAACGCCTGCCGGTCGCGTCGTTCGACGCCGGGGTCGCGTGGTGGGAGGCGCTGCTCAGGGCGCTGGCGTAACCGGTCCGGCCGAGCGCAGATAGGCGATGATGTCGGCGCGCCGCAGCGGGTCGGCGATTCCGCCGAACATCATCCGCGTGCCCGGCACCATCGCGACGGGGTTCGCCAGCCAGCGGTCCATCGTCGCCGCGTCCCATCGTCCGCCATGGTCGATCAGCGCCTGACTATAGCCGAAACGCGGATCGGCGGCCATGGCGCGTCCCATGATGCCGTACAGATTGGGACCGGCGAGCGCCTGCCCACCCTGTCCGATCGTATGGCACTGGCCGCATTGCCCGAAGGCGCGTTTGCCGGCATCGACGCTGGCGACGCGCAGCAGCGCGTCGAGCGAGGGGTTCGGCCCCGCCGCGCGCAATCGGGCCGCGCGGTCGTCGTCACCACCGCCGCAACCCGCCAACAGCACCGCCAGCGCGAACATCACCGCCGCTCTCATCGATCGCGCCGCACCGTTTCCCACGCCACCCGCTGCAACGCGACCGCCGTCTGCGGCGACAACCCCAGATCGCGCGCGGCGCGCTCGTCTGCCCCTAGCTTGCGCACGTCATGGCCCGTCACCTGTCCGAAGATCGTCAGCGCCTCGAGATAATAGCCCTCGGTGCTGCCGTGATAGTGATCGTTGCCCCACAAGCCGATCTTGCCCGGATCGATCCCGTCATAGGGGTTGGCGTCGGCAAGGCCGGCGGCGATCGCGCGGTTCCACGCCAGCCCGACCGGCACGACGCGGCGGACGCCCGGTGCCTGCCGCTTCGCCGTCCGGTTCGCCCTCGCCAGGTCCTCGGCCATCGTCGCGATCGGCTTGCCCGACCACGGGCTGCCGGGGCGGTAGGTCAGATCGGCGCGCGACCAGGTGCTGACCAGCCGCACATCGGCCTTGGGGTTGCGCGCCCGGATCAGCGCCGCGAGCCGCGCGGCGGCGACGGCATGGCGCGTCGGGTCGCCCGGCCGCTGCGCATCGAGCGTCGAATAGCCCTGCAGCAGTACCACGTCCCATCGCCGGTCGATTTGCGCGCGCTTATTGGCGGCGTGATACGCCAGATCCTTGCCCGGTGACGTTTCGAGGAACACCTGCCAGTCGAGCCCGGCCTGTTCGGCGAAGCTGCGGAACAACGCGGGCACACCGCCGATCCCCTCGCCGTTCAGGTCGGTGACGCTGTCGGGGCGGTAGCGTTCGACCGGCGATCCCGCGCCGAAGGTGAAGCTGTTGCCGACGAACAGGATGTCGCGCGCCGCCGCCGGCGACGCGGTCAGGATCAGACAGAGGGTCAGGACGGTACGCAGCATCCCGGCCACCCTATCGGGTCCCACATCCGGCGTCACGCCGCCTTGCTGGCGGCCTCGAACTCGGCGCGCAAATCCTCGATGGTGGCGATCAGATGGCCCTTCAGCATCGCCTCCACCGCCGGTCCGTCGCCGGCCAGCCATGCGTCGAGGAGCAGTTTGTGTTCGACATGCGCCCGGTCGCCCCGTCCGGCGGGGCGCAGATGGGCGACGACATAGCGTTCGGCGAGGACCGACAGGCGTTCGACCAGTTGCACGGTCAGCTCGCGTCCCGGCGCGCGGACCAGCGCGGCATGGAACGCGCGGTTGCACGCCGCCGCCTCGACCAGATCGCGGGTCATCGCCGCGTCGAGCCGTTCGAACGCATCGAGCAACTGCGCGCGATACGTGTCGTCGGCACGGGTCGCCGCATAGGCCGCCGCCGCGGGTTCGACGACGATGCGCAACTCGTAGATTTCCTCGGCCTGTCCCGCCGACATCGGCTGGACGGTATAGCCCCGGTTCGCCTGGCTGGCGATCAGCCCCTCCTGTTCCAGCCGGGCCAGCGCCTCGCGCAGCGGAATCTTGCTCACGCCCAGTTCGGCGGCGAGCGAATCCTGCCGGATCGGCGCGCGTTCGATCAACGCCCCGCTGACGATGCGTTCGCGCACGATTTCGAAGACGCGGTCGGACAGGGTACGGACGTGAAGCGTCACACGATATTCCTTCGGCGGCGGAGGCATTCACGCCGAAGCGTGTCGTTAGGCATATGCGCTGATTGTTTCAGATGCCCGCCCCACGATCAATCCGCTTTGTGACACCGGTATCCAAAATATCTTCGACGTGAGTGGGTTACCGCCGATCGCATCCCGACTTGCGCGCGCGGACCGCGCATGGGACGTCACCGGGCAATGTCCGCGTCGTGGTTCCATGCCCTTGCCCTCTCCGCGATCCTGCTGTTGTCGGCCTGCGCCGGCGGCGAGCGCGATACGCCGGCACCGCCCGCCATCCGCCCCCGCCCGGGCGGACCGATCACGCTGACCGGTGCTACGCAGCGCGACACGCAGCAATGCTATGCCGATCTGTCGGCGGCGGGGGTCCGTTTCAGCCCGCTGCCCGACCGCGATTACGGTTCGGGTTGCGTGGTGCTCGGCGCGGTGCAGTTGCTCGACATCGGCGTGCCGGTTGCGGGGCTGAAGGCGATCCGCTGTCCGGCGGCGCGGGCGATGATCGGCTGGATTCGCCATGGCGTGCGCCCGGCGGCGCGGCAGATGCTGGGCAGCGACGTGGTGAAGATCGACAGTTTCGGCACCTATGCCTGTCGCGGGATCGTCGGTGGGGATGCGCGCTCGGCCGGGCGGGTGTCCGAACACGGCCTTGCCAATGCGGTCGACATCGCCGCCTTCGTGCTGGCCGACGGGCGGCGAATATCGATCGAGCGCGACTGGAACGGCGACGATGCCGACAAGCGCGAGTTCCTGCGCGTGATCCAGCGATCGGCCTGCAAGCGATTCGTCACCACCCTCACCCCCGATTACAACGCCGCCCATTACAATCACCTCCACCTCGACATGGGCGGGCGACCGCTATGTCGTTGACGTATCGCGCTTGCTTGGGCGGGGGGCGGTGCTTACAAGTCCATCGTCTATGACCGACACCAAAGTCCCGTCCCGCGTGTTCCGCGGGGCCAAGCAGGAAGCCGAAGCCGCCCGCACGCAGCTCGCCACCCCGCAGACCGAGCATCCCGCCTATCGCCTGGCGTTCCAGGACATGGAATTCCTGCTGCGCGAGGATCTGCGCCCGGTGCGGTTCCAGCTCGAACTGCTCAAGCCCTCGCTGCTGCTCGACGAGGCGAACATCGCCTCGACCTTCGTCATCTATGGGTCGGCGCGCATTCCCGAGCCGGACAAGGCTGAAATGCTCCTCGAGCTGGCGCAGGACGATGCCTCGCGCGCGATCGCCGAGCGGATGATCGCCAAGGCGCGGTATTACGACGTGGCGCGCGAACTGGCGTTCCATGCCAGCCAGTTCCCCAATGACACGAACGGCAAGCGCCATTTCGTCGTGTGTTCGGGCGGCGGTCCCTCGATCATGGAAGCCGCCAATCGCGGCGCGAACGAGGCGGGGGCCGAATCGATCGGGCTCAACATCGTCCTGCCGCACGAACAGGCGCCCAACCCGTACGTCACCCCGGCGCTGTCGATGCAGTTCCACTATTTCGCGCTGCGCAAGATGCACTTCCTGCTGCGCGCGCGGGCGGTGGCGGTGTTCCCCGGCGGCTTCGGCACGTTCGACGAGAGCTTCGAGCTGCTGACGCTGATCCAGACCGGCAAGATCGATCCGATCCCGGTGCTGTTCTATGGCCGCGAGTTCTGGGAACGGGTCGTGAATTGGGACGCACTGGTCGAGGAGGGCGTGATCTCGGCCCGCGATCTCGACCTCATCACCTTCGTCGAAACGGCTGAGGAAGGCTGGGACGTGGTCAAGCGGTTCTACGCCGACAAGAAGTAGGCGGTTCGGTTTCGAAGCTTACGGATACCGTTATGCTCCCCTCCCTGACAAGGGAGGGGTCGGGGGTGGGTAGGCTTGGGGCAGGCGGATACGTTCCCTCTCGGGCCGGGGC
>NZ_LMKU01000007.1:32919-39519 GCF_001421635.1 Sphingomonas sp. Leaf25
GGGTCGAGGTCGCGCGGGCGGGTGAAGCGGATCAGGTGGCCGCAGCCATCGTCCGCCGCCGCCCAGTCGCCGTCGAGCTCGAGCACCGCGACCGAGGCGGTCGGGAATTTCTCCTCGACCGCGCCGCGGAGGGGGTTGCTCTCAGCCGACAGCAGCAGGACGAGATCTTCCAGCCCCGGATTATGCCCGACCAGCAACGCGCGATCGGTATCCGCCGGCAACGCGCGCACCACGTCGAGCAGCGTCGCCGCCGATGCGAGATAGAGCGAGCGGTCGCTGTTGCACGCGGGCAGATCGCCATAGCCACGCCCGAAATGATCGAGCGTCTGCACCACGCGAAGCGCGGGGCTGGCGACGAGATGATCGAAGCGCAGTTCCTCGCGCAGAAGATGCCGGCCCATCGCGGTCGCGGCGCGCGCGCCCTTGGCGTTCAGCGGCCGGTCGAAATCGCGTGCGACGGGATCGTCCCAGCCCGACTTGGCGTGGCGCAGCAGCGTCAGCGTCTTCATGAAGGCGGCTCCATCGACAGGGCAGCCGCCCCATGCCCGACTTCGCCCCCCAAGGAAAGGGCGCGCGCGACCGCTTCGTCGAGCGTACAGCGCGTGACCGGCGTCCCTTCGGGAAACGCCCCCAGCAGGCGCGAGGGCATGGCCGACGATAGCAACACGAACAGCCCGCGATCGTCGGCGCGGCGGATTAGCCGCCCGAACGCCTGCGCCAGCCGCGCACGGACCACCCGGTCGTCATAGGCGCTGCCGCCGCCGGCCAGCCGCCGCGCGGCGTGGAGCACGCCGGGCTTCGGCCATGGCACCCCCTCCATCACCACCATCCTGAGCGACCGGCCGGGCACGTCGACGCCGTCGCGCAGCGCATCGGTGCCGATCAGCGAGGCACGCGGATCGTCGCGAAAGATGTCGACCAGCGTACCGGTATCGATCGGGTCGACATGCTGGGCATAGAGCGGCAGTCCGTCGCGCGCCAACCGGTCGGCGATGCGGGCATGGACGCCGCGCAATCGGCGGATCGCGGTGAACAGGCCAAGCGTCCCGCCGCCCGCCGCGACGATCAGCCGGCCATAGGCGTTGGCAAGCGCGCTCAGGTCACCGCGGGTCACGTCGGTGACGATCAGCACCTCGGCCTGCGTCGCATAGGCGAACGGGCTCGGCGCCTCGAAATGATCGGGGCTGCGCGGCAGGTGCGGCGCGCCGACCCGCGCGTCGGCGGTCGCCCAGTCGCCGCCGGCGCGCAGCGTCGCCGAGGTGACAAGCACGCCATGCGCCGGTTTGAGCACGGTTTCGGCGAACGGCCGGGTGGGGTCGAGCCAGTGGCGGTGCAGCCCCATGTCATATTCGCGCCCCTCGACCCGGTCGACCGCCAGCCAGTCGACGAAGTCGGGATCGGCCGGGCCGCCGATTCGGGCGAGCAACCGGCCCCATGCCCCGACCGTCTCCGCGCGCCAGCCGAGCGAGGCGATCGCCCCTTCGCAGCGCGCGCGCGCCGGGCCGTCGAGCCAGTCCGGCCCCTCGGCCAGCACTGCCTCCAGCCGCTTGCCGAGCGCCACCAGCGGGCGCAGCAGCGCGTCGAGCGCCTGCGCGGCCGGCGCGGCGGCATCGACCAGTTCGGGCGGAGGTTCGGCCAGTTCGGTCTCCAAGCCGTACCCCGCCTCGCCATCCTTCGCGCGGGCGAACACGACGCCGCGCACCGCGCCCAACAATTCCTCGACCGGGCCGAACGGCGCGCCTTCCTGCACCCGCGCCAGCCAGCCGTCGGCGGGGAGCGCGCGCGCCGCCTCGACCGCCGCCGCCACCGCCGCACCGCCTGCCGCGTCATAGCTCGCCACGTCGGACAGGCGCGCCGCCAGCCCGCGCCGCCGCCCGCGCCCGCCGCCTTCCGGCCCCAGCACCCAGCGGCGGATCTCGATCGCCTCTGCCCCGGTCAGCGCGGCGGAGAACATCGCGTCGGCGGCATCGAACAGATGATGCCCCTCGTCGAACACATAGCGCGTCGGCCGCGTGCCCGTCTCGCGCCCGCGCGCGGCGTTGACCATCACCAGCGCATGGTTGGCGATGACGATGTCGGCCTTGGCCGAGGCGCGCGCGGCGCGTTCGATGAAGCATTTGCGATATTGCGGACAGCCGGCATAGATGCACTCGCCGCGCCGGTCGGTCAGCGCGGTCGATCCGTTGCGACGGAACAGCGTTGGCAGCCATCCCGGCAGGTCGCCGCCGACCATGTCGCCATCGGCGCTATAGGCCGCCCAGCGCGCGACGAGATGGGCGAGGATCGCCGCCCGCCCCTGGAACCCGCCCTGCAACGCATCTTCGAGATTGAGCAGGCACAGATAGTTTTCGCGCCCCTTGCGCGTCACCACCCGTTCGCGCCGTAGCGCCGGATCGGGGAACACCCGCTCGCTTTCCTGCGCCAACTGGCGTTGCAGCGCCTTGGTAAAGGTCGACACCCATACCGCGCCGTCCGCCGCCTCCGACCACAACGAGGCGGGGGCGAGATAGCCGAGCGTCTTGCCGATGCCCGTTCCCGCCTCGGCCAGCACCAGATTGGGGGTATCGCGCGCCATGCGTGGGCCGAAAGCGGCGGCGGCGGCACCGGCAAAGGCACGCTGGCCGCTGCGCGCCTCGGCACTCGCCCCGGTCAGCCGCGCCAGCCGTTCGCCGATCGCATCGGCGGCGAGCGTGATGTTGCGCGGGGCGGCACGCGGCGCTTCCTCATCCCATTCGGGAAGTTTGCTGAACAGCCAGCGTTCGGCGGTTTCGGGCTTGGGCAGTACCTGCCCCAGCGCCGGTGCCCATGGCCAGCGCAGGCGGAACAGCGACTGGGCGGCGGTCCATGCTCCTTCCTGTTCCGGCCATGGCGCCGATGCCGTCTCCAGCAGCCTGACGGCCGCCGCACGCAACGATCCCGCGACCTCGGCCTCGTCGACCGGGACCGGCTGGCCCAGCGCCTGTGCCAGCCCCTTGGGCGTCGGCACCGCAAACCGCGCGGGATGGACGAAGGCGAACAGTTCGAGCAGGTCGAGCCCCGACAGATCGGCATAGCCCAGCCGCTGCCCGATCAGCGGCGCATTGAGCAGGATCGTCGGCGTATCGGCGGCGCAGGCGATCGCCTCGCCCCGACTGACCTCGCGCACACCGTCGCCATCGGCGATCCAGACCCCCGAATGGCTGGCGTGCAGGGCGGGATAGGGCAGCATCGTTCCGTCTTACCGTCGGACGGTCAGGAACGGAAGCGGAACGCTTCGCCCGTGCGGTTTTTCCGTGATGCCGATCGGCCCGATCGCGGCCCGCGTCCCCGCCCGACAACCGCCGGCCGGGGGATCGTCATCGTCGCCGGGCGGGCCGCGACGATCATCAAAATGGCCGGACGTTCGCTTACCACAGCACGCCCTTGTGCGGCGTCGCCGGTTCGGGTGCGGGATCGCCGATGCCCTGCAACAGATCGATCTCGATCGTGCGGCACATGGCGCACAGCGGCAGATCGTGGACGGTATTGGCGAAAGGATCGGTCAGATCCTCGCCGATCTGGAGCACGGCAAGGAACATCAGCCCGGCGATGCCCGACCCCAGCGGCGTCGCCACGCCTAGCGTCTCGACCAGTCCGATCGGCAGCAGCACGCAGAACAGGCGGGTGAACAGCGCGGGGAAGAAGCGATACTGGTTGGGCAGCGGCGTGTTCTTGATCCGCTCCATGCCGCCCTGCGCATTGGCGATGTCGATCAGCACCCGTTCGAGGCTGTGCTGCTGCATGCTGTCGATCCAGCCACGGCGATGGCTCTCGGCAATGCGCATGCCGGTGCCATCGAGCAGCCCGTTGGCGGTGTTGGTGCGCCCGAGCGGCTCGCCCGCCTCGTCGCGCGACAGGAAGCGGTGGACGTCGTCCTTGGGGTCCTGTCGCCGCAACTGGCACCGCAACGCATTGACGTAGGCGATCTGGCGCAGCACGATCGAACGCTTGAGGTCGCGCTTCTCGCCCTCGTCCTCCGGCCCCAGAAACGCGATCGCGCCGCGCGCCAGGTTGCGCGAGGCGTTAATCATCGATCCCCACAGGATGCGCCCTTCCCACCAGCGCTGATACGCCGAGTTCACCCGGAAGCCGAGGAACAGCGCCAGCGCCGATCCGAACAGCGTCAGCGGCAGGCTGGGCGCACGGAAGGGCAGCACAAAATAGATGATGGTGACGATTACGTCCCAGACGAACAGTCCGGTCGCCGGCTTCCAGACTTCGGCGATGATCCGCGTATAGCGGGGGGTAGCGGTGACGATCATGCGCGTCCGGTACGCGCAAACCATGACATGGTTGCGTTGCGAAATGTTGCACAATGTAGAAATCGCGCGCCCAACCGCGTATCAGCAGCGCCATGACCGACGACACCCTCCGCAATGCAGCACTGGTTTCAAAGGCTTGGCCGTACGAAGAGGCGCGCAAGCTGCTCAAGCGCTATCCGAACGGAAAATCGGATGGCGCGGCGATCCTGTTCGAGACGGGCTATGGCCCCTCGGGCCTGCCGCATATCGGCACGTTCAACGAAGTGCTGCGCACGACGATGGTGCGCCGCGCGTTCGAGGAACTGTCGGACCAGCCGACGCGGCTGATCGCCTTTTCGGACGACATGGACGGGTTGCGCAAGGTGCCGGACAATGTGCCCAACGGCGACATGCTGCGCGAGCATCTCGGCAAGCCGCTCAGCGAAATTCCCGATCCGTTCGGCACGCACGACAGCTTCGCCGCGCACAACAACGCGCGGCTGCGCGGCTTTCTCGATCAATATGGCTTCGACTATGAGTTCGCGTCCTCGACCGACTATTATCGCGGCGGCCGGTTCGACGAGGCGTTGAAGGGCGTATTGCGTCATTATCAGTCGATTCTCGACATCATGCTGCCGACGCTGGGCGCCGAACGCCGCGCGACCTATTCGCCGGTGCTGCCGATCAGCCCGACGTCGGGGGTGGTGTTGCAGGTGCCGGTCGAGGTGCTCGACGCCGACACCGGCATGGTCGCCTTCGTCGACCAAGGGCAGCGGATCGAACAGTCGATCCTGTCGGGCGGGGCGAAGCTGCAATGGAAGGTCGACTGGGCGATGCGCTGGGTAGCACTCGGCGTCGATTACGAGATGGCGGGCAAGGACCTGATCGATTCGGTGACGCAGTCGTCCAAGATCGCACGGGTGCTGGGCGCGCGACCGCCCGAGGGCTTCAACTACGAGATGTTCCTCGACGAACATGGCCAGAAGATCAGCAAGTCGAAGGGCAACGGCCTCAGCCTCGAACAATGGCTGACCTATGGCCCGCCCGAAAGCGTCGCCTTCTATGCCTATCGCGAGCCGAAGAAGGCCAAGCAACTCCATCTGGGCGTGATCCCGCGCGCGATCGACGAATATTGGCAGTTCCGCGCCAATTACGCCGACCAGCCGATCGAACAGAAGCTCGGCAATCCGGTGCATCATATCCACGGCGGCGAACCGCCGGCCGACACGCTGCCGGTGACGTTCGGGCTGTTGCTCAACCTCGTCGGGGTGATGGGCGACGCGACCAAGCCGCAGGTCTGGGGCTATCTCGCCAATTATGTCGAGGATGCCTCGGCCGAGCGTTATCCTGCGCTCGACGCGCTGATCGACCATGCGCTGGCCTATGTCCGCGACGTCGCCGACAAGCCGCTGCGTCGTGCGCCCACGGATGTCGAGCGGGCCGCGCTCGAACGGCTGGACGGCGAACTGGCGGCGATGCCGGGCGATGCCAGCGCCGAAGATATTCAGAACGTGGTGTACGAGATCGGCAAGACCGCCGGGTTCGACTCGCTGCGCGACTGGTTCAGGGCCTGCTACGAAACGCTGCTCGGCACACCACAGGGGCCGCGCATGGGCAGCTTCATCGCGCTGTACGGCATCGACAATTCACGCAAGCTGATCGCCGAGGCGCTGGCGCGGTAAGGATAACCTTCGTCGTTCCCGCGCAGGCGGGAATCCATAACCGCGCACGCTTCGATCGATACGCGACGTCGGTGCATATCGATTCCCGCCTGCGCGGGGATGACGGTGATTACCGCGCCGCCATCCGCCGCGCGAAATACACCTCGACCGCGCGGCGGACGCTCTGCGCGATCGCGCGGCGGCCTTCGGCGGATTCGAGCCGTTCGGCGTCGGCCTCGTTCGAGATATAGCCGGTTTCGAACAGGATCGACGGCAGGTCGGGGGCCTTCAGCACCATCAGCGACGCCATGCGGTGGTAATTGGGCTTCAAGGGCACCTGCCCCTGCGCCTCGCGGCCGAGCAGCCGGGCGAAACCGGCCGAGGCGTTCATCGTCTCGCGCTGGGTCAGGTCGATCAGGATCGACGAGATGTCGGCGCTTTGTTTGCCGAGATCGACCCCGGCGAGAATGTCCGCCTTGTTCTCGCGCGCCGCCAGCCGTGCCGCCTCACGATCGGACGCGACTTCGGACAGGGTGTAGATGCTCGCACCCGTGGCATTGGGGTTTTCGGCACTGTCGCAATGGACCGAGATGAACAGGCTGGCCCCCAGCCGCCGTGCGATCGCATAGCGTTCCTGAAGGACGAGGAATTCGTCACGGTCGCGGGTCAGCGCCACGCGC
>NZ_LMKU01000007.1:39546-67791 GCF_001421635.1 Sphingomonas sp. Leaf25
CGCGCGCGCCGCTGTGCGGCGAGATCGCGCCGGGATCATGCCCGCCATGCCCGGCATCGATCACCACCAGCGGCCGGTCGGCGTCGCCCTGCACACGCGGCAGCGCGATGCCGCCGCGCCGCGCCGGGACCGGCACCGATACCGTCGCGCGCCGGTCGACGATCATCGCCGCGCTCGATGACACCGGCACGCTTGCCGCCGCGACCAGTCCGGTGGAGAAACGCATCCGCCCCGCCGTCGTCGCGCGCAGGAACCGATCGGGGTCGACGCGACGCAGGTTGATCGTCAGCTTGCGGCCATGATCCGAAAACCGCCCGCCGGTGACGACCGCCGGTTCGGCGAGATCGAACACGATGCGCGCGCCATCGGCACCCCGCGCGCCCAGCCGCACTCCCGCCACCGGTCCACCGGTCGATCGACGGCCACCGGGCACCGCACCGTCGATGTCCACCGCGATCCGGTCCGGCCCGCCGAGCAGGAAGGCGGCGGCGGCCCCGACCTGTTCGTCGAAGCGCACGACGATCCGGTCGTCGGACACGCGGACATCCTCGACCGCGCGTGCCGCGGCGGGTGCGCCGCCGAACCAGATCGACAGCATGGCGAGCATCCATCCCATGCCCTCGCTATGCCGTGGGTTCACAAACCCGGTCCAGCCCAAAACCATGATATGGCACCTGCCCCGACTATCGATGGTGATGGTGTATCCCACGCTCCTTCAACCCCGGGTGAACCAGCCTGCTGAATCGGCTGTTAACCTTTTGTTCGGCTTTGCTACGCTACCGCAACGATCCCGCAGCGCTGTTGCCGAGCGGCAGGGGCGGTGCTACGCATTAACCCACGTCGGTCTGGCCTCATGGTTTTCACGATCCGACGCGGCACCCCGCCGCGATCCGCTGCGGGGGTATTTCAGGTTGACGCTCGCATGTGGCAAGTTCCGTCCCGCCCCGCCCGTGCCGCTTTTGCGGCCGGCGTTCGGGCGACGGTGATGTCCCGGGAACCCGGGTTGCCCATGCCAGCAGACGCATTTTCCATCAATCGCGCGCAGGCCGGCGGCACACGACGCCCCGCCATGCGCCATGGCGCGCCGACGCGGACTGCGGTTCCGCGCGCCCGGAGAGTATCACATGACCACGCGGATGCTGATCGACGCACGCCACCGGGAGGAAACCCGGGTCGCCGTCGTCAAGGGTAACCGGATCGAGGAATTCGATTTCGAATCGGCCGAGCGCAAGCAGCTCAAGGGCAATATCTATCTCGCCAAGGTGACGCGGGTCGAACCGTCGCTCCAGGCGGCGTTCGTCGATTACGGCGGCAACCGTCACGGCTTCCTCGCTTTCAGCGAAATCCACCCCGATTATTACCAGATCCCGAAGGAAGACCGCGACGCGCTGCTGGCCGAAGAGGCCGAGCATGCCGCCGAGGAAGCGGCGCTGCGCGCGGGCGAGCATGACGACGACGTCGATTACGACGATCACGATCACGACGACGATCACGAAGGTGGCGTCGAACTGGTCGAGCGCGACGAGGACGACGACGATCACGAAGGCGACGAGGAGGGCGACGCCCCCGCCGCCCCGCGTCCGCGCAAGAGCGGCGGCGACGATGCCGCGGTCGAGGCACTGCGTCAGCGCCGGCTGAACCTGCGCCGTCGCTACAAGATTCAGGACGTGATCCGCCGGCGGCAGGTGCTGCTGGTGCAGGTCGTGAAAGAAGAGCGCGGCAACAAGGGCGCGGCGCTGACCAGCTATCTGTCGCTCGCCGGGCGCTACTGCGTGCTGATGCCCAACACCGCGCACGGCGGCGGGATCAGCCGCAAGATCAGCTCGGCCGCCGATCGCAAGCGGCTGAAGTCGATCATGGCCGAAATGACGCTGCCCGCGTCGATGGGCTGCATCGTCCGCACCGCCGGCCTCCAGCGCTCGCGCCAGGAGATCAAGCGCGACTTCGATTATCTCGCCCGGCTGTGGGACGGTATCCGCGACCAGACGCTGACCTCGTCGGCACCGGCGCTGGTCTATGGTGACAGCGACCTCATCAAGCGCGCGATCCGCGACATCTACAACAAGGACATCGACGAAGTAATCGTCGAGGGCGAGGACGGCTTCCGCCACGCCAAGGACTATATGCGGCTGCTGATGCCCGCGCACGCGCGCCGGGTGAAGCAATATGCCGATGCCGTGCCGCTGTTCCAGCGGGCGCATGTCGAGGATCAGTTGGCCGCGATGTACAATCCGGTCGTGCAGCTCAAGTCGGGCGGCTATCTGGTCATCAACCCGACCGAAGCGTTGGTGTCGATCGACATCAACTCCGGCCGGTCGACCCGCGAACATAATATTGAACAGACCGCGACCGCGACCAACCTCGAAGCGGCGCAGGAAATCGCGCGCCAGTTGCGCCTGCGCGACATGGCCGGCCTCGTCGTGATCGACTTCATCGACATGGATCACGGCTCGAACGTCCGCAAGGTCGAGAAGGCGATGAAGGAGGCGTTGAAGAACGATCGCGCCCGCATCCAGGTCGGCCGCATCTCCGCCTTCGGGCTGATGGAAATGAGCCGCCAGCGACTGCGCACCGGCGTGCTGGAGGCATCGACCCGCCAGTGCCCGCATTGCGAGGGCACCGGGCTGGTCCGCACCGCGTCGTCGGCGGGCCTGTCGGCGCTGCGGCTCATCGAGGACGAGGCGGCGCGCGGGCGCGGCTCGGTCATCATGCTGCGCGCGAGCCAGGAAGCGGCCTTCTACGTGCTCAACAAGAAGCGCGCCGACATCGCCGAGGTCGAGGATCGCTATGGCGTGATCGTCGAGATCATCCCCGATGCCGAGATCGAGGGCGCGCGCATGGCGGTCGAGGCATCGGGCCCGCCGCCGGCGCATCCGCCGAAGATCGAGCCGCTGGTTGTCATCGACGACGAAGACGACGCCTATGACGAGGTCGAGGAAGAGGACGAAGTCGAAGCCGAGGACGAAGCGGTCGTCGAGGACGCGCCGCGTGCGCCGCGTAGCGACGATGGGGGCGAAGGCCGTGGCAAGCGCCGCCGCCGCCGGCGTGGTCGCCGCGGTCGCAACCGTGAGGAAGGCGAGGCCGAGGACAGCGAAGACGGTGCCGACGACGCCGAGCCGACCGACGAGGACGGTAGCGACGATGGCGAGGACGATGCTGTCGAGGAAACCGTCGAGGCGGACGCCGACACCAACGCTGCGGCTCCGGTCGAAGCCGGCGACGACAGCAACCGCCGCAAGCGGCGTCGGCGCGGTCGGCGTGGTGGCCGTCGCGGTGACGCTGCGTTCGATGCTGCCGATGGCGCGGTAGCGATCGCTGACCTGCCGACCGAGGACAGCGACGAGGGGGCGGAACCGGCCGCCATCGCCGCACCCGAGGCGGACGCCGAACCTGCCCCGCAGGCAGTGGTCGCAGCGCCGGAACCGGAAGCCGAACCGGCCCCGGCGCCCAAGCGGACCCGCCGCCGGCCAAGCGCCCGCGCCAAGGTCGAGACAACGACGGCCGAGACGCCCGCCGAGCCGGTGACGATTAAGGCAGGCGATGCCGCGCCGGTGGTGACGCCCGAACCGGCGGCACCGGTGGAAGTGGAAGCCGAGGCCGAACCCGCGCCGAAGCCCAAGCGCACCCGTCGTCGCAAGGCCGACGCCGAAGCGGTAGCCGAACCGGTGGTGGAAGCACCCCCCGCGCCGGCCACGCCCGAGGCGGACGCCGAACCCGCGCCGAAGAAGCGCCGGGCACCGCGTCGCAAGGCGGCAGCGCCGGCCGAACCGGCCGTGACCGAGGCCGACGTGCCCGCTGATGCAGCGCCTGCCGCCGCCCCGGTGGCAGCGGACGTGCCCGCCGCCGACTCCGAACCGGCGGAAGCGACTGACGATCCGTCGGAAGCGGGTGGCGACGCCAACGCGCCGCGTCGCGGCTGGTGGCAACGCACCTTCGGCTGATCGCCGGATTGAACGAAGGGGCGGCATCTCACGCGGGGTGCCGCCCCTTTTTTATGGACCGGTCAGCCGCGAACCAGTGCGCTGCCGGTAATTTCGATCCGCACTGCAAGCCCCTCGGCACGCCAGTCGCGGGTGATTGTCCCGCCCAGTTGCTGTTCGACGCTGAGCGCCGCCAGCCGGGTGCCGAAGCCTGTCGTACCGGGCGCACGATCGGCCGGCGGGCCGCCCGTCTCGCGCCAGTCGATCGTCAACCGGTCGTCCGTCCGCCCGATTTCGATCGTCACCCGCCCGTCCGGCACCGACAGGCTGCCATATTTGGCGGCGTTGGTCGCCAGTTCGTGGAACACCAGCGCGACCGGCGTCGCGCCGCGATCGTCGATCGGTGTGTCCTCACCCGCGATCCGCCACTGGCCGGCATCATAGGGCGACAGCAGTTCGGCCAGCACATGATGCAGCGTCGCATCGCCGATCGACGGGCGCGAGCGTTCGCTGTGCGGGCGCGCCAGATCATGCGCGACCCCCAGCGCGGCGATCCGCGCCGCCAGCACGTCGGCGAAGTCGCGCATCGCCGGCTCCCGCCGGGCCGACATGCGCAACAGGCCGGTGATGACCGCGAAGATATTCTTGATGCGATGGCTCAGTTCGCGGCTGAGAATCTCGTTCTGCTCGGCGGCGCGCTTGGCGGCGTCGATGTCGGTGCAGGTGCCGATCCAGCGGACGATCGCACCTTCGGCATCGCGCACCGGCACCGCCCGGCCCAGGACCCAGCGATAGGTGCCGCTATGGTGGCGCAGGCGATATTCGATCTCGTAATCGTTGCCGGTCGCAAGACTGTGCCGCCACCGCGCCCATGCCCGCTCCTGATCGTCGGGATGGAACATGCCGTTCCATCCTTCGCCATCGGTCGACCCGGCGGGAACGCCGGTAAAGCGATACCATTGCGCATTGTAGAAATCGTGATGGCCATCGGGCCGCGTCGCCCACACCATCTGCGGCATGGCGTTGGTCAGCGTGTCGAGTTCGGCCTGCGTTGCCGCGCGATCGGTTTCGGCGCGAAGACCCGCCTCGGCATCGAGCGCGATCCCGATCCACGCCCCCTGCGCTTGCGTGACCGTCAGCGGCCGAAGCGTCAGCGTCGCGCGATACGGTCCGTCACGGCCGATCAACGTGGCCGGAATGGTGAGCGGCGCGCGGTGCGCGGCGGCGTGCCATGCGGCGACAGTTTCGGCACGATCCGCTTCGATCAGGTGATCGATCCATGAACTTCCCTGCCATCGATCGCTGATCTTCTTGTCCCAACATGGGTTAACCCGGAGCAGTCGCCCGTCGAAATCGCTGACCCAGGCGGGAAGCGGAAGCGTGTCGACGATCTCGTGCCACAATGGATCGGCGTGGGTCGCGCCGGTGGAAACGCTGGTCATCGCCATGTCCGATGTTGGAGGATGCGGTCACGACCGCTTGATTTGCGGATCGGCCCCGTTCGATGGTCCGCCAGAACATCCGGGAACACTATCCGCATGCTTATCATCCGGTTATTGCGCAGCGACGATGGTAACATGGCGAACGGGCCGGCTGAATTTATCGTCGCCATATCCATCCGCCGGATGAATTGTTCGGGTAGATTCAAACAACGCCATTGACCCGTACCGGTTTGCAACGCATGCGGATGGGTATTGAAGGAGACTTTCATGGCAGACGACAATTCCGAACTGAACGCGATCGAGCTTGCGGCCGAACTGACTATTGCCTGGCTGAACAACAGCAACAACCGCGTCGCAGCAGAGGATGTTCCGGCCTTCCTGCAAACCATGCACTCGACCGTTCTCGGCCTCGCTTCGGGCGTGCCGGAAACCGAGGACGCGGTGCCGCAGCAGGATCATGTGGCGGCGGTGTCGGTGCGCAAGTCGCTGGCGTCGAAGGACCACATCATCTCGATGATCGACGGCAAGCCGTACAAGACGCTGCGCCGTCACCTTGCCGGCCACGGCCTGACGCCGGAAACCTATCGCGAGCGCTATGGCCTGCGCCCTGATTATCCGATGGTCGCCGAAACCTATTCGCAGAGCCGTCGCGACATGGCCAAGCGGATCGGCCTTGGCCGCAAGGCACGCACGGTCGATACGAACGAGGCTGGCGAAGGCGGTGCCGACGACGCCCCGCGCCGTCGTGGCCGCAAGCCCAAGACCGACGCGGAATAAGACCGGTTCGGGGCGGCCACCGCGCCGCCCCGTTCCCGTTCAATCGAGCGCGACGATGTCGTGCCCGCGCAGCAGGTGCGTACAGAGTTGCGCCTCGGGCGTATCGCCCGGGCTCAATGCCGCGACCGTCGCCCAGCCTTCGCTGCGCAGCCGGGCGGCGACCGCCGGATCGCTGTCTTGCGGCAGGAACAATCGCACCCGCTCGCGCTGGCCCAGCCCGGCATCGAGCAGCGCATCGGCATAGAGCGAGAAGCCGACCGCCGATTCCTCGGCACCATCGGCATGGCACACCGCATAGCTGCCGCCGCGTCCGACCTCGCCGAGCACGCCCTGCGCGAACAGCGAGAAGCCAAGCCACGTCTGATATTCGAAGCCGTGCCGTTCGGTCGGGTCGAGCGTCACCGCGATGTCCTCGCCCAGCGTCGCGACGATCTGCGCCACCGCATCGAGCCGCGAGGTCAGCCGCCCGGCCGGGTCCGACGCGCGCAACCGGTCGAGCGCGGTGGCGAACGGTCCCGCCGCCTCGACCAGCGGCAGATAGGCGGGGTCGATCGCCGCGACCCGCCCGGCATCCTTGGCGTCGAGCGCGGCGATCAGCTCGCCCCGCACCGCCGGCGTCAGGTCGCTCGCCAGCGTCGCCACCAGATCGGGCAGGGTGAAATCGATCGAGATACCGGTGACACCGGCGGCGCGCAGCGCCTCGACCGCGACGGTCACGATCTCGCTGGCGGCGGCGACCGTATCGAGCCCGAGCAGTTCCGCGCCGATCTGGCGCAGCGCGCGGCGCGGCGACAATTCGCTGGCGCGCAGTTTCAGCACCGGGCCGGCGTAGGACAGCCGCACCGGGCGCGGGTGATGGCCCATGCGCGTCGCGGCGATCCGCGCGACCTGCGCGGTCAGGTCGGGGCGGATGGCGAGCGTGCGCTGGCTGACCGGGTCGACGAAGCGCACCGCATCGGTGACGCGCGTGCCTTTCAACCGCCCGGCCAACCCCGCCTCGAATTCGGCGAGCGGTGGGTCGACCTGTTCATAGCCATAGCCGTGCGCGACCCCCAGCACCGCATGTTCGAACCGGCGCAGGCCGTCGGCGGCGGGGGGCAGGCGGTCGTGAAACCCTTCGGGCAGGAGGCCGGTGTCGTTCATGGCGCCCCCCTAGCGGGTGTGGGGCGAGCGGGGAAGCAAGCGTTGCTTGTCCCCGATGCAAACGGGCCGCCGGATCGCTCCGACGGCCCGTCGCATTCGTTCCGACTGGATCAGAACGCCAGCGGCATCGCCGTCTTGACGCCCGGCAGCGCGCGGACCTTGGCGATCAGCTCGGGCGTCACCGCATCGTCGAGCGACAGCAGGACGATCGCCTCACCACCCGCTTCGCGGCGGCCGAGGTGGAAGGTGCCGATGTTGACGCCCGCCTCACCCAGCGCGGTGCCGATACGGCCGATGAAGCCCGGCGCGTCCTCGTTGACCACATACAACATGTGGCCCGCCAGATCGGCCTCGACCTTGATGCCGAACAGCTCGACGAGGCGCGGCTGGGCGTTGCCGAACAACGTGCCCGCGACCGAGCGTTCGCCGGCTTCGGTCTTGAGGCTGACCCGGACCAGCGTGTGGTAATCGCCCTCGCGGTCGTTGCGGACCTCGCGCACCTCGATCCCGCGCTCTTTCGCGAGGAACGGGGCGTTGACCATGTTCACCGTGTCCGACTGGACGCGCAGGAACCCGGCGAGCACCGCGCCAACGACCGGCTTCTGGTTCAGCTCGGCGGCGGCGCCTTCGCTATGCACCGACACGCGCGCGATCGCGCCGGTGGTGAGCTGGCCCACGAGGCTACCCAGCTTTTCGGCCAGCGCCATGTATGGCTTCAACCGCGGCGCTTCCTCGGCCGACAGCGAGGGCATGTTGAGCGCGTTGGTGACGCCGCCCGACACGAGGTAATCGGCCATCTGCTCGGCGACCTGGATCGCGACATTGACCTGCGCCTCGCTGGTCGACGCGCCCAGATGCGGGGTCGAGATGAAGTTCGGCGTGTTGAACAACGGCGAATCCTTGGCCGGCTCGGTCTGGAACACGTCGAGCGCCGCCCCCCCGACCTGACCCGAATCGAGCGCGGCCTTGAGCGCCGCCTCGTCGATCAGCCCGCCGCGCGCGCAGTTGATGATCCGCACGCCCTTCTTGGTCTTGGCGAGATTCTCGGCCGACAGGATGCCCCGCGTCTGGTCGGTCAGCGGCGTGTGCAGCGTGATGAAATCGGCGCGGGCCAGCAACTGGTCCAGCTCGACCTTCTCGACACCGATTTCCATCGCGCGTTCGGGCGACAGGAACGGATCGAAGGCGATGACCTTCATCTTGAGGCCCTGCGCCCGGTCGGCGACGATCGAACCGATGTTGCCGGCACCGATCAGCCCCAGCGTCTTGGCGGTCAGCTCGACCCCCATGAAGCGGTTCTTCTCCCACTTGCCCGCCTGCGTCGAGGCATCGGCCTCGGGCAATTGCCGGGCAAGCGCGAACATCAGCGCGATGGCGTGTTCGGCGGTGGTGATCGAATTGCCGAACGGCGTATTCATCACGACGACACCGGCGGCCGAGGCGGCGGGAATGTCGACGTTGTCGACACCGATCCCGGCACGGCCGACGACCTTCAGGTTGGTCGCGGCGGACAAGATGTCCTTCGTCACCCTGGTCGAGCTGCGGATGGCGAGGCCGTCATAATTGCCGATGATCGCCTTGAGCTCTTCGGGCGTCTTGCCGGTGATCTCGTCCACCTCGACCCCGCGTTCGCGGAAGATCTGGGCGGCTTTCGGGTCCATCTTGTCGGAAATCAGAACTTTAGGCATCGATATTTCCTTCGGATACCAGCCGTCATTCCCGCGAAGGCGGGAATCCATAGCCGCTGACGTCGCGGCTCTTTCAACGGCGTTGCGTGTATGGATTCCCGCCTTCGCGGGAATGACGAATAAGTCAGGCGGCCTTTGCGGTCGCGTAGGCCCAGTCGAGCCACGGTCCGAGCGCCTCGACATCTGCGGTGTCGACGGTCGCGCCGCACCAGATGCGCAGGCCGGCCGGCGCATCGCGGTATCCCGCGACGTCATACGCCGCGCCTTCGGCTTCGAGCAGCGACGCCATCTTCTTGATGAGTGCCTCGTCGGCACCCTCGACGGTCAGGCAGACGCTGGTCTTCGACCGCGTCGCCGGATCGGCGGCGAGATGGCCAAGCCAGTCGCGCTCCTCGACAATCCTGTCTAGCGCGGCGGCATTGGCATCGCTGCGCGCGATCAGGCCACCCGTACCGAGCGACTTGCCCCATTCGAGGCTGAAGATCGCATCCTCGACCGCCAGCATCGACGGCGTGTTGATCGTCTCGCCCTTGAACACGCCTTCGGTCAGCTTGCCCTTCGACACCAGCCGGAAGACCTTGGGCAGCGGCCATGCCGGGGTATGGGTTTCGAGCCGTTCGACCGCGCGCGGGCCGAGGATCAGCACGCCATGCGCGCCCTCGCCGCCCAGCACCTTCTGCCACGAGAAGGTCGCGACGTCGATCTTGGCCCAGTCGATGTCATAGGCGAACACGCCGGAGGTCGCGTCGGCGAACGACAGCCCTTCGCGGTCGGCGGGAATGAAATCGGCGTTGGGAACGCGCACGCCGCTGGTGGTGCCGTTCCAGGTGAACAGCACGTCGCTGGTCCAGTCGATCGCCGACAGGTCGGGCAACTGGCCATAGTCGGCGCGCACGACGGTGGGGTCGATCTTCAACTGCTTGACCGCGTCCGTGACCCAGCCCTCGCCGAAGCTTTCCCACGCGAGCGCGGTGACGGGGCGTGCGCCCAGCATCGTCCACATCGCCATTTCGAACGCGCCGGTATCCGATCCGGGGACGATGCCGATGCGGTGGGTGTCGGGCAGGTCGAGCAGCTCGCGCATCAGGTCGATGCAATATTGCAGCCGCTGCTTGCCGATCTTGGAGCGGTGCGAGCGCCCGAGGCTCGCCGGGTTCAGTCGCTCGGCCGACCAGCCGGGCGGCTTGGCGCAGGGGCCGGACGAGAAATAGGGACGCGCGGGGGTCGTGGCCGGTTTCGGCAGCAGGTCGGTCATGTCAGTCTCTCCTCACAGAGAGCACGCGCTGCGTTGGGACAGCGTGGCCCGCCGAGGCCCCTAACGATGTTGCGCGGAGCCCGCAAGCCGCGATTGGATCGTGCGTGATGGTGCAAAAGGATGGTTGGCATAGTGGAACCGGTAGTAGCCTTGCTGCGTTGCGGCTAATCTGGATCAACTGGATTGCGCGCCATGACGATGCCTACCGTCCTGATCGTCGAAGACGAGATGCTGGTCGCGACCGATCTGGAAGCGTCGCTGGAAGAACTTGGCTATCGTCCGGTCGGCATTGCCGCCGACATGCCCAAGGCAGCGCAACTGGCACAGATGCGCCCCGATGTCGCGCTGGTCGATTGCAACCTGCGCGACGGGCTGACCGGTCCGCAGATTGGGCGGATGCTGGGCTGTACCTATGGCACCACCGTCATTTTCCTGACCGCCAATCCACGCCTGCTCGAAGGCGGCGTGGAGGGGACGCTCGGCGTCGTGTCCAAGCCGTGCGGATATGATTCGGTCGGCCAGATCGTCGAGTTCGCCGTGCGCGCACGCGCCGGCGATCGCAGCGCGCCGCCGATGGGCATGAAGCTGTTCGGCGCGACCGAACCGGTTGCCCTGCACGCTTAACGGCGCATTCAGCCGTCCGGGCGCATCGGCGGCGCGTATCCGTTGACCGGCCGGGAGCACCCGCCGATAAGGAAGCCATGACGCGCCTGCTCGGTGGCCTCGGAGCCGCTCTCCTCCTGTTCGCGCAACCCGCCGCCGCGCAGTCGATGCTGCGCGATGCCGAGACGGAGGCGCTGTTGAACGACATGGCACGCCCGATCGCGGTCGCCGCCGGACTCGATCCGCGCAACTTCAACGTCGTGCTGTTGCAGGACAAGTCGATCAACGCCTTCGTTGCCGGTGGCCAGACCGTCTATCTCCATTCGGGGCTGATCGACGCCGCCGACGACGCCAACGAGGTGCAGGGCGTCATCGCGCACGAGATCGGCCATATCGTCGGTGGGCACGTACCGCTCGCCGGGCGCGGCATGGCCCCGGCGACCGGCATCACCATCGTCAGCCTGCTGCTCGGCGTCGCGGCGATGGCGGCGGGCGCGGGCGAAGCGGGCGCGGGCATCCTCGCCGCCGGACAGCAGGCGGCGATGGGCAGCTACCTCTCGTTCAGCCGGACGCAGGAAAGCGCGGCCGACGCCGCCGGCAGCCGCTTCCTGCGCAATGCCGACGTGTCGGGCCAGGGGATGCTGGACTTCTTCAAGAAGCTTCAGAATATGGAATATCGCCTCGCGATCCCGCAGGACAACAGCTACCAGCGCACCCACCCGCTGACCGGCGAGCGCATCGCTAACCTGACCGGCGACGTCACCGCCTCGCCATCGTTCCGCAAGGCCACCGATCCCGCGCTCGAACTGCGCTTCAAGCGGGTGCAAGCCAAGCTGCGCGGCTATGTCAGCGATCCCAAGGATACGTTGCGCCGTTATCCCGCCAGCGACCAGAGCGTGATGGCGCATTACGCGCGCGCTTATGCCTATCACAAATCGGGCTACCCTGAGCAGGCGGCGGCCGAAACGCTGGCGCTGGTGAAGGCCCAGCCCGACGATCCCTATTTCCTCGAACTCGAAGGGCAGATCCTGCTCGAATCGGGCAAGCCCAGGGATGCACTGGCGGCGCTGCGCGAGGCGACCGAGCGGACCCGGTCGTCGCCGCTGATCGCCGCGACCTTCGGCCATGCGCTGATCGCGACCGAGGACCCCGCACTCCTGCCAGAAGCCGAACGGGTGTTGAAACAGGCGATCGCGCGCGACAGCCAGAACCCGCTGGCATGGTATCAGCTATCGATCCTCTACGAACGGCGCGGCGATCCGGCGCGGGTGGCGCTGGCGATGGCCGAATATGCGTCGCTGTCGGGCGACAACGGCATGGCGCTGGCAAGCGCCAGCCGCGCGCTGGCGCTGTTGCCACAAGGGTCGTCGGATTGGGTTCGGGCACAGGATATCCAGATGACGTCGCAGACCGCCGCGGAGGAAGAACGCCGCAACCGCCGCCGGAGTGGCCGTTGATGCGCGGCGCGATCGGACAGGGAATCATGATCCTCGTCGCCGCGCTGGCCGGGGCGGGCGGCGCGATCCTTGCGCAGCGGGGAACGGCCGGCCGTGCCGTGACCGAGACGGTGGTCCGCGACTATATCCTCGCCAATCCCGAAATCCTCCCCGAAGCCATGCGCCGGTTGCAGGCGAAGGAGGCGGGCAAGACGGTAGCGGCCAATCGCGCGGCGATCGTCGAGCCGTTCCCCGGCGCGATCGCGGGCAACCCCAACGGCGACGTCAGTGTCGTCGCCTATCTCGACTATGCCTGCGGCTTCTGCCGCGCCAGCCTGCCGGCGATCACCGGGCTGATCGCCAGCGATCCGAACGTCCGCATCGTCTATCGCGAACTGCCGATCCTGTCGCCCGACAGCCGCAGCGCGGCACAGATGGCGCTGGCCGCCGCGACGCAGGGCAGGTTCAAGCCGTTCCACGACGCGCTTTATGCCGCCGGAAGGGTCGATGCCGCATCGATCGCGCGCGCGGCGCAAGTCGCCGGGCTGGACCAGACTGCCGCGCGCACGACCGCGAACGGTGCGCAGGTGAGCGGCGAGATCGAGCGCAACCTCAAGACCGCGTCGCTGCTGGGCTTCACCGGCACGCCGTCATGGGTGGTCGGCGATCAGGTGCTCGGCGGCGCGCAGACGTTGCAGGGGCTCCAGGCGGCGGTGGCCGAGGCGCGCAAGGCGAAAACCGGGGCATGACCGGCTGGACGCGGCGCGCCACGCTCGCCGGCCTTGGTGCCGCGAGTGCGACACCACTGCTCGGCGCGACCGCCAAGGCGGGGCCGTTCGTCGATTCGCTCAGCTTCCTGCCCGACGATCTGGCCGACATCACCCGCGCCGGGCTTGGCGCGATGATCGCCGATGTGTCGGAAGTGGAGGAAATCCGCGATGCGGCGGGGACACCGCGCTATCTGCGCGGCTTCCGCGTCAACGACGCCGCGCTCGACAAGGCGGTGGCGCGGCTGGCCGATTCGCCACATGCCTATGTCGCGCTGAAAGGAAGCGACATCGGCAAGCGGCCGGGGTGCGCCACCTTCCTGCAATTCCAGTCGACCGAGACGGTCGGCGACGACCTGACCCGGATCGCGCGGTTTCATGCAAAGGGGCTGCGCGTCCTGCAATTCACCCACCACAACGACAACGCCTTCGCCGGCGGCGCGTTGCAGCGGGTGCAGAGCGGCCTCACCCCGCTCGGCCGGGCGGGGCTGGCCGAGATGAACCGGCTGCGCATCCTGCCCGATGTCAGCCACGGGTCGGACGCGACGATGCTGGAGGCGGCACGCGCCTCGACCACGCCGATCGCGCTCAGCCATGGCGCGGCGCGCGCGATCGTCGACCATCCGCGCTGCGCACCCGACAGCGTCATCCGCGCCATCGCCGATCGGGGCGGGGTGATGGGCGTGTTCATGATGAGCTTCTGGCTCACCCGTCGCGCGGTGCCGACCGTCGCCGACTATGTCGCGCAGGTCCGCCACGTCGCGAAGGTCGGCGGGATCGGCGCGGTCGGCGTCGCCAACGACTTCCCGATGGGTGGTCAGGCGAACCTGCTCAAACTGAACAACGACAATGCGCGCGGCATCGGCGAATATCTCGATTGGTGGCGAGCGATGCGCGCCGAGCGTATTCCCGGCTTCGACTGGACGCCCGCGCATGTCGTCATCCCCGCGCTCAACCGGATCGACCGGATGCAGCGGATCGCCGATGCGCTCGGGCAGGCAGGGTTTCGTGCGCGCGAGGTCGACATGGTGATGGGCGGTAACTGGCGGCGATTGCTGACCGACGTGCTGGGGTAGGAGTCGGACCCAAACGCCTTTCCCCCATAATCGAATCATGGGACAAGCCCGCCCCATGGACCCCATTCTTTCGATCCGCGGCGTCGCCAAAACCTATGCGTCGGGCACGGTCGCGCTGTCGCCGACCGATCTCGACATCGCACGGGGGGAAATATTCGCGCTGCTCGGCCCCAATGGCGCGGGCAAGACGACGCTCATCAGCATCATCTGCGGCATCGTGACCGCCAGCGAGGGCACGATCACCGCCGCCGGGTTCGACACGGTGCGCGACTATCGCGAGACGCGCACCCGGATCGGGCTGGTACCGCAGGAACTGCTGACCGATGCGTTCGAGACGGTGATGGCGACCGTCACCTTCTCGCGCCGGTTGTTCGGGCGGCATGGCGATCCGGGCTTCATCGAGAAGCTGCTGCGCGACCTGACGCTGTGGGACAAGCGCAATGCGAAGATGACCGAGCTGTCGGGCGGCATGAAACGCCGGGTGATGATCGCCAAGGCGCTCAGCCACGAACCCGACATCCTGTTCCTAGACGAGCCGACCGCCGGGGTCGACGTGGAGCTGCGCCGCGACATGTGGCGGCTGGTCCACGACCTGCGGGAACGCGGCGTCACCATCATCCTGACGACGCATTATATCGAGGAGGCCGAGGAGATGGCCGACCGCGTCGGGGTGATCGCCCGGGGCAAGCTGATCCTCGTCGACGAAAAGTCCGCGCTGATGCGCAAGCTGGGCAAGAAGACGCTGACGCTGACGCTCGCCGACCCGATCGAGCGAGTGCCCGACACGCTGTCGCACTGGCCGCTGACGCTGACCGACGGGGGGCATGTGCTGACCTTTTCGTTCGATGCCACCGCTGAGGACAATGGCGTCCGCGCGCTGCTGCGCGCCGTCGACGAGGCGGGTGTCGCGTGGAAGGACATCGCGACGAAACAGTCGAGCCTCGAGGATATTTTTGTCGGGCTGGTCCATGAGCAGGAGGGCCGGGCATGACGTTCAACTGGCACGGCGTGCTCGCCATTTATCGCTTCGAACTGGCGCGGTTCGGGCGCACGATCTGGACCTCGCTGCTGACGCCGGTCATCACCACGTCGCTGTATTTCGTGGTGTTCGGCACCGCGATCGGCAGCCGGATGAACGAGGTGTCCGGTGTCCCCTATGGCGCGTTCATCGTGCCGGGGCTGATGATGCTGACCATGCTGACCGAGAGCATCTTCAACGCCAGCTTCGGGATCTTCATGCCGAAATGGTCGGGGACGATCTACGAACTGCTCTCGGCGCCGGTCTCCACACTGGAGACGCTGGTCGGCTATGTCGGCGCGGCGGCGACCAAGTCGGTGATCGTCGCGCTGGTGATCTTCGCTACCGCGCATCTGTTCGTCGACGTGACGCTGGCGCATCCCCTGTGGGCCTTCGCCTATCTCCTCCTCGTCGCCGTGACCTTCTGCCTGTTCGGATTCATCCTCGGGCTATGGGCCAAGGGGTTCGAACAGTTGCAGGTGATCCCGCTGCTGGTGGTGACGCCGCTCACCTTCCTCGGCGGGGCATTTTATTCGATCGACATGCTGCCCGGCGTATGGCGGACGATCAGCCTGTTCAATCCGGTCGTCTATCTCATCAGCGGGTTCCGCTGGACCTTTTTCGGGACCGGCGACGTATCGGTCGCCGCCAGCCTTGGCGCGACACTCGGCTTCCTGTGCCTGTGCGTCGCGGTCATCACCATGATCTTCCGCACCGGATGGCGGCTCAAGAAATAAGGACGCAGCCCATGGACCTTGGAATTGCCGGCCGGACCGCGATCGTCTGCGCCTCCAGTGCCGGACTCGGCCGGGCGTGCGCGCTGGAACTGGCGCGCGCGGGCGTGCATGTCGTGGTCAACGGGCGCAATGCGGCGAAACTGGCTGCGACGGCGGCGGAGATCCGGGCCGAGACCGGCGTGACCGTGACCGAAGTCGTCGCCGATCTTTCGACCGAGGCCGGCCGCGCGGCGCTGCTCGCCGCCTGCCCCGCCCCCGACATCCTCGTCAACAACAACGGCGGACCGCCGGTCCGGCCCTATACCGAACTGGAGGCCGATGGCATCCGTGCCGGGCTGGAAGCGAATTTCGTGACTCCCGCGCTGTTGTTGCAGGCGGTGCTGCCCGGCATGATGACACGCGGCTTCGGCCGGGTGGTCAACATCACCTCGGGATCGGTCAAGATGCCGCTTCCCGGACTCGACCTGTCGAGCGGCGCGCGCGCCGGGCTGACCGGGTTCGTCGCGGGGATCGCAAGGGCGGTGGCAGGCGCGAACGTGACGATCAATGCGCTGCTCCCCGGATCGTTCGACACCGCCCGTATCGCATCGATGAGCGAGGCGGCGGCGGCGAAAAACGGCACAACGCCGGCCGAGGAAAAGGCGAAGCGGGCGGAGACGATCCCGGCGAAGCGGATCGGCGATCCGGCGGAATTCGGCGCGGCCTGCGCGTTCCTGTGTTCGGCGCAGGCGGGGTTCATCACCGGACAGAGCCTGTTGATCGATGGTGGGGCGTTTCCGGGGATTTTGTGACGGCCGGGGTCGGGCGGCGGCAGGAAGCAGGTTGGTTCACGCGAAGGCGCGGAGACGCGGAGACGCGGAGAAGAAGCAGAAGACGATTTTCGCGCAGAGGCGCAGAGGCGCAGAGAGGTTCCGGGTGGGACAACTGCGGTTCGTCCGGCGAAGCCTTTTCCTGCCGCTGCCGGAGATAGAACGCCGCTATCGCAGCAAGCGCTCCCTCTCCGCGCCTCCGCGCCTCTGCGCGAAAAAATTCTTCCCCGGATGAAGCCGGGCCATGCCTTGGCCACAAGCGGAACCCCTTCGCGTCTCCGCGCCTCCGCGTGAACCAACCTCCTGCCGCCGCCGCCCGACCGTCAGAAGATACCAAGAAAATTCTTGCGCTGCTCCTTGCGCTCGCCCCGGTTCGACCGGCCGTTCTCCGCCTTGGCGGTGGTTCCCCGCCCCACGTCGTCGCGCGCCTCGCCACCCGTCGTACGCTGCGCTCGTGCGGTGGCGCCGGCCAGTACCGGGCCGCACGCCGTCGCCTTCGCATCGCCCGGATCGACGAACGCCAGCACCCCCGCCAGCGGCGTCGCCACTACCGCCAGCCCCAACGCCGCCCCGGCCCGGCCGAGCAATTCGGGGCTGACGACCGAATAGGAGGGAGAAGCGAAATAGCCACCGATGCCGACCGGCGATTGTCCCGCCAACAGCGAGAAGCGCTTCGAATCGGCCCGGAACGCGAGATCGATCGTCTCGTTGCGGAAGCTGAACCCGCCGCGCCCGATCATCACGTTCTTCTGCGTATCGATCAGGATCGGGTCGGCCGCCGCCACCCCCTGCCGCACGGTGAAGCCGATCAGCCCGCAGTTGATCCGCACCGGCTCCTTCAACCGCCCCTCGAACATCTTCTGGGCAAAGGTGCCGAGGTCCAGTTCGGACAATTGCACGTTGCGCGTCCAGAAGCTGCCCGCCGGCAGGATGACCGCGATCCGCCCGTTCGAAGTGGCAAGCGAATCATGGACCGTATCGCCGACTCCGGTCAGCTTCACCCGCGCCTTGACCGTGCCGGTCGTCCCCGCCTCCTCGACCCCCCATCCGGCGAGGAGCCGCCCCATCGGCGTCGGCGACAGGCGGATGTCATAGTCGGTGACGGCCGGGCGTTTGCGTGCATCGATGACGATGTCGGACGCGACATTGCCGCGCGCCATCGCGAAGGTGAGCGGCGACAGTTTGAGCAGCCGGTCTTCCAGGTCGAGCGTCAGATCGGCGTTCGAGATCGGCAGGCTGCGGGCGCGCAGCGTTCCGACCTTGTAGCGGACCTTCGCGTCGAAATTCTTCAGCGCCTCGACGTTCAGCCGGGCATCGGGCAGCAGCCGGGGGGCACCGCCTTCGCGGGTGATGACGCCCGCCGCCCCCTGCGCCTCGACCCGTTCGAGATCATAGCCGACGAAGGCCGACACATCGACGATGTCGAGCGTCCGCGTCGTCAGGTCGGCGGTCAGCAGCAGGCGGGGTTCGCGCTGGGTCACGGTCAGGCTGCCCGCCAGATCGCTGTCGCCGAACACGCCCCGCAACCGGGTGAATTTCCAGTCGGGCCCGTCCTTGGTCATGCGCCCGGTCAGGCGATAGGTGCGCGTGTCGGGCGTGAGGATTCCCAGCACCGCGAACACATCGGCCAGATTGCGCCCGCGCAGCCGCACCGCGAGGTTCGATCCATCGAGCTGGGTCGGTCCGGGCAGCGTTCCGGCAAGGATCGCGACCGATCGGGCGACCTCGATCCGCGCGGTCAACTGGTTCTCGCCGCCGCGGATCGTCGCGTTGGGCGACTGCAACTGCCCGGTCAGGCGGAACGGACGGCCACGCACCATTCCCTGCCCCCGCGCGCGGATCGCCGAATCGAAGCGGGTGTCGCTCGACGTGACGGTATCGAGCAGGAAATTGCCGTCGAGCACGAACTGCGGATCGCGGTAGCGGATGCGCGTGTCGCGGAACGTGCCGGCACGCACCACCGGCAGTTCGAGCTTCTTGCCCTTCGCGTTCGGGTCGCCGAACGTCCAGGTGTTGCGCTGCCGCCGCGCGTCCCAGTGGAGGTCGGCGCGCGCCCCGTCGAGCTCCAGCCAGTTGACCCGCCGCCGTCCGAACAGGAAGGTCAGCGTCGCGACCGAACTGTCGAGCTTGCGCGCCTCGAACGTGTTGCCGCCGCCGGCCCATGCCGGGTTGGAGATGCTCAACCCCTCGGCCAGAAACTTCAGGTCGACGGGCGCGAAATAGAACTGGAAATCGCCCGCCACCCGGATCGTCCGGCCGCTCTGGGCAGAGGCGATCCGCTCGAACGTGCCTTTCAGAAACCGGCCCTTGGTGATGAACAGCACCAGCCATGCCAGAAAGACCGCCGCGACGATGCCGAGCAGGACCCGCACGACGATCCGTCGCCAGTCGCGGCGCGGGCGGGGCATGTCGGCGGAGCCGATCGTCTGGGGAACTTCGGCCATGCCGGATCAACCGTTAGGCGGCGTAACGAGTTCCGGCGGTTGCCTTTTGGCGCGCGCCCGGTTAGGAGCGCGCTCTTTCCACGACCCCGAAGGGATTCGCCCGGCCATCTGGGGCTGCCGCGGCAATCCGCACGTCGTGATTTTCAAGGAGACCAAAATGCCCAAGCTCAAGACCAAGAGCGGCGTGAAGAAGCGCTTCAAGCTCACTGCCACCGGCAAGATCAAGCACGGTGTCGCCGGCAAGCGCCACCGCCTGATCTCGCACAACGCGAAGTACATCCGCCAGAATCGCGGGACTTCGGTCCTGGCCGACGCCGACACCGCGCGTGTCAAGGCGTGGGCGCCCTACGGCCTTCGTTAAGGAGTACTGACCAATGGCACGCATCAAGCGCGGCACGACCACCAAGGCGAAGCACAAGCGGATTCTGGATCAGGCGAAGGGCTATTATGGCCGTCGCAAGAACACGATCCGCATCGCGCGCCAGGCCGTCGAAAAGGCCGGCCAGTACGCCTATCGCGACCGTAAGGTGAAGAAGCGGACCTTCCGTGGTCTGTGGATTCAGCGCATCAACGCTGGTGTCCGCGCGGAAGGCATCACCTATTCGCAGTTCATGCACGGCTGCAAGCTGGCCGGCATCGAACTCGACCGGAAGGTCCTGGCCGACATCGCGATGCACGAGGAAGCCGCCTTCAAGGCGATCGTCGCGCAGGCGAAGGCCGCCCTGCCGGAACAGGCCGCCGTCGCCGCATAACGCGCTGGTGGTTCCTGTCGGGGACACGAGACGCCGGTGGGGAAACCCGCCGGCGTTTTTTGTTGTGCCAGCCGTCATTCCGGCGAAGGCCAGAATCCATGGATACGCGACGCTGGCAAAAGACTGTCGCAATGCGCTATTTGCTTCGTCATTCCCGCGAAGGCGGGAATCCATAGACGCTGACGCTTCGGCTCCGTTATCCACGTCAGCGCATATGGGTTCCCGCCTTCGCGGGAACGACGATGGGGCTGGCGTGACGCGCATCTTCGAACCCTGCGTATACATCGTGGCCAGTCGCCGAAACGGGACGATCTATACCGGCGTCACCAGCAACCTGATCCAGCGCCTCCACCAGCATCGCAGCGGCACCCTCTCCGGCTTCACCGCCGACCATGACTGCACCCGCCTCGTCTGGTTCGAACGCCACGAAACGATGGAAGCCGCCATCCAGCGCGAGAAGCGGGTCAAGAAGTGGAACCGCGACTGGAAGCAGAATCTGATCGAGCAAACCAACCCCCACTGGCACGACCTCGCCACGGGGCTAGGCTTCGCGGGCATCCCGCAATAAAGCGGGGAATATCTGCGTTACCACCGGAGCCACCGTGACCCCCGATCTCGACCAATTGCGCGCCGATCTGCTCGCCGCCATCGATGCCTCCGCCGGGCTCGATGCGCTCGACGCGGTGCGTGTCCATGCGCTGGGCAAACAGGGGGCGGTGACGGGACTGCTCAAGACGCTGGGCGGCCTGTCGCCCGACGAGCGGCAGAGCGTCGCGCCACGTATCCATGCCCTGCGCGAAGCGGTGAGCGATGCCATCGCCGTGCGCAAGGCCGATCTGGAGGCGCGGGCGCTGGCGGCGAAGCTGGCGTCGGAGCGGATCGACCTGACGCTGCCGGTCGATCGTCCGGCCTTGGGGGCGGTGCATCCGGTCAGCCAGGTCATGGACGAACTCGCCGAAATCTTCGCCGATCTGGGCTTCGCGGTCGCGACCGGTCCCGAGATCGAGGACGACTGGCATAATTTCACCGCGCTCAATATTCCCGAGACGCATCCGGCGCGGGCGATGCACGATACGTTCTACGCGCAGCGCCGAAGCCCACAGGGCGAGACCAGCACAAGCGCGGCCGGCGCTGCCCAAACACCGTCCGACGACGGTGGCTCCGCCACCGGCGCGCCCGAACGCTACGTCCTGCGCACCCACACGAGCCCGGTGCAAATCCGCACGATGATGGCCCAGCAGCCCCCGATCCGCATCATCGCGCCGGGCCGGGTCTATCGCAGCGATTCGGATGCGACCCACACCCCGATGTTCCACCAGATCGAAGGACTGGTGATCGATCGCGGCATCCATATGGGGCATCTCAAATGGACGCTGGAGACGTTCCTGAAAGCCTATTTCGAGCGCGACGACATCGTCCTGCGGCTGCGGCCGAGCTATTTCCCGTTCACCGAGCCGTCGGCCGAAGTCGATGTCGGCTATACGCTGGAGAAGGGCCGCCGCGTCGTCGGCGGTGATCCGGCGAAGGGCAATGGCGGCTGGATGGAAGTGCTTGGCAGCGGCATGGTCCATCCGAAGGTGATCGCGGCCTGCGGGCTCGACCCGGACGAGTGGCAGGGCTTCGCCTTCGGCACCGGGGTCGATCGGCTGGCGATGCTGAAATATGGCATGGACGACCTGCGCCCGTTCTTCGACGGCGATCTGCGCTGGCTCAGACATTATGGATTCAACAGCCTCGACGTGCCCACGCTGTCGGGGGGAGTAGGCGCATGAAGTTCACCCTTGGCTGGCTCCGCGAGCATCTCGACACCGATGCCGGGATCGACGCGATTCTGGATGGGCTGACCCGTATCGGGCTGGAGGTCGAAGGCGTCGAGAACCCGGCGGCGAAGCTGGACGGCTTCCGCGTCGCGCGGGTGTTGAGCGCCGAGCGCCATCCGCAGGCGGACAAGTTGCAGGTGCTGTCGGTCGATGCCGGTGACGGCCCGATGCAGGTGGTGTGCGGTGCGCCCAATGCGCGCGCGGGGCTGGTCGGCGTGTTCGGCATGCCCGGTGCCACCGTGCCGGCGAACGGCATGGTGCTGAAGGTCGCGGCGATCCGCGGGGTCGAATCGAACGGCATGATGTGTTCGACGCGCGAGCTGGAGCTGGGCGAGGATCACGACGGGATCATCGAACTGCCGCAGGACGCGCCGGTCGGAACCCCCTTCCCCGCCTATGCCGGGCTCGACGATCCGGTGATCGACGTCAGCGTCACGCCCAACCGGCAGGACTGCATGGGCGTGCGCGGCATCGCGCGCGATCTGGCGGCGGCGGGCTATGGCACGCTCAAGCCGCTCACGGTGCCGCAGGTGGCGGGCGATGGCCCCGGCCCTGACATTCGTATCGAGGACGGCGAGGGTTGCCCGGCAATCTACGGACAGGCGGTGCGCGGGCTGACCAATGGCGAGGCTCCCGAATGGATGCGCCGCCGGCTGACCGCGATCGGGCAAAAGCCGATCTCGACGCTGGTCGACATCACCAATTACGTGATGTTCGATCTGGGGCGGCCGCTTCACGTGTACGACATGGCCAAGCTCGACGGCGGCCTCGTCGCGCGCAGGGCGGTGGCCGGCGAGAGCGTGGTGGCGCTCAACGGCAAGTCTTACACGCTGGCCGGCGGCGAGACGGTGATCGCCGATGCGAGCGCGGTCCACGACATCGGCGGGATCATGGGCGGCGAGCATTCGGGGGTGTCGGCCGACACTACCGACGTGCTGATCGAATGCGCGTATTTCACCCCCGAAGCCATCGCCCGCACCGGGCAGCGGCTTGCACTGACCAGCGATGCGCGGACGCGGTTCGAGCGCGGCGTCGATCCGGCGTTCCTCGGCGACGGGCTGGCGATCGCCACCAATTATGTGCTGCGGCTGTGCGGCGGGACCGCCAGCAGCGTGACACGGGCGGGCGAACCGCCGCTCAGCGCACGGACGATCGTCCATGATCCAGCGCGGGTCGCGTCGCTCGGCGGGCTGGACGTCGTGTCCGAGCGGCAGCGCGCCATCCTCGAACGGCTGGGCTTCGCGGTCGGCGACGACTGGCGCGTGACGGTGCCGTCGTGGCGGCGCGACGTCGACGGCGTGGCCGATCTGGTCGAGGAAGTGATCCGGATCGAGGGGTTGGACAAGGTGCCCTCGACCCCGCTCGATCGCGTGGCGGGCGTCGCGCGGCCGACCGCGACGGCCGAACAGAAGCTGGAGCGGCGGATGCGCCGCGCGGCGGCGGCACGCGGGCTGGCCGAGGCGATCACGTGGAGCTTCATCGCCGACGACGAAGCCGCACCGTTCGGCGGTGGCGCGTGGGAGGTCGTGAACCCGATTGCCAGCGATCTGGCGGTCATGCGGCCGTCGCTGCTGCCCGGACTGCTCAGTGCCGCCGCGCGTAACCTGAAGCGTGGGCAGTCGAGCGTGCGGCTGTTCGAGATCGGGCGGCGCTATCTGGCCGAGGGTGAGCGGGCGACGCTGGGCATCGTGCTGGCGGGCGAGCGTAGCCCACGCGGCTGGCGGGGCGGCAAGGCGCAGGGCTTCGATGCGTTCGATGCCAAGGGCGAATTGCTGGCGCTGCTCGAAGCGGCAGGCGCACCGGTCGGCAATCTTCAGGTGATGGAAGCGAGCGGCGAGGTGTTCCATCCGGGACAGTCGGCGACGTTGCGGCTCGGCCCCAGGACCGTGCTGGCCGCATTCGGCGTGCTGCATCCGCTACTGGCGAAGGCGTTCGATCTGCCGCAGGGCACGGTCGCGGCCGAGCTGTATCTCGACGCGCTGCCGGCGAAGCGGGGCAGCGGCTTCATGCGGCCGGCCTATGCGCCGCCGGCGTTGCAGGCGGTGACGCGCGACTTCGCGTTCCTCGTCGGCGACGGCGTCAGCGGCGATCAGTTGGTGCGCGCGGTGCGCGGCGCGGACAAGGCGGCGATCGTCGATGCGCGGCTGTTCGACGTGTTCACCGGCGCAGGCGTCGAGGCGGGCCACAAGAGCCTTGCCATCGAGGTCACGTTGCAGCCGGGTGCCAAGAGCTTCACCGATGCCGAATTGAAGACGGTGTCGGACAAGGTCGTCGCGGCGGCGGCCAAAATCGGCGCGAGTCTGCGGGCATGACCACCATCCTGTCCAACGGCATCCTGACCGCGACGATCGCCGAGCTGGGCGCGGAGCTGTTGTCGCTCAAGGATGCCCAAGGGCGCGAGCTGATGACCGACGCCAATCCGGCGTATTGGACCGGGCATGCGCCGATCCTGTTCCCGATCGTCGGGCGGCTGCATGGCGACCGCTATCGGCTGGGCGATACGAGCTACGTCATGCCGCAGCACGGCTTCGCGCGGCGGCGGACATTTGCGAAGGTTGCGCAGAACGAGGGTGTGTCGGCGACGTTCGCCTTGGCGGACGATGCCGAGACGCTGAGCATGTATCCGTTCGCATTCGTGCTTCACGTGGAACATTCGCTGGAAGGTGCGACGCTCAAGACCTTGGTAAGCGTTACCAATTCCGGGACGCATGACCTGCCGGCGAGCATCGGCTTTCATCCGGCGTTCGCATGGCCGCTGCCCTATGGCGGGGCTAGGGAAGCACATCGGATGGTGTTTTCCGACGCCGAACGTGACACGATCGCCGAAATCACCGCCGACGGGACGATTGCGGCCACGCCCCGGCCCTCGCCGCTGGAGGGGCAGGTGCTGCATCTGGGCGATGCGCTGTTCACGGACGATGCGCTGGTCTGGGACCCGGTTTCGAGCACTGGCGTGTCGTATGGGACCGAAGATGGGTCGCAGTTGCGGGTCGATTTTCCGGGGATGCCGCGATTGGGAATCTGGACCAAGCCGGGCGCGAACTTCGTCTGCATCGAGCCGTGGGACGGGATCGCCGACCCCGAAGGGTTCGATGGCGATATTTTCGACAAGCCGGGGATCCGGCGGGTCGCTCCCGGAGAGACTCATGCCGTGGCAATGGCGGTGACATTGGTCGATTGATTTTCACGCGAAGGCGCGAAGCACGCGAAGTAGAACAGATCGATTTCGCGCAGAGGCGCAGAGGCGTGGAGAGGTTGCCGACTGCCGCGATAGCGGCGCTCCATTTCGGGCCGCAGCGAACGAGCAGCTTCGCCGGATCGATGACGACCGACGCATCCGCAACCTCTCTGCGTCTCTGCGCCTCTGCGCCTCTGCGTGACAAACCTCCTTCTTACTTTGCGCCTTCGCGCCTTCGCGCCTTCGCGTGAAAACAATACACGAACGCCCCACCCGTTGCGGTTCCCCCGCGCGCGCCGTAGAGCGCGGCCATGACTCAGTTTGCCGATCGCCGCACCTTCGCGATCATTTCGCACCCCGACGCGGGCAAGACCACGCTCACCGAAAAGCTGCTGCTGTTCGGCGGCGCGATCCATCTGGCCGGCGAGGTCAAGGCGCGCGGCGCCGCGCGGCGCGCGCGCTCCGACTGGATGAAGATCGAGCAGCAGCGCGGCATTTCGGTCACGTCGTCGGTGATGACGTTCGAGCGCAATGGCCTGACCTTCAACCTGCTCGACACGCCGGGCCATGAGGATTTCAGCGAGGACACCTACCGCACGCTGACCGCCGTCGATTCGGCGGTGATGGTGATCGACGCCGCCAAGGGCATCGAGCCGCAGACGCGCAAGCTGTTCGAGGTATGTCGCCTGCGCAACGTGCCGATCATCACCTTCGTCAACAAGGTCGACCGCGAAGGGCGCGATCCGTTCGCGCTGCTCGACGAAGTGGCGGAGATGCTGCAACTCGACGTGTGCCCGATGACGTGGCCGGCGGGCATGGGCGGACAGTTCGAAGGGATCTACGACCTCGTCGACAACCGGCTGCTCCAGCCCGAGGCGGGAACCAAGGATTTCCAAGGCAAGGTCGAACAGTTCGCCGGCCTCGACGATCCGCGCATCGACGACGTGCTGTCGCCCGAAGGGACCCAGCGGCTGCGCGAGGAGGCCGAGCTGGCGGTGGCGGGCTATGCCGCGTTCGACGGCGATTCCTATCGCGCGGGCGACCTGACGCCGGTGTATTTCGGGTCGGCGTTGAAGGAATTCGGCGTCGATTCGCTGATCGACGCAATCGCCGCCCATGCCCCGCCGCCACGGCCGCAGCCGGCCGAGCCCGCCCCCGTCGCACCGAGCGATGCGCAGGTGACGGGGTTCGTGTTCAAGGTGCAGGCGAACATGGACCCCAACCACCGCGATCGCATCGCGTTCATGCGGCTGTGTTCGGGGACGTTCCGGCGCGGCATGAAGCTGACCCCGACCGGCCACGGCAAGCCGATCGCGATCCATTCGCCGATCCTGTTCTTCGCGCGCGAACGCGAACTGGCGGACGAGGCGTTTCCGGGCGACATCATCGGCATTCCCAACCACGGGACGCTCAGGGTCGGCGACACGCTGTCCGAACGGGCCGATGTACGCTTCACCGGGCTGCCCAATTTCGCGCCCGAAATCCTGCGCCGCGTGGTGTTGAAGGATCCGACCAAGACCAAACAGTTGCGGAAAGCCCTCGACGACATGGCCGAGGAAGGGGTGACGCAGGTCTTCTATCCCGACATCGGATCGAACTGGATCATCGGCGTGGTCGGGCAGTTGCAGTTGGACGTGCTGCTGTCGCGGCTGGATGCCGAATACAAGGTCGCGGCGGGGCTGGAAATGGCCCCGTTCGAAACCGCGCGCTGGGTGTCGGCGGGTGATCCGGTCGACCTGAAGGCGTTCACCGACCTACACCGATCGGCGATGGCCAAGGATCGTGACGGCAATCCAGTGTTTCTGGCCAAGAGCGCGTGGGAAGTCGGCTATATCGCCGATCGATATTCCAAGGTGACGTTCGCGGCTACGCGGGAGCGTTGAGGCTCACGCGAGCGGCGGGAAGGCCCGAGGCAGGCTGGCTCACGCCCTTGGGGTGAGCCCGAAACTCAGGCTACCCAGTCGCGCTCTAGCCGCCGGCTCGCGAGCGCCATCAGCGTGCCGGCAACGAGATACAGGCACAGCGCCGCCGCGATCGCGTAGCGCAAGGATTCGGTGCCGTAGGTGGGTGCGAGGCTTTTCGACAGTTCGCCGACGGCCCAGCTTCCCAGCCCCAGCCCGATCAGGTTGTTGACGAGCAGGAAGCACGCCGAGGCGGTCGCGCGCATATGCGCGGGGACGAGGTGCTGCACCGCCGTCAATACTGGCCCCAGCCACACATAGACCAGCGCCTGCGGCAGCAGGAACAGCGCGAACGCAGCCGCCCACCCGCCCGACAGCACGCCGGCGATGAACAGCGGCGTGCCGAGCACGTAACAGGCGGCGGGCAGCAGCGCGTACCAGCGCTTGTTCCGCGCGCCGAGCCGGTCGCCGAGCGCACCGCCGAGCAGGATGCCCGCGACCCCGCCGGTCAGCAGCAGCGCGCCGAAGAACTGGCCGGTCTGCACCAGCGACAGGCCGAAGCTGCGCATCATCAGGCTGGGCAGCCAGAACGCCACGCCATAGCCGCACATCGACCCCGCCGCCGCGCCGAACGCCAGCAGCCAGAACCCCGGCTTGGCGGCGAGGATGCCGAACACCCGGCCGACCGGAACGCGGTCGGCGGCCACCGGTCCGCGCGGAACGTCCTTCACCAGCCAGCGGAAGAACGGCGCGATGACGAGCCCGGCGAGCCCCACCGTGAAGAACGCGGTGCGCCATTCCACCGCCTGCGCGATATAGCCGCCGAGCAGCACGCCGCCCGCCGCGCCCAGCGGAATGCCGAGCGAATAGACGGCGAGCGCGCGGGCGCGGCGTTCGGGCGGAAAACTATCGGCGATCAGCGCATAGGACGGGGCGACGCCGCCCGCCTCCCCCACCCCGACGCCGAGGCGGAACAGGAACATCTGGGTGAAATTCTGCGCGGTGCCGCACAGCGCGGTGAACGCGCTCCACACCGCGAGGCTGATGGTGATGACCCAGCTTCGGCTGGTGCGATCGGCGATCAGCGCCAGCGGGATTGCCAGCGTCGAATAGAGCGCGGCAAAGGCGAGGCCGCCGAGCATCCCCATCTGCGAATCGTCAAGGCCGAGGTCGCGCTGCACCGGTTGCGCGAGGATCGACAAGATCTGCCGGTCGAGGAAGTTGAAGCTGTACACCAGCAGCAGCATGGCGAGGGTGAGACGGGGGTTCTTCATGATGGCCCTCTACAGGCGATGCCGGGTTTCCGTCATTCCCGACGATGCGGGAACGACGGACGTCGTGGTTTCAGGCCGGATCGACCTTCGACGAAATGCCGTCCCGACCTGCTCCCCTCCCTGACAAGGGAGGGGTTGGGGGTGGGTCGGCCGGTTGTGGAACGCTTCTGTTTCCTCGTGGGCCGACCCCCCCCCCGCCCCCCCC
>NZ_LMKU01000007.1:67796-71752 GCF_001421635.1 Sphingomonas sp. Leaf25
GCGTCCGCCCTAGAACCGCACCTCGAACGTCGCGGTGGCGGTACGCGGCGGACCGTAGTAGCCGATCACCGAATTGCCGAAGAGCGCGCCGGGGAAATTATAGCCCCCCACCCGATAGCGCTGATCGGTCAGGTTGCGCAGCGCCACGCCGAGCCGGTAGCGGCCGCCTGCCGAAATCCAGTTGGCGGCGGCGTTGACCAGCGCATAGCCGTCCTGATCCAGCGCCGGGGTCGGGATTTCGAACAGCGAATAATCGCTGCGCAGCGTCACTTCGGGAGTGATCGACAGCGTGCCGCCGGCGACGTCGGTCGAGGCGGTGAACGAGGCGGCGGCGGTGAATTCGGGGGTGTTCTGGAACACGCGGCTGTTGGCGACGTCGACGGGCGTGGTGCCGCCGCCGACGAACGTCAGGAATTCCTTATAATCGGCATTGGTGTAACCGAACGACACCTGTGCCGAGAAATGGCGCGACGGGACCATGCGGCCCTCGATCTCGAGGCCGTAGATGTCGGCCTTGCCGGCATTGTCGACGAAGCTGGCGATGCCGCCGGCAACGTTGGGCACCTGGATCGTCACCTGCTGATCGGTGTAGCGCGAATAATAGCCGGCGAGGTTCAGGAACAGCGTGCGGTTCAGGAACGCGCCCTTCATGCCGATTTCGGTGCTGCTGATCTTTTCGGGATCATAACCGTTCACCGTCGTTGGCGTGAACACCGCGTCGCCGCGCATGTCGAAACCGCCCGATTTGAACCCCTTGCCCCATGACGCATAGAGGTTGAGGTCGGGGCGCGGTTCATAGGCGATCGAGACGCGCGGGGTGAACTGGTCGAAGCTGCGGTCGTTGGTGTAATCGGTGCGGATCAGCCCCGGCACCGCGGCGGCATTGCCGAACCGGGGTGAGCGGATGCCGGTATAGTTGCGGCGGAACACCGTGCCGGTCTTGTCGTCCTTGGTATAGCGCAGGCCGGCCGAAATCCGCAGCTTGTCGGTCAGGTCGTAGCTCAGGTCGCCGAACGCGGCATAGCTCTTGGTCTTCACCTCGCCGGCGGTCAAGGTGGTGAGGTTCAACCCGCCCAGCACGGTGTCGAACGCGCCGGATGCTTGGGCATTGAGGTAGAACAGGCCGAACACGCCCTGCAACCGGTCGCCCTGCACCAACAGTTGCAGCTCCTGCGTGAACTGCCAGTCGTCGTACTCGGCCGGCACGTCGAGTGTGGGGAGCGCGGTATTGTCGAAATCGATGACGGTGTTGGTGGCGCCTTCGCGGTACGCGCTGATCGATTTGACGGTGAGCGTGTCGGACAGGCCGAACTCGCCGGTCAGCGACAGCCCCTGCGCCACCACCCGGTTGCGATCGCCCACCCCGGCGCGGGTGTCGTAGACGCTGGCGGTCGGCGCGTAGCGCGCGTCGGTGCCGTTGCCGAGCAGGCGGGTGCCGTGGCGCGGGTTCGACCGGTCGAGCGTGCGGTCGCCCGCCAGTCGCACGAACACGCCGTCGCCGGGCGTCCATTCGGCCGAGACGCGCGCGGCCAGCACGTCCTTGTCATATTGATCCGCCCCGGTGGTCAGGTTGGTGCCATAGCCGTCGCGCTTGTAGCGCGCGATCGCGCCGCCGATCGCGAGGCTGTCGGTGAGCGGCACCGTGACTTGTCCGACGAGGTCGAACTGGTTGTACGAGCCATAGGAGGCGCGGGCGGTCGCGGCATAGTCGTTGCCCAGCCGCTTCGTCACATATTTGATCGCGCCGCCGATGGTGTTGCGGCCGTAGAGCGTGCCCTGCGGCCCGCGCAGCACCTCGACCCGCTCGACGTCGAATATGTCGAGCACCGCGCCTTGCGGGCGGGCGACGTACACATCGTCGAGGTACAGCCCGACGCCGGGTTCGAAGCCCCACAGCGGGTCCTGCTGCCCGACGCCGCGGCTGAAGGCGATCAGCGTGGAGTTGGAGCCACGCGCGATCTGGAGCGTCAGGTTCGGCGTCTTGTCCTGCAGCGCGGTGATGTCGACCGCGCCGGTGCGGGTGAGTTGATCGCCGGTCACGACCGACATGGCGATCGGCACGTCGATCACGCTTTCGGCGCGGCGGCGCGCGGTGACGACGATGTCGCCGTCGCCCTGATCCTGCGTGATCGACTGCGCCTCGGCCGGGGGTTTGCGTGGGGTTTCCTGTGCGACGGCCGGCATGGCCATGGCGCTGCCGAGCAGCATGACGGTGCGGATTGCGAACGTGCGGCGCATCAACCTCTCCCTTTTGGACGCCACCCGTTGGTTCGGGTTGTACGTCGTTGCGAAGCGCTATACTGAAAGTCGAACCGGGTTTCAACTTTAACCGGATGGAGAGGCCGAAAATGGCGAGCGAGGCGCACACGCCGGACAAGACGCCGCGTACCGAGCGCGGGCGGCGCACGCAGCGCGCGATCCTCGACGCGGCAGCGGCGGAGTTCGGCGAGAAGGGGTTTCACGACGGGTCGGTCAGCGGCATCACCCGGCGGGCGGGCGTGGCGCTGGGCAGTTTCTACACCTATTTCGATTCGAAGGACGCGGTGTTCCGCGCGCTGGTGGCCGACATGTCGGCGCAGGTGCGCGACCATGTCGCCCCCGCGATCCGCGACGCTGACGGGCAGATCGCGGCCGAGCGCGCCGGGTTGTTCGAGTTCATCCGCTTCGTGCGGGCGCACAAGGAACTGTACCGGATCATCGACGAGGCCGAATTCGTCGACCCGGCCAGCTTCCGCCGCCATTATGCGACGACGGCGGAGCGGATTCTGGCGCGGCTACAGGCGGCGGCACAGCGCGGCGAAGTACGCGCGGACGTGTCCGAGGTCCATGCGTGGGCGATCATGGGGATGAACGTGTTCCTGGGCCTGCGCTACGGGGTATGGGACGAGGATCGCTCCCCCGACGCGGTAGCGGATGCGGTGGCGACCCTGCTGGCCCGCGGGATCGCGCCGGGTTCCTGATTCACGCGGAGGTGCGGAGACGCGGAGGGGGCATGGCGGCGGCGCTTTTCCGATAGCGGTCGTTCCCGTTTCTCCGTCGCACTTTTTGGGAAAGCGAAACCGGGCACCGGTTTCGGGAAAGCAGGACCCGCAGGCAGCCCTCCGCACGATCAACGCCTCCAGCTTCCCACCGCACTTTCGTTTTTGGGAAGGTCCCCACCTCAGGGGATGTTGGCTTAGGGCGTCAGTCTCGACGCGCTTGATCCACGCATCCTTGCAGTCGGCATAGGCGTGGCTGTCGTCCGGATGCAGCAGGCGCATCGGACCTTCTCGGCTTCATACTCCCGAGCCAGCTCCGGCGATTTGGTCAGGTGGTCGCGGAACGCAAGATGACGGCGAAGGGCTGGATCGCCTGCCATGAAGCAATGAAGCTGGATCGAGCGTTGGCCGGTATTCGGGTCATCGAAGGTGCAGTACCGTCGCCCCTCTAGGCCGTAAGAGCCGTGCCATTGATAGCCGAGGGTTTCGAGCGTCGCCCTTTCGGTGTCCAACACATCGAGCGACGTGACCACTGGCATCAGATCGAGCACGGGTTTGGCGGCGATGCCGGGGATCGACGTAGACCCGACATGGTGAACCACATCGATCGAGGAAACGTGCTGTTGCAGCCGATGCGCTTCCTTCGCGGCCAGCAGAGCCCATGCTGGATCGTGAGGGACAAGCCTGACCGGGAATGGTGGTGGCACGACAGCCTCCGAGATTGACCTGACTTCCCGAATACCCGAGTGAAATAGCATCTGGGAAGCCGCTGGCGTTCCCGAAATTCGATCCAGACCGTCCGAAAACGCGTCGCGCGATAGTTCGGCGTGAAGGTCGGCAGGAAATTGCCGAATTTCGGAAGTTTGCCGACTTCTGCACCATAGTTACGGCCAGATGGGTTCTGTGACGGTCATCCCCGCGGTCGTGCCGGGGATACGGCCGCCTGGATCAGGCCTGAACCGCCCGGATCATCCCCGG
>NZ_LMKU01000008.1:0-8171 GCF_001421635.1 Sphingomonas sp. Leaf25
AGGGGTCCTTTTTCGACGCCGATCACCCCGCTACCGGGGTCCCTTTTCCACGCCGATCCACAGCCACCTACTCCGTTGGCTTAGGCCGTCCTACCAGGGCGCGGCTTACCAAGCGCATGAGAGCGACACCGGCCTCTTGAGGTTCCTCCGCTCTTTCAAAGAGAGCCGGTTCGCGAACATTTTCGCCACCGATCAAAAGCGTGCCGATCGTGAAGCCTTCAGCGATGAGACGCTGTTCTGATTGCTCCAAGTGCCGGGTCAGCAGACTTTGGTCGTCGTTCGCGAGCAGTGTTGAATCATCGATCGGTGCACCATCAGAGATAAGGCAGATTATTCGGCGCGCCCATTTCGTAGGATCGAGCCGATCTGCCGCCCAGATCAGCGCCTCACCATCAATATTTTCGTGGAGCATGTCCGGCCGTAGCGCCATCCTCAGGTGCCACGGATGACGAGTGTTCCGATCGGCCGCCCCGTAAATCAGGTGCCTCAGGTCGCACAACCGACCGGGGCGCGGAGGTTTGCCCGCCCAACGCCAAGCCTGGCGAGACTTGCCGCCCTTCCAACTGGTTGTGGTAAATCCAAGCAGCTCGGTGGCAACGCCCGCTCCGTCTAGCGCGTCCACAGCTCCTTCGACGGCAAGAAGCGCTGACATCATTCGAAGACCGCGCATCGAGCCTGAGTGATCGATCAGGAAGGATACTACGGCGCGAGCGCGTTCTTCAACAGGAAGATGGCCCTGAAGATCACGAACGAGAGCTGCGCCGCTTGCTGCAATCTTTACTCGCTCACCCATGAAAAGAGTGTCAAGTTGACTGTTCGCATCATCGAAGCTGCGCTGCTGCTCCTTGGTTAGCTGGGGAAGCAAGGTGGAAAGGTTGGCCGGACCGACAATCTCATCAAAGGCCGTTGTAAATACCCGATAGTCCGATCCATCAGGCGTTGCGGGCCCGGTTTCGAACCTCTTCCTCAAGCCAATGATGATGGGTGATGCCGTCATGGTCTTGCAAGCTGGACGATCAGCGGGGTCCGGGCAAGCAGAAGGAGCTTACTGGCGATCCGGCGCGAGTGATCTATGCCGCTCCCTCCAGCGACGGCGTGTCCGGGGCTAGGTGGCGGATCAGCGCCAGTTCCCGGTAAAGGGTAGATCGTCCAAGCCCAAGCTGCTTCGCAGCCTGCGCCGGACGGACACCTGCCTCGACCAGCTTAAGCGCCGAGGCGAGCTTGTCGGTGTCGAGCGTCGGCCGCCCCGGCACCTTGCCGCGTGCGCGGGCAGCGGCGATCCCGTCGCGGGTACGCTCCACGATCAGCCGCCGTTCGAAATGTGCGATGGCGCCGAAGACGTGGAACACCAGCTCGCCAGCGGCCGACGACGTATCCAGACGCTCCTCCAACGATCGGAACGCCAGCCCGCGTGCTTTGAACGTGTCGATCGTCTCCAGCAGCTCCTTGAGCGAGCGGCCGAGCCGATCGAGGCGCACTACGCAGATGGTGTCACCGGCACGGCAGAAGCCCAGCATCTCGGTTAGGCCCGGTCGATCGAAGCTCTTGCCGGATATGATGTCGTCGAACACCCGGATCGCGCCGGCTTCCCCGGTCAGCCGGCGCCGCTGCACCTCCAGGTCCTGGTCGCTGGTGGAAACGCGGGCATAGCCCAGCACGTCCGGCATCGTGTTACCCCTGTCCCTAATCCGCTCGGTTTGTGGACGAGCGTGCCGGCATCCGCAAAATAGCGTGCTGACCGTCTCTAAATACTGTCCACAAACCCGCCGTGTCCAGAAAATCTGAACCGCATTTTGTGGACGATTTCCGGATCGCAGCGGATTACCCAGCGCGCCGCCACCTTGGTTCGAGCATGGCAGCGGGCGTCGGTCATGTTGCGGAGCCGGCGGATCGACTGACCGGTGCCGCTCGACAGTCGATCCAGCAAGGCTTGGGGCGGATCGTCCGCGCAGCGATCAAGGTCGCCGACATTGCAGCCGAGGCCATATCGACAGAAGGTCGCCACACCCATGCCGTAGGTGTCGGCCAGTCTGCGGACGTAGGTGTCGAGCCTCTCCAACGGACGCGGTTGCGGATGCAGCGGCCAGCGCGGGCGCGGTAGGTCGCCCATCAGCTCGACTTCATCGAACACGGGGGAAGGACGCTTCGAACAGGGCGCGCCGTTCGTCCGGCCCACGAAAGTCGCACCCTTCGAGCATCACGCGGTCGATCCGTTCGCGTCCGTGCAGCAGCGCATGAACCGTCGCGGCGGTCAGCAAGGCCGCGACCTCGCCGATCAGGCCGGCGGAACGGCGCAGCACTATGCTGCGTAGCTCGGGCGCGTCCGCCAGCGTCGATCGCTCGCGCAGCGGCAGCGCACGCTCGAAGCTGGCAAGGAGGCGCGCGAACACGCCGTCGTCGTGCCATGCCGGCAGCGGGACCGGTTCGAAACGGTTCTCAAGCTGGTCGTCGCTGCGCACCGCGATCTGCGCCTGCTTGGTGCCCAGGCCGACGATCGGGATGCGGAGCGTGTTGCCGAGAAAGCGGAGCATGTTCAGGAATTCGGCGCGGCGACGGTGCGTGCCGGCGAGCAAGTTGTGCAGCTCGTCCACGATCAGCACCCGCACTTCGACGGCGCGCAGAAGGTCGAGCGCATAGCGTTCGAGACGTTCGCCAGGGAGGTTGAACGACACCGGCGCGTTGAGCGCGGTCAGGATCGCCCCGTAGAACCGCCGGACGCTCGGTTCGGTCGGCATCTGCATCACCACGACCGGCACTACCTCGCGCTGGCCGCACGCACTCGGTTGCGGCGGATGCAGGCGCCGAAACTTCTCAGCGATCATGCTCTTGCCGTTGTTGGTCGGCCCTACGATCAGCAGGTTGGGCGGCCGGATGCGGCTTGGTCCAAATCGGAAGGCGTCATCGAGCCGCGCCAGCGCTGCTTCCGCGTGGGGATGAGCGATCCACCATTGGCCGTGCATATGGGCTAGGCGTTCCGAGGCTGGCAGGTCGGCAATAGCGCGAGCAGCGGGCGAGAGATGATCCGGCTCGCCCGTCATGCTCACCACTCCTCCACGTCGAAAGGCTCGGATGATGCTGTGCCATCGACCGCTAGCACCGGCCAAGGCGAGGCAGGTTCGCTCAACCGAGGATCGGGCTCGGTGATGACACGCAGCCCGATCCGGCGGGCCTGATTGCGCCGGGTCGTGCGCGTCGTAGTTCGCGCCTGAGCTTCGATCTCGCGCATCTCCTCGATCGCGGCGAACAGCACGCCTTCGTCTACCTCACTTTGCCGTTGCCGGCGCAGGCGGGATCGGGCGAGACGGTGTTCCCACAGCGAGACGGGTGGCCGGGAAAGTTCACGGTAGCCGACTTCGAGATAGCCGCCGTCGTCCGGGTCATGGACGTAGATGCGGCTGAGGTCGCGGGGATCTCGGCGGATGAGTACGCGCCGGGGTGGTCCGTCCCGTTCGATCCACGGTTTCAGCGCATCCGAAAAATAGTGGATGTGGTCTATCACTATCCCGTCGCGCCGCAAGGTTCGCCGGACAACGGGCAGGAAGTCGATCAGGAACGCGCGCGGATCACGCGGCGTGGGCGGTGCCCGACCGTCAGCGGCAAGGGCACGCACACCTTCCTGATAGCGTCGCAGCGGGGCTGCGCCGTCCAACCCGGCATGGGGACGCAGGTGGTAGAGCTTGGCGATGGCGACGGCCAACCATCGTTCCAGCTCCGCGAGCGTCAGGCACGCAGCCTTGTCGCTGTCGTAGCGTCCACGCTGCATGACGTTGGAGAAGGTCGTGCCCGGCAGGCCATGCACCAACTCCATCAACGTGCCGATCACCCGTTCTACGACACCACCGACCTGTGGTCGCCCGAGCGGTCGCCAGTCGATCGTGATGTCGTGCTGGGCACAGCCGCGTTCCAGTGCCTCCGAATGGAACTCGGCGGCATTGTCTACCCCGATCTGCCGGGGGCGCCCTATCACCGGCCAGTCTGCATCGACCCCGATAGCTTCCAGCCATGCCCGCTTGTCCGACGCGACATGCGCCAGGCACAGGCCGACGCTGGTGGAGGACGGCCCTTCCAGCGTCACTAGGAATCCGGCGATGCAGCGGCTGAACATGTCGATCGCGACCGTCACCCAGGGTCGGCCGATCGGGCGGCGCTCGATCGGATCGACCAGGATGAGGTCCACCGGCGTATGATCGATCTGCACCACGTCGAGCGGCGCCTTCGCCGTCACGGTCGATCCCAGCACTGCTTCCGGCACGGTCACGTCGCCGCGTCGGCGCCGCTCCTCCTGCGACAAGGCCGCGATCCTGCGCCGAACGGTACTCGCCGATGGCGGGCACACATGCTGATCGCGGGCGCGTCGGCGAACCTCAACCACGATCTTCTCGGCCGACAGCCGCTGCGGCGTCAGGTACAGCTCGGCTACAGCGTCGCGGATCAAGGCATCGCGGCGCTCCTCGATACGCCTCTTGCCGCGACCGCCATCCGACCCACTGCTGACCATGGCGGTCAGGGCACCGCCACCCTCACGGCATCTTCGGAGCAAACGGTACACTTGGCGCTCGGTCACGCCCAAGGCCGCAGCCGCTGCGCGGGCCTGTTCGCGGGGACATGACGGCAACGCTGCCAAAGGGCGAAGCACCGTCGCACGCCGCTCCGCCTCCTGCCATAACGGCTCGGGCACGAGGCTCAGGTCCGGAGCTACTTCTGCCATCTGCCGACCTCCACTTCGAGGGAAGTGCAAGCTGCTGACATCGAGTCCGATCGCCAGCGACACCGACTGTGACAAATGCCGGCCCCGCTTAGCAAGCGATCATACGCCTACCGCTGACATCGGCTTCGAGAACTGACATCGCCCGAAGAAACCGGCGCAGCATGCCGCCGACGATCCTGGCCATAACCCACGGCCGGTGTGTCCCTTCGGCAACACCGGCGACGCTAGTAGGCAGGGCCTACATTTTGCCGCTTGCCGGGTTCCAATATAAATACTCTTATATCGATCAAGCCCAAGCGGCTGAATAAACGGGGAAACTACGTGAAGCTGTCACATCTTTATGTGGCCACGGCTCTGACGCCGCTGGCCATCGCTATCGCTTTGCCTGCGGCGGCACAGACCATCGCCACCGATACGCAGACCAGCCCGGTGCCCGATCCGACGCAGGTGCCGGCCGACGCGCAAAGCCCGCAGTCGCCGAACGCCGACGCGCAATCGGCCGGGGCCGACATCGTCGTCACCGGATCGCGCATCCGCCGCGACGAATATTCGGTCGCCGAGCCGATCACCGTGGTCGGCCGTGACGAAATCACCCAGGCGGGCTTCGCCAGCATCGCCGACGCGCTGCAAAGCAACGCGATCGCGCAGGGCGCATCGCAGATCAACAGCGCTTATGGCGGCTTCGTCACCGACGGCGGCGGCGGTGCCAACACGCTCGGCCTGCGCGGCCTTGGCCCCAACCGCACGCTGATCCTGCTGAACGGCCGCCGCCTGGCCCCGGGCGGCACGCGCGGCTCGCTGCTCGCCGCCGACCTCAACGTGCTGCCCAACGCCATCGTCGAGCGGATCGAGGTGCTGAAGGCCGGCGCGTCGTCGGTCTATGGCTCCGACGCGGTCGCCGGCGTGGTCAACATCATCACCGACCAGAAGCTGAACGGCCTTCAGCTCAATTTCCAGGTGAACGTTCCCGAAGTGGGCGCGGGCATCGATCGGCGCGGCAGCGCCAGCTTCGGCTTCAACAACGACCGGCTGAGCATCATCGGCTCGGCCGAATATCGCAAGCGCGACACGCTCTCGCGCAACGACGTGCCCTTCTTCGGCTGCCCGATCGGCGGCTTCCTGAACGGCGAAGGCTCGGCATTCGGGTCGGGTGACAATTTCGCGCCCGACGATCCGCGCGCCTGTTTCACGATCGACAATGGCGGCGTGACGATCAACACGCTGGGTCTCCCCACGCGCGACGCGATCGGCCGGACCAGCGGCACCATCGGCCGGTTCAACCGGTTCGTGCCCGCGCCGGGCGTGACCACCGGGCCGTTCCCCGGCTATCTCGGCGTCGGCACCTATGACCGCGACACCTTCGATCCGCGGCAGGAAGAAGAGCCGCTCATCAACTCGGCCGAAATCTACACCGGCTATCTCGCCGCCACCTACAAGCTGGGCTTTCTTGGCGATGCCGAGGTGTATGGCGAGCTGCTGGCGACGCGCCGCAAGTCGTCGACGCCGCTCTACCGCCAGTTGTCGCTCGATTATCTCCAGGGCAGCCCGCTGCTGCCTGCCGCGATCCGCAACGGCGCGTTCGCCAATCCGACCAACACGTCGAGCGGCCGGCTGATCGCGGCGCGCGCCTTCATCGGCTATGGCATGACGTCGTCCGAACAGACGGTCGACTATGTCCGTGCGTCGGGCGGGGTGCGTGGCGACTTCTTCTTCCCGCGCTGGCGCTATGACGCCTATGTCGGCAAGTCGTTCAACGACGGCACCTATGAAGCCGAATCGTTCCTGACCGATCGTCTGGCCAATTCGCTCAACGTCGTGGCCAACGCCAACGGCACCTTCAGTTGCGCCAGCGCCGCCGCCAACCCGACCTGCGTCGCGGCACCGGCGCTGACCGCCGGCGTGATCGGCGGCGACCTGCCCGCCGCGTTCCGCAACTACATCGTCCAGAACACGATCGGCAAGACGCGCTTCCGCGAGACGACCTATGCCTTCAACATCGACGGTCCGCTGTTCCGCCTGCCCGCCGGCGACGTGCAGGTCGCGCTGGGCGTCGAGCATCGTCGCCAGAGCATCGACGATCAGCCCGACCTGAATTCGGTGAACGGCAACCTGTTCGGCCTGACGGCGGCGACGCCCACGGTCGGCAAGGACAATGTGAAGGAAGGCTTCGGCGAAATCTTCGTGCCGATCTTCGAGGACAAGCCGTTCTTCTATCGCCTGAACCTCACCGGATCGGCGCGCTATACCGACTATGCGTCCTATGGTTCGGACGTGACCTACAAGGTCGCGGGCGAATGGGAGCCGTTCCGCGGCTTCGGCGTGCGCGGCAGCTATGGCACGTCGTACCGCGCCCCCGCGCTGGCCGAACAGTTCCTCGGCGCCACCAGCGGCTTCCTGCCCACCACCAGCGATCCGTGCAGCGCGCTGCCGGTCGCCGACGAACAATCGCCCAACCAGCGGATCATCGCGCGCAACTGCGCATCGATCGGCCTACCGGCGGACTTCGAACAGCGCAGCGGCATCACCTCGTTCCGGGTCGGCGGCGCGGAAGCCGGCCTCAGCGCGGAAACGTCGACCAACTGGACGATCGGCGCGGTGGTGCGCCCGCAACTGCCCGAGTCGGTGGGCCAGTTGTCGCTCTCGCTCGACTATTTCGACGTGAAGGTCGACAATGGCGTGTCGGACCTGAGCGGCGCGACCATCCTCCAGCGCTGCTACGGCAACGCCAATTTCGATGCGACCGGCGGTTTCTGCCGTTTCGTCCAGCGCGATGCCAACCAGGCGCTGACCGTGACCAGCAGCTTCGTCAACCTGTCGGAGAACATCGTCAAGGGCTTCGAATTCAACGGCCGCTATGCCCGCGAATTGCTGGGCGGAAAGTTCATCCTGAATGCCAACGTCACCAAATATACCGAACAGTCGACCCGGCTGTTCCCCGAAGAGTTCCTGACCGACTCCAACGGCATTGTGACGTCGCCCGACTGGGTCGGCAATTTCGACGCGACGTTCAACGTCGACGCCGTGACGATCCGCTACGGGCTCGACTGGACCGATGGCGACCGCAACCGGACCTATGATTATTTCGCGTTCGACAATCTGACCGGGATCAGCGACCCCGAGCTGGTGCAGGAATATCGCGACAATTATTATCTGGAGGTCGACAACTACTTCCTGCATTCGCTGTCGTTGCAGTTCAACGTGCAGAAGCAGTTCCAGTTCACCGTCGGCGTCCGCAACATGCTCGACACCAAGCCGCCGCGCATCAGCGCGGTCGGGTTCACCACCGTCGCCAACGCGCCGCTGTATTCCGGCTACGACTATGTTGGACGGCAGTTCTTCGCCAACGCCAACATCAAGTTCTGATAGCCTGTCTGGAAACTCGCGGAAACGCGGGTTTCCATGCGGTGCCAGCCCGCTCCCCCTCCCGACCACCCACAGCGTATCCTGATTGGGTGGTCGGGAG
>NZ_LMKU01000008.1:8190-43646 GCF_001421635.1 Sphingomonas sp. Leaf25
AAATGCGTTTCGACGCATTTTCAAACGATCCAGGCGGGATCGACCTTCAGCCAATGCCACGGCTGTTCGTCGTTCCCGCGCAGGCGGGAACCCATAGACGCCACGCGCGCGATTCGATCGCCAGCGTCGGCGTATATGGATCCCCACCTGCGCGGGGATGACGCGGGGAGAGCGGGCCGGCAACGCCTCGAAACCCGCCCTTCCGCGAGTTTGCGGATCATACCGAAAAACTCCGATCTGCCTCCCTTGCGGATATTCCGGCGTCGGGTAGATCGACCCGATGATCCGACCAAAATGGACCCCCGTAGCTTGGCTGGCGGACCGGATGGCGGTCCTCGTCCTCGGGCTGATCGTCGGCTTCATCGTCGGGCTGTCGTTCGCCGGCGACGGGCGCATCCTGCCGGCCACGACGACGGTGGCGAGCACGGACGGCCCCGCCCCGTCCCCGGTGCCCGCGGCACCCCCCGTCGCGGCGCAGGGCGTCGACGGGCCGATCCCCCCACAGGTAACGGCACGGATGCGGCGCGGCGGCGTGCTGCGCGTCGGCGTGTTCGGCGACAGTTTCGGCAACGGCATCTGGGACGCGATCTACCGGCAATTGCCCGCAAGCGACGGGTTCGAGGTGCTGAAATTCGCCAAGGAAGCCACCGGCTTCACCCGCTATCGCCAGCTCGACCTCGAGAAACGCGCCTATGAGCAACTGGCGCGCGACCCGGTCGACGCGGTGGTCATCAGCTTCGGCGCCAACGACGCGCAGGCGGTCTATGACGACGGGCATCTATACCCGTTGATGGGTGACGGGTGGAAACGGGTGATCGGCGAGCGGGTCGACCGGTTCGTCGCGGCGGCGCGATCGACCGGGGCGGTGGTCTATTGGGTCGGGCTGCCGGTGATCCGCGATCCCAAGCTCGATGCCGACATGCAGGCGATGGACGGTTTCTACGAAGCGCATATGCGTCGCCTCGGCGTGCCGTTCGTCGATTCGCGCCCGCTGACGCTGGGCGCGGACGGGAAATACACCGCCTATCTGCCTGACTCGAAGACCGGGCGACCGGTGCTGATGCGCACCGGCGACGGGCTGCACATGATCGGGATCGGCTATCAACGGCTGACCAGCGGCGTCGCCGCCGACCTGCGCCGCTATGCCGCGCGCGTTCGGCAGGCGGCGGGGCGGCCCGCACCCACACCGACCGGGGAGCCACGCTGATGCCCGCACTTCTGGCTGTCGCGCTGGCGCAGGCCGGCGCCGCCGCGACCTGCAACGGAGCGCTGTGCGATGCCGATCACCTGCGCCCGTTCCTCGAAAAGCTGGCGGATGCGCCCGCCGATCCCGCGCCGGTCCGCATCCTCCAGATCGGCGATAGCCACACCGCCGGCGACCAGATCACCGGAAGCTGGCGGACGCTGTTGCAGGCCCGCTTCGGGCGCGGCGGACGCGGGGTGATGGCGGTCGGGCGGCCCTATGCCGGCTATCTGACGCGCGACATCACCGCGACCCAGTCGCCGGGATGGAGCGTCGACGGCATTTTCGGGCCGGCCTATCGCCCCGCCGCCACCGTGCGCATGGGCCTTTCCGCCTATAGCCTGACCAGCCAGACCCCCGGCGCGACGGTGACGCTGAGTGCCGATGGCGGTCGGACCTTCGACCGGCTGACATTGTGCGCGCTGACCGGGCCGGGGGCGGGCACGGTGCGGCTCGGCATCGGCGCGGCGTCGCTCGACTGGTCGCTGGCCGCGCCCGCCAGCGGCAGCCAGTGCCGCACGCTCGATGCCGGTGGCGAGGCGTCGGGCGCATCGGTCACGGTGATCGCCGGCCCGGTGACGCTGACGTCATGGGATACGGCACGCAGCCGGGGCGGCGGGGTCGTCCTGTCGAACCTCGGCACCGTCGGCGCGCAGCTCGTCCATTTCGGCCGGACCGACGAGCGCGTCGTCGCGACCGAACTCGCCGCCTATCGCCCCGACCTGATCGTCATCGCGTTCGGCACCAACGAGGCGTTCCGCCCCGGCTTCTCGGCCGCCGCCTATGAAGCCACGTTGCGCGCCGATCTCGCCCGGCTGCGGCGACTGGCCCCCGGCGTGCCGATGCTGTTGTTCGGCGCGCCTGATTCCGCCACGCGCACTCCGGGGCTGCAAAGCGGCGAGGGCGGGATCAGCCCGCCCTGCCCCACCTCGGCCATCTGGCGGCCGACCGCCGCGCTGGCGGCGGTGCAGGCGATCCAGCGGCGACAGGCGCATGCCGCCGGCATCGCCTATTGGGACTGGGCGCAGGCGATGGGCGGGCGCTGCACCGCCGATGGCTGGACGCAGGGCACGACGCCGCTGATGCGTGGCGACCATGTCCATTTCACCAGTCGCGGCGGCGCGGAGATCGCACGCCGGCTCCAGGCCGATCTCGACCGCGCGCTCGCCACGCTGCCCGCGCCGGACCGGTTCTAGGATGCTGTTTCCGACGCTGGGCTTCGGCCTATTCTTCCTCGTCGTCTATGCGATCACCTGGTCGCTCGGCCGGTCGAACGAATGGCGCAAGATCGCGCTGCTGCTGGCGAGCTGGTTCTTCTACGGCGCATGGGACGCGCGGTTCGTCGCTCTGCTGTTCGTCTCGGCGGTGGTCAACTGGGCGCTGGCGCAGGCGATCGTGCGCGACCGGGAACGCGCGGACGGGCGGCGCGGGCGGCGCGGGCGGCGCGGGCGGCGCGGGCGGGCACTGGTCACGCTCGGCGTCGTCGCCAATCTCGGCGTGCTCGGCTATTTCAAATATGCCGGCTTCTTCCTCGAACAGCTCGCCGCGCTGTTGCAGCCTTTGGGCTTCGGGCGCGACCTGCCATTGTTGCAGGTGGTGTTGCCGGTCGGCGTGTCGTTCTTCACCTTTCAGGCGATCTCCTATCTGGTCGACGTCCATCGCCGGCGCATTCCGGCGGCGGGACTGCTCGACCTGACGCTGCTGATGTCGTTCTTCCCGCATCTGGTCGCCGGGCCGATCGTGCGCGGCGCGGACCTGTTGCCGCAGTTCCGCCGCGTGCCGGTGATCGATCGCGGCACCGTCGCCGCCGCGCTGCTGCTGATCGTATGGGGGCTGTTCAAGAAGGCGGTGATCGCCTCGCAACTGGCCGGCGCGCTGGTCGATCCAGCGTTCCTCGATCCCGCCGCGCGGTCGAGCTTCGACCTGCTGATCGGCGCATACGGCTATGCAGTGCAGATCTACTGCGATTTCTCCGCCTATTCGGACATGGCGATCGGGCTGGCGGCGCTGCTCGGCTACACCTTCCCGCGCAATTTCGACCAGCCCTACCGCGCCGCCTCGCTCCAGGATTTCTGGCGGCGCTGGCATATCAGCCTGTCGAGCTGGCTGCGCGACTATCTCTACATCCCGCTCGGCGGCAGCCGGAAGGGGCCGGTGCGCACCTATCTCAACCTGTTCGCGACGATGGTGCTCGGCGGGCTATGGCATGGCGCGAGCTGGAGCTTCCTGATCTGGGGCGCGCTGCACGGTGGCTGGCTGGCGATCGAGCGGTTCTGGGCACGGCATCGCCCCGCCGGCCTGCCGCTTCCGCCGCGCTGGGCGGGGATCCTCGTCACCTTCCACATCGTCGTGCTGGGCTGGATCTTCTTTCGCGCACAGGGCGAGGGCGAGGCGGTCGTCTATCTCGCCGCGCTGGGGGCGGGCGACTGGCGCAACACGCTGGTCACGCCGCTGTCGCTGGGGCTGGTCGCCTTCGGCCTCGCCATCCATGCGGTGCCGGCCCATCTGCTTACCGGGGCGGCGATGCGGCTGCGCCACCACGCCGCGCCGGCGATCGCCGTGGCGCTGGGCATGGCGATCCTGATCGTCGACGCGATGCGGCCCGCCGGGGTCGCGCCGTTCATCTATTACCAGTTCTGAAGCGGGGCAGTCATGACCACGGGTGCCGACCATGGCGAGATCGCCGAAGCAGGATCGCCGGTCCAGGTGCCCGCCGACCCGGTCGACGGCGTGCTTCCGCTGCGCTGGATGACCGGCATTGTCGCGGGTTCGACGCTGTTCCTCGCGCTGTTCAACGCCCCTGCGATCGGCGAATGGTTCGACGAACTGCCGCCGTCGCCCGCCACCGAACCGCTGCGCGCGCCGATCGCGGCATGGGTGGCGACGACCGGCCGCCTGGGGCTGGACACCCCGCGCACGGCGGTGCGCAGGCGCTGGGAAGCGGCACGCGCGGCGCGCTTCGGCGGGGAACATCCCGGCGGCGCGGAGTAGCGCGGGGAACAGCGCGGTGCCGCGAACCGCGCGCTGTCAGGGGTCCGGTGAGAGGATGGTCAACATCGTACGCCAGGCCCCCGCAACCGTCCCGATCGGGATCAGAAAACGAGAAACATTACGGCCTCCCAAAACCCGTCTTTCGCAGCCGGTTTGGGAGAACGCCAAGCCTAAAAGTACAGGCCGCGTTTGCGCCGTAATCCTGGTCGATGGTCAGCGCCTGCTGACAGAGGATAAGGCATGCGATGTCTTGAAGGATTTCTGGCGGCTCTCGCTTTGTCGATTTTGCCATCGGATACATCCGCTGCTCCTGCCCAGCATCGCATCACCATTGATGACGTACTGGCGATGGAACACGTCGAAAGCGCAAGCTTTTCGCCCGATGCCGAATGGGCAGCAGTAGTAGTGCGCCGTCCCGCCGGTTCCGGCGAGATCTATGGCCGTACCGCGTTCGAAACCGACCCGGGGCGGAGCGACGTCTGGCTGGTTTCGAGCAAGACCGGTGAGCGGCGACGGATCACCGACGGAAAGGCCATGGCAGCCGGCTATTTATAGCGACCTGCAATGATGACCGGCCGAACGCGCAATAGAGGGCCGTTTCCGGCGCACATTGGTTGAGACGGATGGGATCGCTCAACGCATATTACTTGAGACGTAGCGCACGAACGGTGAGACAGACGCACATTGTTGATCCGCAGGCGCACGATGGCGGAGCCAGGCGATCACAGCGGCAGTCCTGCCGCGCGCACCTCGTCGGTGAGCTCCCGGACACGCACCGGATCGAGGCCGCCACGCAGCAGCTTGCGTATCTCGGCCGGCTTGGCATCGAACTGTTCGGCGAGCATGCGGGTGTCGTAGCCGTGGCGGGTAAGCTGGGGTTCGAGGCCGCGGTCGCGGAAGCGGCCGAGGCGGTGGAAGGCGACGGCACGGGCAAGGCTGTTGCGCGCTTCGCCCTTGTTCAGTTCGGCGGTGACGGTGCGCCGCAGGTCGGCGTCCTCAAACCAGCGCAGGGTGAACAGGGTACGTTCGATTCGCCCGATCTCGCGCAGGGCCGCGGCAAGCCTGCCTTGCTGACGCTGGGCGGAGCGTTTGCCGAGGATCAGCGAGGGTGTGACCGTGCGGTTCCGGATCGCGCCAATGACCTCCGCGATCTCCGGCCAGTGGGGTATGATGCGGTCGCGGGCGAGCCGACGCCCGAACAGCGGCGCCAGCCTGCCGTAGTGGCGTGCCGGCTCGAAGGCGTAGAGGCGGCGATCCGACAGGCGCGGGATACGCGGCTCGAAATCCAGCCCGAGCAGGTGGCTGACCGCGAATACGATGTCGGACACGCCGCCTCCGTCGACATGGAGCGTGGCGGGATCGACCGCTGCCGCATGGCCATGGATGCCATCGAGCGCGTGGATGGCCTCGCCGGCGGTGCCAGCCATCACGGTCTGGTGGAGGGGAGCATAGCGGTCGGTGATGGTGGTGTAGATTTTCACCACCGGGTCGCGCCCGTAATGCGCGTTGACGCTTCCGCCCGCCTCGCCGGGACCGCCCAGGGGGAATGCCTGCCCGTCGGCTGACGCGCGACGCCTTTGTCCGAACCAGACGGCAAGCGGCTCGGCATGGATGGCGTCGGTCAGGCAGGCGAGTGCGGCGCGGAACGTTTCCTCGCGCATATGCCATGTCTGCATCCGCAGAAGGGTCCGGCGTGACCCCGCGCCGCAGACCTCGGCCATGCGCGACTTCGGCGCGGTGCATCGCCTCGGCCGCGATCCGCTCGACGACGCTGATGCCGGAGATGACGATGTGCTCCGAGCGCATCTTTTCCAGCAGCCGGTCGAGGAGATAGCATCCGTCGGTGAGTGGCATTGCGGTTTGTCGGAGCCAAGTCATCAGATCGGCTCGGACCGGGCGGCTGAGGTCGCGGAATCCGAAGCGTGCCTTGATCGCGGCGAGCTGATCGTAGCGGGTCGGCGTACGCCTCGCGAAGTCGGCGATGACGCTCGCCTCCACGCCAATCTGTTCGGCGATGACGCTCGCCTCCACGCCGACCTGTTCGGCGATATGGTCGAGCATGATCGCCGGCAGCAATTCGCCCGCACGAAGGTGGCGCCCCGGATAGCGCGGGTAGCACAGTTGCAGCGCATAGCCGAGCCGGGTCGCCGGCGTCCGGGCGGTGCCGATCGCGTCCAGATCGCTGGCGTCGAGGCTATGATATCGCACTACCATTGCCTCGGTGTCGGGCAGCGCCAGCAGTGCGGTGCGCTGACGCCCGGTCATCGGAATGCGTGCGGGCATGTTCCATCCTCCAGAAACCACTTGCCTTTCGGATGCTTCGTGAAAGAGGATTGTGAAAGGCGGAAGGCAGCGGAAATCCGTGGCGGCCGATCCGGCCTCCGGATACGGCCGTTTGGGAAAGGCGCGCGCTTGGACACCATACCCTATCTGATCGGCTATGCTCGCGTGTCGAAGGGCGAGGAGCAGTCCAACGTCGCGCAGGCTCGCGCGTTGGATGCAGCCGGTTGCCGGCGCGTGTTCGAGGAAACTGCCAGCGGCGGGCGGTGGGATCGGCCGAAGCTTCACGAGATGATCGCGCAGTTGCGCGCGGGTGACGTGATCGTCGTCTGGAAGCTCGACCGGCTATCGCGCAGCCTGAAGGATCTGCTTCACATCATGGACCGGATCGAGGCGGCGGGCGCGGGTTTCCGCTCGCTCACCGAGGCAATCAACACCACCACGGCCGCAGGCCGCATGATGATGCAAATGGTCGGCAGCTTCGCCGAATTCGAACGCGCGATGATCCGCGAGCGCACCAGCGCGGGTCTGGCGCAAGCGCGCGCCGAGGGCCGGATCGGTGGACGCCGGCGCAAGCTGGCCGACAAACAGCGCCGCGAGATCGCCGAATCCGTCACCTCGGGCCGCAAGTCCGGTGCCGAGATGGCCCGGCTTTACGGCGTCAGCGAACCCACCGTCTCGCGCATCGTCGCGGCCTGGCGCCAGCAGCAGGGAGAAGCGGCATGAAGCGGGGCCACGACCTGTCCGGTCTGATGAAGTTCGCCACCTCGCCGGCCTGGGCCGACCATCTGGGCGAGGCACTCGGCGATCATCTCGAACTTGCAATGGACGAGTTCGACTTCGGTTACGAAGACCTCGCCGATATCGTCGGCGACCATTGGGCGGGCGTGCTGTGGGGCTGCGCGTTCGAGGATTTGCTGACGCGTGACCTCGAACCCGATGGCCGCAACATCGTCGACGACTATATCAAACGCCGGGGCTGGAACGAGAGCGGCCCCGCCAAGGCCTATATGCGTGCGCTCCGATCGTCGGTGATGAGCCTGTACGAAGTCAGCGAGGTAGAGACCGGCAGCGGGTTCCTCGTGCGCGACCTGATCCGGGGCGGCGAGCCGGTGCGCGTGTCCGAGCGCAGCGCTTCGCAGACGCTCAAGCAATGGGACCGGATCGGTGCCCGCGTCGTCGAGGTCGGCGGCAGGCACCTTCTGTCGGGCGGACTGCTGTCGTTCACGATGGAGGCGGCCGAGGCGCTCGTCGCCGACCTGCGGCGTTCGAAGGGCAAGCGCAGCCCGCGCACCATGTTGTCCCTGGACGCGGACGATCTGGCCACCCTTCCCGCCCTCATCAGCACGGCATGGCTGTTCGATGTCGTGCCGAAGACCATGGGACCGGTGTCCATCCCTACGTTGCACAACAGCGATGGCGAGGAGGTGGTGTTCCACCGCGTCCGCTTTCCCTTCGCGCGCGGCGTGACCCAGGCGCTGGTCGGCGAGCGGCTCGATACGCTCCGGGCGCTTCAGCGTGAAACCACGCACTTCTGGAACTGGCTGGGCGACAGGCCCGGCAAGGCCTCCAAGGGCACCGGCCGCATGGCGTGGGGCGTGACGATGGAAGACGGCACCCCGGTGCTCGGCAATGTCGAACTCAAGGGCCGCGCCCTGATCCTCGCCGTCACCTCCGCCGAGCGTGCCGCGCGCGGCACCTCTCTCATCGCCGATGCACTGGCCGGACTGGTCGGCACCCCGCTCACCACCATCGAAACCGTCGAGCAGGCCATGGCGGCGCGAATGGAGGGGCTGACCGCACCCGAACCCGCGCCCGATATATCCCCCGATATCACGACCCCGCTCATCCACGGCATGCTCGATCGCCAGTACCGCGCCACACTTGACGAACCGGTCGGGATGCTGGGCGATATCACTCCGCGTACGGCCGCCAAGACCGCCGCGGGCCGCGATCGTCTTGCTACCTGGCTCAAGCACCTCGAAAACCGCAGCAGCGTCAAGCCCGATCCGAGCGACCCGATGGCGACCTACGACTTTACTTGGATGTGGTGCGAACTCGGGATCGAAAACCTGCGCTAAGAATAGCCAGCTTCCATCAAGTCCGGCGTATACCGTTAATCTGTGTCCCTATAATGTACGCTGGCCATCACCGACCTGCTGGTCGAGGTCGCCGCACGGTAGGGTTTCGCCGATCGCTTCGTCCATGCGCGCAGCGGCGCCCCTGCCTCCGACCCGTCGGCGCTGATGGGCGCGATCCTCGCCGATGCGACCAACCTCGGGTTGGGCCGCATGGCGGAAAGCTCGCGCGGGCTGACGCTGGCCCGCTTGCGCTGGACCGCCGAATGGCATGTGCGCAATAAAACCTACCTGTCAGCGTTGGCGGCGATCGTCGACTGCCACACCGCGCATCCGCTTGCCCAGGTCTGGGGGCCGGGCGACACCTCGTCGGACGGCCAGTTCTTCCGCGCCGGCGGTCAGGGCGAAGCGCGCGCCGATCGCAACGACCGCTATGGCACCGAGCCCGGTGTGCTGTTCTACACCCATCTCACCGACCGCTTCACGCCGTTCCACACCAAGGTCATCGCCGCCAATGCCGGCGAGGCTGCGCATGTCCTCGACGGTCTGCTCGACCATGAGAGCGAGCTGGTGATCCGCGAACACGCGACCGACACCGCCGGTGCGGTCGATCACGTCTTCGGCCTGTGCCACCTGCTCGGCTTCCGCTTCGCACCCCGCATCCGCGACCTCAACGAGCGTCGGCTGTATGGCCTGTCGCCGCTCGACCCGTGGCCGACGCTACGCCCGCTCGTCGCCGGGCCGGTCAACGTCCAGGCGATCGAGGAGAATTGGGACAAGACGCTGCAGCTTGCCGCCTTGATCCGCGCCGGCACCGTCAGTGCCTCGGTCATGCTGCGCAAGCTGGCGGGTTTCCCGCGCCAGAACCCCGTCGCGCACGCCCTGCGCGAAATCGGACGGGTGGAGCGCACCCTGTTCATGCTCGACTGGTTCGATGATCCCGACCAGCGTCGCCGCACCGGCAGCATCCTCAACAAGGGTGAGGCCCGCAACGCACTCGCCCATGCTATCTTCTTCAACCGCCTCGGCGAACTGCGCGACCGTACCTTCGAGAACCAGCGTCACCGTGCCTCCGGACTGACCCTCGTCACCGCAGCCGTCACGCTGTGGAACACCGTCTATCTCGACCGGGCCGTCAGTCATCTGCGACGCAGCGGCGTGGACGTGCCCGACGAACTGCTCGCCCATGTCGCGCCGCTGGGCTGAGAGCATATCGGCCTGACCGGCGACTATCTATGGGGTGAGATCGACAAGCCCCGCGAACGGTTCAGGCCGCTCCGCCTTCACCAGCAAGGTCGGGACGCTTAGCGTACGTTTTCGACCATCCTCTCACCGCTCCCCATCTCGCCCGACGCCACGCTCGACGAGCGTACCGGCGAGCGCCATTGCATGGTCCGCGTCCGTGCCGACGCCCAGAACTTCCGCGGACCCGATGGACAGCGTCTGGCGATCGGTCCGGGCATGACCACCGACGTCAACCTGATCGGCGACAAGCGATCGGTGATGGCCTACATCCTGTCGCCCTTCACCCGTCTGAGCGAGGATGCGTCCGGGAACAGCGGGAGCCTTGACGAACCGGTCCGCAGGATATGCGCACCTGTCGAACCGGAGAACGATCACGTCGCAGGAGCGGGGGTGCATTCCGCGGGAATACGCCCTCGCTACCCGATCAACCGATGAAGTAATCGGCTTGGAAGACGTTCATGTCCCAAGCCGGACTCATTGTATCCATCAATATCCCGGCATCGGACGTCGCCGCCGTGCCGACGGTCGGCGTATAGCCCAGTTCCCTGCTGGTGAATGCGGTGGCGGTCGTGTTAGCGAAGGTCAGCAGTGTCTCGAACTGGGCGCCGCTCTGTCGGCCATCGCGATCGATCTGTAGCAACGTGTCGTTCCCCGACTGCACGAGCTTCAGGAAACCTTTCTCAAACGGATTGTCCGGTACCCACCAGTACGCCAGCACGCTCTCGAGATAGGAAGTGAGGCGTACGGTATCCGAACCGATCGCGAAATCGGTCAGATACGCCGAATTCCCCGATATACGGTTCAGGCTGGTACCGCTCAGCGTCAGGGTGTCCGATCCCTCGCCCAGCGTGATGCGGTGATCGCCGCCGCCGATGTTGATCGATACCGTATCGTTCCCGGCACCGGCGTCGATCCGGCTCTGCGCGACGCTGCCGACGCCGATGTTGTCGTTGCCGTTGCCGCCCACGACCGTAACCGTGTCGAGATTGCGCCCGGTACTGACAAAACGGATGAAGTCGTTGCCGTCGCCGCCGTCGAACAGGATCGTGCTGGCCATCATCCGGCCTGCCCGGGCGGCCGTTACCCGGTCATCTCCCCCCTGCCCGTACAGGCTGTCGTTGCCGCCACTGTTGTCGAACAGGGTGTCGTTGGCCAGATCGTCTCCGATGCCATCGACCGAATAGCCATAGACCCGGTCGTCGCCGAGACCTCCGCCCAAGGAATCGGGACCCAGACCACCTTCGACCAGATCGTTACCCGCGCCGCCCCGCAGCGTATCGGCACCGCCCAATCCCTGGAGCAGATCGTCGCCACTGCCACCGAGCAACTGGTCGGCTTCCGCCGTACCGACGAACGTCTGTGCGATTTCCGCCGCGCCATCGAGACGATGGCCGAAATCGCTCGCGCCGAACGTGCCGAGCGTGACGTTCTCGAAACGCAACAGCGTTTCATGGCCATGAGCGGTCCCGGCCCCGTCGAGGTCGACCTTGAGCAAGACATCGCTACCCGCCGTCTCGAGCATCAGATGCCCAGTCTGGAACGGGTTCTTCGCCGTATCCCAATCGATGAGGTTCGATATGAGGAAACTGTCGATCGCCACCCGATCGACTTGCGGAAGATAGTCGGTGATGCGGACCTGCCCGGCGATCCCGGTGAGCGGCGCGATCGTATCGGGTGCGTTGGGCGAGAGGATCACCACGTCCGCTCCGGCCCCCAGCGTCACGCGCATGTCGCTGCCAACCCGTTGCCCTGACGTACCCCCCTGTGCATCGGTGGTGTTCGACAGGTCGAGAAAGACCTGATCGTCGCCGTCTCCTGCATCGATCGTCATTCGCGCAGCGGGAGCGGCACGGAGGATATCGTTGCCGCTGCCCCCTGCCATGGTCACCGTGGAATAGCGCACCAGCGACACATCGGACTTGAACTCGATCGTATCGTTGCCCGACCCGCCGTCCATCACGATCACGTCGTCGCTGGCGAACATCCGCTCGACGATCAGCGTATCGTCACCGCCCTGGCCATAGAGCCGGTCGCTGCCGCCACTACTGTCGAACAGGGCGTCGGTGGACTGGTCGTTGCCGCTGTCCTCGCGGTTGTTGCCGTACATCCGGTTGTCGCCGCGTCCGCCGCTCAGCAGGTCATGGCCCATGCCGCCTTCGAGGATATCGTCGCCCCCGCCCGATGCGGTCAGCCAGTCGTCGCCGCCCAGTCCCTGTACCACCTGCGACACGATATCGTTCGACAGATCGTCATCGCCTTCGGTGCCGATCACCGGATCGAACCGCTGGTAGCGCAGGTCGTAGGCGTGGGTACGCATGCCGCTTACGACGAAATAATAGGTGCCGTCATCCGGTGCGATGAAGCTCGTATAGCTCCAACCCCATGTGTTGCGTTCGAGTAGCCGCCCCTTGGCGTCGTAGACTTCGACCATCACGTCGGGGACCGGTCCAGTTTCGGCCAAGGGACGACCGGCCGTAACCGATCCGGTCTGGTCCTTCTTCAAGTCCATCGTGAACCAGTCGCGGTCGCCGCGTACATTGATCCGCTCGGACAGCACGCCCTCCGACCCGACGAGCGCATGCGCCGTCTGGTCATTACCGAAAGTACCGGTCGCGGCCCGCCCTTCCTTTGCACCCGTGACGATCCAGTGACGGGTCGCGGCGCGAATGTCATAGCCTGCTGCGGTCAGATCGGCGTTACCGAGAAGGTAGAGGATACCGTCGAACCCCGGCATGCGTCCTTCGCGGGCACCGTTCTGGACGAAATGCCACGTAGCGGCTGCCGTGTCGGTACCGAACACGGCGCGCAGGTCGGCGTAGGTCGCAATGTAATTAAGCGCATCGAAGGTGATCGTGCGCCCCTCCGCTGCGCCATAATGCACGAAATGCGCGGTGGCAGCTACAGTATCGCTGCCGAATGCTGCACGCAGGTCGGCATGGCTTGCCAGATACCCCGTCGCGTCGAACGTGATCGAACGTCCCTCCGCCGCACCATAGCGCACGAAGTGCGCGGTGGCCGCGCCGGTATCGCTGCCGTACGCGGCGCGCAGGTCAACGTAGCTCGCCAGATATCCCATCGCATCGAACGTGATCGTACGGCCTTCCGCCGCACCATAGCGCACGAAATGCGCGGTGGCCGCGCCGGTATCGCTGCCGTACGCGGCGCGCAGGTCGACGTAGCTCGCGAGATACCCCATCGCATCGAACGAAGCGGTGCGCCCCTCCGCCGCACCGAATTGGATATAATGTCGGGCTGCCGCCGCCGTATCCGCCGCAAATACCGTCCGCAGATCGGCATAGCTGGCAAGATACGCCATCGTATCGAACGTGATGGTGCGTCCCTCGGCTCGGCCATATTGGACGTGATGGGCGCGTCCAGCCTGAGCATCCGCTCCGAATACCCGCATCAGATCAGCATAGGACGCGATATAGGCGAGTGCCTCCGCGTCGGTCCAAGTCGAACTGTCCATTATCGCCCCACTTCCGGTTTCGGGCCGGTTTTCAATGGAATTCCACAATAGTCAAGAAAGGGTACGCGATCGTGCGGGTACGCTTGTTTGTTCGAACGCTTGTGCTCTCGGGATGTACTGGAAAATAGATGAAAATCCAGCATGACCCATAGCGCGCCTTGTCCGAAACCTTGTTCCGTTGGCAGTCACAATTGGATGGAGGGCCGCTCTCGACGGTATTGCCCATCGGATTTGATCGAAGCACATCCCGAACCGGGGGCGTCACATGAAAGGGTCACAGATATACGGTAGCGGCGATCATGCCGGCAGCCGGACAATCTGGCGGAGCGGGCGCAGTTCGCCGTCGCGCGGTGCAGGATCAGACCAGAGATCGTCGCCGGTCAGGTTGATGTGCTGCCATCCGAGCGGGACGAGTTGCTGGAGCAGGTCGGGCGGCACCGGGCGACCCTGCCGATCGAGGTGACGCATGGCGGCTTCGAGGTAGGTGGTGTTCCACAGCACGATTGCGTCGGCGACCAGATTGAGCGCGCTGGCGTGGTGTCCCTGGGCTTGCAGGCCGTGGTCGCGGATGCGGCCGGCGCGATGGAAGAAGATGGGGTCGGTTCCGGCGTAAGCGCTGTTCGGTCGGCACCTTGCCGAGGGGGTGATAACGGAAGACGGATCGGGCTTTCGGGATAGCAGGAAGGCCTACAGCCATGACGATGTCATGTGATGATACTGGCACGAGGCCGGTTCGGTTCGAGGTGTTCACGGGAGCGGGCGGGCGCCGCGAGTGGAGCGACGAGGCCAAGGCGCGGATGGTGGCGGAGAGCCATGCCGGGCTGGAAAGCGTCAGTGCGGTCGCAAGGCGGCACGGGCTGTACCCGTCGCAGCTTTTCACCTGGCGGCGGGATGCGCGCAAGGCGATGGAGGCAGCAGCGCCGGTGTTCGTGCCTGTCATCGTCGAGCCGACACCGAATGACATTGTTCCTGCGCGACCGATGCGACGACGTGCCCGACACCCTCGTGGCGGTGGCATGGTCGAGTTGGAGATCGACGGGGTGGCGGTGAAGGTCGGACGCGGTGCGGACGCCGATGTGATTGCCGCGGTGATCGGCGCCTTGAGGCGTGCGCGTTGATCGGTCCCGGCAGCGACGCGCAGGTAATGGTGGCGACCGCGCCGGTGGACTTTCGCAAGGGCGCGGACTCGCTCGCGACGTTGGTGAAGGCGCAGTACGGTGCCGAGCCGTTCTCGGGCGTGGTGTACGTGTTCAGGGCGAAAAAGGCGGACCGGGTGAAGCTGGTCTGGTGGGATGGCACGGGGCTGTGCCTGATGGCCAAGCGCCTCGAGGAGGGCGGCTTTCGCTGGCCAGGCATCCGGGACGGCGTGATCCGGCTGAGCGCCGCACAGATGGCAGTGCTGCTGGAAGGCGCGGACTGGCGCCGGGTCCATGGCGGTCGCAAGCCCGTGGCGCCGCAACTGCCCGGTTGACGCCGCAGGGGCGGACTGATTCACTCGTCCGCGATGCTGATCGAGGCTGACCTTTCTTCCGACCCGCAAGGCTTACGCGACATGCTCGCCACGACCATGGCCGAGCTTGCGGCGCTGCGGGTCGTGGGCAAGGAAACGCAGGCACAGATCGACGATCTGTGGGCCGAGCGGGCAGCGACCCGCGCCAAAATCGTGCGGCTGAACGCCGTCAACGACCATGCCGAAGCAGAACTGGTCCGGCTGCACGAGATCATCGCCGCGCTGCGCCGGCACCGCTTCGGGGCCCGTTCCGAGAAGCTCGACGACGAACAGCTGGAGATGGCGTTCGAGGATACCGAGACGGCGCTTGGCGTGGTCGCCGCCAGCCTCGATGCCGTGGCGGCCGTCCCGCGCGAGCCGCGTCGGCGCAAGACCAACCGTGGCCGGCTGCCGGCGCATCTGGAACGCGTCGAGCAGGTCGTCGATATCGAGAACAAGACATGCGGCTGCTGCGGAGGCGCGCTGCATGTCATCGGCGAGGACGTTGCCGAGCGGCTCGACGTGGTGCCCGCGACCTTCCGCGTCCTCGTCACCCGCCGCCCGCGCTATGGCTGCCGGGGTTGCGAGGCTGCACCCGTGCAGGCCCCGGCACCCGCCCACCTCATCACCGGCGGCCTGCCCAGCGAGGCGCTTGTCGCGCAGGTGCTGGTGTCCAAATATGCCGACCACCTGCCTTTGTACCGGCAGGCGCAGATCTACGCGCGCCAAGGCGTCGAACTCGACCGCTCGACGCTGGCGGACTGGACGGGGCGAGCGGCATGGTGGCTGCGGCCGCTGCGCGACCATCTGCTTGGCATGCTCAAGCGCTCGGGCAAGCTGTTCGCCGACGAAACCGTCGCGCCCGTGCTCGACCCGGGACGAGGACGTACCAGGCGCGGGCAGCTATGGGCTTACGCGCGCGACGACCGGCCGTGGGGCGGCAGCGATCCGCCTACGGTCGCCTACCGCTATGCACACGACCGCGCAGCCGAGCAGCATGTCGAACATCTCGCCGGCTTTCGCGGCGTGTTGCAGAGCCTGCCCCGGCGAAGGCCGGGGTGGATGGCTACACGGGATACCGCAAGCTCGCGCGCGCAGGCGACGTGCAACTCGCCTTCTGCTGGGCGCATGTGCGTCACCGCTTCTTCGAACAGGCCGCAGGCGGGACGCAGCCAGTTGCCACCGACGTGCTCGCGCACATCGCGCGGCTCTATGTTGTGGAGGCCGAGATCCGCGGGCAGTCGGCCGATGCCCGCCGCGACGCCCGGCAGGAACGCAGCCGACCGCTCATCGACGACCTGCGCCGTGTCCTCGACATGCGGCTTGGTCAGGTCAGCCGCAAAGGCCGTCTCGCCGAGGCCATCCGCTATGCGCTGAACCACTGGGACGGGCTTTGCCGCTTCTTCGACGACGGGCGTATCGAGCTGGACTCCAACACCGTCGAACGCAGCAGCCGACCGCTGACCCTCAACCACAAGAACGCGCTCTTCGCCGGTTCCGACGATGGCGGTGACAACTGGGCGGTCATCGCCTCACTCATCGAAACCGCCAAGCTCAACCGCGTCGACCCCCAGGCCTAGCTGACCGACACCCTGACCCGTCTCGCCAGCGGCCACCATATCAATGCTCTCGAAGACCTCATGCCCTGGGCATACGCCGACCGCGTGGCGGATTAACACCGCTTACGAAGAAGGTGAAGGTCAAGAACCTGAAGCTCGAGCATATCCGATAGGCCCGGTGTTTGCCGCTCCAGTAAATTGTCAAAGGGCGTTCCCGTGATGTCAGCAACGATCAAGATTATTGCCCACCGGCGGCACTCGATACTCCCCGTCCCGATAGCTATATAACACGGTCTGACGGACGGTTCCGCGATAGGTGACGATCAGCACATCCCGGGCGCGATCATAGGCGATGCTGCCGTCGATCGTCTCGCCCGGTTCATGCTGTGCGGGGTCGTCGCCGGGATCGAAGCTATAGCCGGTAAGGATATCGCGGGCGAGTTCGACCGGCTTTCGCGGTCGCAACGCTACAAGCGTCGTACAGGCATGGCCATGTCCGAACCATTGGCCGAATCCGGTCGCCTGAATCACCGGATAGGTCCCGAGGTCGCGCCGCAGCGTCCAGTCGGGCGGATTGCCGAAACTTCCCGCCCGGATACTGTCGGGATAGCGCCCCGTGACGCGAAATCCGTAGCCGTGGGGGGCCAGATACCAGATGCCGAGGAACCCCTTGTCCGGGTGTGCCGCCGACAACCGTTGCCCCCGTGCGACGAGGATCGGGGTCGCGCCGGGGCGTATCAGCCTGCCGTCGTCGAACCGGACCTCCGCGCCATCGATCCGAACGATGCCTCCGCGCTCCACGCCGAACACCGCGCGCATCGCGGCGTTCGTCGCAAGCGTGTCGGCAGAGGGGCGCGCGACCATTGCCGTGGCCGAGGTCGTCGGTTGCGGCCGGGGCGCTACCTCGGTCCCGTTGCAGCCCGTAACGAGAATGGAGACCGCGCCGATGCCGACATGGCGATACCGGACGAACCGCGACCGGACGTCGAGCGGAGACAGCGCCATCGCCCGGCCTATCGCACCGGGCGCGCGCGGCCGCTGCCACAGTGCGCCGCCCGTGCCGTCTGGATCAGCGCGTCCTGTCGCTCGACGATCCGGCGAACGGCGGTTTGTGACAGGTCGACGTCGGCGGCGATCTGCGCGATCATCCGGCACTGGGCGTACAGGTCGATCACCGCCGACGTTTGCGCCGCTGTGTCGTTCCCCCATGCGCGCGGCAGCGATGGGTCGACGTGATAGCATCGATCGCCCCGTGGGGGCGGATCGCGATACCGATCGGCGAGCGAGATCGTGCGATACCCGTCGCAACCGGCGGCATAGTCCGCTCCCCGGCCGAGGACCGCATATCCCCGCCGCCTGAGCATGGCGACGCACGCGGTAGCGGCGGGGGAGAAATCCACCGGGATTCGCGGGCGCACCATCGTTGCCGGGACTGCTTCCGGCGGGTTCGCCGTCGGCGTGCGACAGGCGTCGGGCGATTGCACGATCCTGAGCGGCGGGTTCCCGCGCACCGGTTCGTCGCCGGGCGGCGGGGGGCATCCCGGCTTGCGCAGGGTGTCGGGCGCGAACGGTCCGGTCAACGCTTCAACGTCGCGCAGGTCGAGGTTCACGTCGCGGGCGATCGCGTCATCGGTGGCGCAATGGGCATAGAGCCATGCGGCGCGCCCGGCCTTGGCCGAACGGACGTCGGGTCCCCAGTCCCGGATGCCATCGACCGATCGCCCGACCATGCAGGTCATCCGCTCGACCGGACCGACACGGTCGGGGGGCAGGCTGCGCAACTGTCGGCACGTTTTGGAAAAGGGGAGGACGCGGAACGGCAGTGGCTCCTGCCGGGCGTGATAGACCGACGGGTCGATCGGCGAAGGGGTGGGGTCGGGCGTCGCACTATCGGGGGCGGCGATCGCGGCTTCCGGAGCGGGGTCGGGAGTCGTGTCGGCCCAACCGCAGGACCCCAGCCCCAGCGCAAGCGCGATCGCACGGCCTGGGCGCCTCATGCGGGCGTTCCCCGCCGCGGTGTATGGCCGGGCATCACAACAGCGACCAGTCGGCGGTGAACGCGATCTCCGCCGGCGGGAACAGCGCCAGCGGCGTCGCGTCGGCAGCGATACAGTCATAGGCGCGCAGCACCCGGCCGCCGACCCGGAATTCATAGCTCGGAAAGCCGTCATGCGCGCATCGCAGCCAGCGTTCGATGCCGAGCGTGCCCCGGCGCAAGCCCAGCGTGAACGTCGCGTCGATCGCCGGGGCACCGCGGACCAGCGGATTGCGGCCGTTCACCACGATCTCGCAGCCATGCGTCGCGCCGGGCGGCAGCGCCCATGCGGTTCGCAGCGTCGCATCGGTCACGTCCTGATGCCCGACCGCGATCGGTGCTGCGCCGGGTCGAATCCGCCGCGCCCATGCCGGGCCGCCATCGACCGGCACCAGCGCGTCCGAGTCATATTCCTTCGTTTCGTCGAACCCGGCGGTGCCGATCCTGAGCGCAGCGGGACCGGCGACGCCGCAATCGAGCGTCCCGTCCACGCGCACCTTGGTACCGCCGCCGAAGCTGCGTCCGGCGTAGCTGACCGCCGCTGCCGGGATAAATATCCGCAAATCGAACGGGATAACCAACCGGGTCTGCGCAAAGGCCGGAAGTGCAAGCGAAGTGGCGACGATGCTTCCGATAGTTTCGCGTCTGTTCAGCAACGACATCTCCGCCCCTTTCGTCCGACGTCGTGACGCGATGACTGCTGGATTCTTCGTCAGACAATGCTATTTGCCATGAAGGGACGGGTTTCGTCGAGGGCGTCGGGGGGCGGACCTATGCTGGTGGACGAGGATTTCTCCGAAGCGGTACTGGACGATCTTGTCGTCGCGCTGATCGCGGCCGGCGAGCGGGCCCGATCCGACACCGACGTCTCCGCCGAACGAACGAAACAGATCGAGGCGGTCTGCGCGGCGCTCGAAGCCGCGGATATCGCGCCGCTCAAAGCCGCGCTGACGGATCAAGCCGCGATGATCGAGGCCGTCGATACTACGCACGCCACCACGGCGTCGGCCGATGCGGCGGCGCATTTCGCGGCGCTGACCACGGCGGAGGAGGACCTCGCCGCCGCCGAACGCACCCTGATCGCGGGGGAGGAGGCGGTCGTCGGTGCGCTGGAGGCGTTGAACCGGCTCGGTGATGGCATGGCCAAGGTGGTCGGCGAGGCGGCGACCCCGGCGGCCGCGCGGATTCCCGCCGCGCTCGACCAACTGAAGGCCGAGGTCGCGACGATCGTCGCAAGGACCGATGCCGGATCGACGACGGCCGCGACGCGGGTGGCCGCACTGGAAGCGGACATGACCCGGCTGCGCACCACCTTGCACAAGATGGTCGAAAGCGAATGTGCGACGCGCTGGGGTACGGTGCGAAGCGGGGCAGACGCGCTGTTCGGCGCGACGCAGAATGCGGGTAGCACCGCCTTCGCACGATCCGCCGATACGACGGGACAGTCGGTGGGGCAGGGAGCGATGGCGACCGTCGCGACGATCACACAGCGGATCGACGACGTGAACGACGCGCTCGCCCGGCTGACCGAGGTGGTCGACAGCGCGAAGCAGCTCCAGTTCGCGTTGCGGCTGGCCGGCGGGCGGTTCTGACGATGGCGACAACGGACCTGTCGATCCTGCTCGACATGATCGCCGCGACCGGTGGCGGGGACGATACGGCCGATCCGGCGGGCGCGCACCGCGATCTGCTGGACCTGCTCGCTGAGGTCGATGCGATCGACCAGACGCCGGCGTTCGCCGATATGGCACCGCTCGATGCTGATGTCGCCGCGATTACGTCGGCGATGCAGGCGAGCATGGCGCCGGACGCAACCACGACCGTCGTGACGATCATCGCGAATGTCATGGCACTGGCGGACGCGCTCGACGACCTGACGAGCGATGCGAAGGCGCTGGAATCGGGTTTGCGAACGAAGGGGCAGGAGATCGAGGCGATGATCCCGTCAGCGACGATCGCCGCGCTTGGCGTCTGTACGGCGGCGGGGAAGGCGTTGCGCGATCGTGCCGACGCGTTCGTGACGACGGCGCTCGACCTTGCCCATGCCGCGACGGCCGTGACCGCATCGGCGATCAGCGAGCGTCAGACCCCGCGTGTCGTCGAGGATTTCAGGGCGATGCTCGATATGGTCGACACCGAGGCGACCGGCCTTGCGCGACAGATCGCCGCGCTGGGCCCTGCGCTGGAGACGCAATTGCTCCACATCGAAGCGGCACTGCGGGCGCGGATCGAGCAGGGCGTTCGTAGCGTGACGTCGAGTGCGCAGTCCGCGATCGAGCAGCAGGTCGTCAACCTGATACGCGCGGAAGCAAGCAGTGCCGCCCAGGCGATCGTCATCGGTGAGGCATTGCAGGTCAGCCTGTCGACCGGCCCGTGGCTGCCGGCAATCCATCTGGCCAAGATCGCACTGGACCGCCTGCCATGAACGACACCGCCATGCTCATCGCCGAACTCGCCGCGTTTCAGGCGCAGCATGCCGGACGGGCGGCGCAGGAAGCCACGATCCGGCGGTACCGCGCCGAGGGGGAGTCGGCGATGGCGGCAGCGGCGACGGTACTGGCAGAGTTGATCGCCCCATTGACCACCACCCTGTCCGACGCCGTCGAGCGCCAGCAGGCGGCGGTGGCCGATGCGCAGGATGTATTGGCCGGTCTCGAGCAGCGGATCGAGCGCGTCGGTACGAACCATCGCGATGCGATCACCGCCGTAGAGACGTTGCACGACCGGACGGTGGAACTCCACCAGGCGGCGAACCGCGCGCGCGCGCCGCTCGGGACGTCGGTGGCAACCATCGAAACCGCCATCGGCGATGCCGGCCAAGCGCTCGACGCCGCCGCCGATGCACTGACGACGACCTGTCACGATGCGGCGGAGCGCCATGCCGCCGCCATCGCCACGGCGACCGAGGTGATCGCGGCATTCGTCGAAGCGATCGAGCGCGTGCGGCATGACGTCGAGGCGCAAATCGACGAGGCGGTGTCGCCCGCGATCGATGCGGCGCTCATCACCGCGCGGGGGAGCATGACGATGGCGGCCGATCTGGCCAATCAAGCAGTGTATTACCAATTACACGCGGCGCTGACCGGGGTCGAGCGGGAGGTCGGACAGGCGATCGACGATGCGGTGCAGGAGGTGCTGGCAACGATCGCCGCCTTTGCCGCCGAAGCGGCCGGTGGCGGAAGCGATGCGGGGATGCCAGCAGGGGCGCTGATCCGCGAAGCGGACGAGATCGGTCGGCTGCTGTTCGACCTGCTTGAAGCGGCAGCACAAGTGCCGCAGCGCGTCGCCGAACGGCTGGCCAGCATCATGACGGGAGGATTGTTTTGAGCGTTGCCGCAGCCCGCGACGCGCTCGGCGATCTCGATGCGGCGCTGGAGGCGCGCGCTGCCGCCTGGTCGCTCGAAGAAGCCGCATGGGACCGGCTGTCCGCGCTGCTGAACGCCCGCGCACTGGTCGGCGGTTTGCTGCGTGCCGACGCGGCGGGGCGGCGGATCGCGGCGGAGGCGGAAAAGCTCCAGAGCCGCGCTGCCGCCCTCGCCGCCGAGGTGGACACGCTGGCCGATGCGATCGATAGCTCCGCCCAGTCGTTCGCGGCGATCACGCACGATCCCGATACCGCTACCTGGGCGGGCGACGCAGACGCGATCGTCGATGCTGCGGACGATCGCGCGCACGGCATCACAGAGGTCATCGACGCCCTGGTGACGGCGTTGGGCACCGAGGCGGTGACACTGGCCGGAACGGCGGGGGACGATGCGCAGCATGCGGTGGACCGGCTGGCCGATGCGATACCCCTGCACGAGAAACTGGCGGAGGACGCGGTGATCGCGCTGCGATCCGATGTGGCCGGGGCGATCGCCGCGTTGCACGACCAGATGGCGCAAGGCGCGACCGCGATCGGGCAGGTGGCCGAAGCGTCGATGCTCCATCTGGCGGAGCAGCAGGCGGGCCATGCGGTGCGCGTGGCGGGTGAGGTCACGATGCTGGCGGCAAAGGTCGCGCATCTGGTGACGGAGATCACCGCGCTCGGTCGAACCGTGGCGACGCTGCGTATCGCGCTTGGTTCCTCGATCGACGATGCGACGATGCCGATCACCGATTTGCGATCGGTGCTCGAACAGCTCATCGACCGTTTCCGCCATTTCTGACGATGACCTTTCCGCCACCCTCCGCCGCCGGTGCGTCGGACCGGACGCAGGTCCAGCGATGGCGGCGCGACGTGCGTGCCGCACTCGGCACCGGCGACCTCGCGCCCGATCTGCAAAGGCTGGCCGATGCGCTCGACGCCGCGAATGGCGAGGACGGCCTCCTCGTCGACCTCCATGGCATCGACACGTTGACGCCGAAGGAGGCCAACGCGCTTGCCGCATGGATCGGGTGCGGACCGATCGACCCGGACGCCACGGGGGGTGCGGGTGCGACCGGATGCTGGCACGGCCGACCGGTCGAGGTGCGGCTTCACAGCCTTGCCGCCGCCGGGCTGCTCCGGCTCGATGAACGCGTGCCGGTGGTGACGGTTGTCGTTGCCACCGCGCCGCTCGACCTTGCCGGACAGACCGGCATCGCGATGGTGCGTGCCGGCGTGGGCGACGGTCCGGTCTATTGGCTGGGCCATGGCTTCGCGCGGGTGGCCGATATCGCGGTGCTCGAAACCGACCTCACCCGATTACCGTCCGGCGGCCTGCGCGAACTGCTTGCCGGACCCGGTGGAAGTGCCCTCGACGGCGCACAGCTTCGATCGCAGGCAGAACAACTGCGTCGCATCGCGCGGGCGGCGCTGCATGCGCTGGGGCGGGTCAAGGCACGGTGCGAGGGAGAACTGATCCGGCTGAAGGAGGAGTCGGCCGCTCCGCCGCCGATGGGGTTCGTCGATCCGGCCGCCGGGTTGGCGCATGACGTGAGGCAATGCCGCCGGACGCTCGACGCATTCGTCACGCATCGCTTCGCCGAGGCGGGACGGGTCGGCGGCGACCTGATCGGCGCGGATGATGTCATCGGTCAGCCATCGGCGCGCGAGATGCGGTTCTCGATCAGCGATGCGGCGCTGCATCGGATTCGGGACGACGCCAAGCAACGATTTTCGGACACATTGGCCGCGGTCGCCATGTTGCTGGACCGGCGGGTCGCGGCGATCGGCGAACGCGCCGATGCGTTGTTCAGGGAGCGCGGGCTGGACGTCCATGCGGTCACGCCGCCGGTGTTTCACACCGACCCGATCGACCGCGACCTGGCAAGGGCCGCCGCCGATATCGACCCGGGCGAACGCCGCGCGCAACGCCGTTCGTTCAAGAGCCAGTTGACTGTTACTAATCCGCTGATGGTCCTCGCACCGTTGATTACCGCAGGTGGTTTCATCCTGTCGATTTCGGGGGACAGGCATTCGCAGCAGGCGCTCCAGCGTCTGGCTACCGGGACGCTTGGCGTCGTCACCGCGCTGTTGCTGGCGATCTCCCTCCTGCGGGCGATCCCGCGCCTGCGCGCCGAGCGTACCGCCGATCTGGCCGAGGCGACCGCCGGGCTGGCCGCGACTGGCGTACAGGCCGTCGCGGCGGTAGGCCGACAGGCGGCCACGCTCACCGCGCGCGCTGTTTCCGCGTATCTCGACCGGGTCGATGAGTGGATCGCCGGGACCCGGGCGAGCCTTGCGCCGTCGGCAAGCCCCGCCGCGAACCCGATGGCGGCGTTGTCGCGCGAGGGGGGCCTCAGGACCGAACTCAGCGGCATCGCCGCGCGGATCGCGGCAGTCACGGCCATCGCCGACCAGGCGCGAGGCGTGCGTTGATCCATCTGGCGATCACCGGCAACGAAGTGGCGCTCGGCCATTGGGACGAAACCGACGAGCAGGTCCGCCTTGCCGCGCGCCTGCCGACCGCGCTGGTCGCGATCGGAACGCGCGTTGCGGTGGGAGCGGCGGCGGCGGCGCTGGCGGAACTGCGCGACGCAGTGCCGTGCCCGGCGCTCGATCTTGCGCTCGATCAGCCATCTTCCCCTGGCGACGCGGTCGCATGGCTGGCGGTGCTGCTGACCCAGCTTCGCAGCGATGCCGCCGCGCAAGGCGTGCCCGTCGACGACGATACGGCGTTGATCCTGCCCGACGGTGCCGGCGCGCAGTTCGTCCGCAACGCGCGGGATGCCGCGACGGTGGCGGGGTTCCGGGTGACGATCGTCCGCAGCGTGACGGATTGCCTGCGCAGCGTGTCGACGCGTTCCGGTTCGGTTCGGTTCGTCGGCGCGTTCGACGGGCCGGCGTTGAGCCTGTCGGCGGTGGGCGACGGGGCGGAGAGCGCCGTCACGTGCGCGAACCTCGGCATCCACGCGCTGACCGAGGCGATCACCCACCTGCTCGTCGCGCGCCTTGCGGCGGCGGGTGTCCGCCGCCCCGTAACGCGGCAGCGCGACCGGCTGACCCATGCCGCGCGCACGATCCTGACCGCGTTCGGCGACGGTGCCGATATCGCCCGCACGATCCTCGAGGTCGACAACCGGTATGTCGAGATGCACGTCGCATCGCATGCGGTGGAGGCCGAATGCCGCGCGGCACTGTCCGCCTGCGAACGCGCGGTGTCGGAGCTTGTCCGCGACGCCGGGGGACGCGGCGGCGAATCGCTGTGGTTCGCGCGTCAGCCGCTGCCGGTCTGGCTGACGGCGGGTTTGGCGCGCGCCGTGCCGGGGTGGAAGATGCGAAGCGCCACGCTGCGCATGGTGATCGACGGCAGCATCGCGATGGGGCCCGCCGGCAGCGCGCCCTCGCCGTCCCCGGTGGCGGGACCGGTCGGCCTCGTCGTGGTCGACCGGACCGGCGTTCCCCGTTTCGAATCGCTGTTCGCACCGGGCGACCCGCCGAGGCAGCGGGTGGTCCGCATGCTGCGATTCGGCGCGGGAGCACGGGTGGAACTGGTGCGGGCATCGTCCGACGGCGCGTCGCATGTCTCGCTCGGATCGATCGACTTCGGCGACTTCGACCTGCTCGACTGGCCGGTGCAGTTCGAATTCGCGTTGCAGTCCAGCGGCCGGATCACGATCACCGGCAACGATCGGCAATCGGGTGTGACGGTGCAGCGATCGATGGTGTCGGTGCCCGGTCCGTTGGGCGAGGATGGCGCGTTGCATGACCTGCTGCTCCGAACCCGCCGCTGGCGGATGCTGCCGCCGCAACGGGGGGAGCGGTCGTGAGGCTCAACGACGCGCGGCAGCGGTTGAGCCTAGACCCGCTGGCGACGGTGGCGACGATCGAGGCGGCGGCAAAGCACGCACGGGCGCGCTGCGGCACGGATGGGGCGGCGGCCGACTTGGTCGATCGGGCACGCGCGCGTCTGCTCGACAGTCTCGATCGCCTGCCGCGCCTCGACGGCGCTGTCCACGACGAGGACGATCAAAGCGTCGACGGGGCCGACAGCGATGTTATCGGGCCTTCGGTGGAAGTGCCGCCCCTTCGCCCGCTTGCCGTGCGGTTCGCGCTGGCGGTATTCGGGCTGCTGATGCTGGTTGGCAGCGTTCTTGCCGATATTGCTTTTCCCATCGGATCGGACCCGGCATCGACGCCGTTCGTGTTGACGGGCGGTCTTGCGATGCTTGTCCTGGGCAGCGTGATGGCGATGCGGGCACGACGCTGCCGGATTCCCCGCCCTTCCCGTACCGCCTTGTGCTTCGCGCTGCAGGGAATGGCGATGGTGGCGTTCGTTCTGCTCGCACGACAGCCGTTAGAGATCGCCGTCTGGCCGGCGGCGGGCGCGGTGCTGTTCGCGCTACTGGCCAGCGGGTGTGCGTTTTGGGAACGGTCAGTGGCGGGGGTGCTGGACGATAGCTGATGCTACAAGCCGGCAGCGTTTGCCGTTGTCAAGATCGCCTTGCGTAACTCCACTGCCTTGGCCGGCTCCGCGCAACTCACATAGATGGCCCATGCGGGAACGTTGCCGTGACAGATCGTCAACACCGTGCATTGATCGATCGACCCTCGGGTGTAGTGGGTCTTACCCGCTTCGCGACCTGCTTCGGCAGGAGACGCGCCCTGCGCATCCAGTGCCGCTGTCATGATGCTGTTGCAGCTCTCCTGATCAACCCTTGCCTTGCCGGCAATGGCCGTGTCACTGGGCGCGCGTGATTCCAGCGATATGACCTGTTCCTGCAAGGTCGCGACCGATTGCTCCAGTTGCGCCTTTTCGGCCAGGGCCGTTGCCATCCGGGTTTCGCCCTCGGTGTCGGCATCCAGTTGGGCGCTGCACTGCGCCAGCGTATCCTTGCCCGCTTTCGCGATGCGGTCCCTTTCCTGCTTCAGCAGGGGGTAGACGCTGCTGCGGGAAATGCAGGCCCGATCGGCCAGGACCTGCGTGAGCGGTGCCCCGTCGTTACCCGATCCACATGCCGAAAGCGCCAGCGTCGCGACGATCGACAGGCGAACGCCGCGCCGAACGGATCGGTCCAGCTTTGCTTCTGACATAAGGCTCCCCGCCCGAGGATCATTGGACGCGAACAACTAGCACAAAATATCTTGTGTCGAAAGTAACAGGTTACTTCTAACACTATTTAGTAGAATTTGAATATAATTTCGGTCAATTTACTCAGGCGTAAATTATCTACCATATATATAAATACTTAAATAAACGAATACGTACTAATGTCGGAGATCGTTTTCGATATAGTGTCGAATATCATTTCATATATATGCAAAAAGACCGTTATGGTGACGTTATATATCAATCACTGCGTCGCCAGATAGCAGCACGCCAATGTTGGGCGTGAGGTCAAGTAAATCGTCACGCAACCATGCCGTCTTCGACCCACTGAGGCTTGGATAGGTGCCGCCGTATCCTTTTTATGCCGTTCCCGATTAGGAACGAGACTGTCTGAAAACCCGGATCGGGATTCCCGCGCGCGTCTGGGCAGTGTAGTCTCTGGTCATGGAGTATATCGAGGGGCATGCTCGGGACCAGGCGCTGCTGCTGCCGGCGTCGGTCGAGGATTATGTGGCAGCAGACAACCCGGTGCGGTTCATCGACGCGTTCGTCGACGACCTTGATCTGCGAGAGGCGGGGTTCCAGCGGTCACGACCCAAGCCGACGGGACGTCCGGGCTACGATCCGGCTGACCTGCTCAGACTGTACCTGTACGGCTACCTCAACCGTGTGCGGTCGACCCGGCGCCTGGCGGCCGAGGCGGCCCGCAATCTCGAGCTGATCTGGCTGCTGCGCGGGGTGCGGCCTGACTTCCGCACCATCGCCGACTTCCGGCGCGACAACCAGGCCTCGTTCAAGGCAGTGTTCCGCGCCTTCGTCCTGTTGTGCCGCAAGCTCGACCTGTTCGGACGCGAGTTGTTGGCGGTGGACGGAACGCGGCTGAAGGCGGTGAACAGCCGGGCTCGAAACGTCAGCCGCGAGCAGCTCACGACGTATCTCGCCGCGGCCGACGCACGGCTCGAGCGCTACCTGGCCGAACTGGACCAGATCGACCGTGGCGAGGACGCTGCCGACACCGGTCGCGGCGATATGCTGGCGACGAAGATCGCCCGGCTGCGCGAGCAGCGCCAGGCCAGCGCGGCGCTCATGGGGCAACTGGAGGACAGCAGCGAAGGACAGGTCTCGCTCACCGATCCCGACGCCCGCCTGATGGTCGCGCATTCCAGGGTCACGGTCGGCTACAACGCCCAGGTCGCGGTCGATGCGAAACACAGCCTGATCGTCGAACAGCACGTCACCAACGCCTGCAACGACATGGGCCTGCTGGCGCCCACCGTCGGGGCCGCCATGGATGCACTTGGGGTAGAGCGTATCGAAGCGGTCGCGGACATGGGGTATCATTCGGGCGACGATATCGTCGCGTGCGAGGCGGCCGGCATCACGCCTTACATTCCCCGCCCGCGTCGCGGCACCGCCGTCGGCAACGGCCTCTTTCCCAAGGAGCGGTTCCGCTACGATCCCGAGGCCGACGTCTATCACTGCCCCGGCGGACAGGTGCTGGACACCCGCTACGCTTCGGTGACGCGCGGCCATCTGTCTGTCCAGTATTCGAGCCCTGCCGCCTGTGCGGGCTGCCAGATCAAGGCGCGCTGCACCACGGGGCGCTGGCGACGCATCAATCGCGGCGAGCACGAGGCGGTCATCGAACGCATGGCAACTCGCCTCGCGAAGCGGCCCGGTATCCTCGCCATCCGCAAATCTACCGTCGAGCACCCGTTCGGCTCAATCAAACAATGGATGCACCAGGGTGCTTTCCTCATGCGCGGACTGGAAAAGGTCCGCGCCGAGTTCAGCCTGACGGCACTGGCCTACAATCTCAGGCGCGCCATCACCCTCATCGGCGTGCCGGGGCTGATCCAGGCGGTGCAGGCCTGATCCAGAGCGTTAAATCTACACCCACAGCGTCAGGTAGCGGATCGTTTCCGGCCCACTTTCGGCGCATGGTAGCCGAATATCGCCCACCTTCTCCCTACGCACCTCGATTCACTCCACCGGTTTCGATCACGGCTGAGTTCTCGGACGGTCTCGAAGGCTGAGGGGGAGGGTTGGAAGTTTCGTTCGATTCCATGCGTCGCGGGCGACCGGCTTTCCCGAATGAATTTTCCCGAAACTGCTTGCAGGACATGGAGAAACGGGACGCTCCGCAAGTGGACGTCTGCGTGGCGGAGCGCCTGTGCGGCTCGATCCGCATCAAGGGTGTCACCGGACCCGTCACGCGATCCATGCGACCTGATCGGTCCCGACCCGGAGCGGAAAGCGCTCCAAGGTCGGACCGCTGTCAGAGAACCCTGCAACAGACGTCATCCCGGCGAAGGCCGGAATCTCCCGGGGCCGGTGCGCGACAAGCGCCGCTGGAGGCCCCGGCCTTCGCCGGGGCGACGCCTTGGTACCGGTGGATCGGACTTTAGCGGTAGAAGATGTGATCCGCGATCTGGGCGACGCGGACGCGCTTGGGCATCGAGCTGCCCGCCGAATGGAAGAACAGCGCGCCCGGCGCGACGTCCTCGTCCTTGCCGCTCAGGGTGCGGATGGCGATGTCGACGGCGGTCGACCAGCGGCCGTTGTTGCGCGGGGGGTTGTAGGCGTCGACGTTGAAGAACTGGCCGCGCTGGCGGACCACGCCACAGGCGCTGTCGGCGAACCGGCCGCTCTTGACGCGGGCACGGATGACCTGCGCGACCGCCAGTTGCCCGCGATGCGGCTGATTGCCGGCTTCGTGGACCACGACCTTGGCGACGCATTCGACCTCGTCCTGGTCGATGTCGGCGGTGACATCGGCCACGGCGGGTTCGGGCTGGAGATCGGCTTCGGGGCGGGCTTGGGGAAGCGCCTGCGTCACCGGAGCGGGGGTGGTGACCGCATCGGGAGCGGTGGCGGGAACAAGAGCCGGGGTCGGTTGTGGCGCGACCTGTGCCGGATCGGCGGTCATCGCGATATGGGCACTTGCGACGCCGCTAAGGGCCGTCAGACACCATAAAACCAGTACGGACCAGCGCTTGTTCATTCCCACTCGCTATTTATGCGCAAGGGTGCCCGCCATCGGCCGCGGAAACGCGGACAAAATAAAGCGGCCGTCGGGATCCCCCACGTCTCGCCGTCCGTTTCCCGCGTCTCGGTCACGCGGCATACAGGAACGGCTGAAATCGTTCGCTCCCATCGCTTCGCGGCGGTCGGCTGTCAACCGGCGGACGCTGCGCCGGCGACGAACCGTTGGTTCCATCGGATCAATCCATCGCCGAAACGACCCGTCTACACCGGATCGGCGCCGGCAGGGGCGATCGTCCTCCCGCCGGGGATCACGACGAATCGACGGGCGGTGCCGGCCCGCATATCGCATCATTATGTCGGATACCCCCGCGCGACCGCTCAGTCGGTGTCGGGTTCCATCGCGATGATCCGTCCGGTCTTCGGGCTCATGCGGAAGTCCCATGTCCGGCCGTGGCGGGTCGCCTCGCCTTCCCAATGATCGTCCTTGGGTTCGATCTCGATCAGGCGATAGCCTTCGCGGTGCAGTACCCGCTCGGCCTGACCGATCGAAATCCAGTCCTGTCCGGGTTGATCGGCGCGCGCGGGGGCGGGCGCGATCATCAGTCCGGTCGCGATCAGGGCAAGGGTCTTCATGGCGGGGCTCCTCGACAGACGACAGGCGCGCGCACCGCGGCGCTCACGCATAGCGCCCGAACGCATAGGGGTTCAGAAAGGCGCGGGTCCGCAATATTTCGCGCTCCACCGGGGGTAGCGCCGCTTCGCCGCACGGCGCATCGATCACCGCTTGCGCCGCCGCCTCGCTGAGCAGGAACGGCAGTGCCGCCGCCCTGGCGGCGACCGGGCGGCTGTCGCTGCGCTGGCCAACGATCAGCATCGCCTGGCCCGCCTCGCTCCCCTGCCCTGTCGCCCGGGCAGCGGACGATCCTCCTTCGCGCAGCGGCAGTTCGGGGGCGATCCCGATCGCCCCGCCCCGCGACGATCGGGTCGGCGGCACCGGGCAACCAGATCCAGACATAGGCCTCAGAAGGCATCGTCGACCCGCGTGGCGTGACACACCGCGCCCGGCAGCAGCACGAGCCGGTCGGGGGGCCGTGTCTCGGACTGCGCCAGTCCGCCGGCTTCCAGCCCGAACAGCGGCACGCCGAGGATCGCGGCGACCCTTGAACACTGAACCGACCGCGCATCCTGCGTCGCCCCGCTCGATGCGGATCGTGCCGGCCATAAGGGGCAGCGCGTCGCTGGTATAGCGGTAACGAGGCACGGCCATGCGGCACTTGCAGCAAATATCGTACATTCGCCGCACCAAGCGCGGTATTCGCGACTTGCGGGCGGTTCACCCGTTCTTCTCTCTTAAAAACCTGAAAACAGCATCGCGCCTGCGTTAGAGGGTTAAATACTAGGTTAAAAGGTTAAGCGGCCAGCAGCACCCCGCAAACCCGCAGAAATCCACGAGTCGCGCCGATCCCTGCGTTCCCGAAGGATCGACGATCCGTTCCTGAAGTGTCGATGCCAGCGTTCCCGAAGGATCGACGATCCGTTCCCGAAGTGTCGATGGCCCGTTCCCGAAAGATCGATAGCCGTTCCCGAAGTGTCGATGCCCCCAGACACGACCAATGCGGCATCCGGCGTTTGAATCAGTTCACCCATGCCCGCCCACAGGAAGGTTCAAAATGGAGCAAACGCCCGCGATCCCCGCCGGGGCGTGGTCGCGAGTGCCGATACTTCGGGAACGCCTGCGCCGGGGATCAGCCCAGTTCGTGGCGATGCTTGGCGTCGAACCGGCGGACATAGCCGATGAACGCCGCCTGATAGCTGACCGGGGTGCGCGCCGGATCGCCGTCGATCCAGCTACGGAAATCGGCATGAAGCGTCTGGTAATCCCATCCCGGACATTCGGCCCGCAGCGTCGCGAGCGTGGCCGACGTGATCTCGCCATCGGTGGCGCGGGTGGCGAGGTGCTTCACCGCCTGGCGGATCGCGGCGGCGGCGTCGACCAGTTCGTCGGTCCGTCCAAGCGACGGCGCGGCGGGCGCGGCGATGGACAGGGTGCGTGGCCCGGGTTCGGGCCGCCGCCGCATCCGCAAGGCCGGTTCCTTGCCGTCGTCGCCCGGCTCCAGCGTCAGCGCATAGCCGGGCAGCTCGTCGCGCTCGGCGATCTTGGCGATCTCGAACTTGAAGCGGCGATATTGCCCCTCCGCCCCCGATTTCTCGAACAGGGTCGGCATCGAGATGGCGAACCCCCCCTCGCCCGCCCCGCCGGCATGCTTGCGCGCCACGCGGTACAGCCAGCGTTCGCGCCCGCCGGTCAGGTCGAAATAGGCGCGGTCGATCGACAGCACCCCGCCCGCCATCATCACCCCTTCCCAGAACCAGTTCGACAGCTCGATCGTCATGCCGCGCGACCGCTCGGTGGTTTCGTCGACCAGCTGGGTCCAGCCATCGAGCCACGAGAAGGTCGCCTCGCGCCGGCCGCGCGTGGTGGCGGACGCACCGGTGTCGGCGCGGATGTTGGTCTTGATCGTCGTCGCCACCAACCGGTCGAGCGACTGGCCGAGCAGTTCGTACGACCGTCCGGTCGTCGGCCGGCCGATCGCGCGCAGCAGGTCATAGGGCATCAGGTGCAGCGTGCGCGGCACGTCATTGACGCCGCGCCTTGCCATGTCGGCCAGCACGCTGGCGCAATAGATCAGAATATCGGCGTCCCAGATCGTCGCCATGCCGAACTCGGCGTTGGCCGACACATGCACCCACAGCTTCCCGTCGGGACTCTTGTAATCGATCGGCTTGATGCGCTTGGTCTTGGCGAGGCTGAAGAACGGGCGTTCCATCATCTCGCGCTGGTCGCGCAGCGGCATGTCGGCGAGATAGGGGAGGAACAGGTCGAACTGCCCGGCGCCCTTCGCGGTCGTATCCTTCGTCATCGGCCGACGACCCGTAAAAGTTTCCCCGGAGAAACTTTCGTCGTATCCGGCCCCGCCGGCGATGGCGGCGCAAAAGTTTCCCCGGGGAAACTTTCCCGTCGCCCGCCCCCGCGGCGAAGTTTCCCCGGGGAAACTTCTTGCCGCATCACCGTTGCAACCCCCGCCCCTGACGCTCCAGCTCGGCGAGCGCGTGGCGCAGCATGCCCGCGAGTTCGTCCGGCCCGACGCCCGATCCAGCGTGCAGCCGCACCGTCACCCCCTGCCGACCGACCGACTGCACGCTGAGCGCGGTCCGGCCGTGCGGCGTCGTGCAGACGATCGGCACCGGCGCGGCGATGTGGCGATGCGGTGCGGCGAGCAGGCAGCGCAGCACCTCGGACCCGGGCAGCGGCGGCAACCCGTCCTCGCGCAACGCCGCCTGTTCCTCCACCAGATGCTTTGCCTCGGCCAGAATCGCGGCCGATGCGGCGGGATCGTCGAGCGCCTGCGCCAGCGCATAGCCCGGCTTCAACTGCACCTCGGCGGGCGAGGCGAAGGCGGCGACGATCGCGTCGGGCAGCGCCGCGACTTTAAGCATCTTCGACAGCCAGCCCTTCGACAGCTTCAGCCGTTCGGCCATCCGCGTGGCGTGGTTGCCGTAATGCGTCTTGAGTGCCGCCGCATAGTTGCGTGCGCGCTCGAGGTCCGACACATCGGCGCGCGCGCGGTTCTCCAGATCGGCGAGGCGGAACGCCGCCTCGTCGTCGAGCGTCGCGACCTGCGCCACGAAGCGCATCTCGGGATAATTGTTCGCGCGCAGCCACGAGATCGACCAGTGCCGCCGCGTGCCCGCGATGACCTCATAGTCGTGGACCGCATCGCCCTCGACCCGGCGGACGACGGCGGGGACCTTCTGCCCGCCCTCGGCGATGATCGAATCGATCAGCTCGCGACACCCCGCCTCGGTCAGATGCGCGTAGGAGCGCGCATTGCCCGGCCAGATCCGCACTCGCGCCGGATCGAGCAGCAACTGCGTCACCTGCCGCACCTCGCCCGACGCGACCCGCGCCAGCGCCGATTCACGCCCCAGTAGCGTCGTGCCGCGCGCGCGTTCGGGCGGGGCGGGGGAGGGGGGTGCGGCCTCGTCGTCGAGCAACGCCGCCAGATAGTCGGACTGTTTACGTGCCATCGGATACCCCCTTTCTGCGGAACATATGCGGAACTTTCGCGTGTAGGAAAGGGGGGAGTTCGGGGCGGCCGCACCCGCCTGCGCGGATGCGTCGGACGGGCAGGGTGCCCGCCGGCCGGGCGGCCTGCGCGGCGGATGCCGCGCCGCGCCTTGCGCGGTCAGGCCGCCGCAACTACCGTCTCCTCGCTTGCCGGGGTCACCCGGCCCCATCCCTGCCGCACCAGTTGCGCGATCTGCCCCATCGCCTCGTCGAGATTGGCGCGACAGCGTTTGTGCGTCTTGGGCGTGCCGATCGGCTTTTCGAGTTCGTAGATCGTCATCATCCGCATCGCCGCATGGCTGATTTCGGCGGATTCGAGGATGGGGACGGGGAGGAGCGCGGGGCCGAAGCTCTGTTCCATGATCGCGCGCACCATCGCATGGCTCGGATCGTTGCCGTCGAACTTGGAACAGATCAGCCGGACGAAACTGTAGTCGACCTCGATCCCCGCGCCGCTCAACTGTTGCAGCACCTGGTCCATCATCGACAGGAACTGGACGGTCGAACAGAAATCGGGCGTCGTCGCCGCCAGCGGCACCAGCAGCGCGTTGGCCGCCTGCATCACCGCAAGGCTGATCGTGCCGAGTGCGGGGGGCGGATCGAGCAGCACCACGTCATAGTCGTGCGCCAGCGCGATCAGCCCGCGTTTAAGCTTGCGGAACCGCGCCGCCAGCACCGACTGCCCGTCGGACCCCGCCGCCGCCAGCTCATATTCGACGTCGAACAGCTCGAGGTTCGACGGGATCAGGTCGACGTTGGGCCACGGCGTCGCCTTGACCGCATATGCCAGATCGTCCTGCGTCGGATCGATCGAGAGATAGGGGTAGAGCGTTTCCTCGCGCGTGATGTTGAAATGCGGGTTGAAGCCGAACAGCGTCGTCGTCGTCGCCTGGCTGTCGCAATCGACCACCAGCACGCGATAGCCCTGCACCGCGAGATAATGGGCAAGGTGGCAGGTGACGGTCGACTTGCCGACGCCGCCCTTGAAATTCTGCACCGCGATGATCGCCGGCACGTCGCCGGTCGCGCGGGCGGGGGAGGCGCCCAGCACCTGCCGCATGTGCAGCAGTTCCTGCACGGTATAGCCGATCCGCCGCCCGTTCTCGCCCGCCGGGGGGGCGGGCAGCCGGCCGTCGTCCTCGGCCATGCGGATGCGGTTGGTCGAACAGCCGAGCAGCCCTGCCGCCTCGGCGATGCCGAAGCGCACGTTCAGCCCCTTGCGGCTTTCGGGCAGGAATGCTTTCCGCCGCAACCGCTCGATCATCCGTTCGCCGGCATCGGCCAGATCGCCGATCTGGGTCACGATTGCATTCATAATCCCACCCGATGACCGCTTTGAAGCTTGTTCGCCCGCGACACTGGACCGAATGCTTCAATCGTGCAAGCCCGTGGGCGTGAGCCCACGGAGCCTGTTTGAAAATGCGTCGAAACGCATTTTGCGGTGCCGGCCCGCTCCCCCTCCCGGCCACCCATCAATATACTTGCGTGGGTGGCCGG
>NZ_LMKU01000008.1:43693-46439 GCF_001421635.1 Sphingomonas sp. Leaf25
TCGCCCTCCGCGAATTTTCGAACGGGCGCTTACCCGATCGGCGTCAGCGTGTGGAAACCGCTCGCATGAAAGACGAGCGGTGCGACCCCTTGGGCGGTGGCGGCGCGGTGGAGGCGCAGCAGGATGATGTCGTGATCGCCAGCGACGATCTCGCGCTCGACCGAACAGTCGAGCCATGCGGTGGCATCCCCAAGGAACAGCGCGCCGTCGGGGGTGACGTCATAGGCGATGCCCGCGAACCGGTCGTCGCCGGGGCGGGCGAGCTGGCGCGCGGTGGCGGCCTGGGCGTGGCCGAGGAACGAGATGCCGACCCGCCCCAGCGTGCGAAGCTGTGCCCATGTCGCCGATCCGTGGCGGATGCACACCGATACCAACGGCGGCGCGATCGAGATGGCGACGAACGCGCTGGCCGTCATGCCGACCGGCCGGTCGCCGTCCATCGCGCACAGCGCGGTGACGCCGGTCGGGAAGTGGCCGAACAGCCGGCGCAGGTCGGTGTCGTCGCCGGGCGCGCGCAACGCATCGATCGCGCAAGGGGCGGGGGCGGGGGTCATGCCGCCACCTCCGCCGGCATGGCGGCCGGAGCGGTGCGCAGCGCATAGCGCCGGGCGAGCGCGGCGCAGACCATCAACTGCATCTGGTGGAACAGCATCAGCGGCAGGACGATCAGCCCGACCGTGGCCGCCGGGAACAGGATGTTGGCGATCGGCAGGCCGCTCGCCATGCTCTTCTTGGAACCACAGAACACGATCGCGATCTCGTCCTCCCTCGAAAAGCGCAGCAGCCGGCTCGCCATGGTCGTGAAGCCCAGCACCATCGCCAGCAGCGCGCCGTCGAGCAGGAGGACCAGTCCCAGGTCCCGCGGCGTCACCCGGCTCCAGATGCCGGCGACCATGCCCGCGCTGAACGCCGCATAGACGACCAGCAGGATCGATCCGCGATCGACCAGCATCGTCAGGGTCTTCTTCCCCGCCAGCCAGTCGCCGATCAGCGGCCGCGCGCATTGGCCGAGCACGAACGGCAGCAAAATCTGCAACGCGATGTCGCCGATCGCGTCGAGCGACATTCCGCCCGCCGTGGTGCCGAGCAAGGCCGTCGCCAGCACCGGGGTCAGCACCACCCCGACCAGGTTGGACAACGACGCGCAGCACAGCGCCGCCGCGACATTGCCGCGCGCGATCGAGGTGAAGGCGATCGACGACTGCACCGTCGAGGGCAGCAGCGCGACGAACATCAGCCCGGTGACGAGCCCGTCGTCGACATGGCCCTTGAGCGCGGCCATCATGCCCAGGCCGATCAGCGGAAAGACGGCGAAGGTCGTGGCGAACACCAGCGCCTGCAACCGCCAGTGCAGCATGCCCACCCAGATCGCCTGCCGCGACAGCCGCGCGCCATACAGGAAGAACAGCAGCGCGATGGCGCCATGCACCACCAGATCGAGCAGGTCCTTCGCCGACCCGCGCGCGGGGAACAGCGCGGCGAGCGCGACCATGCCCATGATCGCGACGATATAGCCGTCGGGGCGCAGCCGGCGCAGGAGTGTCGTCAACCGTGGTCCCCCAGTTCGGCGCGGACGATCGCCGCGCCCGCGCACAGCGCGTTTAGCTTGCCGCGCGCCACGCCCTGCGACAGCGGGGCCATGCCGCAATTGGTCGCGGGATATAATTTGTCGGCATCGACGAACGCCAGCGCCCGGCGCAGCGTGTCGGCGACTTCCTCGGGCGTCTCGATCGCGTCGCTCGCCACGTCGATCGCGCCGACCATGACCGTCTTGCCGCGCACCAGCTCGATCAGTTCCATCGGCACGCGCGAATTGTGGCATTCGAGCGAGATGATGTCGATCGACGAGCGCTGCAGGTTGGGGAAGGTTTCCTCATATTGCCGCCACTGCGACCCCAGCGTCTTCTTCCATTCGGTATTGGCCTTGATGCCATAGCCATAGCAGATGTGAACGGCGGTCCGCGCCTTCAGCCCCTGCGCCGCGCGCTCCAGCGTGGCGATGCCCCAGTCGTTCGCCTCGTCGAAGAACACGTTGAACGCCGGTTCGTCGAACTGGATGATGTCGATGCCCACCGCCTCCAGCTCGCGCGCCTCGTCGTTCAGGATGCAGGCGAACTCCCATGCCAGCTTCTCGCGGCTGCGATAATGGCCGTCGTACAGCGTGTCGATCATCGTCATCGGACCCGGCAGCGTCCATTTGATCGGCTGCGCGGTCTGCGCGCGCAGGAAGCGCGCGTCGTCGACGAACACCGGTTTCGGCCGCGACACCGCGCCGACCACGCTCGGCACGCTGGCGTCGTAGCGGTTGCGGATGCGCATCACCTCGCGCTTCTCGAAATCGACGCCGTCCAGATGCTCGACGAAGGTCGTCACGAAATGCTGGCGCGTCTGTTCGCCGTCGCCGACGATGGCGATGCCCGCCTGCCGCTGATCCTCGACCGCGAGGCGCAGCGCGTCGCGCTTGCCCGCGACCAGTTCGTCGCCTTCGAGCTTCCACGGCGACCACAAGGTTTCCGGTTCGGCCAGCCAGAGCGGTTTGGGCAGACTGCCCGCGGTGGTGGTCGGCAACAACATCGTCATGATCGGGTGTCCTGTATTCGTGGTGCCGCTCTTGCGTCCGGTCGACCTTCGACCCGGAACGCCGGAACCGCTGCTCCCCTCCCTGACAAGGGAGGGGCTGGGGGTGGGTCGGCCTGCGAGGAAACGGGAGCGCGCCCAACCGGCCGACCCCCCCCCCCCCCCCCCC
>NZ_LMKU01000008.1:46454-68440 GCF_001421635.1 Sphingomonas sp. Leaf25
TGTCAGGGAGGGGAGACGCCGAACCCGGCCTATGCGTCCGAGAACAGCCGTTCGAGCAGCGCGCCGTGCGGGGCGATGAGCTGTTCCTCGGCGAAGCGGCCCTGTTCGACCGCCAGTCGGGCGCGTTCCTCGCGGTCGTAGACGATGCGGGTCAGCGAATAATCCTGCCACGTCAGGCTGGGGCGATAGCATTCCGCCGCGACCGAATTGGCGTTGTAGATTTCGGGGCGATAGATTTTCTGGAACGTCTCCATCGTCGCGACCGTGCTGGCGAGTTCGAGGTTGGTGTAATCGCCGACCAGATCGCCGCTGTGATAGAAGGCGAGCGGCGCGACCGCGTGTGGCGGCATGAAATAGCGCGCCTTCAGCCCCATCTTGGCGAAATAGGCATCGGTCGGCGACGACCGGTCGTTGCGATATTCGACCCCCAGGATCGGATGGACGTTGGCGCTGCGGTGATACACCTCGCGGCTCGATACGCTGAGGCAGATGACCGGCGGCTTGGCGAACCGCTCGCGATAGGCCGCCGAGTGCAGGAACAGCTTGAACAGCTTGCCGTGCAGTTCGCCGAAGCGCACCGGCGCGCCGCTGCCATGCTGCTTCAGATGGTCGGGCAGCACCACGCTGAAATCATAATCGCGGACATAGGAGGAGAAGTTGTTGCCGACCATGCCGGGCACGCGCTCGCCGCCGACCTTGTCGACGATCGTCGTCTGGAGCACCTCGATCAGCGGAAACGCCCGGTCGCCAGCGCCCTCGTCGATCGTCAGCGCCGCCGACACGATGTCGAGGTCGAGGCCGTAGCGGTCGCCGGCCGGATTGTCCCAGTGCATCAGCGTGTTGAAGCGATTGTCGATCATCGCCAGCGTGTTGCGCAGGTTCTCGCGGCACCGCTCGCCGCGCGCCAGATTGGCGAAATTGGTGGTGATGCGCGTGTTGTCGACGGGGCGATAGTCCTCGTCGAAAGGCATGCTGCTGATCGTGAAACTACACCCGCCGTCGGCCATGACTCACCTGCTTTTGCCGGACGGGGGCGCCGGTGGCAGAACGCGCAGGGCGTGACGCGACCCGGACGGCGATTGCCGCAGAGCCGTGGCGTCGAAGCGCGATCCACCGGAGGAACCCCCGTCCGAGGAACATATGGCGTCGGAGGCAGGTCTCCTGGCTCACGGGTCGACACGGCGGTTCCGGCCTTCCCGGGCTTCGTCAAAAGCCCAGTGACACGAAAAGGAACCGCCGCTCACCGCTTACAGTTGCGGGGGCAGCGCCGGACTTTGCCCCAAGGGACATCACCGGCTTCCCGTCTTAGCCCCGTCGCCATCGCTGGAACGGGGAACCTCGACAGTGGCGTTCAACACCATCGCCCACCGGCTGTCAATGACGATATAAAGATATGTTTATATCGTTGAATGGTCGGGTACGAACCGCTCCCCGCGATAGGTGCGGACCGCGTTGCCGCGCTCCAGTTCGTGGTTGCGCGTCCACAGGGTACGCTGGTCGCTGGCGTCGCGGTCGTCGCGCAGCGCGTCGAACAGCAAAGCGAGTTTCAGCCGGGCGATCCTGCGGTTGGCGAACTGGGATCGCTGCTCCTGCGAAAAGGCGGTGAGGCCGGTCGGGCCATGGGTGGCGCGCACCGCACTGTCGGTCTTGTTGACATGCTGGCCGCCCGGCCCCGATGCGCGCAGCGTCTGGTAGCGGATGTCGGCGTCGCGCAGCGCCGACACGTCGCCCTCCTGCGGCGCGCGGGTCGCGGCGACGAACCAGTTGCGCCGCCGGTGGAGCGGGCGAAGCGTACTGGTCCCGACCCAGCGGATCGTGCCGCACCGCGCGGCGACGAACGCTTCCGCGCCGTCGCCCGCCACCCGCAACAGGACCGACGCGGCGGCATCGCCGACCGGCTCGACCGGTTCGCAGGTCACGCCCGCCCCCGCCGCCTCGCGCGTCCAGACCCGGACCAGTCGGCCGACGACCCATTCGCACTCCGCCGGCCCCTGACCGGCGGAGAGGTGCAGGATGATCTCGCTCATGCGCGCCTCGTCTTGTAGGTGAGCAGCGGGCGGAGCGTGGCGACCGGTTCGACCAGTCCGGCATCGGTCAGGTCGCGCACCACCTGATGGATGTCCTTGTACGCCTGCGGGGCCTCCTCATAGATCAGGTCGCGATCCTCGCAGATGACGCGGCTGCCCAATTTGGTCCGTTCGAGGTCGGCGATGCGGAAGCGGCCCGACAATCTGCCGCGCGCCTCGCTCCGGCTCCATTTGCGGCCGGCGCCATGCGCCAGCGAATGAAGCGCCTCGCCCGCACGGGCATCGATCGGCCGGACGAGATAGGTCAGGTCGCCGCGCGATCCGGGGATGACGATCATCCCCCGATCGGCGGGTGCCGCGCCCTTGCGGTGGAGCCACCCGCCCCGATACGGCGTGACGCTGTTGTGGCAGATGTCGAGCAGGCGCACGCCGTCGCCGCCGATCCGGTCGAGGAACCGTTCGGCGATGGCCGCGCGGTTCAGGATCGCCCAGCGTATCGCATCGTCATGCGCCGCCAGATAGGCATCGCCCGCCGCCTCGCCCGCGATCAGCCCGGCGACATTGTGGCGGGCGCGGTGATTGTCGAGGATCGCCTGGCCCAGCCCGCGCGATCCGCTGTGGACCATCAGATGGACCGCAGCGGTATCGAGCGGCGCGTCGGCGACGAACGTCTGTTCGACGCGCAGCAGCTCGGCGAAGTGATTGCCGCCGCCGATCGTGCCCAGCGCCTCGCCGGCGATCACCGGCAGCCCCGCCGCCGCCAACCGCTCGGCGGCATCGGGCAGGGGGGTCTCCAGCCCGTGCAGCTTGCGCTCGACGGTGTCGGGACGGAATTTGCGCAGGGTGAGCGAGGTCGCCCACAATCCCATGCCGCAGCCGATGTCGCTGCCGACCAGATGCGGATAGACGTACGCCCGCGACCAGAAGGCGGCGCCGACCGCGATGCCGCGCCCGGCATGCAGGTCGGGCAGGCCGACGATGGCATCGATGCCGGGCAGGGTGGCGGTGTGGTGAAGCTGGTCGATCGCCGCCTGTTCGATCCAGCTATCGGACGAGGCGATGACGCGGATGGTCGTCGAAGAAGCCGTGGCGTCGTCGCCACCGCTGGAAATCAGGCGATCGTGATCGCCCGTGGGGGAAGTGCCCATGTCGTATGTTCCGGAACCCGGGGAGTGAGAATGGCGATGGGTGCGGTCGCTGCGCGCATGGCTTCACTCCTTATGTTCGGGTTGGAAAACGAGGTTGTCCGATAGCGCGGTCGTGGCGGCGTTGCAACCGTGCGGGTCGGGATTGTCACGCCGGCAGGGCGACCGCGTCGAAGCGCGACAGCGCGAAACCGGCAAGGTCGATCGCGTCCGCCTCGCCCGCCAGGCGCTGGGCGATCGCTTCGCCGATCGCCGCCGAATGTTTGAAGCCATGCCCCGAACAGGGAGAGGCGACCAGCACCCGGTCCATCGCTGGATGGCCGCCGATCGCGAAATGCGCGTCGGGCGACTGGGTATACAGGCAGGTCGCGGATCGCGCGGCATCGGCGCGCACCCCGCGCAGCCGCCCGGCGACATGCCCGGCGTACATCGCCGCCGCCTCGTCGGGACCGGCGGTGCGGTGCATCGTGTCGGGGGTCACGCGGACCGGGGGTTGTTCGTTGGCGGTCTTGATCGTGCAGCCGCCGTCGATCGAGGGAAAGCCATAGAAGTCGCGCGTCCGGTCGGCATGCGACCAGATGAAGGTCGGCCCGTCCGCCCATGCCGCCGCCAGCGCCGGCACCGGATCGAGCGGAAACCAGTGCATCACCTGCCGCGTCGGGGTGAGCAGCGAGGCGAACGGCTCCCCCAGCAACGCGCCGGCCCAGCTTCCCGCCGCGACCACCACCTGCGCGGCGGTGATGCGTTCGCCCCCGGCCAGTTCGATGGCGACGCCGCCGGTGACCGGGTCCAGCGCCACCGCCGTCTCGCCGAAGCGGCAGAGGCCGCCCGCCGCCCGCGCCAGCATCAGGTTGGTCGCGATGCAGCGTTCGACATGGAGATAGCCGCCGCCCGGTTCGAAACAGCCATGGTCGGCGTCGCCCGCCGCGAAATGGGGAAAGCGGTGGCGGATGGCGTCGGCGTCGAGCTGTTCATGGTCGATGTCGAACCGTTCGGCGGCGGCGATCGTGCGGCCGAGGAAGCTGTCCGCCGCCCGGCCACCGCCTTCGGCCAGCACGAGGCAACCCGATGCGGTCAGCAACGTGCGGCCGGTGCGCGCCTCCAGATCGCGCCAGATCGCATGGCTGCGCAGGGCGAGCGGGACATAGGCCAGCCCCTCGCCGATCGCGCGGCGGGTGATCCGCGTCTCGCCGTGCGACGATCCCCAGATGTGCGGCGGCACGAACCGGTCGATGCCGACGCAGTCGAGCCCGCGTTCGGCCGACTGCAACAGCGTCGCGCTGCCGACCGCGCCCAGCCCGATGATCGCGACGTCGAACCGGTTCGCCATGACGATCAGTAGCTGTAGCCGACCGACAGGCCGATGGTGCGCGGGGTGATGACGCTGATCGCGGTGCCGCTCGCCGGGGTCGCGGCGGTGCGATAGGCCGCGCCCAGACGCCCACGCCGGTCGGTCACGTTGCGCGCGAACACCGTGAAGGCCAGCGGGCCGCTGCGCACGCCGCCACGCAGGTCGAGCGTGGCATAGGATGGCAGCACCACCCGCGGCACGCCGGCGCGTGCCTGAAATTCGGCGATGCGCCGGCCGTTGTAGACCGCCGTGCCGCCGATGAAGCCGGTGACGTCGTTGCCCAGCGCCACGTCCTGATCGGCGGCGACCGATCCCGCCCAGCGCGCGCTGTAGGGCAGGCGGTCGCCTTCGGTCCCGAACAGCGCGGCGGTGCGGCCCGCCGGCAGATCGCGGGTCAGCGCGGCATCGGTATAGGCGCCCGTGACCGCGACGGTGCCGCCGTCCCACGGGCGCAGGTCGACGCTCGCCTCCGCGCCACGGCTGCGCGCGCGGCTGCCGTTGGTGTAGAACAGATAGCCGCTGGTCGGGTCGTTCCCCGACAATTGCACGTTGGTCCAGTCGATCCAGAACAGGCTGACGTCGAACCCGATCCGGCGATCGGGGGTCAGCCCCTTCAACCCCAGTTCGTAGTTGGTCGTCCGGTCGCTGTCGAACGACGGCGGCAGGCTGGGCAGGTTGGTGTTGGGGCCGCCGGGGCGATAGCCCGACGCGATCCGGGCATAGGCGGTCAGGTCGCGGCCGATCCGCCAGCGCGGCGACACCAGCCAGGTCGCGGCGGTTTCGCGGAAGCGCTGGACATTGGCGGTGGTGCCGCCGTTGAGTGGTCCCGACAGCGCCTGGCGGTACACCTGCCGGTTTTCCGCCACGCGCCCGCCGAACTGGACGTCGAACGCCGGGGTGAAGTGCCAGGTGAGCGTGCCGAAGGCGGCAAGATCGCGGAAGGTGGACGGGATGTTGCCGGCGTACAGGTTCGCGCTGTCGCCACCGGCGAGCGCGTCGAGGCTTTGCAGCGCGACCGTATCCTCATCGGTGTAGAAACCGCCGACCAGCCAGTCGATCGTGCCGCCGGGCTGCGAGGCGAGGCGCACTTCCTGCGTCCATTTGTCGGTGTTGATCGTGTTGCTCAGGATCGCGCGGCGACCGGGATAGCCGAAGCGGGTCAGCACGGCGGCGAACCGGTCGGTCGAATCGGTCGGCGTGTTGTAGCGGCTTTCGCCATAGCCGGTGATCGAGGTTAGCTCGACCCCGCCCAGATCCCATGCGACCCGCCCCTGGTACAGCCGGTTGCGCACCGCATAGGGCACCGGCCGCGCCGACAGCGGCGCTGCCCAGCGGCCGAACGGCGACGATCCGTTGCCGGCAAGGAAGACGGTCGGCGCGTCGGTGCCCGACAGGTCCTGCGTCAATGCCTGCACGGTGATGGTCAGCGCATCGACCGGCCGGGCGAACAGCGCGACACGGCCGCCCCACACCCGCCCGCTATTGGCGTCGTCGACCCGCGACAGCGTGTTGTCGATGAACCCCGGGTCCTGCCGGTAGAAGCCGTTGACGCGTACCGCCACCCGGTCCGCGACGATCGGCAGGTTCACCGATCCGCGCGCGAAGGCGCCATCGTCGCCATGCGCGATCGATTGGCCGCCGAATTCGAACGCGGCGCGGGTGCGCGACGGATCGGGGGTGGCGGTGACGTATTTGATGAGCCCGCCCAGATTGTTCGCGCCGTACAGCGTCCCCTGCGGCCCGCGCAGCACCTCGACCCGCTCAAGGTTCGACGGATCGAGATCGGGGGTCAGCCGGTCGCCATAGCCGGCGAAGGACGACGATCCGAACGGGGTATCGTCGACGGTGGTCGACACCGTCGGATTGGCCCCGCGCCCGGTGGTGATGCCGCGCAGCGCGACCGTGGTGAAGCCGCCGCCGCCGGTGTAGCTGAGCCCGGGCACCCGATCGAAATAGTCGCGAAGCTGGGTCAGATTCTGCCGCGTCAGGTCGGTGGCGTCGATCGCCGTCACCGATACCGGCACGTCGATCAGCCGTTCGACCCGCTTCTGCGCGGTGACGACGATGTCGCCGGGCGCATCGGCGGTATCGGTCACGGGCGCGGGGTCGGCGGCCTGCGCCTGCGCCACGCCGCTCCACCCCGCCACCGCGATGATCGCACCCAGCGCGACGCCATTTTTCCCGATGTTTCGCATAGCCCACCCCGTCGTTACCATTGCACCGCCAGCAGAACAATACACAGGTGTATCGTCAACGCATACGAATGTGATGGGGATTAAAGCTTAGCTATTCGCCGGTTTTGGCATCTGCGATACATCTGTGTATCGTCGCGCCGATGAAAGCCATGGCGGTCCCCGGTTCGACACGCGCCCACCCGTTCCGGTTCTGGACGGGGCTGGCACCGCGCGACTGGGCGGCGGTCGCGGTCGCGCTGATCGCCGTGACCCTGCCCGACGTCATGCCGGTGATGGTCGCCGCGTTGCAGCGGCAGTTCGGCATCGGGCCGGAGGCGGCGGGGGCGGTCGTCTCGGCGAACATGGGCGGCATCCTGCTGGCCACCGCCTTCGCGCCGTTGCTGCTGGCGCGTGCCCGCGAACGCACGCTGCTGCACGCCGGGCTGGCGGTGATGGTCGCGGGCAATATCGCGACGATCTTCGTCACCGATTACGGGGTGCTGATCGGCGTGCGCGCGCTGTCGGGGCTGGGCGAGGGGCTGGCCTGTGCCGTCGCCTATGGGCTGATGGCGCGGTCGGCGCGGCCGGGGGTGTCGGTCAGCCTGTATGCCGCCGGGCAGAATGTGATCGCGGCGGGCGGCATGGCGATATTGACGCTGATGATGGCGGCGCACGGCCCGGCGATCTTCTATATCGCGGTATCGGTCGTCGCGCTGCCCGCGCTGCTGCTGGTGCCGATCGCGACGCGCGACGCCCCGCCCCGCGCGGTCGCCAGCCTGCGCCGGCCGGTGCCGGCGGCCGGCATCGCGCCGCTGGTCGCCATCTTCCTCGTCTTTACCGGCATGGGGCTGAGCTGGACCTTCCTCGAACGGATCGGCAGCGCGCACGGGCTGGCGGCGGCGGGCATCGCGACGCTGCTGTCGCTGGCGGCCTCGGCCGGGATGGTCGGTCCGCTGCTGGCGGCGCTGGTCGCCGACGCCCTGCGCGTTCGCCCGGTGTTGCTGGCGGTGGCCGGGGCGGTGGTGCTGGCGGCGATCGGGCTGGGCATCGGCGGCGGCGCGGTGGTGACGATCGCCGCCGCCTGCCTGCTGCGCTTCACCTGGGCGTTCGTCTATCCGTTCCTGTTCCGGCTGATGGCCGAACGCGAGCCGAGCGGCCGTGCCGCCACCGTCACCCCGCTGGCGACGGCGGCGGCATCGACGGTCGCGCCGGTGCTGGGCGGCGCGCTGCTCGAACGGGTCGGGCTGGGCGCGTTGCTTGGCGGGTCGGCGGCGCTGGTGTTGGCCGGACTGCTGCTGGCGTTGTGGATCGCGCCGCACGCCCGAAAGCCCGCCGCATGACCGATGCCCCATGGTCGCACGACCTGCCCTGGCCCGGCGACCTGCCGCCGTTCGATCCGTTCGACCCCGCGATCCAGGCCGATCCGTATCGCCATTATGCGTGGTTGCGCGCCCATGCCCCGGTGGTGCGCGCCGGGCGGGCCGATGCGCCGCTCTACCTCGTCAGCCGCTATGACGACGTCCTTGCCGGGTTGAAGGATGCGACGGCGTTCGTCTCCGCCCCGCCCGGCGGCGCGATCATTCCGGGGCTGCTGCTGATGCTCGATCCGCCGCTGCATGGACCGATGCGACAGACGATCAGCCGGGCGTTCAGCCCGCGCGCGGTGAACGCGATCGAGGATGCGGTGCGGACGCTGGTCGCGACCCACTGGGACCGGTTCCTTGCCGCTGGCGGCGGCGATGCGGCGGCCGGCTTCGCGACGCCGCTGACGATGGGCGTCATCGCGACCGTGCTGGGCATCACCATCGACGATGCCGCGCGGATGCGCGACTGGACCAATTCGGCGGTCGATTTCATCGCCACCCGCATCCGGGGCGTCGTCAATCCCGATGCCAGCGTCGACAGCTATGCCGCCATGCGCGCGTTCATGGCCGATGCGATGGACCGCGCCGTCGCCGATCGCGCCGCCGGGCGCCGCCGCGATACGGTGATCGACGCGCTGGCCGCGCTGCGCGACGAAGGGGCACTGACCGCCGATGAGGCGGATGGGTTCGCCTGCCTGTTGTTCATGGCGGGGCATGAGACGACCACGCTGTTGTCGGTCAATTGCCTCGACCAGTTGGCGCGCGATCCGGCCGCGCTGTGGTGGTTGCGGGCGGGGGGCAGCCCGGCGGCGTTCGTCGACGAGATGCTGCGCCATCGCCCCTCGGTCCACCGCGTCACCCGCTATGCCGCGCGGGCGACGACGATCGCGGGATGCGCCGTGCCGGCCGGTGCGCCGGTCCGCTTCCTGATCGCGTCGGCCAACCGCGACGCGGCGCGCTTTCCCGATCCCGACCGCTTCGACCCCGACCGTCGCGGGGCACCGCATGCCGGGTTCGGCTTCGGCATGCACATCTGCATGGGATCGTGGCTCGCCCGCCTCGAACTGCGGCTGATGCTGGCGCATATCGCGGCGACCACCGCCACCATCGCCGTGAGCGGCCGGCGGGTACCGGTGGAGGGCGGGGCGTTCGCGACCAGCGGTCTGACTCGCCTCGACCTGTCGGTCATCCGGCGGTCTGCGTGACCCCGCCCAGCGGGCCGGTCAGCGCCCGGATGTAGAGCGGGGTCAGCTCGGCCCGGCGGGCGTCGTCGCGCTGCGCATCCAGCGCATAATAACCGACCTGATGATAATAGGTGATGCGCGCGCGCACCAGCGCCTCGTCCGCGCCATAGCCATAGTCGAGGAACAGGCGGCACAGCGCGCCGATCCGTTCGTCGTCCACCGCATGGACGACCGCCCGCACCGCCGCATCGCCGCGCGCCCATTCGCGCACCGCCGCGTCATAGGCCGAGCTGAACCCGTGTTCGTCGACCCACAGCCCCGCCAGTCGCGCGAACCGCGCGTCGGGATCGCCCGGCCCATCCAGCGCCGCCAGCATCGGCGCGGTGTTCGTCTCGCGCCAGTCGTCGAGCAATGCCTGAAGCAGTTCGGCATGGCTGCTGAAGCGCCAGTAGAAGCCGCCGCGCGTCACCCCGCATTCGCGCGCGAGGCGATCGATCTTCACGGCATGGATGCCGTCGCGGATCAACGTCGCCCGCGCCGCCTCCAGCCAGGCGCGCGTGGACAGTTTTGCGGCGGGGGCCAGGGCGTCGGTCATCCGCCTCTCCAACCCGCTTTCGACCCGCATCTCAAGGGCATCGCCGCAAAACCCGCTCTTTCGCGCCTTTTCGGACAGTCGCTCAGGCCTGGGTCGGGGTGGGATCGTCGTCCGGGATCGGCATCGCGATCGATTCGTCCTCGGCACCCTCTTCGAGCGCCGCCTGCAGTTTGGCGATCTCCAGATCGGCGACGCCGCTGCCCGTCGGTTGGATCGGCAGGTCGGCGGGGGACGCAATGTCATGGTCGGATCGGGTGGTGTCGGTCATGGCCTGCTCCTGATGAAGCGGCTTCAACGCGCCAGCGCTCAAACGGGCGCAGCGACCGAAGCGAAAATCGGCGGTTCAGGCCGGCGGGGCGGCGGGCGATCGGCGCGACCGGATTTTCAGGAAGACAAGCCCGCACACCATCCAGACGAGCAGCAGGGCATAGGGCCGCCAGTCGGTTTCCAGACCGGCGAAGATCAGCAGGAACGCGCTGGCCGCGCCGCCATAGCCCGCGATCCGCAGGCGCCGCCGGCCCGGTTTGAAGGCGGCCGCGTCGTAGATGTCGGGATGGCGCTCCGCCACCCGGGCGGCGGCGACACAGATGCTGCCGTATTTCAGCAGGTTCGGGATGTTCACCGCGAGGAAGAGAAACGTCAGCTCCATCGGCAGCAGCAGGCCGACGCAGCCCAGAGCGAACACCGTGACCAGCGCGACATGCGGCGTCTGCCAGCGCAGATGGACCCGCCCCAGCGCCGATGGCAGCATGCCCGAAACGCCCATGGCGTACAGGCTGCGGCTGAACATCGCGAACAGCGCGTTGAGCGACTTGCCGATCGACAGCACCGCCGCCAGCACCACCAGCGGCGTCGCCCATGGCCCCATGAACCGCTTCGCCGCATCGAGGATCGGCGCGTCGCTCGCCCCCAGCGCATCGCCGCCGAGCACCCCCAGCGCGACGAAGCCGACCGCGAGATACAGCAACGTCGCCGACCCGATCGACAGCGCGATGCCGAGCGGAATCGTCCGGCGGCTGTCGGCGACCTCGGCCCCCGCTTCGGTCGCGGCCTCGATCCCGAAGAACAGGCCCATCAGCAACGGGGTCGCGGCGATCATGCCGGTGACGCCGTGCGGGAACAACGGCTGCAGCCGCGCGACATCTACCCCGCGCGACGCTCCCCACGCCACGAACACCGCGAACAGCAGCAGCATGCCGACCAGCAGGACCTTCTGCACCCGTGTCGCGATGTGCATCCCGAACAGGTTGGCGACCAGCGCGAGCGCCAGCAGCGCGAGCATCGTCGGTTTGGTCGGGAGCGGCACCAGCATCGACGCATAGCGCACCAGCACCAGCGCCAGCACGACGATCGCGCCGACATTGGCGACGATCCGCGCCCATCCGATGCAGAAGCCCCAGGTGGGATGGAGGAACCGCGCGGGCCACACGAACGACGCGCCCGAGGCCGGACAGGCCGAACCGAGAAAGGCATAGCTGACCGCGATGAGATACATCGGCAGCGCGGCGATGAGTGCGGAAAACAGCATCGCCGGCCCTGCGATTTTCGCGGCGGGGGCGATCGCCGAGAAGATCGACACGCCGACCGCGGTGCCGAGGCCGAGCGCCACCACGCCCCACAGATCGATGCGCCGGGCGAGCGTCGCGTCGCTCAACGCGCTGCCCCCGCCGTGATGAAAGCGCGCAGGTCGCGCATCAGCATGGCCCAGCTCGCATCGTCCGAATAGGCGACATGCCCCGCCGGATAGCGCCGGTTGCGGTAGCGGGCGGGGGGCAGGCTGCTCTGCGCGAACAGATAATCCGCCGCGCCGACCGTGGTGGTCAGGTCGTACAGCCCGGTGCCGACGAACAGGCGCAGCGCGGGTTCGGCGGCCATCGCCCGCTCCAGTCGCGCCATGAACGGCCAGTCGTTGAACGGCGAATCGCCCGATCCGTAACGCCAGTCGCCGCCGCCCGGCGCGAGAACGCGGTACGCCGCCGGGTCCGCCACGCCGATCGCCGCCAGTTGCCCGATCACCGCCGTGGCATACAGGTCGGACACGCCCGAAAAGGCATCGGGGCCGACGCTGTCCCCGGCATCGGCGGCACGCGGCGCGGTGTAGCGCGCGTCGTAGCGGCCGAGCACCCGGCCCTTCGCGCGCAGCAGTTCGACGCGGAACCGTTCCTTGGAAATGCGCAGGTCATGCGCGAGATACCACTCGCGCGGAATGCCGGTGAGCGCCGCGAGCCGGGTGGCGACCGCCGCGCGCACCGCCGGATCCAGCGCGCGACCACGGAACAGCGCGGCGAGATAGGCTTCGGCATAGGCCGACGCCTCGCGGGCGCTGCCGTCCGGCGTACAGGGCAGCGGGCGGACCCCGTGGTAGCAGGCGATCGCCGCCAGCGTCGGCAACGCCACCGGATAGGTGACGACATTGCCCGGCCGCTGCGACGTCTCGATCATGTTCAGCGCCTGCCCCAGCAGCACGACGCCGCGCAGCTTCAGCGCCGGATCCTGTTCGCGCAGCGCATCGACCATCGCGGCGGCGCGGATCGTGCCGTAACTCTCGCCGAGGATGTAGAGCGGCGCGCCGCTGCGCCCGTGCGCCGCCAGCCATGCGCGCGCCGCCTGCGCCACCGCATCGGCATCGCCCTTGACCGAACGATAGAAGCCGGTGTCGGCATCGGCGGCGACGCTTGAAAAGCCGGTGCCCGGTGGATCGAGGAACACCAGATCGGCGATGTCGAGCAGCGTGTCGGGATTGTCGCCGATGGCGGCGGCGGCGGGCAGGGGGGTGGCGGGGTCCTGCGGCACGCGCGCCCGTTTCGGCCCCAGCGCGCCCATGTGGAGATAGGCCGACGCCGCGCCGGGGCCGCCGTTGAACACGAACAGCACCGGCCGGTCGGCCCCGCGCACCGTATAGGAGATATAGCCGGCGGTCGCGTCGGGGTGGCCCGGCCGGCTCGCGACCGGCACCAGTCCGGCCTCGGCGTCATAGGCGATCGTCGCGCCGCGCAGGGGAATCGTGGCGGTGCTGCGCGCCTTGACGGCCGGCGGCGGCAGCGTCTGTGCGACCGCCGTGGCCGCCGTCAACAACGCTGCCAGCGCCAACGCCACCCATCGCATCATTCCCGTTCCTTCCCGCCGCTGTATCGATCGCGATAGCGGATCAGGCCATCGGTCAGCGCCTGCAACCCGTAATCGACATCGGCGGGCGGGCGGGCGAAACCGATGCGGATATGGCCGGGGGCGCCGAAATATTCGCCCGGCGCCACGATCACGCCGCAGCGCTCGGCCAGCCATTCCGAAAACGCCACCGTATCGTCGATCCCGACGAGCCGGGGAAAGGCGATGCAGCCGAACGGCGGCAGCGTGCCCGTCACCAGTCCCGCTTCGCGCCAGTGCGCGTGATAGGATTCCATGATCGGCCGCGCCCGGCGCAGGATGTCGGCGCGATACGCCTCGAACCGGTCGGGCCGTTCGAGCACCAGCGCCGCGACCGCGTGCGACAGGGTGGAAACGCCGAAGTCGATCTCGTCGGCCAGCGCGCGGATGCGATCGATCGTGCCGGGCGCACCGACGATCCACCCGCAGCGCAGCGTGCTGAGCCCGTGCGACTTCGTCAGGCTGTTGATGCTGACGATCGCGTCCGACAGCCGCATCGCCGGCGGCGGGCGCAGCGCCGGATCGATATAATCGGCATAGACCTCGTCGACGATCACCCGCGCGCCGTGCGCCTGCGCCAGCGCGCCGATGGCGGCGAGCGTGGCGGGGGGCACCGCCATCCCCGACGGATTGTGCAGGCTGGACAGCACGATCAGCCGGGTGCGCGGCGTCATCGCGGCGGCGATCGCGGCGGGATCGACCGCGAAGTCGTCGCCCCGCCGCTCGAACCGGTCGACGCCATAGCCATAGGTTTCGGCGATCTTGTGGAACAGGTCGAACCCCGGATTTTCGACCAGTATCCGGTCGCCGGGTTCGAGCAGCGCGCGGTAGATCAGCGACAGCGCGCCGGTCGCGCCGGTCGTACACAGGACCTGCCCGGGCTCGACGCCATAGTGCCGGGCGAGTTGGCCCACGACATAGGGATTGCCGCCGGTGAACGCGCTGGTGTAGCGCGCGGTGATCGTCTCGCCGAAGCCTTGCGCGATGATGTCGCGCAGATGGTCGACCGGTTCGGGCACCGAACTGTCGAACAACCCGACCAGCAGGTTGCGTTCGGCGCGCACCGCGCGGATCACGCGGCGGACCCAGTGCGAATAGGATTCGGACACCCCCGTCGCCGCGACCGGCCCGGTGGGCGGTGGCGGCGCGGATACGGGATCGGTCGGGTCCGGCCGGGTCATCGTCAGGGTCTGCATCCGCTCGTCAGGGGGGTCGCCGGCGCGTCGCCCGGCCATGGCGGCCGGGCGGGCCGTCACTTCAGCTTGATCCGCGCGCCCGCGTAGAAACGGCGGCCGAGGATGTCGCCATAGGCAATCTGCGGATAGGATGGTTCGCGGTCGGTGAGATTGTCGATCCCGAAGCGCAGCGCGATCTGCCCCAGATCGACCTGCGCCGACACGTCGTGGACCACGTTGCTGCGCAGCATCGGATTGGGCACCGTTTCGATCGACGCATTCGGCGCGGCCGCCGTCCGGTCGAGATATTCGAGCTGGTAGGTCAGGCGCAGCGGCCCCTTGGCATAGGCGGCGTTGAACCGGCCGACCCAGCGCGGCGACAGATAGGTGCCGTCGGTGCGGACGAAGGTGGTGCCCGTGACCGAGGTCGTCAGCAACGCGTTGCGCGTCGCCGCGGCACCCAGTTGCAGCCGCCCGAGATCGCCCCCGCCCAGCAGGTCGCCCAAGGCGAACTGATAGTCGACCAGATAGGTCTCGCCGCGATAGCGCACGACCCCGGCGTTGAAGGTGGTGGTGGTGCCGGTGGCGATGGTGCCGCCGGGGCTGACCCCGTCGCTGTTGGCGAGCCGGGTGAAGGCCCCGCATACCGCCGACGACGGGTTGGGATCGTCATAGCAGGCGGCGGCGAAATCGGCGGTCATGAACGATGACAGCCCGTCGGTCAGGTCGATCTCGATCCGGTCGGCGCTGATCGTGAGACCAGGGACGACCCGTGGCTGCAACAGGATACCATAGGTCCAGGTGTTGGAGATTTCGTTGCGCAGCGCGGTGTTGCCGCCGGTGGTGACGATCGCGCGCGGGAAATTCTCCGACGGGTCCTGGAACCGGGCGAGCCGGGCGGCGGCGCCCAGCCCCGCGCCGGTGCCGTCGGGATCGACGCCATAGCCCGGATTGGCGGTGAACAGCGCAAGGCAGTTGGCGCGGCGCACCGCCGGGTTGGGGCCGCTGGCGATCCGGTCGGCATCGCATGGGTCGAAGCCGACGGAGTTCAGCCCGCTGGCGGTCGGGGCGAGCAACTGGGTAAGCGTCGGCGCGCGGAAATTGCGGCTGCGCGATCCGCGCAGCGTCACGCCCCCGGTCACTTCCCAGCGCAACCCCAGATCCCAGACGTTCTGATGCCCGGCATAGCTGTTGTCGACATAGCGGAACGCGCCCTTGGCCTCCAGCAGCCGGACCAGCGGCAACTGGAAATCCCGGCCGATCAGGGGGACGACGAGTTCGGCCGACAGTTCATCGGTGTTATAGTCGCCCGATTGTGCCACCTCCCGCGCGCCGTTGCCGAAGCTGCCGACGCGATTGGCGGCCAGCGGGTCGAAGGCGGCGCGTTCGTTGCGATGTTCATAGGCGACGCTGAAGTCGGCATCGCCCATCGGCAGCTTCGCCAGCGTGCCGCCCAGCGTCGCGAGCAGATCGACCTGTTCGTTGGTCCAGTCGATGCCGGCGCGGGTGCTGACATAGTCGCGCGCGGCCGCGCCGACATTGCCGTCGCCGAACGGGTTGATCTGCGCGCAGGCGGCATCGTCGTTCGTGGTGATCGCATCGGCGTTGATCGCGCAGACGATCCGCCCGCCGCTCAGCGCCGCGCTGACCGCGTTGCGGAAGCGGGTGTTGACCACCTGCCAGCTACGCTGTGCCCCGTCGACCCGCGCATAGCTGCCGGCGAGCGACCAGTAGAATTCGCGGTCGCCGACATCGAACCCGCCGTCGAGCGCCAGCGCGGCACGATAGGTTTCGGTGCGGGTCGTCTGGTCGGTGGTGGGGGTCAGGTCGTAGAAATATTTCGAGAGATAGAGCGGTGCCCCGGCGGCGAAGCCGGCATTGGCCCCCGCCAGCAGCGTGCGTGCCTGCGTCGACAGGAACGGGTTAGTGATCGTGAAGGAGATCGGGCCGGCATAATTGCCGGCGTTCAGCGTGGTGTAGCTGTTGCCCTGCGGAATTTCGGTGCCCGTCGTGCGGGCATAGAGCAGTTCGCTCGACAGGGTGATACGATCGGTCAGGTCGTAATGGCCGATCAGATTGGCGGTATAGCGCTCGACGCCGGTGCGTAAGCCCGCCAGCGCCTGATACTGGAAACCGTCACCGCCCGATGCGAACGGAATCCCCTGAATCGCGCCGGTGTCGTAGCGCACGACGCTGCCGTCCGGCGCGAATTGCAGCGCGTTGCCGCTGCTGCGCGCGAGGAACTGGGGAACCGGGGCGGGGCGGGTGAAGACCACGCCATTGCGGTTGAACGGCCAGAAGGCGGCGTTGAAGATTTCCTTCACCGCCGGAATCCCGTCCGCCGGGCCGGTGTCGGCCGCGTTGCCGACGGTCAGCCGCCCGCGATTGGACAGCGGACGGGCATCGAACATCAGCGTCGGCGATTTCGAATAGCCCAGATCGATCGCGATGTTGCCGCGTCCGCCGGCGAAGTTCATCCCCGCCGTCGCCCGCAGGCTGGGCGTCGCATAGTCGCCGCGTTCGGAAATGCCGTTCTGCGCATCCAGCACGAGGCCGGAAAAATCCTTCTTCACGATATAGTTGACGACGCCGGCGATCGCATCCGATCCATAGACGGCAGCACCACCACCCTGATACACCTCGACCCGGTCGAGCAGGCCGAGCGGGATGATGTTCGCATCGACGAAGGCGTTGCCCACTCCGTCGCTCGAGCCGATCCCCGATCCGGTCGTGACCATGCGCCGTCCGTTGAACAGCGTGAGCGTGCGGCCGGTGCCGAGGTTGAAGAGATTGGGTGCCTGAAACCCCGGCCCGCTGCTGTCGCCGCTGCCGTTGGCCTGGTTCAGCACCGGTGCGTTCGACGGCAGGTTGTTGAGCGCGTCGGCGGCGGTGACGAAGCCGCGATCGGTGATCGCCTGCGCGGTGATCTCCGCGACCGGCGAGGCCTTGTCCAGCCCGGCGCGGCGGATGCGCGATCCGGTGACGACGATCATGTCGTCGGCGGCGGGGGCGGCATCGGTGGCGATCGACGCTTCGACCGGCTGCTGCGCCCGTGCCGGCAGCGCGGCCAGCGCGGCGAGGATCGCGGTCGATGCCATCAGGCTGCGGACCATTCCGAACTGTACGTGCTGCATGAAGCCCCCTTGCTGTCGTTTGCCCCGGACCGCGCGGCATGGATGCCGTCTGCGGTCCGTCCCTGAGCGGCAGCATAGCGTGAGCGGCGGGGCATTTTTCGGCGTTGCGGCGGGCTTCGCGGCGGCTTCGGGTTCGCAATGATGCGATTATGCCGGTTCGGCGCAAAAATTATGCGCCGTTTCGCAGAAACCCCGCAAGCTCCTTGCCGAACCGCGCCGTTTCGCGTGGGTCCTCATACATCATGTGGCCACCGGCATAGCAGCGCAGGGTGAAGCGACGCGGCAGGTCGCCGGGCAGCGCGGCGACCGTGGCGGCGTTGCCCGCGCAACTGTTGAGCGAATCATACAGGCCGGTCGCGACCCATGCCCGCAGCCGGGGGGCCCTGGCCATCGCCCGCTGGATCCACGGCTGCGACGCGCTGGGCGGACCTTCGCCGGCCATCGCCCGCGCCAGCGACTCTTTCGTGATCGGCGACTGGTCATAGCGCCACTGGCCGCCGACATCGCCCGCCGGGCCGTCGATCCCGGCATAGCGCCCGGCGGTATAGCCCAGCGCCCGGCGGTAGTAGTCGAGGACGACCGCATCGTCCTGCGCCCGCTGCGCCCGCGCGGTCCGGCGCATGTCGAAGATGTCGAGCGTCTTCCCCTCGGCGGCGAGCAGCCGGGTGCGGAAGTCGCGCGGCGAAACCCACAGCGTCGCCGCATCGATCGTCGCGGGATCGAGCCCCTGATAGCGGGCGAGCGCGGCGACGATCGCGGCGCGGCGCGTGGGTGGCGGTGCGGCGGGATCGGCCAGCGCCGGGGCATAGACGGCCTCCGCCCAGCGCTCGACCTCGGCCAGCGTCGCCGCCCGGTCGCGTTGCAGCTCGGGGGCGAGCTTGCCGAGCGCGAGGGCGGTCGCGGTCCGGTTGACCAGCGACAGCGCGCGCCGGCGGTTGGCCTGTCCCTCCTCGCCCAGCGGGATGCCGCCGGAAATCAGTGCGACGCCGGCGACCGGGATGCTCCGCTCGACCAGCGCTTCGGCGACGCCCGAGGCGCGCCACGTGCCGAAGCTTTCGCCGACGAGGTTGATCGGGCTGGCCTCCCGGCGATAGCGCTGGCGGAAATCGCGGACGACATCGGCGGTGACGGCGATGTCGGCGACCGTGCCATAGAAGGCGGCGGCCCGTGCCGGATCGATGGCGTGGCTGAAACCGGTGCCGACCGGATCGACGAACACCAGATCGGTGGCGGCGAGCGGACTGTCCGGGTTGTCGATGAGCGCGCCGTCCCGCAGGACGCGCGGCCCGATCGCGTGGAACTGGAGCGTGCGCGAATCCGCGCCGGGGCCGCCGTTCCACACGAAGCTGAGCGGGCGGCGCGGCGTACCGGGGACCAGATAGGCGGTATAGACGATCCGCGCCTGCGCCGTGCCGATGCGGACCGGCAGCGCGCCGACGCAGGCGACATAGCCAAGGGTGCGTCCCGCGATGCGCGCGCTGTGCCGCGTCTCGACCGCGTCGGGCGCGCAGGTCCGCGCGGCGGCGGGCGCGGCGGCCATGGCCAGAATCATGCCCGTCAAAGCCCATCGGATCATCGCGACACTCCCTTTGTCCGCCGGGGTAGCGGCAATCCGGCGGCAGGATTATGCACAGATCGCGCGTGGCGATCGACCGGCGGCCGGGGCGGTCGATCGACCGGCCGCAGGACGCAAGATTTATGCGGGCCGCCCGCGCTAGGCTGTGGCACGAACGGGTGGAGACGGCGGTGGTCGACGGGGTGACGCGGCGCGGAGTGCTGGCAGGCGGGGCGATGCTGCCGCTGGCGGCGCGCGGCATGGCCGCACCAGCGCCGACCCTGCCCGACCGCGCGAGCTTCGCGGCCATGCCCGGAACCTATCTCGACAGCGGGACGATGCACCCGGTGCCGATCGGTGCGCGCGATGCGGCGCGGGCGTATCTCGACCAGCGCGCGACGATGGACGGCTATTTCCCGACCGATGCGGTCGAGGGGCGGGTAAAGGCGAATTTCGCGCGGCTCATCAACGCGACCCCGGCCGAGATCGCGTTCGTCCAGAGCACGACGGCGGGCGAACAGGCGGTACTCGACGCGCTCGGCTTTCCCACGGAGAAGGGGCGGATCGTCACCGACACGCTGCATTTCTTCGGGTCGTTCTATCTCTATCAGGAACTGGCGCGACAGGGGGTGGAGGTCGTGTGGCTGCGGCCGCGCGCCAACCGCATCGCGATCGACGACATCGAACGCGCGATCGTCCCCGGCACGCGCCTCGTCGCGCTGTCGCTGGTATCGACCTACAACGGGTTCGAACACGACCTGAAACGGGTGTGCGAGATCGCGCATGCGAAGGGCGCGCTGGTCTATGCCGACATCATCCATGCCGCCGGCACGGTGCCGATCGACGTACGTGCCAGCAACGTCGATTTCGCCGCCTGCGCCAGCTATAAATGGCTGATGGGCGATTTCGGGCTGGGCTTTCTCTATGTCCGCGCCGACCTGCACGACCGGCTGCGGCGGACGCGGTATGGCTATTACCAGCTCGACCGGTTCGACCCGCATGTCTATCCGTTCGATCCCCCCGCGACGAACCCCGACTACCGGATCGCCGACGTGACGCCCCGGCGCGACATGGAGGGGCTGTTCGCGGGCGGCACCCATGCGCATGTCGTGCCGGCGATGCTCGACTGGTCGCTGGAGCATATCCTCGCGCTCGGCGTCGAGCGGATCGCGACGTGGCGTCAGCCGCTGCTGCTGCGGCTGCATGCCGGGCTTGCCAGTCGCGGCTATACCGTCGTGACCCCGCCCGAGAGCCGGACGCCGCTCGTCACCTGCGTGCTGGAGGGCGCGCGCGAACGGCTGTCCGCGCCGCTCAAGGCGGCGAAGGTGCAGATCACCCTGTCGCGCAATCGTTTCCGGGTGAGTCCGTCGGTGTTCAACACCCTCGACGATGTCGAACGGCTGCTCGCCGCGCTGCCGCGCGCCTGAACCTTCAACGAAAGAACCGATGCCGATGCGCCGTCTGATACCCCTCGTCGCGCTGTTGCTCACGCCCGCCACGCTGCCTGCGCAGGACGAGGGGAGCGCGCCGATGTCGCCCGCCTTCCTGCGGGCGATGGAGCCGATGGTGCCGCGCGACACCGCCAGCGCGCGGGTGGTGACGAGGCAGGCTCGCATCACGCTGAACGGTCGCCCCTTCGCCTATCGCGCGATCGTCACCGAACAGCCGATGCCGGGGGCCGACGGTGCGCCGGTCGCGGTGGCGGTGAGCTATGCCTATGTCGCCGACCGCGTGAGCGATCCGGCGAAGCGGCCGGTGCTGTTTCTGTTCAACGGCGGGCCCGGCGCGTCGTCGTCGCCGCTGCATATGCAGGCGTTCGGGCCGCGCCGGATGGTCGGCACCGGCGATGCCGCGCATCTGGAGGACAATCGCTTCACCCTGCTCGACATCGCCGATCTGGTGTTCATCGATCCGGTCGGCACCGGTGCGTCGATGCCGGTCGCGGGCAGGGATGCGTCGCCCTATTTCGGGGTCGGCGGCGATGCGCGCGGGGTGGCGTTGATGATCGAGCGGTGGCTGGCGGCGAACGGGCGGACCGCCTCGCCGGTGCTGCTGGTCGGCGAAAGCTATGGCACCGCCCGCGCGCTGGCGATCCTGAACGAGACGATGGCCGCGAAGAAGCCGCTGCCCGACGGCGTCGTCCTGCTGTCGTCGGCGATCGGCGACAGCGACGGGCCGGTGGTGTCGGACGCGGTGCTGTTCCCCACGCTGGCGGCGGTCGCATGGTATCACGGCGCGGTCGATCGCGCAGGGCAGGGGGTCGCGGCGTGGTATGACGCGGCGCTGCACTTCGCGCAGACCGACTATGCCGCCGCGCTGATGCAGGGCGCGTCGCTGCCGGCGGCGGACAAGGCGCGGATCGCGGCGCGCATGGCGGCGTTCACCGGCCTGCCCATAGCGACGATCATGGCGAAGAACCTGCGGCTCGAACGGCGCGACTTCATGCTCGGGCTGCTGGCGGACAAGGGATTGCGCACGGGCCAACTCGACGGGCGTGCGACCCGCGCGCTGGCCGACAGTCGGTTGCGCCCGCCGTTCGACGATCCGTCGATGTCGCTGGGAATGGGCACCGCCAGCCTGATCGAACGCTATCTGAAGGACGATCTGCGCTACGCGGTGCCCAGCGCCTATCGCAGCCTGAACCTCGGCATCAATTTCAAATGGAGCTGGGACAAGGATTATGGCGGCAGCTACCGCGCGGCGGCGTTCGCGCCGTATCTGACCGCCGCGATGGCGGCGAAGCCGACACTGCGCCTGTTCGCTGCGGGCGGGTATTACGACATCACCACCCCGGTCTATGCCGGGCAGTTCGCGATCGAGCAGCAGGGCGTTCCCGCCGGCCGCGCGACGTTCCGCCGCTATGCCGCCGGCCATTCGGCGTTCGAGGATGTCGACGCGCTGGCCGCGCTGAGCGGCGATCTGCACCGCTTCGTGGAGGAGGTGGTCGCGGCGCGGTGACGCGGGCGACCCCCCATTGGGACCGATCGACATTCCTTCGCGCGTCGTCACCCCGGACTTGTTCCGGGGTCCACCTGGCCGCACATGCGGTCGATCGAGGCTCAAGCTATGCCGATTGGGGTCACTGCACGAAAGTGAAGTTTACGTACGCTAGGATCGAACGAACGGCGAACGCGGACG
>NZ_LMKU01000009.1:0-35073 GCF_001421635.1 Sphingomonas sp. Leaf25
AGGCTCATAACCTGAAGGTCACAGGTTCAAATCCTGTCCCCGCAACCATACTTACACAACGCCTCCTCGGAACTTTCCGTGGGGGCTTTTTGCGTTTCGGCCAAAATACGCCAGCTTTCTTACCCTCGTCGCCCCGATTCGGCCAATCGCGGCCACCGCCCTTGTAGAGCAGGCGGCTTTGCGGCTAACCCGGAACGCTGTTTAGGATCGGAGCAAGCGTGTCCCCCGAGCTTCCACGATCGTTGGTCGACTATGCGCTTGCCTCGCGGGTCGCACTGGCGCTGGCGTCCGCGCGGGAGGACAATGCGCTGCTGCTGGTCAACCCCGCCTTCACCGCGCTGACCGGCTATGCGCCCGACGACGTGGTCGGGCGCAACTGCCGCATGCTCCAGCGCGACGCGGCCAACGCCGAACCCCGCGCCCGCTTGCGCGAATTTCTCACCCATCCGCGCCAAGCGAATGTCCGCACGCCGATCGTCAATTTTCGCAAGGACGGCACGCCGTTCGTCAACCTGCTCTACATGTCGCGGCTGAAGTCGCAGGACGGGGTCCACGACTATATCCTCGCCTCGCAGTTCGACGTCAGCCGGTCGCAGGGCGGGTTGCTGGCCGACTATGACGCAGCGCTCGGGCGGACGCTCGACCGGCTGATGCCGATCGCCGAGGATGCGGGCATTCTGATCGAAGGAACGCTGCTGACCATCGCCAACACCGCCGCCACCGTGGCCCAGGCCAAGCTGATGCTTGCCGGACTGGACGTCGACCATCATGGCTGACGGCACCGGGGCGGTGCCCATCGTCGGGATCGGCGCGTCGGCGGGCGGGCTGGAGGCGCTGCGCGACATGCTCGCCCCGGCGCGGCTGCCGACCGGGCTGGCCTTCGTGATCGTCCAGCATCTCGATCCCAATCACGAAAGCATGCTGGCGCAACTGCTCGACCGCAACACCGTGCTCGAAGTGCTGCAAAGCGCCGGCGGCGAGCGGATCGAGGCCGACAAGGTCTATATCATCCCCCCCGGGCGCGGCCTCGCCATTCGCGACGGCGTGCTCGAACTCACCGAATTTCAGCAGCCGCGTGGCCTTCGCCGCCCGATCGACGATTTCTTCCAGTCGCTGGCCGGCGACCAGCAGGCGAACGCCGCCTGCGTCATCCTGTCGGGCACCGGCGCCGATGGCACCACGGGCCTGCGCGCGATCAAGGAGAACGGCGGCGTCTGCGTGGTGCAGCAGCCCGAAAGTGCGCGCTACGACGGCATGCCGCTGTCGGCGGTCGGCACCGGCCTGATCGATTTCGTCCGCCCCGCCGGCGACATCCTCGAATGCCTGCAGGGCTTTTTCCAGCGGCGCGGCTGCGACGGGGACGAGGCGCAGGCCGAGATCGTCGCCGATCATGTCGACGAACTGTGCCGCGTGCTGCGCGGCGCGATCGGCCACGACTTTTCGGGCTATAAACGATCCACCTTCGTCCGCCGGGTCGAACGGCGGATGCACGTGCTGGGCATCGCCACCGGCCGTGCCTATCTCAACCGTATCCGCGGCGACGCCGACGAGTGCGAGGCGCTGTTCCGCGACCTGCTCATCAACGTCACCCGCTTCTTCCGCGATGGCGAGGCGTTCGCGGTCCTGAACGAACAGGTCGTCAAGCCGCTGACGCAGAACCGCGCCGCCGACGACGACCTGCGCATCTGGATCCCGGGCTGTTCGAGCGGCGAGGAAGCCTATACCATCGCCATGCTGTTCGCCGATGCCGCACGCACCGCCGGACAGCCGCTGGCGGTGCAGATCTTCGCGACCGACATCGACGAACAGATGCTGGGGCTGGCGCGCGACGGCAGCTACCCGCTCTCCGCCATGGCCGATATTCCGGCCGACCTGCGCGAACGCTATACCGTTCCGCATACCGATCGCTTCACCATCGCCGCGCCGATCCGCGACATGATCCGCTTTTCCAGCCACAGTCTGGTGAAGGACCCGCCCTTCTCGCGGATCGATCTGGTGTCGTGTCGCAACCTGCTGATCTATTTCGACGATCGGTTGCAGCAATCGGTGGTGCCGCTGCTTCATTACGCGCTGCGCCCCGGCGGCTATCTGTTCCTCGGCCCCTCCGAAAGCGTCGGCCGGTTCGAGCATCTCTTTCAACCGATCGATCAGCCCGCGCGCCTGTTCGAACGCGCGCCCGGCGCGCCCAATTATCCGATCGACCTGCCCGGCAACGGCCGGACCCACCCGCCGCGCCGCGAACGCACGGGGGCCGGGGGTGGCAGCGCGCTCAGCAACGAAGTGCTGGCGATCCGCCGCATGGTCGAACGCTATGCCCCGCCCAGCCTGATCGTCGATCAGGACGGGGCGATCATCTCGGCCTATGGCAAGCTCAGCCGCTATTTCGAATTTCCGGTGACACGCACCGGCGGCAGCAGCGCGGTGAACCTTGCCCGGCCCGGCCTGCGCACCGTCATCGGCCCGCTGCTGCGCCAGGCGCGCGAGGAACGCCGCCGCGCGATCGTGCGCGATGTCGCGGTCGAAACCGATTACGGCATCCAGCCGATCGAAGTGATCTGTGATCCGCTGGGCGACGGCACCTTGCTGTTCGTGTTCCGCGACACCGGCCCGTTCCGCCCGGTCGACGAGGGCGAGCTGCACGACCTCGAACCCAGCGACGATCATATGGAGGCGCTGGAGGACGAGCTGCGCCTGACCCGCCACCGCCTGCGCGCCGCGATCGAGGAGCTGGAGACGGCGAACGAGGAGCTGAAAAGCTCCAACGAAGAAATGATGTCGATGAACGAGGAGCTGCAATCGACCAACGAAGAGCTCTCCACGGTCAACGACGAACTGAAGAGCAAGGTCGACCAGCTCACCGTCGCCAATTCGGACCTGCGCAACTTCTACCAGTCGACCGAGCTGGCCGTGGTGGTGCTCGACGCCGATCTGAAGGTGCGCAGCTATACCGAGGCGGCGACCGCCATCTTCCCGCTGAAACCCGCCGATCGCGGGCGCCCGCTGACCGACGTCGCCAGCCGGCTGACCGGCACCGGCCACCTCGACGATGCCCGCGCGGTCGCGGGTGGCGCGCCGGCGGTGCAGCGCCGTGTGAGCACCGCCGATGGCGCGCATGTCTTCTCGATGCGCGTGCTGCCCTATCGCACCCAGAGCGGGCTGGTCGACGGCACCACCCTCGTCCTCACCGACATCACCGACGCGCTTTCGCTCGAACGGCAACTCGCCTCGGAGCGCGAGCGGCTCGACCTCGCGATCAAGGCGGCGGGGATCGGCGTGTGGGAATATTGCCCCGAGACGGGCGAGACGGTGCTCGACGCGGTCGAACAGCAGTTGTTCGAGATCGCCGGCGGCGACGCGACGCGGATCGATCCGCTGCTCGCCCGGATCGAGCCCGAGGACCGGGCCGGCGTCGAGGCGGCATTGCGCCGCGCGGTCGAGCGCAACGGCGATTACGAGGCGACCTTCCGCGTCCGGCGCGAGGGGGACGAGGTCCGCTGGGTCAAGGGCTTCGGCCGGGTGATCGCCGGCAGCAGCCCGGCGCGCCTCGTCGGCGTGTCGATCGACGTGACGCCCGAATATGCGCTGGCCGAAACCCGCGAGCTGATGCTGCGCGAGATGAACCACCGGGTGAAGAACCTGTTCGCGGTGATCGCCGGCATGATTACCATCGCCGCGCGCAACCAGAGCGACGTGCCCGCCTTCGCGAACGACATCCGCCACCGCATCGCCGCGCTGGGCCGCGCGCATTCGCTCGCCTCGCCCGCCGGCAAGCCGCAGGCGGTGGGGTTGAAGGAACTGGTCGAGGCGACGCTCGCGCCCTACCGCGACCATGCGACGATCGTCATCGACGGGCCGGCGGCGGAACTCGACCGGACCTGTTTGTCGCCGCTTGCGTTGGTGCTGCACGAATGGGCAACCAATTCGATGAAATATGGTGCGTTGGGCGACACGGCGGGGGGCAGCCTGCGAGTCGCATGGGCACTGGACGACGACAGGATCGAGATCATGTGGACCGAAGAAGGGGCCAGCCGCCGCGAGGACGACGCCATGCCGCGCCGTGGCTTCGGGTCGATACTGGTGGAAACCAGCATCCGCCAGTTGCGCGGCGCGATCGACGGCGGGGCGGATGCGAACGGCTATCGCCTGACGATCCGCCTGCCCGGGGACATCGTCGCCCATGGATAGGCTGGTGCTGCTCGTCGAGGACGAGCTGTTCATCGCGCTCGACCTGCAGATGACGATCGAGGACGCGGGCTTCGCGGTCGAGGGGCCGTGCAGCAGCGTCGCCGAGGCGCAGGCCGCGATCGATCAGGCCAAGGCGCGCTTCGCCGTCGCGCTGCTCGACGTGCAACTGCCCGATGGCACCGTCTTTCCCGCCGCCGACCGGCTGTACGATCGCGGCATCCCGCTGATCTTCCATTCGGGCCATGCCGACGACGCCGAACTGCGCCACCGCTATCCCGGTGCCACCATCTGCGAAAAGCCCAGCACGCCGCATGCGCTGGTCACGGCGCTGCGGAATTGCGCGGGGGGCGGGGCGGTAGCCTGAGCCTGTCCTACAGGCGCGCGATCGGCGATGGTGGTAGTGGGCCGGTGTCCGGCCGGTACTTCTTTCCCATCGATGACCGCTGTCGTACCTGCGAACGGTTCTTAACAATCGCGTCGCAAGTGTAAACTTTGTAAACTTTGGAGGGAATTTGGGGGCGTGGCGCTCCGTCCCGCCCTCCTTCGGGCGGAAACAAGGCGGTAAGGGGCGGATGCCGCCAACTCCGCTTCCATCGTCATTCCGGCGAAGGCCGGAATCCATATACGCTGACGGCGCGGCTCCTGTTCCCCCCCCTTCCTGACAAGGGAGGGGCCGGGGGTGGGTCGGCCCGCGAGGAACCGCAAGCGCTCCACAACCGGCCAACCCACCCCCCACCCCCCCCNCACCCCCGACCCCTCCCTTCCGGGGAGGGGAGCAGGTTCTGAGGGTCCGTCGTCGAATATCGTTTCCGGGTCCCGGAGCCCGCCACGGGCGAAGCCCGTGTCGTCGGACGGCGCTTGTAGCGCCGCCGGCCGGGCGCGCCTTGTGCGGCTCGGTGCAGCTTCGCTGCACCTTGCCCGGCGCGCCTTGCCCCACGTGCCATCCACCTCTACCCTGTGACCAAACAGGGACGGGGGCAGGGCATGGCACGCACAATGCTGGTCGGGATGCTGGCGGCGATCCTCGCCGCGACCCCGGCGACGGCGCAGCTCAACCCCAGCCTCAGCGAAGCCGAACGCGGCATCCGCCAGTCCGACACCCCGGCCGAGGCGACCCGGCTCACCATCGCCGATCTCGCGATCGACGCGAAGCTCACCGGCCCCGTCGCCGAACTGACGCTGGAGATGCTGCTGCGCACCGATGCGCCGCAACCGCACGAGGCCGATCTGGTGCTGCGCCTGCCCGACGGGGCGATCGTTACCGGCTATGCGCTCGACGTCGGCGGGCGGATGATCCCCGGGCAGTTGCTCGCCGCACCCCGCGCCCGCGAAGTCTATGCCGATACCGTCCGCGCCGGTATCGACCCCGGCCTTGCCGAAGTGACCGGCAACCGCTTCGCCACCCGCATCTTTCCGGTCGACCGCGACCATCCGCGCCGCTTCCGCCTGACGCTGGCGCTGCCCTATGATCCGGCACGCGGCCTCGACCTGCCGTTGCTGCGCGACCGCGCGATCGAGCGGGTAGCGCTGACCATCGCCGCCACCGGCTATGCCACCTCGCCGACGATCCGCTTCGATGGAGAGGCGGTGGCAGCGGACGGCACCATCACCCGGACCGGCCGTCCGCTGCGCAGCGGGCTGAGCGTTACCGGCGGGACGCTCGCCCCGGCCGCGCTGCTCGCCACCCACACCAATGGCGAACGCTTCTTCACCCTTGCCGATGCCGCGCCGCCGCCGCCGCCCGCGCCGACGCGCGGCGGACGGCTGCGGATTTATTGGGACCGGTCGCGCTCGCACCGCGATGGCGCCCCCGATGCCGAGATCGCCGCGCTGGTTCGGCTGGTCGACACGACCGCGCCCGACGCGATCGACCTCGTCACCTTCGCCAGCGACGTGCCCCGGCATCAGGTGGTGGCGGACGCCGCCGCGCTGCGCCGCGCGCTGACCGCGACCGTCTATCGCGGCGGCAGTTCGCTCGCGGGTCTCGCCGCGATGAAGCTCCCCGCCGCCACGCGCTGCGTGCTGGTGTTCGACGGCGCGGTCACGATCGATCGTGCGGCCGCCTTCGTCCCCGACTGCCCGCTCGCCGCGCTGACCGGATCGGCCGGGGCGGACATGGCGCGCCTCGCCCGCCTCGTGCGCCCGACCGGGGGCAGCGTGGTCCGCGCCGGCGGCGACGATGCCGCCGCCGCCCGCGCGCTGCTCGTGCCGCAAGCCGTCCGCCGCATCACCGACGGCCGGGGCACGGCCATCGACACCATCGTCTTGCCCGCCGCGCCCGGCCGTATCGCGCTCGCCGGACCGGCCCCGGTCGACGGCACGCTTGACGTGACCTTCGGCGACGGCACCTGCCGCCGCTATACGGTGCAGGGCGGCGCGACCGGCAACGCCCCCGCCGCGCTATGGGCGGTCGACCAGGTCGCCGCCCTCGCGACCGACCCGACACGCGCCGACGCGATGACCGCCACCGCGCGCCGCTATGGCGTGGCGACCGCCGGGCTGTCGTTCCTCGTCCTCGAACGCCCCGACCAGTATCTCACCGCTGACCTCGCCCCGCCACCGGGCTTCGCCGCCGACTGGATGACCGAGTATCGCGCGCAGAAGGCGGCGGCGCTCAAGGAGCGCGCGACCGACCGCGCCAGCCGGTTCGACGAGGTGCTGGAACGCTGGGCCGACCGCCGCCGCTGGTGGTCCGGGCAGTTCCCGGTCGAAATGGCCAAGCGCCGGCCCGGTCCGCTGCCGGTCTATACGCCGGTCCCGGTCATGGCACCGCCGCCACCGCCATCCGAACCGGTGCCGCCGCCCCCGCCGCCGCCTGCACCGATGGAACCGCTACCGCCGCCGGTCGTGCAAGTGCCAGCGCCGACGGTCGAAATCGCCGCTGCGGATGCCGGCAACATCGTCGTCACCGGTTCGCGGATCGAGAACGGGCTGCAACGCCGCGCGTCCGCCCGCGATCGGGCCATGACGATCGACCTTGCCGAACGCGCCTCGGGCAAGCCGCATATCGCCGCGCTCGCCGCCGCCGCGCCCGCCGCGCGGCTGGGCGTGCTGGCGGCGCAGGAGCGTGCCTATGGCGACACGCCCGGCTTCTACCTCGATGTCGCCGACTGGTTCCGCGCCAAGGGCGACACCGCGCTGGCCGACCTGCTGCTGCTCTCCGCGCTCGACCTGCCGCTGGCTGATGACGAGACGCGCCAGATCGTCGCCTTCCGCCTCGAACGCGATGGATCGCACGACCGCGCGGTCGAACTGGCCGAGCGGCTGGCCGGCGCGATCGACACGCTGCGTCCGCAACCGCGCCGTGACCTCGCGTTGGCGCTCGCCGCGCGCGGCAAGGCTGCGGGCAAGCGCGGCCGCGCCGACCTCGAACGCGCCTTCGCCCTGCTCACGCAGGTGGCACTCGACCCCGCGTCGAGCGACTTCGACGGGATCGAGGTCGTGGCGCTCGAAGAGGCCAATGCGCTGATCCCGGCGCTCGAGGCGGCGGGCGGCCGCTGGCAGCTCGACCCCCGCCTGCGCGGGCGGCTCGACATGGACGCGCGGATCGTGATCGGCTGGACCGCCGACGATGCCGACATCGACCTGTGGGTCAGCGAGCCCGGCGGCGAACGGGTGATGTACAGCCATCCGCTGAGCGCGATCGGCGGCGTCATCACCAACGACATGACCGATGGCTATGGGCCGGAGGAATATGCGCTGCGCCGCGCGCCCGCCGGTCGCTACGGCGTCGCGATCAACGGGTTCGACGCCGACCGGATCAACCCCAATGGTGCTGGCCATGTGCTGGTGCGCCTGTACCGCAACTATGCCCGCCCGAACGAGCAACAAGTGATGGTCGACGCCGACCTCGATTTCCAGAAGGGCGGCAACCGCAACGCCCGCGACGGCATGGTCCCGGTCGCGACGCTGGAGGTGGGGAAGTAGGGTTTTACTGGGTTCGGCACCGGCCCGCTCCCCCACCCGACCACCCATCGAGGATACGCTGTGGGTGGCCGGGTGGGGGAGCGGGCCGGTGCCGTATCCGCGTGAGCGGATCGAACGGATCCTACAACAGCTTGTCGAGCGTGATCGGCAGGTCGCGGACCCGCTTGCCCGTGGCGTTGTAGACCGCGTTCGCCACCGCCGCGCCGACCCCGGTGATGCCGATCTCGCCCACGCCGCGCGCCCCCATCGGCGTGTGCGGATCGGGAATGTCGGTCCACATTACGTCGATCTCGGGCACGTCGAGATGCACCGGCACATGATATTCGGCAAGGCTGGGGTTCATGATCCGGCCGTTCCGTTCGTCGAACTGCGTCTCTTCCATCAGCGCGAGGCCCAGCCCCATGATGATCCCGCCGCGAAACTGGCTGGCGGCGGTCAAGGGATTGAGGATGCGCCCGCAGTCGAACGAGCCGAGGAACCGGTCGACCCGCACCTCGCCGGTCACGTCGCTCACCCGCACCTCGCAGAACATGGCACCGTGCGAGTGCATCGACCAGTGCAGGAATTCGAGCGGCAACGGCGGCGTCGCCTCGACCACCAGCTCGCTGCGCCGTGCCCGTTCGAGGATCGAGCCATAGGATTCGTGCCGCCCCGGATCGGCGATGCTGGCAAGCCCGCCATCGACCGAGACGACCGCGTCGACATCCAGCCCGGCGAGCGGCGAATCATTGCCCGCCAGCTTGAGCAGCTTGGTGACGAGTTCGCGGTGCGCCGCCATCACCGACGCGCCGATCGCCGCCGTCTGCTGCGACCCGCCGGCCATGACGGTGCCGGGCAGGCGGTTGTCGCCATAGCGGAACGCCACCTGCGCCATCGGCAGCCCCAGCCGGTCGGCCGCGACCTGCGTTTGCACGGTCGCGGTGCCCATCCCCATGTCGTGCGCCGCGACCTCGATCGTGGCATGGCCGCTTTGCGTCAGCGTGATCCGCGCTGCCCCGCCGGGCATCCGGTAATAGGGATAGGTCGCGGTCGCGCAGCCCATCCCGATCCGCCATTCGCCCTCGCGGCGGCTGCCGGGCGCGCCTCGCTGGTCCCAGCCGAACCGCGCGGCCCCGTCGCGATACGCCCGCTCGATCTCGCGTGAGGAAAAGGGCGCGCCGCTCGTCGGGTCCTTGTCGGGCTCGTTGCGCAGCCTGAGCTCGATCGGATCAATGCCCAGCTCGACCGCCAGCTCGTCGATCGCGCTCTCCAGCGCGAAGCTGCCCACTGCTTCGCCCGGCGCGCGCATAAAGGTGTTGGCGACCATATCGAGCCGCACCACGTCGACGCCAAGCTGCGTTACGCCCGCGGCATAGGCGCTGCGCGTCGCCAGTACGAACGGTTCGGGTAGCGCATTGTGCGGCGTCATCGCGACGGTGCCGGTGTGGAGGATCGCGTCGAAACGGCCATCGGCCTGCGCGCCGATCGCGACGCGCTGCTGCGTCAGCGTGCGCCCGCCGACGATGCGGTACACCCCCTCGCGCGACAGCATCAGCCGAACCGGCCGTCCGCTGAGTTTCGCGGCGGCGGCGGCCAGCACCTGATGCTGCCACAGCCCCTTGCCGCCGAACCCGCCGCCGACGAACGGCGAGGTGACATGGACCTGGCGCTCGGCGATGCCGAACACCCTCGCCATCGACCATGCGGTATGCGCCACCATCTGCGACGCATCGTGCAGGCGCAACTCGTCGCCGTCCCATGCGGCGGTGACGGCGTGCAGTTCGATCGCATTATGGTTGTGGCGTGGGGACGTGTAGCGCCGGTCGACCCTGAACGGTGCCTTGGCCAGCGCCGCCGCTACGTCACCGTTCGACTGGGCGAGCGGCTGGCCCATGAACTGGGCTGGCTCGGTGCCCTTGGCGATTGCCTCGGCGAAACCGGTGGCGGCGGGGGCCGCGTCATAGGCCACCCGGATCAGCCCCACCGCATGGTCGGCCGCCTCCTGGCTGTCGGCCAGCACCAGCGCGACCGGCTCGCCGTTCCAGTGGATGCGATCGTCCTGCATCACCGGCAGGTCGCTGCCGCCGCATGCCTTTTCGCTGCTCATGAACAACGGCATCGGCGCCATGCGCGGCGCGTTGCGATGCGTCATCACCAGCCGCACGCCCGGTGCCGCCTCGGCCTCTGCCGTATCCAGCGTCGCAATCCGCCCGCGCGCGATGCTGCTATACGCCAGCGCGGCGTACAGCATCCCCTCCAGCGGAAATTCGGCGGCGAACCGCGCCTCCCCACGCACCTTCAGCGGCCCGTCGATGCGCGGCACCGCGCGGCCGATATGGCCATGTTGCCGGCGGATCAGCGGATCGGGCGTTGCCCCCGGCATCCAGCGGTCGGGGGCCAGTTGCACCGCCTTTTGCAGCGCGCCGATCGCCTTGCCCATCGCCGCCTGCTTGGCGCGTTCCAGCCGCTTCATGCGTCGCCCTCGCTCAGTTCGGCGAGTACCGCCGTGATCGTCCGTGCCGCCAACTCGATCTTGAAGCCGTTGCCGGACAGCGGCACCGCCGCCGCCAGTTCGGCCTCCGCCGCCGCGCGGAATGCCGCGATCGACGCAGGACCGCCGATGAGCGCGTTTTCCGCGATCCGCGCCCGCCACGGCTTGGCCGCGACGCCGCCCAGCGCCAGCCGCACGTCGGCGACCGTGCCGTTCCGCACTTCGATAGCGGCGGCGACCGACACCAGCGCAAAGGCATAGCTCGCCCGGTCGCGCACCTTGCGATAGGTCGATCGCATTTCGCCGGACAGCGTGGGCAGGGTGACGGCGGTTATCAGCTCGCCCGGCTCGATCACGGTGTCGCGATCGGGCCGGTCGCCGGGCAGGCGGTGCAGATCGGTCAGCGGCAGCGTGCGGACCCCCTGCGCCGACATCAGCTCGACCTCGGCATCCAGCGCGGCGAGCGCGACGCACAGGTCGGAGGGATGCGTCGCGATACAGGCAGGCGAGGCGCCGAGGATCGCATGGATGCGGTTGAACCCGTCCACCGCGTCGCAGCCGCTATCCGGCACCCGCTTGTTGCAGCGCGATCCCGCGACGTCGTAGAAATAGGTGCAGCGGGTGCGTTGCAGCAGGTTGCCGCCGACCGTCGCCATGTTGCGGATCTGCGCGCTGGCCCCTGCCAATATCGCGCGGGCGAGCAGCGGATAGCGGTCGCGCACGATCCGGTGTTCGGCGACGCTGCTGTTGCTCGCCGCCGCGCCGATCCGCAGCGCGCCGTCCCGTTCCTCGATCGCCGAGGACAGGGCGGTCACATCGACCAGCGTGGCGGGCCGCGCGATCCGCTCGCGCATCAGGTCGACGAGGTTGGTCCCCCCGCCAAGGAACATCGCATCGGGCATGTCGACCAGCGTCAGCGCCTCGGCAGGCCCCGCCGCGCGGCGATAGGTGAACGGGGTCACGCTGCCACCTCGCCATACACGTCGAGGATCGCATCGACGATGCCGTTGTGCGCGCCGCAGCGGCACAGATTGCCGCTCATCCGTTCGCGCAGTTCGTCGCGGGTCAGGCCAGCCGGAGCGGTCAGGCTTTGGGTGACATTGCTCGGGCTGCCCCGCCGCAGCTCGGCGACCATGCCGATCGCGGAGCAGATCTGCCCCGGCGTGCAATAGCCGCACTGGAACGCATCGTGCGCGACGAACGCGGCCTGGAGCGGATGGAGCGCCTCGCCCTCCGTCAGCCCTTCGACCGTCGTCACCGACCGGCCCTGATATTGCACCGCCAGCGCGAGGCACGACAGGATGCGCTCACCATCGACCAGCACGGTACATGCCCCGCACGCACCCTGGTTGCAGCCCTTCTTGGTGCCGGACAGGTCAAGCCGGTCGCGCAGCAGATCGAGCAGCGAGACGCGGGGATCGTCGGGTAGGGGGACGGGCGATCCGTTGACGAACAAGGTCATGGCACGCTCCTGCAAAGAGGCGTCCGGCGTATCGCAAAGGGCATGGCGCGGCAATGCGCGGTCCTGCCGCAATGCTCGTCTCCCACCGCCGGTTAACCCTGTTTCAACGCCCGCCGGCTATCCCGGCGGGTGGAGGCGGGAATGCGGCGATTTGCGTGGATGATCTGTATCGTGGCGAGCATCGCGCCTGCGCTCGCCGGCAATGCGGCGTCGATCGACGACTGGGCACGCTGGCGCGCGCCACGCTTCGCGACGCTGGGCGGCGGGGGGGGGCTGCCGCACGCCACCGCCACCGCGATCGTCCAGAGCAGCGAAGGATTGATGTGGATCGGCACGCGCGGCGGCCTCGCGCGCTATGACGGCCAGCGTATCCGCACCTTTCGCCAGCGGTCGGGCGATGCGACCAGCTTGCCCGACAATTACATCCGCGCGCTCCTGCCGCTGGCGCATGGCAGCATGCTGGTCGGCACCAATGTCGGCGGGATCGTGCGGTTCGATCCCGTCGCTGGCGGCTTCGTCCGGCTGCGCGGCGCCGAAGGCACGCGGATCGGCGCGCGAATCCTCGCCTTCACCCCCGACGGGCAGGGCGGGGCGCTGATCGCTTCCGATCACGGCGTGTTCCGCTACGATGCGCGCAGCGACCGCGTGGTGCCGCTGCTGGGGGCGGGGCCGGCGGCGCGCGATCTGGCGGGTGGCGCGTTCGCCGTCCACCGCGACGCCGACGGTACGATCATGGCGGGGGCGGACAAGGGGCTGTTCGTCCGCCGGCCCGGCAGCGACCGCTTCGTCCCGCTCGCCCTTCCCGACATCGGCGATGTCTGGGCGATCGCGCGCGACACGCGCGGACGGCTGTGGATCGGCACGGGATCGCACGGCATCGTCGTCCGGCAGGCCGATGGCCGCTTCGTCCGTCCGCCGGCGCTCGCCGGTTCGTCGGCGCTGATCGGCCATCGCACCATCCGTTCGTTCGCCCCGGGTCCCGATGGCGCGATGTGGGTCGGCACCGATGGCATGGGCGTGCTGCGGATCGATCCCGATCGCGGCTATGCCGTGCGCGCGCTGCGCAACATTCCCGCCGATGCCGCCTCGCTTGGCGGCGATACCGTGCGCGCCGTGACGCTCGATCGCACCGGGCGGCTGTGGGCCGCGACCGACGTCGGCGTGTCGCAGACCGATCCCGCGCGCGATGCGATCCTCTCGCTCACCAACGCCATGCCCGATCCCGCGCAGTCGCTGGCCGACACCAACGTCCGCGGAGTGATGGTCGATCGCGCCGACCGCATCTGGGTGGGGATGAGCAACGGCCTGATCGACCGGATTGACCGGGCGGGTGGCGCGATCCGCCACCTGAAACTGTCGGGCGGCCATGCCGGGCAGGACATCAAGGCGTTCGCCGAGGCCGCCGACGGCGGGATCCTCGCAGGGGGGCGCGGCGTGGTGGCGATCGATCCCCGGACGCTTCGCGAACGGCCGCTGGCGGTGCCCGACCTCGGCAACCTGCCGGTCATCTCGCTGGCGCGCATGGGCGATCGGCTGCTGATCGGCACCTACAAGGGGCTGTTCGACTGGAACATGGCCACCAATGCGGTCCGTCGCTATCGGCATGTCGACGGCGATGACACCAGCCTCGCGAACAACGAGGTCATCAACATCGTCGCCGCCGGCGACGGCGGCGCATGGATCGCGACGCCGGCCGGCGTCAGCCGGTACGATCCCGCGACCGGGCGCTTCACCACCTATCGCAACCGCAGCGACGATCCGGCCAGCCTGCCGCAAAACTATACCGGATCGATCGTCGCGGCCGGTCCGGTGCTGTGGGTCGGCACCTATGGCGGGGTGGCGCGTGGTACCCGTCACGGCGGCGACTGGCGCTTTCGGGCGATCACCGAGGGCGACGGGCTGGCGAACGACAATGTCGCCTCGCTGCTCGCCGATCGCCGGGGCCGCATCTGGGCGGCGAGCGCCACCGGCATCTCGGTCGTGCCGCCCGGTGGCACCGGGGTCCGCATCGTCAGCCGCCGCGACGGGCTGACCCCCGATTCGTTCAACCAACGGGCAGCGGCGGTGACGCAGGGCGGCGACCTGCTGTTCGGCGGCACCGGCGGGTTGCTGGTCGTCCGGCCCGACGCGATGCTCGGCGCGCGTCGCACCGCGCCGCCATCGCTGGTGACGACCGAGGTCGAGCAGGACGGACGCGCGCTGCCGGTCGATCCCTTTCCCGGCCGCCATCCGATCCGCATCGCCGGCGGGCGGCACAGCGTACGGATCGCCTTCGCGCTGACCGATTATGCCGCGCCGCAGGAGGTCCGCTACCGCTACCGGCTGGAGGGGTTCGACGACGCATGGGTGGCGGTGCCGGAGGGAACGCCCGCCAGCGCCACCTATACCAACCTGCCCGGCGGCAATTACGTGCTGCACCTGTCGGCCTATATCCCCGGCGTCGATCCGCGCTTCGTCACCACCTCGGTCGACCTGAGCGTCGCGCCGTCGTGGTACGAACATTGGTGGGTCCGCCTGATCGGACTGATGGTGGTGGTGCTGGCGATCCTCGGCGTGGTGCAGACGCGCACGCTGGTGCTGCGCCGGCGGACCCGCACGCTCGAAGCGTTGATCGACCAGCGGACGCAGGAACTGCGCGCTGCCAACGTCTCGCTCGCCCACCTCGCCGCCACCGACCCGCTGACTGGCCTCGCCAACCGACGCACGTTGATGGCGCGGCTGGAGGAGGAGCGCGAACGTGCCGCGCGCACCGGGCACGGCTTCGCGCTGGCGATGATCGACATCGATCATTTCAAGCGGGTCAACGATACCCATGGCCATCAGACCGGCGACCGCGTGATCCGCGCGATCGCCGAACGGATCGGGCAGGCGGTGCGCACCGTCGATTGCGTCGCGCGCTATGGCGGCGAGGAGATCGCGATCCTGCTGCCGGCGACGACGCTCGGCGAGGCGGGCGTCCTGACCGATCGCATCCGCCGGTCGATCGGCACCGTGCCGGTCGAGATCGATGGCATCGCCATCCCGATCACGATCAGCGGCGGCGTGGCGGCCAGCGACGGCACCGAGACGATCGGCATATTGCTCCACCGCGCCGATCAGGCACTTTATCGTGCCAAGCGTGACGGCCGCGACCGGATCGAGGCGGCACCCGCATCGCTGTCGATCGTCGCCTAGGGCCGATCGACATTTGGCATTTCCGGTCAATCTTCGTCATTTCCGGCCGAAACAGCCGCCCCTTTCGTCACCCCGGAACAGGTCCGGGGTGACGGCGCGTGGATGAATTTCGATCGGCCCTAAGGCGTTACCGGGCCAGGTTGAACCCGATGCAGATGTCGCCTCTTGGGACAGGGCGAAACGACGCCGGCCGCCGCTTCGCCCGATGCGTCACTTCTTCGTCTGTCCCGATGCGCCCGACACCGCCGAACCGGCCGAACGCAGGTCCTTGCCCGCGCCGTTCACGGTGTTGCACGCCGACAGCAGGACCATGGCACCCAATGCGACGCCGAACCCGATCTTGGTCTTCATGATGCTTCTCCTCGTTTGAATCCGGGGGTGCGACGGACCCGATACGCCGGCCCGTCGCGGTACACCCGGCACGACGGCGGGCAGTGCCATCGTGCCGGAACGCTGTGCCGCATGCGCTGCGGCAATCTCGCTAATCCTTGGCCGGCGGTTTCTCGGCCGGGGCCGGTTCATCGGCATCGCGGCGCGCCCGTTCGCACGCCGCATCGTCGCCGATCAGCTTGCCGATCGCGTCCTGTACCGACGCCTTGGTGCGCCGGGTCCCGTTGCTATCGCTGCTGGCGCTCATGCCGCCGTCTCCCGCTGATCCCGTTTGATCCGCACGCCTTCGCCATCGAACCCGCGTGCCCGTGCCCAGGCGACCGCCGCGATCCGGCGGTTGACGCCGATCTTGGCGTAGATCCGCGCGACATGGTTGCGCACGGTATTGCCCGCGACATCCAGCGTCCGCGCGATCCGCTTGTCGTCATAGCCGCGACAGATCAGCGCCAGCACCTCGCGCTCGCGCGTCGTCAGATCGTCCAGTCCGGGTCCGTCCGCCGCCTCCTGCGGTGCGCGCAGGCGGGCCAGCTTGTCCATGATCGATCGGCTGAACCAGCTCGTGTCCTTCATCACCGATTCGATCGCCTCGACCAGTTCGAGTTCGGTCGCCTTGCGCTGGGTGATGTCCTGAAACGCCCACAGGACGCAGGCGTCGTCGCCCAGCCGGATCGCCTCGGTCGAGATCAGGCAATCGATCGTCGCGCCGTCCTTGGCATGGATGCGTGCCTCGTGGCCGCGCAGGTCGCGCCCTTCCGCGATCGCCGCCTCGATCGTCTCGCGCACGGCACCGCTGTCCCACAGCTCGACCTCGCCCAGCGGCCGGCCGATGATCTCGGTCGCGCCATAGCCGGTCATCTGGGTGAAACTGGCGTTCACCTCGCACAGCAGATGCCCGTCGCGCGCGCCGATCGCCATCGGCACCGGTGCCATCTGAAAGGTGCGGGTAAAGCGTTCCTCGCTGTGGCGCAGCGCCCCTTCGGCTTTCCGCCGGGGTTCGAGGTCGGCGAAGGTGAACAGCATGCACGGCTGCCCGGTCATGTCGATCGGTTGCCCGGCGACGATCACCAAGCGTGTGGCGCCGTCGGCCAGTTCCAGCTCGGCCTCCATCTGCGGGATGGTGCGCCCTTCGCTCAACCGCTCCTTGGCCAGATCGCGCCGGTCGGCCAGCCGCAGCACGTCGATGTCGTACACCGTCTTGCACAGCACCTGATCGCGCGACAGGCCGGTCATATCCAGAAAGCCCTGATTGACCTTCACATACCGCAGGTCGCTCAACCGGCAGATGACCGCGGGTGCGGGGTTGGCGTTGAACGACTGCTCGAACCGGTCCTCGGCCTCGTACCGTGCCGATACGTCCTGGAGGATGAGGACGAGACAGGCCGGTTCGCCGTCGTCGCTGTCGTTCAGGACGAGGCTGCGCACCTGATGCACGAAGCGTGGGCTTTCCTCGCCCGCCACCGTCACCTCGACCACCACTTCGGAGAAACGGTCGCCCGCGACCACCCGGTCGATCGGATAGTCGTCGGCCTCCAGCCGGTGATTGTTGCGATAGCGCAGGCGAAACCGGTCGCGATATTCGTCGACCGTCGCCCCCAGTTCGGCGATGTCGGACACGCCGTGCATCGTCAGTGCCGCCTGGTTGGCCCACAACAGGCTCTGATCGGGATCGATCAGGATCACCCCTTCGTCCAGACCGACGACGATCTGGCGCAAATGGCGCAGATCGGCGGTCTCGCGAAGCGATTTGAACGACGGCGCGATCATCGTCGGAGTCAGGCGCGACGCCCGTGGAAGGCCCATGCCAGCGCATAGCCTCCGAGCGCTGCGGCCGCGACCCACAGCAGCGGCGTATCGCGCACGGTGTCGCTCGCGACCCGGCCGCCCTTGCGCGCCTGATCGCCCGCCCGCGCCGAAACGCTGCGCAACCGGTCGCGCGCGTCGTCGACCAGTTCGGGTGCGCCGTCGATCGCGTCGTGCAGTACCGAACGCGCCCGGCCATAAAGGCGGCGGGCGCCGCCGGCGACCTGATCGACGATGCCGTCGACCTGCCATTCGCGGCTGTCGACCGTATCGCCGATCGCCTGCTCGACCTTGCCGGTGGCATAGCGTACGCCGCCGCGAAATTCGTCCTTGTTCATCGCCTCGATCCTGTCCGGGAAGAAGGAGCGGGAGCCGGTCCGTCGGCCTCCCCGGCGCGGCGGACGCGGGGGACGCGCCCTGTGCCGTGGAGTCCGCAGGAACGACATCCCGCCGCCGGTGCTGGGGGTGCGCCGGTCCGACGTATCAACCGATTGCAGGGTGTCGCGTTCCTAGTATCTTTGCGCCGTATGCTGGTCGGGAAGCACCAGATCCAGCAGCCGTACCCGGTCCCCATAAAGCTGCGCCAGTCGCAGGTGGATCGACCGGGCATGCGCTTCCCCGCTCTTTTCAGCGAGTTGGCGGTGATCGGCGGCACGGCGCCGCAAATAGGCACATTCATCCGGCCCCGAACGGAAGATGGCGGTGGGTTCGCGCGGATCATTCATAAGAACGATGCTACCAACCGTCCGCCACGGGGCTATGCGCTATAAATACCAGTTCGCTGGTATTTTAATCCCTGCCCGCCCGCGTCAGAACGGTTCGGGCGAGGGCCAGATGCGGTGCATCGAGCATCCGTCCGTCGATCTGTACCGCCCCCGCGCCGGGGGCGGCGGCAAAGGCGGCGATCACCGCCTGCGCATGGGCGACCGTCGCCGCATCGGGCGTCATCCCGGCGTTGATGACCGGCACCTGCGCCGGATGGATCGCCAGCATCGCGGTGAAGCCGTCGCGCGCGGCGCGGGCGACATAGCGCTCCAGCCCCTCCAGGTCGCGAAACGCCGGATAGACTGTCTCGATCGCCGGAACCCGCGCGGCATGCGCGGCGAACAGCATCAGCGACCGGGCCAGTTCATAGGGCGGGGTATAGCGTCCGTCGGCCTCGCGGGCGCTGGTCGCGCCGATCGCGGCGGGCAGGTCCTCGGCCCCCCATGTCAGCCCGGCGAGGCTGGTCGCGACCTGCGCATAGCTGCCGAGCGCGAAGATCGCCGCCGGGGTTTCGGTGGCGATGGGCAGGATCGGCACGCCGGGGGCCAGCGCGGCCAGCGCCGCGACGCTCGCTGCCCCCTCGGCCTTGGGCAGCACCAGCGCGTCGGGCCGCGCGTCCAGCACCGCCGCGACATCGTCTGCGGTCATGCCGCTGCCGAGCGGATTGACCCGGACGAACACCGGAATCTGCCGGTCGGACCGGCGCAAGAACGCCGCCGTCGTTTCGCGCGCGGCACCCTTGGCAGCGGGCAGCACCGCGTCCTCCAGATCGAGGATCAGCGCATCGGCCCCGCTCGCCAGCGCCTTTTCCATCCGGTCGCCCCGGTCGCCCGGCACGAACAGCAGCGACCGCAGCCTCATGCCGGCCGCCGCTGGATCAGCGCGGTGCGCAGGCAGCGGCAGACCGCCTCGTCCCGCTGGTTGGTCAGGGTGTGGGCGAAGGTGACGATGCCGGCGGTCGGCCGTGACCGGCTGTCCTTCAGCGCGCTGACCTCGGTCGATGCGCGCAGCGTGTCGCCGATGAACACCGGATGCGGCATCACCACATCATTGTAGCCGAGGTTCGCGACCAGCGTGCCGAGCGTGGTGTCGCCGACCGACAGCCCGACGAGCAACGCGAAGGTGAAGGTGCCGTTGACGAGGATGCGGCCGAACTCGCTCGCCTTCGCCGCTTCGGCGTCGAGGTGCAGCGGCTGGGGATTGTGGGTCATGCACGAAAACAGCAGATTGTCGGTTTCGGTCACGGTGCGGCGGATGTCATGGTCGATCCGGTCGCCGATCACCCAGTCCTCGAAATAGCGTCCCGCCATCAGCCCTGTTCCTCGATCCGCGCGAGCGTCAGCCCCTCGCGCACCTGTTGTCCGGCTTCCACCTTCACTTCGGCGACGATGCCGTCGAACGGCGCGGTTAGCGCCTGTTCCATCTTCATCGCCTCCAGCACGATGAGGCGCGTACCCCTGGTCACGACCTCGCCTTCCGCGACCAGCACGGCGACGATCCGTCCCGGCATCGGTGCGGCGATCGTACCGCTGGCAGTGCCGGCCCCGCCGACGAACCGGTCGCTGCGTGGGCGACCGAACGACCAGCCCTCGCCGCCATGATAGGCGATGCCGCTATCGATCACGACCGCATCCGCCGGCTGCGGCGTGACGCGGACGATCGCCCCGCCAATCTCGACCGATATGTCGCACTGCACCGGCGCGTTCAGTCGGAACCCGGCGAGCGGCGCGTTTGCTTGCGGTAGCAGCGCCGCCGCCGCTGCCTGTTGCACCACCGGCGGCGGCGTGTCGCCCAGCACCAGTGTCGCCAGATGCCGTTCGATGAAGCCGGTATCGACATGGCCGGCGACGAAGTCGGGATGCGCCGCCGCCCGCGCGAGGAAGCCGGCATTGGTCCGCACCGGCCACACCCGCACCGATCCCGCTGCCTGCGCCAGCCGCGCGGCGGCATCATGCCGGTCGGGCGCGTGGACGATCAGCTTGGCGATCATCGGGTCGTAGTGCGGCGTCACCACATCGCCTTCGCGCACCCCGGTGTCGACGCGGATCGTATCGGACAGCGCCAGCCGGTCGAGCCGGCCGGTCGACGGCAGGAAGCCGGTCGCGGGGTTTTCGGCATAGAGCCGCGCCTCCATCGCCCAGCCGGTGATCGACAGCGCGTCCTGCGCCAGCGGCAGCGGCTCGCCCGAGGCGACGCGCAACTGCCATTCGACCAGATCGACGCCGGTGATCGCTTCCGTCACCGGATGCTCGACCTGCAACCGGGTGTTCATTTCCATGAACCAGATGCGATCGGCGCGCAGGCCGTGCGAGGCATCGGCGATGAATTCGATCGTGCCCGCACCGATATAGTCGACCGCGCGCGCCGCCTGTACCGCCGCCGCGCACACGCTGGCGCGGGTCGCGTCGTCCATGCCGGGGGCGGGGGCTTCCTCGATCACCTTCTGGTGGCGACGCTGGAGCGAACAGTCGCGCTCGAACAGGTGGACGATATTGCCATGGGTGTCGCCGAACACCTGCACCTCGATATGGCGGGGCGACAGGATGTATTTCTCGATCAGTACCCGGTCGTCGCCGAAACTCGCCGCCGCCTCGCGCCGGCAACTCTCCAGCGCGCCGAGGAAATCGGTGGGGTCGTCGACGCGGCGCATGCCCTTGCCGCCGCCGCCCGCCACCGCCTTGATAAGCACCGGATAGCCGGTCGCCGCCGCTTCGGCCTTGAGCCGTTCGGGCGACTGGTCCGCGCCCTGATAGCCCGGCGTGACCGGCACGCCGGCGGCGATCATCCGCGCCTTGGCGGCGTCCTTCAGCCCCATCGCGCGGATGCTGTCGGGCCGGGGGCCGATCCAGACGAGGCCTGCGTCGATCACGGCCTGCGCGAAATCGGCGTTCTCCGACAGGAAGCCATAGCCGGGGTGAATCGCCGCCGCGCCGCTCGCGCGCGCCGCCGCCAATATCCGGTCGGCGTTCAGGTAGGAATCGCGCGCCGCCGCCGGGCCGATGGCGATCGCTTCGTCGGCCATCGCGACGTGCCGCGCGGCGGCGTCCGCGTCGGAATGGACCGCGATCGTCCGCACGCCCATGGCGCGCGCGGTGCGGATGATGCGGCAGGCGATCTCACCGCGATTGGCGATCAGGACGGAATCGATCATGGTCAGGGTCCTTCGTCCGATCACATGCGGAACAGGCCGAAGCGCGGATGCTGCGGCACCGGCGCGTTCAGCGTGGTGGCGAGCGCGAGGCCCAGCACGTCGCGGGTCTGCGCCGGATCGATGATCCCGTCGTCCCACATCCGCGCGGTCGCGTAATAAGGATTGCCCTCGGCTTCGTATTTCGCGCGGATCGGGGCCTTGAACGCCTCGGCCTCCTCCGCCGACCAGTCGGCCGCATCGCGGTGGACCGTGGCCAGCACCGATGCCGCCTGCTCGCCGCCCATCACGCCGATCCGCGCATTGGGCCAGGTGAACAGGAAGCGCGGGGAGTAGGCGCGCCCGCACATGCCGTAGTTGCCCGCACCGAAGCTGCCGCCGATCAGCAGCGTGATCTTGGGCACGCTGGCGGTCGCCACCGCCGTCACCAGCTTGGCGCCGTGCTTGGCGATCCCCTCCGCCTCGTATTTGCCGCCGACCATGAAGCCGGAGATATTCTGAAGGAACAGCAGCGGAATCCGCCGCTGGCAGGCGAGTTCGATGAAATGCGCGCCCTTCTGCGCGCTTTCCGAAAACAGCACGCCGTTGTTGGCGATGATGCCGACCGGTATCCCGTGGATATGCGCGAAGCCGCACACGAGGGTGGTGCCGAACAACGGCTTGAACTCATGCAGTTCGGACCCGTCGACGATCCGCGCGATCACCTCGCGCACGTCGTAGGGCGCGCGTACGTCGGTGGGGAGGATGCCGTACAGCTCCTCCGCGTCGTACAGCGGCGCGCGCGGCGCGCGGCGGGTGATGTCGCTGACCGGCGGGTCGTTCAGCGTCGCGACGATGTCGCGCACGATGGTGAGCGCATGGTCGTCGTTCACCGCCAGATGGTCGACCACCCCCGAGGTGCGCGCGTGCAGGTCGCCACCGCCCAGATCCTCGGCGCTGATGACCTCGCCGGTCGCCGCCTGCACCAGCGGCGGGCCGGCGAGGAAGATCGTGCCCTGTCCGCGCACGATCACCGTCTCGTCCGACATGGCCGGGATATAGGCTCCGCCGGCGGTGCAGCTTCCCATCACGCACGCGATCTGCGGGATACCCGCCGCGCTCATCTGCGCCTGGTTGAAGAAGATGCGGCCGAAATGATCGCGATCAGGGAAAAATTCGGCCTGATGCGGCAGGTTGCCGCCACCCGAATCGACCAGATAGATACATGGCAGCCGGTTTTCCTGCGCGATCTCCTGCGCGCGCAGATGCTTCTTCACCGTCATCGGGAAATACGCGCCGCCCTTCACCGTCGGATCGTTGACGACGATCATGCAGTCACGCCCCGACACCCGGCCGATGCCGGCCAGCACGCCCGCGCCCGGTGCCTCGCCGTCGTACATGCCGTTCGCCGCCAGTTGCCCGATTTCGAGCAGCGGCGATCCGGCGTCGAGCAACCGCTCCAGCCGGTCACGTGGCAACAGCTTGCCGCGCGCGACATGGCGCGCGCGATGTTTCTCCGCCCCGCCCAGCGCCGTCCGCGCCACCCGGTCGCGCAACTCGGCGGCGAGTGCGCGGTTATGCGCATCGTTCGCCCGGAACGCCGCGTCGGCCGTGTCGATCGCGCTGGTCAGCCGGGTCATTGCGCCCTCGGCGCGTCATGGCCGATCAGTTCGCGCCCGATCAGCATCCGCCGGACCTCGTTGGTGCCCGCCCCGATGTCGAGCAGCTTGGCATCGCGCAGGAAGCGTTCGACCGGCCAGTCCTTCGTATAGCCCGCCCCGCCCAGCGCCTGCACCGCCTCGCCCGCAACGCGGAAGGCGTTCTCGCTCGCCAGCAGGATCGCGCCCGCCGCATCGAAACGGGTGGTCCGCCCCGCATCGCACGACCGCGCGACGGCATAGACATAGGCGCGCGCCGAATTGAGCGCGACATACATGTCGGCGATCTTCGCCTGCACGAGCTGGAAACTGCCGATCGGCGTGCCGAACTGGCGACGTTCGCGGACATAGGGGATGACCACGTCGAGACACGCCTGCATGATGCCGAGCTGGATGCCGGCCAGCACCGCGCGCTCGTAATCAAGGCCGCTCATCAGCACGCCGATCCCGCCGTTGAGCGGTCCCATCACCTGATCGTCCGACACGAAACAATCGTCGAACACCAGTTCGGCGGTCGGCGATCCGCGCATACCCATCTTGTCGATCTTCTGCCCGATCGAAAAACCGGCCATGCCGCGCTCGATCAGGAAGGCAGTGATCCCGCGCGATCCCTCGCCGGTCTTGGCATAGACGACCAGCGTGTCGGCGTACGCCGCATTGGTGATCCAGAATTTGGTGCCGTTCAGCACATAGCCGCCCTCGGTCGGTGCGGCGCGCAGCTTCATCGACACGACGTCGCTGCCCGCGCTCACTTCCGACATCGCCAGCGCGCCGACATGCTCGCCGCTGATGAGTTTGGGCAGGTACTTCTCGCGCTGCGCGTCGCTGCCCCAGCGACGGATTTGGTTGATGCACAGGTTGGAATGCGCGCCGTAGCTCAACCCCACCGACGCGCTGGCGCGGCTGACCTCCTCGCAGGCGATGACATGTTCGAGATAGCCGAGGCCGAGGCCACCCCATCGTTCCTCGACGGTGATGCCGTGCAGCCCCAATTCGCCCATCGCGGTCCACAGTTCGTCGCGCGGGAACCAGTCCTCGGCATCGATCCGCGCCGCCAGCGGCGCGATACGATCGGCGGCGAAGCGGCGTACCGTCTCGCGGATCATGTCGGCGGTTTCGCCCAGCGCGAAATCAAAGTCCTGCATCGCTCAACCCTTCGTCGACGGACGAGGGGCGGGCGCGGGGCGGCAAGGGGCCAAGGCATCTCTCCATCGTTCGTACGGGTCCAGGGACGATTCGCCCTTGCCCGACAGTTATAGAAACGATCATACGTTCGTTTACGCAGGGAGCAACCCGCTTGTTCCCGCAGCCATGGGGAAGGAACGCGGCCAGATGCGCACGATCGGATCGAACGGTCCCCAGACGCTGGCGGCGATCCGGGCCAAGGGGCTCGAACTGCTGGCGCGTCATGGCTATGAGGCGATGAGCCTGCGCATGCTGGCGCAGGCGGTCGGCATTCAGCCCGGATCGCTCTACAACCATATCGACACCAAACAGGGGCTGTTGTTCGATGTGGTCGAGGGGCATCTGCGCGACCTGATCGCCGCCTGCGATGCGGCGCTCGACGGTGTGACAGGGGCAAGGGCGCGGCTGGAGCGGTTCGCCGCCTTCCATGTCGAACATCACATCACCCGGCAGCAGGCGGTGTTCGTCGGCAATTCCGAACTGCGCGCGCTGACCCCCGAAAACCACGCGATCGTCGCCGGCCTGCGCGGCGAGTACGAAGCGCGGCTGATCGACATATTGGCGCAAGGGGCGGGCGACGGTAGCTTGCGTATCGGCGACGTGCGCGTCACCGCCTATGCGCTGCTCGGGCTGCTCACCGGGGTCTGCACGTGGTTCCGGCCGGGCGGTCGGCTGGACAGCGCCGAGGTGGTCGCGCTGCATGTCGATCTGGCGGTGCGCAGCGTCACCTGAAGCCGTTGCCGTTTGGCGGGGTGCCGCCTAAGCCGGCGGTCATGCAACCGCTCGTCTCCACCGCATGGCTCGCCGATCGTCTGGACGATCTGGGCCTCGTCGTCCTCGACGCCACCTATGTCGCGGTGCAGACCGATCCGCCGCGCGACGAGGCCGCCGAGTTCGCCACCGGCCATATTCCGAGCGCGCGGTTCCTCGATCTGCGTGGCCTGTCGTCGGGGCAGGCGACGTCGCTGCCCGCCGCCGAGAAGTTCGCCGATCGGCTGGGCGCGATCGGTATCGGACCCGAAGACCGGATCGTCCTCTACGACGACTCGCCGCATCGCACGAGCGCGCGGGCGTGGTGGCTGCTGCGCCGCTTCGCGCCGTCGTTGCCGGTCGCGCTGCTCGACGGCGGGCTGGCGAAGTGGCGCGCCGAGGGGCGTCCGGTCGAAGCCGGTACGACACCGGTACAGGCGACGCGCTTCGTCGCCGATCCCGATCTGGCGGCGGTGCGGACCAGGGCGATGGTGCTGGCCACGCTCGACAGGCACCATGAGCAACTGGTCGACGCGCGCTCGCCCGCGCGGTTCGATGGCAGCGAGGCCGATCCGCGCGGCCTGCCCTCCGGCCACATTCCGGGCAGCCGCAACCTGCACTACGCGCGCTTTTTTCAGGCCGACGGGACATGGAGGTCGCCCGACGAACTGGCCGCGCTGTTCGCCGACGCCGGGATCGATCTCGACCGGCCAGTCACCGCGACCTGCGGATCGGGGATTACCGCCGCCGTACCCGCCTTTGCGCTCCACCTGCTCGGCCGCGATGCCGCGCTGTATGACGGGAGCTGGACCGAATGGGCCGCCGACCCCGCCACCCCGAAAGTGACGCCATGAAGCCGACCGACTTGTCCGTATCCCCCGCCACCCGCGCCGTCACCGGCGGCCGTCGCCCCGAATGGACGACCGGCGTGGTCAACGTGCCGGTGTGGCGCGCCTCGACGATCCTGTACGACAGCGTCGCCGACCTGCGCGCGGCGGCGGGCGGCGATACCCATCACCGGCTGTTCTACGGCCGGCGCGGCACGCCGACGCAATGGTCGCTGGCCGAGGCGCTGACCGACCTCGAACCCGGCGCGCACGGCACGTTGCTGTATCCGTCGGGCGTCGCGGCGATCACCACCGCGCTGCTCGCGTTTCTGAAACCCGGCGATCACCTGCTGCTTCCCGACAGTGCCTATGACCCGACCCGCGCCTTCGCGAATGGCATGCTGGCGGCGATGGGGGTGGCGACCACCTTCTACGACCCGATGATCGGCGCGGGAATCGCTGGACTGATGACCGATGCCACCCGCGTGCTGTTCCTCGAAAGCCCCGGCAGCCTGACCTTCGAGGTGCAGGACGTGCCGGCGATGGCGGCGGTCGCGCGGGCGCGGGGGGTGACGACGATCCTCGACAATACCTGGGCCACGCCGCTGCTGTTCCCGGCGATCGCCCACGGCGTCGACGTGACGATCATGGCCTGCACCAAATATGTCGTCGGCCATTCGGACGCGATGCTGGGGTCTGCGACGGTGGTCGAGTCGCACTGGGACCGGTTGCGCCACGCGACCTATCAGCTCGGCCAGCATGTCGGCCCCGACGATGCCGCGCTCGGCGCGCGGGGGCTGCGCACCATGGCGGTGCGGCTGAAACAGCATGGCGAAAGCTCGCTCGCCATCGCCCGCTGGCTGGCTAGGCAGGATGGCGTCGCGCGGGTGCTGCACCCGGCATTGCCCGGCTGTCCGGGGCATGACCTGTTCGTGCGCGATTTCCGGGGCAGCGCCGGGCTGTTCGCCTTCGTGCTCGACAGTGGGAGCGATGTCGCCCGCGCCGCGCTGATCGACGCCCTCGCGCTGTTCGGCATCGGTTATAGCTGGGGTGGCTTCGAAAGCCTCGCGCTGCCGATCGATCCGCAGCGCCACCGCACCGCCACCCGCTGGCAGGCGGAGGGGCCGATGGTCCGGCTCCAGATCGGGCTGGAGGACCCGGCCGACCTGATCGCCGACCTCGACGCCGGCCTCGCCCGGTTCCGCGCGGCGCGATGAACCCGGCGGCGGCATGGCTGGCGGCGCGCGGGGTGCCGTTGCCGGACGCGCCGCAACTGGTCGAGGCGGGCGTGGCGCTCGGCTGCGTCCTGTTGTCGCTCGCGCTCGGCTGGTTCGCCGGGCGGCGGTGGGGGCCGGCGCTGTCGCAAGCATGGGCGAAGCGGGTCGGCGACCATGTCGTCGGCATCGCCCCGCGCATCTGCGACATCCTGCGCCATCTGGTCGCGGTGCTGGTGCTGGCGGTGGTGGCGCAGGTCCGCGACTGGGGGGCGCTGGCCGACATCGTCATCGGGCTGGCGCTGGGCGCGGCGGTCGCGCGGCTGGCGGTGCAGTTGCTGCGCGGCGTCGGCCTTGCCCGCTGGATCGCGTGGACGGTGGCGGCGATCCTGTTCGTCTCGGCATTGTCGGGCGCGATCGGCGGGCTGGGACCGATCACGAACACGCTCGACGCGATCGGCTTCTCGGTCGGGCGACGCCGCCTGTCGCTGCTGGCGGTGGTCAGCACGCTGCTGACCGTGGTCGTGCTCTATGCCGTCGTCCGCCTGACCAACCGTATCGTCGCCCACGGCGTCGCGCAGGCGGGCAGCCTTGATCCGGCGCAGAAGCTGCTGGCGCAGAAGCTGGCGTCGATCGCGATCGTCATCGTCGCGTTCTTCTTCGGCGTCGATCTGCTCGGCATCGACCTGACGACCTTCGCGATCTTTTCGGGCGGGCTCGGCCTCGCGGTCGGCTTCGGGTTGCAGAAAACGGTCGGCAATTTGATCGCCGGGATCATCCTGTTGATGGACCGATCGATCAAGCCGGGCGACGTCATCGTCGTCGGCGACAGCTTCGGCTGGGTCAACAAGATCGGCGTGCGCGCCGTCTCGGTCATCACCCGCGACGGCAAGGAGCATCTGATCCCCAACGAAAATCTGATGACGCAGGAGGTGGAGAACTGGTCCTTCTCCGACCGCAACGTGCGGGTGCGCATTCCGGTCGGCGTCGGCTACGAAACCGACCTGCGCTTGGCACAAAAGCTGATGCTACAGGCGGCGCAGCAGAGCCCACGCGTGCTGCGCAGTCCCAAGCCCAATGTCTGGCTGATCTCCTACGGCGAATATGCCGTCGAGCACGAAATCCTCGCGTGGATCAGCGATCCCGAACAGGGGGTCGGCAATGTCCGCTCCGACGTGCTCAACCGGCTGTGGGATTTGTTCAAGGAGAATGGCATCACCATCCCGGTTCCCCGGCGTGAAGTGATGATCCGTGACGAAATCCGCGTGACGCGCGACTGAGCACCGTTGCGGGGCGAAGCGGCGCGCTTATCTTGAACCACGTGACGACCATCACCGCCCGCATCGCCCAGGGCGTCCGCGCCGTTCCCGCCGACCAGTGGGACGCCTGCGCAGGCCCCGGGAATCCGTTCCTGTCCCATGCCTTCCTCGCCGCGCTGGAGGAATCGGGCAGCGTCGGCGGGCGATCGGGGTGGCAGGCGCTGCCGGTGATCGTCGATGATGCCGACGGTGTCCCCGCCGGGATCGCCCCGGCCTATGCCAAGGCGCACAGCCAGGGCGAATATGTGTTCGACCACGGCTGGGCCGACGCATGGGGCCGGGCAGGGGGCGACTATTACCCCAAGCTCCAGATCGCAGTGCCCTTCACGCCCGTTCCCGGTCCCCGCCTGCTGTTGCGCGACGGGGCACAGGCGAGCGCGCTGATCGCGGGGCTCGAGGCGGTGGTGACGCAGAACGGACTGTCGTCGGCGCACGCCACCTTCGTGACCGACGACCAGCTCCCACTGTTCGAGGCGGCGGGATGGCTGACGCGCGCGGGCACGCAGTTCCACTGGGCCAATCGCGGCTATGCCGGCTTCGACGATTTCCTCGGCGACCTCGCCAGCCGCAAGCGCAAGGCGATCCGCAAGGAACGTGCCGCCGCCGCCCACGGCCTGACGATCCGCCACTTGAGCGGCGACGACATCCGTCCCGACCATTGGGACGCCTTCTGGCGTTTCTATCAGGATACCGGCAGCCGCAAATGGGGCCAGCCCTATCTCACCCGCAGCTTCTTCCCGCTGCTGTCGCAGGCGATGGGCGATCGGGTGCTGCTGATCCTCGCGGAACGCGACGGGGTGCCGATCGCCGGGGCGCTCAACCTGATCGGCGACGATGCGCTGTATGGCCGCTACTGGGGTGCGGTAGAGGAAGTGCCGTGCCTCCATTTCGAGCTATGCTATTATCAGGCGATCGACGCCGCGATCGCGCGCGGCCTCGCCCGGGTCGAGGCGGGGGCACAGGGCGAGCACAAGCTGGCGCGCGGATATACCCCGGTCACGACATGGTCGGCGCATTATCTGCCCGACCCCGGCTTCCGCGCCGCCGTCGCCGATTTCCTGACGCGCGAACGCGCGGCGGTCGCGCAGGAGCAGGAATATCTCGGCGAACTGGCCCCATTCCGGCGCGGATAGGGTTTTCGGTAGAGCGGGCCGGTGCCGCGCTGATCCAGCGGTGCTGGATCAGCCTCCCGGCGCTTATTTTCGCCCGAACATGCCGCCCAGATTGCCGAGCACGTCGCCCAGACCCCCGGTGCCGGTGCCCGTGCCCGTATCGAAGCCGAACAGTTGCGCCAGTTGGCCGAGCGCGTCCGCGCCGCCGATCTCCGACAGGATCGCCTCGATCTGATGGCGCGACACGCCGCTGTGGTCGGCGGCTTCCTGTGCCGGATCGGCATGGTCGGCGAAGCGCGCGAGCAGGCCCATCACCGTCTGCACCTGTTCGGGCGAGATGCCGGCCTTTTCGGCGATGGCGGGCAGGTCGAACCGCCCGGCGAAGTTCAGGGCGTTGTTCAGCAGGTCCATGATATACTCCTGTAAAATCGGGCCGGTCAGTTTCCGCTCGCCGCCATCTGGCGCGGCGCACGACGGCGGGGCCGGGCAAACGGACGATTGCCCAGATCGCTCCACGTCAATTCGGGCGGGGGAACGCTGTGATCGATGCGGAACAGCGCGCTGCGGCCGCTGCGCCATACCGGGATCAGCCCCTGTTCCAGCCGCCGGTCGTACCGGGGCGGACGGATCATCCACACATAATCGAACGCATCGCGCGGGAATTTGTACAGCGCCGCCGCCACCGGCCGCCAGAACTGGCGCGGGCACTGCACGTCGGTGACAAGTTCGGACGGGTCGTGGGCGAAGCCCTTCGCGATACGATAGCGCACCGTCAGCAACTGCCCGCCGGCCATCGACCACTGGTCGTTGGCATAGGCCAGCCGCCGGGTCAGCGCCATGCCGGGCAGATGTTGCAGCCGGGTCATCTTCCATTCGTTGTAGCACGTCTCGCCGACGAAGGTGACGAGCCGGGCACCCACCGGCAGATGATCGAGCGCCGCCAGTTCGCGGTCGTAATCCCGGTCGTAGAGCCAGAAGCTGACGGTGGTCGCCCCGATCCGACCGACGAACAGGGCGAGCCCGATCGCCGCCAGCGTCGCCGCGTTGCGGATCGACACGCCGGGTTTGGGACGCAGCGCGATCAGGCAGATGCCGAAGAGATACGGCACCAGCCGCATGTCGGCATAGGCCGATCCGAACACGATGCGCGGCAGCAGCGCATAGACCGCGATCAGGAACAGCGCGGACAAGCCAAGGTGGCGCGAATAGCCGATGTTCGGGTCGCGCACGCCCTTGAACAGCACCAGATAGAAGACCGCGACCGACGCCAGATCATAGAGCCGCCAGCGATCGCGCAGGCTCATCGTCATCCACTGCATCTTGGCGCGCCAGTTGAACCAGTCGGCGGTCTGCCCGCCGACATGGCCACCCGATCGCCACAACAGCATCAGCAGCGCAGGGGGGGCGAGCACCAGGCAATGGAGCCCGGCGTAAAAGGCGGCGGCGAACCAGTTGCGCCGCTTGTCATGCTCGCGGATCAGCTCGGCCGAGGCGGCAAGCACGCCCAGCGTGCCCCAGCCGAAGGTATGCGTCAGCCAGATCAGCCCGGCTACGGGTACGAACACGACGCCGCGCAGCACCAGCCGCCCCTGCCGCCCCAGCCGCAGCCACAGCGCGAAGGCGTTGAGCGCCAGCGCCATCGACAGCGCGAAATTGGCGAAACCGAAATGGAACGGAAAGCTGTAGACGATCGGCAGCGCGAACAACGCGGTCGGCGGGATGCGGCCATGCACCTCGCGCGCGATCCAGAGCAGCCCGATCGCGGTCAGCGGCGGGATCGTCAGGATGATGAGCTTGACCGCGGGTTCGAGGCCGATCAGCGGCTCGAGCAGCCACACCAGCAGATCGACGCCCAGATTGCCGATCAGGCTCCAGTCGAAGTTGTACCATTGGTGGAACCACGGGGCCTGTCCGGTGTCCCACAATTGCTGGACGCGATACCGGCCCATATGGCCGGGCAGGTCGACCATCGGCGGCACGTCGGGCCACAGCAGCGGCACCATGGCGAGGAACGCCATCGCCGCCACGAACCACCGCGTCTGCCACCACAAGCGGCGATCGGTGCCTGACTCCAACAAACTATCCCCCGGTTGCCGTCCCATCCCGTCCACCGCGATACGGCGGGACGGGGCGGTTTAGCAAGGGAGGGGGATGGATTTGCGCCATGCCGTCTAACACGGCGCAAATCCATCCGGGATCAGCGGTCGCGGCGGCCGAGCAGGCGCAGGCGCAGCGCGTTCAGCTTGATGAAGCCCGCCGCGTCGCGCTGGTCGTACGCGCCCTGATCGTCCTCGAACGTCACGACCTTCTCGCTGTAGAGCGAGTTGGGCGAGCGGCGGCCGATGATGTGGCACCCGCCCTTGTACAGCTTCAGCCGGACTTCGCCCGACACCTTGAGCTGGCTGTGGTCGATCGCCGCCTGCAGCATCTCGCGCTCGGGGCTGAACCAGAAGCCGTTGTAGAGCAGCTCGGCATAGCGCGGCGCCAGTTCGTCCTTCAGATGCGCGGCACCACGGTCGAGCGTGATCTGTTCGATCGCGCGGTGCGCGGCGTGGAGGATCGTGCCGCCCGGCGTTTCGTACATGCCGCGCGACTTCATGCCGACGAAGCGGTTCTCGACGAGGTCGAGGCGGCCGATGCCATGCGCCCGGCCAAGGTCGTTCAGCTTGGCGAGCAGCGTGGCAGGCGACATGCCTTCGCCATCGACCGCGACCGCATCGCCGCGCTCGAACGCGATGGTGACGATCTGGGGCGTGTCGGGCGCGTCCTCGGGGCTGACGGTGCGCGAGAAGACGTACTCGGGCACTTCCTCCCACGGGTCCTCGAGCACCTTGCCCTCCGACGAGGTGTGCAGGAGGTTCGCGTCGGTCGAGAACGGCGATTCGCCGCGCTTGTCCTTGGGCACCGGGATCTGGTGCGCCTCGGCAAAGGCGATCAGCGCGGTGCGGCTGGTCAGGTCCCATTCGCGCCACGGCGCGATCACCTTGATGTCGGGCTGAAGCGCGTAATAGCCCAGTTCGAAGCGGACCTGGTCGTTGCCCTTGCCGGTCGCGCCATGGCTGACGGCGTCGGCGTTCACCTGACGCGCGATTTCGATCTGGCGCTTGGCGATCAGCGGCCGCGCGATCGAGGTGCCGAGCAGATACAGCCCTTCGTAGAGCGCATTGGCGCGCATCATCGGGAACACGAAGTCGCCGACGAATTCCTCGCGCAGATCGTCGATGAAGATATGCTCGGGCTTCACGCCCATCAACTCGGCCTTCTTGCGCGCCGGCTCCAGCTCCTCGCCCTGGCCCAGATCGGCGGTGAAGGTCACAACTTCGCAATTGTAGTTCTGCTGAAGCCATTTGAGGATGACGCTGGTGTCGAGCCCGCCCGAATAGGCGAGCACGACGCGATTGATGGGGTCGGCCATGCGAAGGCTCCTTGTGCAAAGGGGACGTTTGCCGCGCGCCTAGGCGAGCCGCGCAGCGGGCGCAAGAAATGCGTGTAGCCTTGAGGCCGTCGGCTGCGTCAGATCCCGGCGTACCAGTCGTAGCCGGCGACATCCTCCCAGAAGCCGCCCTTGCCCCCGGCGATGGGGCCGAGCGATGCCACCGCCTCGATCCGCTCGACATATTTGGCGTGTTTATAGCCCAGTTGCCGCTCGACCCGCAGCCGCAGCGGCGCACCATTGGGAATGCCGAGCAACCTGTCGTTAAGCGCCCACGCAAGGATCGTCTGCGGGTGGAAGGCGTCGATCAGGTCGATCGATTCATAATAGCGCCGCCCGCCGATCGCATCGGCGCAGTGGAACACCAGATAGCGCGCCTGTGGCCGCAGCCCGGCGAGATCGAGGAGACGCGACAGCCGCGGCCCGGTCCATTTGCCGATCGCGCTCCATCCCTCGACGCAATCGTGCCGCGTGATCTGCTGGCGCGACGGCATCTGCCGGATCTGGTCGAGCCTGAGCGACACCGGCCGGGCGACGAGCCCGTCGACGACTACCCGCCAGTCGGCGAAGCGGTTGGCGGCATGGGCGTTATACCCGGGCGTGTTCGGGTTGTTTGTGCCGTTCGCGCGAAAGACCGGCGAGCGCTGGTCCGCCGAATATTCGACCGCCAGCGCATCGCGCGCGGTGATCGCGCGCTGGAGGCCGCGATGCACGTCTTCCGCCCCGCCGAGCAGCGTCTGCGCGGTCGGCAGTTGCGCCACCCGGTCGCAGGCGGCGAGCAGCCCACCGGCCCCGACGACCAGCGCCGAGCGACGCGAAACCAGCCGGCTCATCGTGGCACCCGCCACCAGCCGGTCAGCATCGATCGCACCTCGTTCACCGCGCCCGCGAGGATCACCAGCACCAGATGGACGATCACGAACAGCGTGATGCCGCCGGCCGCAAGGAAATGGATCGACCGCGCCGACTGCCGCCCGCCGAGCAGGTCGAGCAACCACGGGAACGCCGCGTTCAGCCCCGGCGACATGGCGATACCGGTCGCGATCACCAGCGGCAACAGCCCGAACAGCACCAGCGCATAGCTGAGTTTCTGCAACACGTTATAGTCGCCCGGTCGTTCGGGATCGTGGAAGCGGAACGCCAGATGCGCCTTCACGTCGGCCATCAGGTGCGCGCGCGACAATTCGCGTGCCCGGATCGTCAGGTCGCGCTGGAAATGGCGGTTGAGCAGGCTGACGATCATATAGGCCAGCAAGCCGAACCCCAGCACCAGCGCGAAGCTCAGGTGCCAGTTGCGCGCCAGCGCCAGATTATAGGTCTGCGGGATCGTCACCCAGCCGGGAAACCGGTCGAACGTGATCCACGGCGCGTCGAAATTCGCGCCATAGCGCCCCCAATAGAGCCGGGGGTGGGCGTTCAGGATCATCAGCCCGCTGCCGATCAGGATGACGATCGCCACCGCATTGACCCAGTGCCACAACCGGGTGGCCAGCCGGTGGCGATAGACGGTGCGTGCGTTCATCGCCGCATCCTATCCGCCCTGCCACGCGCTGCGAAGGGGCTTGCACGCTTCGTCCGCCTCGTGCGTTGGGGCTGCATGACCGACTTCCATTCCTATGTTCCGGCCGATGGCCATGGCCTGCCGCACGATCCGTTCAACGCGATCGTCGCCCCGCGGCCGATCGGCTGGATTTCCAGTCTTTCGGCAGGCGGCAAACGCAATCTCGCGCCGTACAGTTTCTTCAACGCCTTCAACTATCGCCCGCCGATCATCGGCTTCGCGTCGACCGGGGCCAAGGACACGCTGGCGAACGTGCGCGAAACGGGCACGTTCGTGTGGAACCTCGCCACCCGCGCGCAGGGGGAGGCGATGAACGCCACCTCGTCGACGACCGACCGCGACGAGTTCGCGCTCGCCGGGCTCGACACGCTGCCCTCGGTGGCGGTGGCGCCGCCGCGTGTCGCCGGGTCGCCGGTGCAGTTCGAATGCCGCCTGACCCAGATCGTGCAACTGACCGATGCGGCCGGCGGCGCGATCCCGACATGGCTGGTGCTGGGCGAGGTCGTCCACGTCCATATCGACCGGTCGCTGCTTGACGACGGTGTCTATCAAACGGCACGCGCCCGCCCGATCCTGCGCGGCGGCGGCGCGGGCGATTATTTCGAGGTTGGCGAGGATGCCAGGTTCGTCATGGACCGTCCGCGCTAGGCCGTGTCTGCATTTGGAGGATTTTCAATCGTCGGTAGTTCTGATTCAAGGCTGGCGAAGGAGCCT
>NZ_LMKU01000010.1:0-36327 GCF_001421635.1 Sphingomonas sp. Leaf25
AACTCGATATGGCCGCATGACCCAAACCTAAATGCCTCCAGGAAACCCGGGACGCTTCAGTTCCACCGCAACGCCTATTGAGGTGTCGTGCGCTGGTCAGAGCACCGCCGTTGGTGGAGCCAGGCCATGCCCCACCAGCCACGCGCGATCCTCGGCCGTATCGCGCAGCCAATGGTCGAGCATGTCGCCCCATTTGACCGGGTTCTGCATCCGCGCCCATGCTGCTGCCGATCCGAGCGACAGGCGGGCATAGAGATCGGGATCGCCGGCAAGGCGCAGGACGGCGTCGGCCAGCGCGCCGACCTTCCCCGCCCGGAAGATCAGCGCGCTTTCGCCGTCGACCAGATGCCCCGCGAACATCGGATGGTCTGACGCGATCACCGGAGTACGCGATGCCAGCCCTTCGAACAGGGTCAGCGGCAGTCCTTCGGGAAAGCTGTGCCGACTGGGGACCACCACCGCGTCGGCGGCGTGCATCATCGCCGGGACCTGGTGGTTGGGCACCAGCCCGACAAAATGCACCCGGTCGGCCACCCCCAGACGCCGGGCCAGCGCCTCGAACCGTGGCCGTGCCCCCGCCCCGACCAGATCAAGGCGGACATCGGCCCGGTCGCGCAAGGCCGCGACCGCACGGATCAGATCGCCGACCCCCTTCTTGCCCGACAGACCACCGACATAGAGCAGACGGAAAATACCCCCCGCCTGCCGCTGCTTGGGCGGTTGATCGGCGGGCGTGCGGTGGTGCGGAAAGTCCCACGCCAGCACCTTGGCCGGGTGGACACCGAAATCGACGAGCGCCCGCGCGGCATTACGGCCATGGTTCGCGACCAGCGTGACACCAGGATCGTTGAGCAGTGCCGGCAGGCGACGGAACCGCCACCAGCGGTCGTACAGTCCGGCGAAACTGTCGGCGAGCAGCACGCCGAGATGGATACGCCGGGCAAGCCCCCAGCGGATCAGCGCCATCATCGGCCCGCACACGATCAGGTGCGTCGGATCGAACGCCTCGACCGCGCGCAGGACTGGTCCCGGATCGCGGTAGAAATCGGCCCCCGCGCCGATCACCGTCACCCCACTTGGCAGGACCTCGTGATAGGGCGGCGCCAGCCCACACAGGAAGCCGACCGCATCGGCCTGATCCCGAAACCGCTCGAGCTGGTCGAGGATATAGGTGTGGCCGTAATAGGTTTCCTCGCCCGTCAGTCGGCGCAGCCGGTCGGATTCACGGAAATCCCCGGCGAACTGCACGATCAGCAACCGCTTCATCGCATTCCCCCCAGCGGACTGCCCAGCGCCAGTTCCCAGCGCAGCGCCAGCAGCACCGCGAACACCCCCGCCGCCATGCCGACTGCCAGCAGGTCCTGTCGCCAGAAGTGCAGCCGGACGCGGTGGAGCCCGATCGCGACATAGCCATATTGGCACAACTCGGTAAGCGCGATCGCCGCTACCGCGCCGGGAAAGCCCCCCACCCGGTAACCGAGCGGCAGCAGCACCGCGAGCGTGCCGAGGCGCAACAGATTGGCGATGCTGGCGAAGAACGGGCGTCCGGCGCTCAGCAGCAGCGCGCCGTTGAGGTTGGAGAGGACCGCGAACACCGCGCCACCGAGCAAAACGCTCAGGATCCATCCCGCTTCGGCATAGCGCGGATCATAGATGGCGCGGATCACCAGATCGGCTCCCGCCGCGACTGCGGCCAGCCCGGCGCAGACCGACCAGACGAACAGTGCCCGGATATGCCCGATCCGCGCCAGTGCCTGGGGCCGATCGAGCGGTGCCACACCGGCCAGCGCGGGGAAGACGATCTGATAGCCCATGCGTCCGGCAAGGGTCGTCGGGACCTCGGCGATCGCGCGGGCGACACCATAGATGCCGAGCAGCGCCAGCGGCACGACCTGTCCCAGATACAGCCGGTCGAGGTTGCTCGCGGCATAGGTCGCCAGCGAGGTGATCGCGATCCATTTGCCGAAATGGACGATCCGCAGCACCGTGGTCCGCTCCAGTCGCCAGCGCTGTCCGGCATCGGGCAGCGTATAGCTGAGCGCCGATCGGATCGCGACCGCAAGCACGAGGCCGATCGCCGGTGCCCAGACCGAGCGTAGCCACAGCGCCAGCCCCACCTGCACCGCGAACGCCGCCGCTTCGCAGGTCAGCTCGAACAGGTTGCGCCGCCGCACTTCCAGTTGCTTGACCAGCACGAAGATCGCGGTCGAATGCGCGCCACCGATCGCAGGCGAGAGTGCCGCGAGCAGGAAGATGCGGGTGTCGATGCCATAGGCAGGCCCCAGCAACGGCGCGGCCGCCAAAAAGATACCGGTCAGCATCACCCCGCGCAGCAGTTGCAGCGTCCAGGCGATGTCGCGGAATCGCCGGTCCAGCCCGTCGGGATGATGGACGATATTCTGCTCGATGCCGACGTCGCTCAGCAACTCGATCCCGAGGCGGATGGCGTTGACGACCACCATCACCCCCAGCACCGATGGCGCCAGCAACCACGCGAGCACGATGTTGAGTCCGAACTTCAACCCCGCCGAGGCGACGAACGTCCCCATGGTCCACGCGAACTTGCCGAGATAGCCCTCCGCGCGGGAGGCCGCACCGGTCCTGTCGCTGTCGTCCCCCCTGTCCATGACGCGAGCCTTAGGGAGCAAATCGACCCCGGACAACGGCCGCCCCGAACGTCGGGGTTCGCCGATCGGCAAAGGTCGCCCGCTCCGACCGGACAGCGCTTCAGAACCCGTCGGCGATCGCCGATAACCGGGCCGCGACCAGCGCGGTCGTGTCGCGCGTGACGCCGGCGTCGCGGGCGGCGGCGGTCCAGCCCGCCACAGCCGCCGTGACCTGATCCACGATTGCGGCGACCTGTCGCGGCGGCACGCCATGCACCTTGGCGAGCCGGTCGACATGGCTGCGCGTCACGCTGCGTCCTTCGCCTGAAACCGCCAGATAATGTTTGCCGCCCGGCCCGTCGGAGAAGGTCAGGTCATAGGCCGGTGCGAGCCGCCATTCGCCGCGGTCGTCCATCAGATAGGCGTGCTGGCGCGTATGATCGTCGCGGTTGCCGGCCAGCACATTGAAGATCATCCGGCGAAACGCCTCGACCACATCGGCGTCGTTGCGGGTGATCGCCCGCGTCGCGCGCAGGAACAGGTCATAGTCGACCGCGCCCGCGATGTGCGGCGGTGCTTCGATCGCGCCGGCGAGCGACGCCATATGTATCCGCCGCCCCCCACCCGGTCGGTCGGTCGAAGCGGCGCGTCGCGAACCAGCCCGGGCCGCTTGCCGCCGGGATAAGGCGCGTCTCGGCCATCGTTACCCGGCGGCGGTCGCCATCGTGGCATAGGCGCGTTCCAGCGGACCGATGTCGACCGGATCGGCGGCGGCAGGAAATTTGACGATCCATGCGGCGTGATCGGCGGGCAGTTCGCCATCGCCCGCACTAATCGTACCATCGCTGCCGAAGCCGACATGGACTTTGGGTCGGGCACCGCCCGACGCCCCGCCCAGATCGGCGAGCAGGTCGCTCAACCCCTCGCCCCGCCCTTGCAGGATCGCGCGCGATTCGGCGGCAAGCATGTCAAGATCGATGGCGTGATCGTCGGGTGGTGGAGTAGTTGCCGGTGCGAAGATCAGCGCGCCACGGCCATGATCGCCGACCAACGCCAATCGTTCGAGCGGCGACAGGTTGCCGAAATCGATCCCCATCCGATGCAGCCGGCGGCGCATCAGCAGCGCCCCCCAGCCTTCGGGCAGGCTGTCGGCAAGGAAACCGTGCAGCCCGTCGAACCCGGCGGCGCGGGCACCATGTAGTCCCGGCTCGGGCGGATAATGGAGCGGCGAGACGCGCAGTCCCGCCGCCACGACCGCCGCATCCCATTCGAGCTGCGCGCGGCGATCGGCGAAGGCCACGCGCGCGACCGGCCCTTGCCTGTGGAACGACAGTGCGAGCGGCTGTCCCGATAGCAGCTTCATCTTGCGGTGCCCGCTTGCTGACGGAGCAGGGCGTCGATGCTGGTCGCCGCTGGCAGCGGGAACAGCGCGGCAAGCGTATCCTCGCAGCGCAGCGCCAGCGCCGCACGGACCAGATCGTCGATCGACGCCCGGCCCTCCGTCTCCATCCGCCGCCACGTTCGATGCGCGACCCCGGCCCGCCTGGCGCTTTCAACCTGGGTCCAGCCCATCGCCTTGCGCCGCGCGCGGATCGCCGCACCAATCGTCATCGCCAGTTCGGTGGGGGTATGTAGCATGAGCCTTATATGGCCGATATTGGTATAAATAGAAATATATTGGCCATATACGGCCGATGTTTCGATCTGTGGTTCGCGGCATACCGCTCCGGCGGGCGACGCCTGACAGGCTCAACACGAACTGATACACCCTCGCCATGTTCGCGCAGTTCCTGACGCCGGCCTATCTGCCCTTCGCGGTGACGTTCGCCGTCATGATCGGCATCGGCCTGATCGAAGCGGTCGGGCTGGGCCTGGGCCAACTCGATCTCGATACCGGGGTCGGAGCCGATGCCGATGGGGCCGGCGGGGTGCTCGACTGGCTGGGGCTGGGCGGGGAGCTGCCGATCCTGATCTGGCTGACGTCGCTGCTCGGCTGCGTCACCATCGCCGGCATCGCGCTCCAGCAGGGCGCGACAGCGCTGACCGGCACGCCGCTGTCATGGGGCTGGGCGCTGGCGGGCGCGCTGATCGCGGGCGCGCTGCTCAACACGCTGGCGGCGAACGGCCTCGCGCGGGTCATGCCCGGCTATGAGACGACGGTGATCCATACCGAGGAACTGCTGCGCGGGCGCGGCACCATCCTTGAGGGGACGGCGCGGCGCGGCATGCCGGCCCGCGCCAAGGTGGTCGACCGCCACGGGCAGGCGCATGTCGTCATGGTCGAGCCGCACGACGACGATGATGCGATCGCGGCGGGCGAAACCGCGCTGCTGGTCCGGCGCGAGGGCAAAATCTTCTTCGCGCTGCCCGACAGGGGATCGATCTTCACGCCGCTCTAGGTCAGGATAAGGCACGCCAGGGGGGATCGACGTGCCGGAATCGCTTGTAACCATTTTGATCTATGCGGGAATCGTCCTGCTCGCCTTCATCGTGATCGGCATCGTGCTGACCCGGCTGTATCGCCGCGCGACCAAGGACGTGGCGCTGATCCGTACCGGGTTCGGCGGCGAAAAGGTCGTGCTGAACGGCGGCATCATGGTGTTTCCGGTGCTGCATGAACTGATGCAGGTCCGGCTGACGACGGTGAAGCTGGAGGTATCGCGGCTCAACAAGGACGCGCTCATCACGCTCGACAAGCTGCGCGTCGACGTCGTCGGGCTGTTCCATATCAAGGTGAAGCCCGACGCGGAATCGATCGCCGCCGCCGCGCAGACGCTGGGCGATTCGGTCAACAGCGGCGATGCGGTCAAATCGCTGCTCGACGGCAAGCTGGTTTCGGCGTTGCGATCGGTCGCGGCGACGATGACGATGGAGCATCTCCACGCCAACCGCGCCGACTTCATCCAGAAGGTGCAGGAAGCGCTGATGACCGACCTCGACATGAACGGGTTCCATCTGGAATCGGTCAGCATCACCCATTTCGACCAGACCGCGTTCGAACATTTCAACGAAAACAATGCGTTCGATGCCGAAGGCCTGACCGTGCTGACCCGCACGATCGAGGAGCGCAAGAAGATCCGCAACGACATCGTCGCGACCAACCGCGTCGCGATCGAGCAACGCAACCTCGAGGCGAACAACCAGTCGCTGGAAATCGCGCAGGCGGCCGAACAGGCCAGGCTGGTGCAGGAGCAGACGCTGGCGGCGCGGCGCGCCGAACAGACGACGGCGATCGCCACCGCCGAGGCCGAGCAGACCCGCCTCGCCGAGATCGCGCGGATCACCGCGACCCAGGCGCAGACCGTAGCCCAGACCGAAGCCGACAAGATCATCAAAACCGCGACGATCGCGCGCGACGGCGCGATCCAGACCGCGACGATCGAACGCGACCGTACGATCGAGATCGCGCGGATCACCACGGCGGTGCAGACCGCGCAAAAGTCCGAGGAGGAATCGACCGCGACCGCTGCCGCCAACGAGGCGCGCGCGCTGGCGGTGCGCGCCGAGGAGAGCGTCGCCACCGCCAAGGCGACCGAGATCGCGAACCGCAACAAGAGCGTCGCGGTCATCGCCGCGACCCAGCGCGCGCAGGAAGAGGCGGTGCAGATCACCGTCGCCGCGACCGCCGAAAAGGAAGCTGCCGAAGCCCGCGCCAGCGCGCTGCGCACCGAGGCGATCGCCGAGGCCGAAGCCGAAAAGGCGCGCGCCGAGGGCCGCGAGGCGGCGTTCAAAGTCGATGCCGCGGGCCAGGCGGCGCTCAACGAAGCGACCAATATCCTCAACGAAGCGCAGACCGCGCTGCTGGTGCGCCGGGCGATGCTCGACGCGCTGCCTGCGATCCTCGCGGCGGCGGGCAAGCCGATCGAGAATATCGACCGGATCAGCATCGTCGACGCGCGCGGCCTCCACGGCGACGGCGGCGGGAGCGACGGCGCGGCCGAGGGCGCGCCGGGCAACCTCGCCGACGCGGCGGTCGCCGCCGCGATGCGCTACCGTGTCGGTGGGCCGCTGATCGACGGACTGATGGCCGAGCTCGGCATGGCCGGCGGATCGCTGAACGGCATGCTGGCTGGGAGTGGGGCTGCACGATCCGCAGGCGACCGGGCGGGCGACGCGGCGGGCTGACGCGCCGGGATCATCGCCCGCCTTCCGAACCACGTTGACGTCCGTATCCGATGGGCTATCCCCTTCGACTTGGGGGAGATCATCGAATGCGTTGTGGAAGCTGGTGGCTGACGGTGGCGGCATGCGTGCTGCTCGGTGCATGTGGCGGCGGCGGCGGAACGCAGAGCGCCGGATCGTCACCGCCGCCGACGGGGGGAACGCCGGCCCCGACCAACACCAGCATCACCGACCTGCGCGCGAACCAGACGTTCGCGAATACGGCGTCCGCGACGCAGGTCAGCTTCAGTCTGGCGACCAAGACCACGGTCAGCAGCACCCCGGAAAGCGGCGGGCTGAGCATCAGCTACGACGCAGCGACCAAGACCTATTCGCTTGCCAACGGTCCGCAGGCACAGCAGTTCGCGCCCGCCGATATCGTGACCGCCACCAATCCTACCGCTGGCGAGGTGCGGTATCGAAAAACCAACGACACCACGAACGATTATCTGACGCTGGTGACCACGCCCTACAGCGGGACGACCAGCAACCAGTATAGTGCGCTCGGATATTGGCAGCGCAACGTCGTGGCCGACGGACGCCAGAACACCTATTTCTCGACCTTCACCTATGGTCTGGAAACGGCGGCCGCCGCCGTTCCGCGTACCGGAAATGCCTCGTACACGATCGACGNCCTGGCGTCGGTGCCCGGCATCGAGCCGCGCGTGTTTCAGGGCACGGGTCGCTTCATGACCGACCTGACCAGCGGCGTGTTCGCCGTCAGCGCCATCACGACCGAAACCGGGCTGCTGACCAACAACACGATCTTCGGCGGCGGCATGGAGATCAAGGCGGGCGGCTATCTGACGTCCAATGCCAACGGCTTTACCGGCAACGTGCTGTATCGCGGTCAGAGCGACCGGATGGTGGGTACGCTGACCGGCCGCTTCTACGGCCCCGAAGCGCAGGAGGTCGGCGCCTCGCTCTCGGGCAGCAACTCCGTCGGTGCGAGCTTCAACGGTGCGTTCACCGGCCGGCGCGAGGCGACCGCATGGCCCATCAATCTGGTCCTGACGAAGCAGGTGGCACCCGAGCTGTTCTATGGCCGTGGCGCGAACCTCATGGTCACGACCTTCGACAGGAACGCTGCCCCGACCCAGGTAATCGGCGATCTGTCGGGCGGTCTGCTGAACCGGCAGGACGACGAGAGCTTCACGTTCGTGCCGGGCAGCTCGAAATATGCCAATGTGCCCATCACCAACGCAGCGAAGATCGCGAGCGACGATCCTAACTTCATCGCCTACCGCAAAAGCTTCGATAGCGGAGACGTGTTTCTCGATCTCTACAAGCCTGGTGCGGCCAACACCGAACTGGCGCTGACCTATACCAGCTTCGGCCGCTGGCGCGGCGGCGAGCGGGCGGGCGTCGTGACCGAGGCCAACCGGCTCTATTTCGTGTACGGCCTGGAAACGATACCGGGGTTGCTCGCGGCGAAGACGGGCAAGGCGAGCTATACCGGGATCGCCTATGGCGCGGCGGCGAACGCGCAGACCGGTGCCCGCTACGACGTGAAGGGAACGTCCCGGTTCGATGTCGATTTCGGGACCCAGAGCCTGACCGCCGAGCTGGCGCTCCGGGGCACGTCGACGGTCGGCGGCAGCGACGTCGATTTCGGCAGCTTCGCCTTCGCCAGCAAGATCGACAGCTACAACGGAGAGTCGATTGCCGAGATGACCAAGGAAAACACCTTCGGCCGCCTGTCCACGCGCTTCTACGGTCCCGACGGGGACGAGATCGCCGGCCCGTTCACGCTGCTCCTGAACGCCGGGAGTCCCGACGGGCGCACCGCGATCGCCGGTGTGGCGCTCGCCAAGCGGCGGTGACGATCGTCGCGCTGGGCGTTCGTGCCCTGCTCCCGATCCTCGGCGCGGTGCCATCGACCGCGCAGGCGCAGACAGCACCCGAGGTCCACCGTCCGGCCGTGGTCGAGGGGCTGAGCGCGATCGACCTATTCGTCCAAGCGGATCTCGCGCGGACGAACGGCCGCCCCACCGATGCGCTGCTGCTCTACGACGCGCTGGCAAAGGACCCCGATCCCGATATCCGCGCCGAGGCCCGGTTCCGCAAAGCCATGCTGCTGGTCGAGCAGCGGCGCTATGCCGATGCGGCCACGACCTTGCGCGTGCTGCTCGACGAAAGACCCGATGCACCGCGGGTCCGGTTGGAACTGGCGCGGACCCTAGCGCTGCTGGGCGACGAAACCGGAGCACGGCGCACACTTCGCCAGGCACAAGCGGCGGGCCTGCCCGACGATGTCGCGGCGGTGGTCGATCAGTTCGCGCGCGCGCTCCGCTCGGCACGACCGATCGGCGGATCATTCCAGATCGCGGTAGCGCCCGACAGCAACATCAACCGCGCGACGCAAGCACGGACGCTCGATACCGTCATCGCCCCCCTCACTCTCTCGCGCGATGCCCGCGCGCAGTCGGGACTGGGCATCCGGCTGTCGGGACAGGGCTATGCGCGTGTCCCCGTCACAGATGCGCTGTCGATCGTGCCGCGCGCATCGGCGCTCGGCAATGTCTATCGGCAAGCGCAGTTCGACGATGTCTCCGCCTCGGGCGTGGTCGGTCTCGAATGGCGGCGGCGCGGTGATCGCTGGAGCCCGTCGATCGGACTGACCCGCCGCTGGTACGGCGGCCAGCCCTATGCCCGCACCGGCAGCATCATGCTCGACTGGCTCCATTCGATCGGACGCCAAGCGCAATTGCTGGTCCATGGCGGCGCGGCGACGACCGACTATCGCCGCAACCCGCTCCAAGACGGCGGCCTCTACGATGCCTCGATCGGGTTCGAGCGGGCCGTCACCCCGCGATCGGGTTTCGGTCTGACGCTGTCGGGCTATCGCCAGACAGCACGCGACCCCGGCTATGCGACGATCGCGGTCACGCCCGCCGCGTCGGTCTGGGCCGAACGCGGGCGGACGACAATGTTCGCGACGACCAGCATCGGCAGGCTGGAGGGGGATCGCCGCCTGTTCCTGTTCCCCGAGCGTCGCCGCGAATGGCTGGCATCGAGTTCGGCAGGTGCTACCTTTCGCCAACTGGCGGTACATGGTTTGGCGCCGATGGTCCGGCTCACGCTCGAGCGCAACTGGTCGAGTATCGGCCTGTATCGCTACCGCCGCTTCGCCGCCGAAGTGGGGCTGAGCCGGGCGTTCTAGCGCGGACGGCCATCGCCAGTGCGATCAAGCATGCGACGTGATCGGAATTAGGGGACCGTCTGGTCGTTGGACGTCTTTATCGGTTGGGCCAGTTTCGCCCGATGCAGTGCGGTTACGCGCTTGACCTGTGCGATGCTGCATGCCGCCAGCTCGGCCGTTCGGGCGATGCTCATGCCGGCCTCGCGCAAGGCGACGATGCGGCGGTGGTGGGCAAGGTCGGGCTTGCGGCCGGTGTAGCGTCCGGCGCGCTTGGCGATCTCGATCCCCTCGCGCTGGCGTTCGCGGCGCGTCTCGTAATCGTCGCGCGCGGTTTGCAGCGCGACGCGCAACAGCATGTCCTGCACCGCCTCCAGCACGATACGCGCCACGCCCGAACTGTCGGCGACGAGGTCGGTCAGGTCGACGATCCCCGGCACCGCAAGCCGCGCGCCCTTGCCCCGGATCGTGGCGACGAGCAACTCGGCTTCGGGCAACGGCAGGCGGCTGATCCGGTCGATCTTCTCCGCGATTACCACCTCGCCCGGTTGCAGGTCGCCGACCATCCGCAACAACTCGGGCCGGTCGGCGCGCGCACCCGACGCCTTTTCGCGATACACCGCCGCGACATAGAACCCCGCCGCCCGCGCGCCCGCGACGATCGCTTCCTGCCGCGCCAAATCCTGGCTGTCGGTACTGACACGTAGATAGACGCGCGCCGCCCGGATCATCTCGTTTCGTTGGTCGCCCATCGTTACCTGGCTTTCTTGGGTATAGCCATCGTGGCCATTTGAACTATGGTCGGCTACGAACATTCCGTAGCGATGCTGCGTAGCCTAGCTTAGCGAACAGGCCTTTCCTAGCCATTGGGCATGGCAAGATGAACGCCGTGTCTCCGGACCGGATGGAAAGGACGTGCATGGAAGCGGCGGGCTTTGGCAGCGGGTGCCATTGGTGCACCGAAGGCGTGTTCCAGATTCTGCGCGGCGTCGCCGAGGTCGATCAGGGGTTCCTGCAATCGACCACGCCCGACGACGCTTGGGCCGAAGGGGTGGTTGTCCGCTTCGATCCCGCAATCGTCTCGTTCGACGTCCATCTGCGCACCCATTCGGCGAACAGCGGCTATTCGCCGAACGGGCGCTATCGCAGCGCGGTCTATGTCGTGGGCGACGACCAGCGGCAGCGGGCCGAGGCGGCGATCGCCCGGCTCGCGCCGGATATCGGCACGGCGGCGCGGACGAAGGTGCTGCCGCTGGTCGGTTTCCGTCCCTCGGAAGAGCGCTACCGCAACTATTACCGTACCGATCCCAGCAGGCCGTTCTGCCGGCGCTATATCGATCCCAAGCTGGCGGCGATCCGGCGCGACTTCGCGGCTCATGCGCTGCCCGACGTGCGATAGCGATCGTGCCGACCGTCATGCTATGCCGCGGTTGTGACCGCCTTTGGTTCTCTGCCACCGCTCGATTTCGTAGCGATCGACGTCGAAACCGCCTGTTGGCGCTCCAGCACCATCTGCCAGATCGGGATCGTCGGTTTCGCCGGCAGTGCGGAGGTTTTTGCGTACAAGACACTGATCGATCCGCTCGACAACTTTCTGCCGTTTAACACCCGCATTCACGGTTCGCGTGGGAAAATGTCTTCGGCAAACCGAGCTTCGCACAAGTCCAGGCAATCGTGCAGGAGCATTTACAAGGGCGGAAGGCGATCACACATTCGTCGTTAGAAAAAGGCACGCTTGCCCCGCCTGACTACGGCACACACTGCCGCCAATGGCGATCGACTGGCTCGACAGCGTAGCAGTCGCGCGGGCGACATGGCCCGAACTACCTAACTACAAGCTTGGCACCCTCGCCTGCTTCCTGAAGCTGCGTCATTGCCACCATGACGCGCTGAGAGATACGTGCGCTGCGGGAATGATGGTTTGGGCGACGGCGCACACCGGTCGGTCGCTCACCAACTGGCGTCCGCTGTCCCGCCGAGCATCCGCGCCCATGCCGACGGTCGAGAAACCGCTCAAGAGCGCGAGGATCGTGATCCTCGGATCGCTGAGGGATGGACTGTTTACCCGGCATCGCAGCGCAGGGTGCGGGGGTCATGGCGTCAGCCGGCACAAACACGACGATGCTGGTCATCAGCAATGCGCAACCCTTCGGCCGCTTCATCCATGCCCACGCCGACTATCGCCAGGCGGAGGAACTGCGACGCGGGGGGCCGCGATCAAGATCGTCGAGGAGGATGCCCTGCTGGTACGGATCGCTGGCTCCGGTTGGGATCAGCACTAATCTCTTCTTCGGACACGCAATCCGGCCCTGTTCGGATCGGACATGATCTCGTATAAGCCCGCGCTATGCAAATGTAGCATAATTGTGTTGACGCATTGTGCGTCAATGCAGGATGGGCAGAATATTCTGTAAGCCGGGGGGCGTCAGATGAAAGCATACCAAAAATATTGGGCACGAGGTTGCGCTTCATCGGATGTTACCAGCGACCAACCGCAGGTGAATTTTGTATGAATATCGTCGTCTTTGGCCTCGGATATGTCGGCCTGTCCAATGCCGTTCTGCTTGCGCAACACAATGATGTAATTGCGATTGACATCACCGAAGAGCGCGTCGAGATGCTCAATGCGCGCAAGTCACCGATTTCGGACCAAGAGCTGGAAGATTTCTTGGCTACTCGCAGCCTGAACCTTACTGCATCGCTGTATACACCGGAAACATTGGCCGGGGCCGATTACGTCATTGTTGCAACTCCGACAAATTATGATGTCGAGACGAACAAATTCGATACCTCTTCCGTAGAATCGGTAATACAGGCCGTCATCGACGCCGGATCGCATGCGACTATAGTAATAAAATCGACTATTCCGGTCGGTTTTGTCCAGGATATTCGTGAACGGATGAATATCGATCAAGTAATATTCAGTCCCGAATTCTTGCGGGAAGGTCGCGCGCTATACGACAACCTGCATCCCTCGCGGATCATCGTCGGGGAACGGTCCGAGCGCGCCCGGATCTTTGCCGACCTCCTATTGCAAGGTGCGGAGAAGAAGGACGTCGACGTCCTGTTCACCGATCCGAACGAGGCGGAAGCGATCAAGCTCTTTGCCAACACCTACCTCGCCATGCGCGTAGCGTTCTTCAATGAACTGGACAGCTATGCGATCGCGCACGGCATGGACCCGCGTCAGATCATCGTCGGCGTTGGCCTCGACCCCCGGATCGGTTCCCATTACAACAATCCCAGCTTCGGTTACGGCGGGTACTGCCTGCCCAAGGACACCAAGCAGCTGTTGGCGAACTATTCCGAAGTGCCGCAGAATCTCATCCGTGCGATCGTCGATGCAAATCGTACGCGCAAGGACTTCCTTGCGGACCAGATCATCGCCCGGAAGCCCGGTAAGGTTGGTATCTTCCGCTTGGTCATGAAGGCCGGTTCGGATAATTTTCGCCAGTCTTCGATCCAAGGAATCATGAAGCGGGTCAAAGCCAAGGGTATCGAAGTCCAAGTATACGAACCGGCAATGCCCGAAGAAGAATTCTTTGGTTCCCAAGTGGTACGCGATCTTGAGCAGTTCAAGCAGGATTGTGATATCATCATTGCCAATCGCATGACGCCTGAAATCAAGGATATTCGGGAAAAAATCTTTACTCGCGACCTGTTTGGATCGGATTGATCGTGCGTACCGCTCTCGTCACCGGCTCGGCCGGCTTCATCGGCTCCTTCGTCTGCGAAAGACTGCTGACCGACGGATTCCGGGTCATCGGGCTCGATGCGATGACCGATTACTATGAGGTATCGCTCAAGCAGCGAAGGCTCGACCGTCTTGCGCGGTTCGACCAGTTTCGCTCGGTCGAGGGCTATGTCGAGACGCCCGGCCTTCTGATGGAATTGTTCGCGTCCGAAAAGCCGGACGTCGTGGTCCATCTCGCGGCACAGGCAGGCGTACGCTATTCGATCGAAAATCCACGTTGCTACCTCGAAAGCAACATCGTCGGGACGTTCGAGTTGCTCGAGGCGGCACGCGCCTATCCGCCGCAGCACATGATGCTCGCCTCGACGTCATCGGCATTCGGCGCGAATACCCAGATGCCGTACCGGGAAACCGACAGGGCGGATCACCAGATGTCGTTCTACGCTGCCACCAAAAAGGCAACGGAGAACATGGCGCACAGCTATGCGCATCTGTTCGGATTGCCGATCACGATGTTCCGCTTCTTCACGGTCTACGGGCCCTGGGGACGGCCCGACATGGCGCTGTTCAAGTTCACCAAGGCGATCCTCAACGGCGATCCGATCGACGTCTACAATCACGGCGATATGAAGCGTGACTTCACCTATATCGACGATCTGGTGGAAGCCATACGTCTGCTGATCGATACACCGCCTGCGCGTCCGGCCGATGGCGACATCGTTTCCGAAGCCGACAGCCTGTCGCCGGTTGCACCGTGGCGGGTCGTCAATATCGGCAATTCGGATGCCGTACAGCTGACCGATTTCATCGACGCCATCGAACAGGCGACTGGTTGTACAGCCGAGCGCAATCTCATGCCGATGCAGGCTGGCGACGTTCCCGCGACATGGGCCGATGCCCAATTGCTGGAATCGCTTACTGCCTATCGGCCGAAGACCAGCGTTCACGATGGTGTCGGCAAATTCGTGGCATGGTATAGGGATTATTATCGGATCTGATCGCAAGACACATTCGGGTAATGGCAGAACCGATGCGCGATCCTGTTTCGAAAATATATGTCACAAGTAACGATCGGGTACATTCAGACCGAACTTTCGGAAAGAACATTGCTTGCCACGAACGATATTTTACACCCAAATTATTTGGGCAACGGGAGCCTGAAGCGTGATTGAAGGCGGGGTCATCGAACGCACCGGAAACCGGCAGCCGCGCAAGATATTGGCGGTGGCATCCGGCGGCGGGCATTGGGAACAGATGATGCTGCTTCGGGACACGCTGGAGCGGTTCGACGCCACGTTCGTCACTACGAGTGACGCCTTGGTCAAGCGCGCGCAACTGTCCAATGTCCACATCATACCCGACTGCAACCGCGATACGATCCTTGTTGCGGCCCGTTCCTTGTTTCAGGCGATCCAGATCGTGTTTCGCGAACGACCCGATATCGTCATCACCACCGGGGCGCTGCCGGGCTTGTTCTGCCTGCTTGCGGGACGCTGGGCCGGTGCGCGGACGGTCTGGCTCGATAGCGTTGCGAACGTCGAGAAGCTGTCGAGTTCGGGCAGGGCCGCTTCGAAGTTCGCCAGTCTTTGCCTAACGCAATGGGAGCATCTGGCGATCGGCCGTGTGCGATTTGCGGGACGCCTGCTATGATCCTCGTTACTGTTGGCACCCAGCTTCCATTCGATCGCCTGATCCGCGCGGTCGACGAGGTTGCGCCCCGCTTGCCGATGCCGGTATTCGCCCAGATCGGACGAGGTAGGTATCAACCGCAGCATTGCAGGTTCGCAGCGAATGTTCCGCCGGTCGAATTCGACGATCTGCTACGCCAGGCGAGCCTGATCGTCGGCCATGCCGGCATCGGCTCGGTACTGATGGCGCAGAAGATGGGCAAACCTCTTCTCGTCATGCCGCGACGCATCGCGTTTGGCGAGCATCGTAACGACCACCAGCTTGCAACCGCACGTGCCTTGGAGGAGCGACCCGGCATATATGTCGCTTTCGACGAAGAGGCGCTGCAACAACGGCTTCTGGACGATACGCCGTTCTCGCTGCCGACCAATGACTCGCCGCAGCGGGTTCAACTTCAACAGGCGCTGGAACATTACTTCGACCATGGCTCGCTCGGCGAATGTGCGGAGGCGTAGCAAATGACTGCGGCCGAACAGAAGATCGAGGCTAAGACGGAACGACCGATCGTTCTGCTCACGTCCCGCCTGACCACCGGGGGAGCCACGTTGAATGCCCAGATGCTTGCCCAGCAATTTCGGCAGCGAGGGATTACGGCCGAACTCTGGTGCTTGTACCGGTTCGCGGAACTGGAAGAGCAAGACATACCGGTTCGTGTCATGTTCGATTCCATACCTCGCACGCCGATCGATCTCTTGCGCATGGCGAAGCGCTTCGCCGCAGAGGTAGCGCGGCGGCGACCCGTGGCGATGTTCGGCTTCCATCCTCTCGCCAATACGCTTGGCTCGATCGTGGCTAGGGGACGGTTTCCGTTCATCGGAACGCAGCGAAATCCTGCAGAAAGTCAGAGCCGCATTCTCGGCATGGCGGACCGGATGCTTGGATCGACCAACCTCTACAGCGCCAATATCGCGGTCAGCAATGCCGTATGGGAAAGCTATTCCCGCCATGGTTCGCGCTACCTCGATCGATTGCGGGTGATCCACAACGGCCTTCCGCCGCTGCCTGTAACCGACGAGGACAAACGCACGTGTCGGGAGGCGCTTGGCTTGCCGGTATCGGACTATCTTGTCGGGAACGTCGGTCGTCTGCACCCTCAGAAATCCCCAGACTTCCTGCTGGATGTCGCGACACTCGTTCCCGAAGCTACCTTCGTGCTTGCCGGCGACGGGCCGGAAGACGCCCGGTTGCGGAACGAGATCGCACGGCGCGGATTGAACGTGATATTGCCGGGGCGTGTGGAAGGGGTGAACATCACTCGCACCCTGCGAGCACTTGACTTGTTCCTGTTCCCGTCCCGCTTCGAAGGATTCGGCCGGGCGCTGATTGAGGCCTTGTCGCAAGGGTTGCCCGTGATCGCCCATGATCTGCCCGTCACGCGGGAAGTGATGGGCGACGGAGGCGATTTCCTCCCACTGGATGCGCTGGCATGGGCATCCCGCATCCGTCACCACATGACGCATCCGTTCGGTGCCGACCGGCGCATGATGGCGGTGGACCGGGCCAACAGTTTCTCGCTGGAAGCGATGGTCGACGGGTATCTGGGGGTGCTTTTGCGAAAGTGAGCCGGCAACACACCATATTGAGCGCGATCGTCGCAATCGTCATCATCGCTGCCGGCATGACGTCATGGCAACGGGCAATCGCGCTTGCTCCCCCATCGAATGCCTTTCCCCGGGCAGCACGGATCGAACGCTCGATCGGTGTCTGGCGCTGGTTCAACCGACCCGCCACAGTCGATGACGAGCATTACGCCGATTATGTGTCCGACACCGACTTGCAACGCCTGCATGCGATGGGTTTCACTGCGGTACGACTACCCGTCGGAACCGAATTTCTGTTCGGTGGCGATGCGAACTATGGTCGTCTGCGAACCGATCGTCTCGCGTTCCTCGATGCTGCCATCGCCCGGATCAACGCTGCGGGCATGGTGGTGGTCGTCGATTTTCATCCGCGGGCGTCGATCAAGTCCCGCCTCGAACGCGAACCCGAACTGGTTAAGAAAACTGTCGATTTCTGGCGTTTGTTCGCAGCGCACCTGTCGGCAACCGATCCCGAAAAGGTTCTGCTGGAGTTGCTGAACGAACCCCGCTTCGCCCGGGACGATCGGGGCTGGAACCGCGTATCGCATCAACTGTGGCAAGCCGCACGTGCCGGAGCACCGCGACATACCCTGATTGTCTCGAGCGCCTATTATGGCTCGGTCGACCGGCTTTCGTCGCTCGAACCGGTGAACGACACCAATGTCATCTACACCGTCCATTTCTACGAACCGATGAAATTCACGTCGCAAGGCGCGCGCTTCCTGCCCGGCCTTGCCGGACTGCCATGGCCGGGCGCGGGGCAACAGTGCGATACGGCAGCCCGCAATGCACCGCTTGCCATCACCCGGCCGGACTCCAAGGATAGCCCGCATGATTGGGCAACTGCATATTGTGCCGGTGGATGGGACGAGACGAAGCTCCGCGCCCAGGTAGCGGAAGCAGGCCGATGGAGCCGAGAGAACCATACGCCGGTCTGGGTTGGTGAGTTTGGTGTCCGTGCCCAGGATGCCGCGCCGGCCGATCGACTGCGTTGGCTACGTGCCGCAACCAGCGCCTTTACCGCCGAACGGCTGCCGTGGAGTTTGTGGAGCTACGACGATTGCTTCGGCCTCGGTTTGGGTCGCGGCATCCAGTGTCAGAGCAAATTCGCGGCACCTCAGCCGCAAGTTCGATTTGTATGCACGACGTTATCGGCTATCGGCATGGGGAATGCTGTCTGCCCAGCAAACCAGCTTTCGGATAGACTGGGGAAGACCAGCATGACGTCCCCGGTTCCGAAACGGTCGTAGCGCCCGATGAACAGATTTTCTCCTGCCCAAGCCGTAGAAACCCTTCCTGTCGTTACTCCACGGCGGGAGACGATGGCATGGGCGCTGTGGCCGATCCTGTTGTTCTTCGGAAGCAGCCCCAATATTCTGCTTATGGGTGCTCGCGGTGCTGAAGGGGGAGGGAACCAAGGGGCAGAAACCAGCATCACGTTCTACGTCGGCGCACTCATTTGCTATGGCCTCGCAATACTAGGATTGCTTTTACGGCTTCGTGGTCAGCTGTTACCTGCACTCGGAGTAGCAGCAGTCTGGCTGAACGTCTTACTTGCGTTCGTATCAATTACTTGGTCAGTTGAGCCGGCCGAAACTTTGTCACGGTGCATAGGATTGTTTGGTACTACCCTTGGTGCCGTATTTTTGGCTACATTCCCGCCAAACCATCAATTACGTACGATGACGCTAGCTTTCGGTGTCATCATGGGCGTTTGCCTCCTTATGATAGCGGTTGTACCCGATATAGCTGTGGCAACGGTCAAAGGTTGGAACGCGCGCGGTATTTTCGTTCACAAGAATTTATACGGTTGGTCATCGGCACTATTTACGATCGTCGCCATCGGCGCCTATCGCAGCCGGAGCATCGCACGTCCTATTGCCGGAATAACTATAGTGCTCGCTGCTACCGGAGCCTTATTTTCCGGTTCGGCGAACGGAATCATGGCTGTATTTCTTGCTGTCTTGACGTTCGGCTTACTTGGTTTCCTACGAAGGACCGGTCGATACCGGGGTGTATTGACCGGTATAGCTTTTGCCGGAATGATAATCGTTATCTCGGCCGCAGGTCTAATTCTGCCTTATGTTCTGGAAATCTTTGACAAGACAGTAACTCTGTCCGGCCGCACTCGTATTTGGAGCGCGTTGGAACCTGCCATGGAGCAGCGCTGGCTGGAAGGGTGGGGCTTTGGAGGAGCCTTCTGGAAAAGCGATTATGCTCAAGAATTCATGAAGTACGAATATTTTGCTGGCAATGCGCAGAATGGATATTTTGAACTTTACTTGCAAACCGGTCTTGTTGGAACAATAATTTATTTTATCCCATTCATATGGCTTATACGAAAGATGATTCGCCGCTCTAATAACGGTGATTTGTTCGCCGAAGCGATTGTAGTACTTCAGATGATTTTTCTATTCATGGCTGTTGCCGCTCCCATTTTTATGCCGGTGAACCAGATATACTGGTTCTTGATTGTGGTGGGCTATTTTCATGACGCTGGGCTGCCCAGCACCTTGTCCTCTACCACCACAATACCCCCGGTACGTTCTGCACGGCAACTTGGAACAGTATGAAAAGCCTAGCTGACAGCACCATTTCGTCCGAGACGGCCTCCAATGGGAGCGTCCGTCCTCCTAGGACCGCTACGTTCCAATCTATCCAGGTATCACGTGGACTTGCAGCACTTTCTGTAGTCTTTTATCATGTCGGTCTTTTTTTCTTTCAAAAAGCGAATTACTCGCCTTTCTCGGGGTTTAGCAACTATGGATATATGGGCGTTCCGTACTTCTTCGTACTAAGTGGCTTTATCATCGGCTTTGCGCATACTCAAGATTTAGGCCATGCTGATCGCCTTGCTGCTTTCGTTCGTAAGCGGTTCGTTCGTGTTTACCCCATTTACTGGATATTCTCCGCACTTTTCATTGTCGCAGCGATTGTCGGACTTGGCGATCGCGATTTCTCTCTTGCCCCTATTGATCTATTACAGGCCATATTACTGGTACATTTCACACCAGAATTTTCATCGCCTCCACTCAAAGTTGCGTGGACTCTTTTTTACGAGGTTCGTTTCTACTTTTTATTCGGATTGGCCATCCTATTTCCACGTATTATTTTGGCTATTGTGGCATTTTGGATCGTCGCGATCTGTATGATAACTCCATTTAACGATTTTAGTTTTGAAATTTTATCGTTCTGGAACTTCGCGTTTCCGATAGGTTTGCTAGTCTGCTTTGCCTATACTCGGTTAAAACCGTCGTGCTGGCCTATTGCCCTGATACCAGGACTGAGTTTGGTAACTGCAATCCTTCTTTCCACCAAAATGACAGATCTCCGAGGGGGAAGAAGCATCGCGATGGTCGGTGTGATGATCGGCTTTGGACTGGTCGTGTTAGGCTTGGCATTGTGGGAACGCAAAGCATCAGTCGCTGTACCCCGTCTGTTACTTATTTTAGGGGATGCATCCTATGCGCTTTACCTAGTACATTCGGCAGTGATATCCGTCCTTGGCATACTAATCTTGAAACTCCATCTACTTCGCTATGTATCAGCCGAACTATTGTTTCTTCCAATGGTAGTCATTGCAACAACTGCGGGAATAATTGCCCATTTACTGATTGAAAAACCTGTCCTGCGCTATACGCATCGATAGAAATCCTACTTTCGATAAAACATTATGAGATACGTTTCTTCGACGGAGAACAGTTGCTGATGTCTTGTGAAATATGGCGTGAGGCTCGCATCACGCCGACAGCGCTCGATCTTCAGCAACAAGCGTCAGGAAACAAGCCGGCAGGCCTTTCTCTCAATTCCGGGTATCTGAACGATGCCGCCAATCGCGTGCTGGCAGGCAGGATCGGCAAGGTCATGGTCGACCGCGGTTGGGCCGCAGGCTCGGGCCAGCAGTCTATTCGCTAACCCGGCCCCGTGTAGCGACCCGTGCAATCAACCGGCTAACGCGCGCGGGTAGCTTGCGTCCAATCGCCTTTGCCAGTTCCTGTCCATCAAGAGTGAGAACCGGGTTCGGTAACAGGACCGCTCCGATGAACAGGATGATGCCACCCGCCGCGCCGGCCAACGGTACAATTAGCACTGGTGGCAATCCGGCGGCACGGGCAGCGAATGCTGTGCCCGCCATAGGGATCGTGAAAAAGAGCAGCGCCGGGATCGGCCTGAGATGCGCCTCAATCAACCGTCGGACCGACAGGCCTGTGACATCGGCAGCAAGATGCAGCTGCATCGCCATCTGAAGCAGGATCGCCAAGCTGACTCCTGCGACCACACCTTGCAGCCCCCAACGCGACCCGAGCGCCGCGCCTGCCGCAACGGCAAGAAAATAAACCCCCTGGCGCCAGGCGATCTGCCAGTTCGCACCGGTCGCGCGAGCGGTGGTGCTGGCGAGACGTTGTGTCGACCGGAACGGAATGGCCAGCGCGAACAAGGCCAGCAGGGGCGCCGCATTATCCCATTTCGGTCCGAGGGCGATCGCGATCAATTCCGGGGCCAGCACGCAGCACGCGGCGGCAGCAAGATACAGGACCATGTTCATCAGCAACAGGCCACGATACAATCCGCGGGCAAGCCGTGCGCGGTCGTCCTGCACCGCCGACATGCCGGGAAACGCGACATCCTCGACGACGTTACCGAGCAGAAGCGCTGGTAGTCGCATGATCTGATAGCTGCGCGAATATAGACCAAGCGCCGCCGGGCCAAGCAATCGCGCGACGACCGCAAAATCCGCTTGGTTGGCAAAGGTGTTGAGGATCTGCCCAACGGAGTAGCCCGCACCGAAGTTTCCGAGCTGGCGGATCGTGTCGCGCCGCCACAAGGGGCGCCGCGGGTGGCGGATGCCAAGCGACAAGAGGATCGCCGCCGAACTGACCTCACCGAGCTTGGCCGCCACCAGCGACCAAGGGCCGAGCCCGGCTACCGCACATCCGACCCCAATCACGCCATAGCCGATAAGGTAGCTGCCCAATCGGCGGGCGGCGAGCAGGCCGAACTTGCGCTGCCTCGCCGCAATGCCTTCCGCCACCGTTCCCAGCGACTGAATAATGAAAGCGATCGACAAAACCTGTAGCATGGGCCGGGCAGCAGGCGTTGCCACCAGTTGCGACAGCGGACCCGACAACAGAAACAACCCGGCAGCCAGTACCAGACTGATCGTCATCGCCAGGGTGAAAGCGATCCGAATATCTTCATCGGTCAGCGTAGACCGTTGCACCACGGCCGGACGCATACCGAGCTGCGCGATACTTTGCGTCAGCTCGATGATGACCATAGCCGCCGCGACCACGCCGAAATCGGCGGGCGTGAGCAGGCGCGCCAATACGCCGACGGCGACGAATTGAAGGATGACCTGCGCCATGGCGGACAATGTCAGCCAGCTACCGCCGACCAAGGTCGTCCGAGTCAGGTTCGCCGCGCGGTCGGATTTGGCGGTATCGTTCATGCGGCGGGGAACAGCACGGGTAGATAGCGATCCAGACTGCGATCGACCGTGAAGTCGAGCCCCCGCTCCTTCAACCGCTCGCGATCGGGAGGATTGTCGAGCACTTTGGCAATCGCCGCCATCATGACCTGGTCGTCCCCAACCGGTACCAGCGGTCCATATTGCCCGTCTTCCAGAACGTCGGTAGGGCCGCTCGGACAATCCGCCGCGACGACCGGTGCCCCGCACGCGATCGCTTCCACCAGTACGTTGGGCAAACCTTCGTACCGCGACGACAGCACGAATACGTCGCAGCATCGCATCGCCGCAAACGGCTGCGGCAGATGGCCCGGCAGCGCGATATCATCCGCATAACCGCTTTCCGCTACCGCGGCTTCCAACCGAGCCCGTTCGCTACCTTCGCCAAATATGACAAGACGACACGGACGGGTCGCGCGCAACCGGGCAAAGGCACGGATCAGCGTGCCGAAATCCTTCTGCATCTCGAGCCTGCCGACCCCCAGAATAATGGGGGACCCACCATCCGACAGCCACGCATGGGATGGTTCCTGCGTGGCGGCATGCAGCAGATGCGGCGTGACCACCGGATTGACGGCAATCGTGGTGATGCGCTCCGGTGCGAGCTTGGCAACGTTCGCCAGATCCGCGGCCATATCCTTGGCGATGGCGATGATCGCGTCGGCACGCGGATAGGCAAGGGGAGCGAGACGATAAGCGAACCGGGTCGCAGCATAGGGACTGTCCCGGCGCGCCACGCTGGGAAACAGACCTTCGCGCAGTACGACCCGGACACCCGTTCGGGACAACCGGCCAGCCAATGCCGCTACGACGTTGCAGGCGGGTTCGGTAGTAAACAGGGTATCGACGGGGTTGCGGCGAAGCCATGTCGCAAGACCCGAAACGGCACGCAGCAGACGCCCCCCGCCTATGCGGACCACCGGAATGGCCGGATCGAGTTCGGTGGCGAAGGCGTCACCGGGCAGCAGCGTCAATACCGTGACGGCATAACCGCGACGATGCAGTCCCGTAGCGAACCGAACCATGGCACGCTGCGCCCCGCCGCCGCTTCTGAGCGTGCGGATGAAAATGGCAATCGAACGCATGCTCACGAGGCTTTCCCTGTCGAGGGTATCAATTTGGAACGACGACCCGATGCAGCGAGCCAGCGTCTCGCCGGCATTTCGAACCAGCGATAGGATATGCTCGAGGCGATCCACAGCACCGCGAACATCACGAAAAGCCATCCGATCGTCGCGACGGATCCCAAGTGCAGGACACGTTTGGCCAGCGTCATCATCACCGTCGCGACTGGCATATGCAGCATGTAGAGCGAATAGGTCAGCTCGCCCCCGCGTCCTGCCATCGTCAAAAGGCGACCGGTACGCTTCTGCACGTCCAGCGCCACCATCGATGCGACCCAGCAATAGCCGATCAACAGCAACGGGAGATATGCGATGTTGGAAAAGAGGGCTGCAAGAAAGGCGGCTGCCGACAGCCCCGCCGCCAAGGCCGGTACCGGCAGTCGCATCAGCCAGTCGCGCCGGGCATGCAGCGCCAGACCGAAGAGGAAGGACGGCACTGCCCGCAATGCCCCTCCCTGCGAGGCGCGCAGCAGCCAGTATTGCGCCCCGGGATAGGTCGACCACAGTTCCAGCAAAGCGATCGCAACCGCGGCCAGAACCAGCAGCAACAGCCCGCGTCCGGGCCGGGCCAGCATCACAAACAAGGGAAACAGCAGGTACATCGCCATTTCCGCACTGATCGACCAGCTGGGTGTATTGAACGATACCGCCCGACACACGCCCCAGCCATGGACCAGCAGCAGATTGGGTACGAGGCAGGACCAGTCGAACCGGTTGGCGGAATCCGGCTTGATCCCGACGAACATCAACAGTCCGAGCGCGACGTAAAAACCCAATGTCACGACATGCAACGGAAGCAGTCGTGCGACCCGCTTTTGCAGGAACAAACCGTAGCGGAAACCTCGTCCGACCTGATCGGCATAGACATGCCCTAGAACGAAACCGGAGATCGCGAAAAACACATCAACCCACAACCTGAAGCGTCCGAGATCCGGCGCCTCGCCGCTGGGCCAAAGGTCGGGAGTGATATATTCGGAATAATGATAAAAAATGACGCCTACCGATGCGACCAAACGCAAGGCATCCAAGGCATGAAGATCATGCCCATGGAGAGTCGCCATCGTTTTTACGCTCACGTTATAAACCCGCGTATCATGCACCGCCCCCCTGCATTGCGCCTGACCCTATCCGTTGCCCCCGGTCCGGGAATAGCCGTTCGCAGGTGCAGCGACCACATATTTGTGCCGGTATGAGGAACGTCATCCGGCCCTTTCGGGATTGAGGATCACAAAAACACTTGAACGTAATCTAAAGCGTCAACATTCGACAATGGTTCGGTTGCTGTATCGATTGATAAAGAACGACATTACGCTTTGATGCTTGTTGCAACCTGTATGGCCCCGCCATCCGATCGAGGGCAGCTTTTCCCTACCTGAGAACCACATCAGCATCTCGTGGGAGAAGAGCTGAGAGCCGCTGGTGAAGTTGCCCGAATTGCGCGGGGGGCTTGCTGCGCCCGGAGTGGTGCTTGAGCGTCAGGGGCACCCATCGGAACGGATGTCATCGCGCATGGTATTTCTCCATGCGGCGGTTGGTTTCAGCGAGGATCTGCTCGCGATACTGAGGGTACTGCTCGGTGATGATTTTATCGAGGGCGATCTGCGAAAACTCGCTGATCTGATGGTGGCGATATGCGCTTTCGTTCTCGCCGTCGGTGAACTCGAGAAACCGCTCGATCGCGATCCGCATAAGATCGGAGGGACGCAGCATACGACGCTTGGCTTCCACCTCGAAGCGACCAAATACCTCCGGGGTCAACCGGACCGATAAAGGGTGAGATTTCAACAATGATTCAGCCTTCTAGCAGGGGGACTGATGGGGCTTCAGGAAAGGCATTTTTTCTAACGCTGTCGGCACAACTTAACAAAGAAAAGTCGAACATATTTGAACATACCGTCGACTTTGTTGACAGTTAAGGTGCTGAAATATATAGTTGTATACGTTGTATTCTTCGGCGTTTACGATGCAGACGTTTTGTCATTGTTGTAAACAAGCAACGAAAGCCGCTAAGATACTGTTTTTAATGCCTTAATCGGCGGCGGAGCCGCGTACGGTGTGCTAGTCTTCTGTCCTGTCCCATGTGTTGTTCGCTGGTTCTTCGTTCTTCAGGTTCGAAGCTCGTCGGAACCGGATTCCCGCGGGGCGCGACGTCGCCATGAGGCGGGACGATGCAGGCCGAAACGGGTCGCGGGCAAGGGTCGGCCGATGCCGGGATAGATGCCGCATAGTGGCGCTTTCGTCGTGGGATCGAAGGGGGTAGGGGGAGCCGTCCAGAACCCGATGAGCCGACATGAAAGGTTCAAGGAAATGGCGAAGTCACTGAGTGCGGAAATGACCGCGATTCTGGTCGAGGAGCGCAAGCTTGCCGAGCGTCGCAAGGCGCATCTGGTGAAGGTGCGCGGGGCGGGTATCGCGAGCATCGAGAAGGCGGGTCTGCTCAAGCTGCCGCTCGATCGTCTCGAAGGTCTGATGAAGGCGGTGAAGACGCTCGGGGTGGAGGAGACGGAACACCGGTTGCAGGCGAAGGCCTGACGCGACGATACCATTCATCCGGCCCATGGCCGCGTCGGGGTTCGATGCCCCGGCGCGGCTATTTTTTCGACGGCTGCGGTGGCGCTGTACCGGACGTTGTGGTCGCCCCGGTCTTGGCGGTATCAGGCAAAAAACGGGACGCGGCAGCGGGTGCTGCGGCGTCCCGGTGATGGTTCGATCAGAGCGCCGGAAGATCACCCGGCGGGGGTGTCAGGCCCATGCCAAACGGGCGGTTTTGGGCTCCTTCACGGCACGTCCTATGGCGAGCAGATCGGGGAGTTTTTGCGCAAGATAGGGGTTGGCATCGATGCGCCGCCGGATCGTCGGATTGGTGAGCCGATCGCGCAGTTCGGTGAGGGGAACCGTACCGATGCTGTCGGCAGTGATCCCAAGGGTTTCGAGCAAGACATAGGCGTTGCCATTGGCGAGATTCAGTTCCGGCGCTGCATCGGGATTGTCCGCCAGTTCGAGACAGATCGAAGCGCCCTGACGGATGCGGGAGATGCGGACGCGGTGGCCGAGATACTGTGCCTCGTCGACCACCGCGATGACGGCCGGATCGCGGTTACGACGGCCAGCGCGAGGGAGCAGACATGCGCCTCGAACAAGAAGATCGGAACACCGATCGTGCCACGGTCGAGAGAGATCACCGGGACCGATGACACCCACGACCAAGTGCCAAACCCCTCCAATCCCGCCCTCACCGCAACAGCGTTAAGTGCCCGCTATTTACTCTACCCCGGCCCCTTCCCCGTCCGCGCCCTTTACCTGAAACACCGTCTTCAAATTCATGAACTCGTGTAGCCCGAACGGTCCCAGTTCGCGGCCGTGGCCCGATCGCTTGATCCCGCCGAACGGGGCCTGCGGCGACGATGCCAGCATCTGGTTGACCGCGACCATTCCTGCCTCGATGTTGCGCGCGGAGTGTTCAACTTCCTGACGGTCCGTGGTCCATACCGAGGAGCCGAGGCCGAAGGGGATGGCGTTGGCGAGCGTGATCGCGTCGTCGAGGTCGGTGGCGCGGAACAGCATTGCGATGGGGCCGAAGATTTCCTCGGCCATCAGCGGGCTGTCCGGCGGCACGTTGGTCAGGATGCCGGGGGTGAGATAGGCCCCGGGCAGGTCGGGCCGTTCGCCGCCGAACAGCAAGGTCGCGCCCTGTCGCTTCGCCTCCTCGATCTGGCCGAGCACCGTATCGCGCTGCTCGAAGCTGGAGAGCGGCCCCATCGCCACCTCGGGGTCGAGCGGATTGCCAACCTTCACCGCGCGCATCGCCGCCGTGAAGCGATCGAGGAAGGCGTCGTATATGTCCGTGTGGACGATCATCCGCTTGGCGCAGATGCACGATTGCCCGCTGTTCTGGATGCGGCCCTGCACCGCCGCCTTCACCGCCTTGTCGAGATCGGCCGAGGGCATGACGATGAACGGGTCCGAGCCGCCGAGTTCCAGCACCACCTTCTTCAGGTTGCGCCCGGCGGCCTCCGCCACCGCGATCCCCGCCCCTTCGCTGCCGGTCAGCGTCACCGCGACCACGCGGGGGTCGGCGATCAGGTCCGCCACCGCGTCCGAACCGATGGCGAGGTTCTGGAACAGCCCCTCGGGCGCGCCGGCGGCGAGCGCCATTTCCTCCATCAATCCGGCCACGCCCTGCACGATGCTGGCATGTTTGAGCAGCGCGACATTGCCGGCGAGGATGGTGGGCGCAAGGAAGCGCACCGCCTGCCAATAGGGGAAATTCCACGGCATGATCGCCAGCACCGGGCCTTGGGGGCAGAAGCGGACCTCGGCGCTGCCCGCATCGCCCAGGGGAAAACGCTGCGGTTCGAGCATCGCCGGGCCGTGGGTGGCGTAATGGCGGAAGGCGGCGGCGCATTTCTCGACCTCGGCCACCGCCGAGGCGAGCGTCTTGCCCATTTCCGCGGTCGCCATCCGCGCGAGGCGATCCTTGTTCGCGTCATATTGATCGGCGATCCGTTCGAGCAGCGCGACCCGTTCGGACAACGGCGTCAGCCGCCATGCGGCATAGGCCTGCGCGGCACGGGCCAGCTTCGCCTCGATCTCGTCCGCGCCCAAACGGGGATAGGTCGCGATCTGCTGACCGGTCGCGGGGTTGACGCTCTTGAACATCGGGGAACCTCGAATGGCGTGCCGGCACGGCGGCGGTTGCCGGGAAAAACGCCGGTCATGGAAGCGGGTTGCCGATCGGCCGATCGGGTGGTTCGAGAATTTTCCCAATTGATGGTGCAGCTTGCTGCGGCTTGGCGGCGCATCATGCTGTCCTGCGTATGGCTATCGATCAAAATGGCGGAAAACTGCGGTTTTTTGAAACTGGCACGGCGGCTGCAAAGCAGAAAATATAACCGGAACCAACCGGACACACACAGGGAAACACGATCATGACCGCCATCCGCTTCGCCGCTTCGACCGTTTTCGCCCTCGTCGCCGCCACTTCGGCCCATGCCGCCGAGCCGAACGCCGCCCCTGCTCCCGCACCGGTCGCTGTCAGCAGCGCGGCGCTGGTCGTCACCCTCGCCGCCGGCCCGGCGGCGCTCGCCCATCAGGCGTCGCCCAAGGCGCGCTACTGCTTCCAGGTCGAGCGCGTCGGTTCGCGCATCGCCCCCAAGGTCTGCCAGACCCGCGCCCAGTGGGAAGCGAACGGCGTCGATCTCGACGCGGCGCTGGCCGGTCGCTGATGGCTCCGGGGCGGGAAACCCCGCCCCTTGATGCCGCCCGCGCCAACATCCATCCTGCGCTCAGGAGAGCAAGCGATGGACAGCGATAAGATCCGGGTCAGGGCGATGATCCGCCTGCTGGCGACGTCCGAAGGCGGCCGCACCTCGCCGATCCGGGGGAGCTATCGCCCCAACCACAACTTCTTCGAAACCGTCGATCGCGAGATGATGATCGGGTTCATCGATCTGCCCGAGGGCAGCGAGCTACGACCGGGCGAGAGTATGGAGGCGTTCATCGCCTTCTGGCAGGCACCCGGTCTGGACGACCTGCTCTATCCGGGGCGCCAATGGCGCATCCAGGAAGGCATGAGGCTCGTGGGGATCGGCACCGTTCTGGCGGTACTGCCGCCCGGGGACGATCAGTGGCCGTAGCGTTTGATGCCCCGCTGGCGCAGCTTGCGGCGCTGGCGGCGGTGCAGCGTCACCGCCACCCAGGGCGCGGTCAGCAGCAACACGCCACCGATGATGGTATAGGCCAGCACTTCGCGGGTCAGTTCGATCATGCGGACCCTGTCGCAACTCAAGGGTGGATTGTCACCCCTGAAAACGGTCAATCCGTCTCGATTATGGCTCCTGCAATCGTTTTCTCCTGTCCGGCGAAATGATTCGAAACCGGTTCGCACCATAGCGACCGAAAAAATATCCTCATTCTATCCAATATGTTGAACGTTATTCAAGTGTAGACACGTCGACAATCCTACCTGTCGAACACTGCCATCCTATCGACGGGCAATCGCCCGCATCGCATCGAGCGCGATCTGGCGACCGACCGCATAGGGGCCCGGTGCCGCTACACTCGCCCGCACGAAACCGCGTTCGCCCGCGACATAGGGCTGCGACCCCACCGGCGGCCGGCCGGCGCTGACCGCCCGCACGACCACCTGCCCGCTCGCCAGATCGCGCCCGATGATCCGGCGGCGGCCGTCGTTCATCGCCACGACCTCCAGCGTCCATTCGGCGCGACCGAGCAGCGCGCGCGTCTCGATCGACTGGACGTTGGCGGTGTCGTTGCCCAGCGCCGTGGTGCGCAGGATCGCGGTACGATCGATCAGGCGGACGCCGGCATCGGCCAGCGCATCGCTGAAGCCGCGTTCGATGTCGAAGTCGCGCGCCTCGTCGTCGGCCGCCGTGCGAAGGCCGGGGTCGAGCGTGCGGGTGGTCGTGACCTGCTCGGCATCGATCCGGCTCGAACCGTTCGCCGTTACCTCGGTATCGGTGCCGCGCCGCCAGGCGGTCTCGCTGCGGCTGCCTTCGGCGCGTTGCTCGCCGTCGACATGCAGCCGGGTCACCTCCTCGCGCGCACTGTCGAGGTCGGCGGTCAGTTCGCGGTTCCAGAAGACGACGACCCGCGGCCGGCCCGCCGCGGCATAGGCGGCGGCGAAGCGGGCCAGCTCGATCCGCGCCGGATCGGCGGCGGCGGGCGGTGCCGGCAGCGTCAGCGGCTGACCGCTGCGGGTCGCGGCATTTCCCGCCATCGGCGGCTGCCCGTCGCGCCACTGGGCGGTGGCGGGAACGATGGTCAGCGCCGTGGCCATGAGCGCGATCGACAGCCGGGCGACGGTCATTGGTCGCTGCGCAGTTCGATCAGATAATGCGCGACCGCCGTCGTTCCGATCGAGCGCTCCTGATAGGTCGCCATCGACAGCGGCGCGATATGCACCACCCGCCACACTGAGGTCGGCTCGGTCGGATACTGGCTGGCGTCGAGGAACGACGAGCGGACCTCGACCGCGAGCGGCGCCTTGGTGCAATTGACGATCCGCGCCATCACCTCCAGCGTGTCGGCGGGGGTCCGCCTGGCGAACAGCCCCTCGACCACCACCTGTTTCCACACCCGGTCGTTCATCTGCACCGCATCGAGCGACACCGGCGTCATCGCGCGCGGCACATTGGCGACCAGCGCCGGGCCGACCGGGGCGGGCGCACGCCGCGCCGCGCCGATACGGCATTTGAGCGGACGGTTCTCGCGCGTCTCGGCGGCGCTGCCGCCCAGCAGTGCGATACCGCCCAGCAGCAAGGTCGCGATCACGACCGGCTTCACAGCACTTGCCCTTCGAGCGCGGTGCGGAACGCCCGGTTCTTGTCGATCACCGGTTTCTTGCGCGCCTGCGACGCGGCGACGCCGTCATCCTCGCCGACGATCGTCTTGCCATAGGCCACCGGGCGCGAGCGCATCCACACGATGCTGCACGCCTTGGGGTCGGCCCGCATCGTCTGCCCGGTCAGCTCGACCGGTCCCTTCTCGCCCGCATAGGCGACCGAATAGGTCCAGTCGGGCGCGGTCGCCTTGGCGGTCGCGACCATCAGCCGGTCGGGCAGCCCGTCCCACATGCGGATGTCGGCGCGGGTCTTCATCGCCGAGGAGAACATCGAGAAGGCGAGGCCAGCCAGCGCCATATAGCCGCCCGAGGCATCGGTGCTGGTCAGCCCCTGCGTCATCAGCGCGGTGCCGAGGCTGTCGGTGCCCTGCTTCCAGTTGGCCTTGCCATTCATCAGCCCGTCGATCGCGCGGCCGCCGCGCGTCGTCGCCTGATAGGTCACGCTGCTGGCCGGCAGCATCGCGAGCGTGGCGGGGGTGCCGCCGGCGCTGTGGGTGATGGTGGCGAGCGTCTCGGGATAGTCCGCCCCGCCCTGGAACAACAGCTTCTGCGCTTGCGCCCCGTCGCGCGCCTTGACCGGGCCATTGCCCAGCTCGGCGATGAAGAGGACGTTATCGCCCTCCCCGGGCAGCGTCAGCGCCTTCTCGTTCTTGGTGGCGAGATCGAAGAATTCCCGTGCGGCGGTATCGCGCCCCTGACAGTGCAGGCTCCACCCGCGCAGATAGTTCATCATCGCGAAGTCGGCCTGGAACTCCTCGCCGTCGGACAGCGTGTCCTGCCGCTCGGCTTCCTTGAACGCGGCATGGGCGTTGCCGTAATCGCCGGCCTGAAGATACAGCAGCCCGCGATAATAATAGGCCATGGCGCGCTCGTACGGCTCGCCCTTGTAATCCTTGTTCGCTTCGTTGTGGAACACCGACCGCGCGGTCGCCGCCTGCGGATTGTCGGCATAGACCGCCTCGATCCGTCCCAGCGCCTGATCGAACGCCCATGCGGCATCCTTGTACAGCCCCGCCTCGAACGCCGCGAGGCCGAGCCGCTGGAAGTTCAGCACCGCATTGCGCTCACCCCCGGTATAGAGGCTCTGGTAGAGCGGGCGCAGCTTTTCGGGCCGGGCGCCGACATAGGCGGCGATCTGGTCAGGATAGGGTCCGTCGCCATATTTGGCGCGCAGTTCGCGCTGCTTCTTCTCTTCCGCCTTGGCGGCGGCGCGCGCAGCCTTTTCGGCGGCTTTGGCCGCTGCCGGATCGGTGACGGGTGCGGCCGCCGGCGCGGCATCCTGCGCGGTGGCGACGGCGGTCGGTGCCAGCAGCGCGATCAGCGCGGCGGCAGTAACGAAGTGGCGCATGGTATATCCCCCCGGATAGACGTGGTCAGCGGTAAACGATGTCGTCGCCTGCGGCGCGCAGGATCACATAGGGCTGGCTGGTCCATGGCAGATCGCCGGTTTCCAGATCGACCAGCTCGAAGACCACCTGCGTGCGGCGCTGGACGAGGCCCGATTTCGTATCGCGCGAGTCCAGCGAGCTCATCTTGCCGATCAACTGGTAATCGACCCCCGACACGCCCTGCGTCATGCCGCGCGTGCCGCCGTCGGCGACGCCGGTGCGCTTCAGCTCGCGCTCGCGCATCACGATGTCCATCGACTCCCGGCTGACGAAGCGGATCCGCCCCGCCGCCGCGCGGCTGAGGCTGGCGCGCAGCGATCCGGTCAGCATGTCGCGGTCGATGCGCTGCGAGCTGTCGTTGTAGAATTTCTCGCTGTCGATGACGACGCGCGGCGGGGTAGGCGTACCGACGATGTCGGGGCGCGACATCAGCTCGCGCATCACCTGGTCGGCCATCATGTCGATGTCGCGCGATTCCAGCCCCACGCCGAAGATCGCGCCGCGCCCGGTCGGGTCGAGCTCGGTCGCCTGCGTGCCGCGCCGGTTGCGCTGGGCCGAGGCCGGCATGGCGACCAGCGCCACGGCGGCGATTGTGCCCATGATGATCGATCCGCGCATATGCTCCCCCGAACTGCCCTTGCCGCGCTCTCCCCGGAGCGCAGCGGCGTTGCCCCGCCCCGGGTCTGCGCGCACCCGGCCCTGCCGCGCCATACGCCATCTGGCGTATGCCCCGGCGATGCGGACGGTCACGCCGGCCCCATCCGTGCCAGCAGCGCGATCAGATCGGACTGGCGCGACACGCCGGTCTTGGCGAACATCCGGCGCAGATGGACGCGCAGCGTCGTCGCCCGGCAATCGCGCGCCGCCGCCGCGGATTCGAGCGAATGGCCGCTCGCCAGCAACGCCGCCAGCGCGGCTTCGCTGGGGGTCAGGGCGAATGCCTCGCGCCACAGCGACGGAGCCGGGGCCGGACGGCGGGCGGGATCGATCAGCGTCACGATCGCGGCGGCACGCGCCGTCCGCTCCCGCGCCTCGATGCGGCGGATCACGACGATCAGCGGCACCCTACCGACCGGACGGCAGCAGCGCACCGCCGCCGTATCGGCACCGCCCGTCACCACCCGAGCGATCGCCGCGTCGAGCCATCCCTGATCGCCCGGGGCCACCGTCCGCAACATGGCACGCGGCAGCGCGCCCGACAGCGTCACCCCGTCGCTCCCTCCCGCAATCGCGACGAACGCCCCGGCCGCGACGACCACCTCGCCGGCCTCGCCCAGCAGCGCCGCCGGCTCGACCATCGCCTCGACACGCCCCTGCCATGCCGAGCCGCCGCGATCGTCGAGCGCATCACCGCCCGGTACGTCCATCCGGGTGCGCTCGAATATCGCTACCCCCGCCCATATTCCGTCGGCCACCGCGTTCCCCCCGCTGCCTGATGGCTACAAGGGGTAGCGGCATCGCTGGCGCGGCGGGGGTCGCAATGCGTCGCAAGCCGTCGCAATAGATCGCCGGAACCCTTATTCGGGTTCGATCCGTTGCTGTCGCAGTCTGCCCAGCGCGGCGATCAACGCGGCGTCGCCACGCCAGCGGTCGCGAATGTGGCGGACGAACCCCGCCGCCCCCCAGCGTTCGCCATGGGTGCGGGCGTCAGCGAGGATCGCGCCAAGCTGGCCCCGTTCGCCGGCAAGGCTCGCCACGAACGCCGGCCAGCTATGGTCGGGACGTTCGGCGCTCTGGGTATAGGACAGCGCGCGGCTGAGCATCACCGCATAGGTCGCGGCATACCGGCCATCGCCCGTCGCGGCATCGATCGCCAGCGTCCGGTCGATCGCCGCGCTATAGGCGATCAGCTCGCGTTCGGCACGCGCCTGCGCCCGGGCGCGCAGATGCAGCGCATAGCCCGCAAGGTCGCCCCCGGCCAAGGCGACGATGCTGAGCGCGTCATGCGCGCTCGACAGCATCGGCTGCCGCCGCGCGACATCGTCGAGCATCTCCCGCGCCTCGACCACGCGGCCTGCCATCCACAGCCCCCAGCCATAATCGGCCAGCAGATAGGGCGCGCCCGGCGCCAGCATCCGCGCCGCGTCGAACTCGCGCGCGGCGGCGGCATCCTCGCCATTGTCGGCAAGGATATTGGCATACCATAGATGCGCCAGCGGATCGCGCGGACCATTGGCGATCGCCCGGCGGAACACGGCCCCGGCGCGTACCGGATCACGGTCGCACCAATAGGCGGCGACCCCTTCGACCCGATCGGCGACGACCGATTGCGGTGCGACCTTGCGCGCGGCATCCGCCGCACGGCGCGCCTCGGCGAAGGCGACCGCATCGGGTGCCGATCCGAACTCGCGCGCCAGCAGCCACGCCTCGGCAAGCGATTCCTGCACGCCGGCATGATCGGGGTGGCGTGCCGCGATCGCCCGCAACACCGGGATTGCGCGAGCAAGACGCGCGCCATCGCGCAGCGCCACATCGTCGCGCGCGGTGACGTAGCGGGCCATCGTCGCATCGGACAGGGCCCCTCCCCCGGCACCGCGCCACTGCCATGCCGCGAGCGCCCCGCCGCCCAGCGCGATCAACCCCAGCGCTGCACCCCGGCGCGACCAACGCGACGGTGACGGCGGCGGCAAGGGCATTGCGACGTTTGGAGGAGCTGTCGGTGGATCGTCCGGCGGCAGTTCGGCGACCGTCCCGGCCCCCTGCCCCGCCATCCACGCATCGAGTTCGTGCGCCAGTGCATAGACGCTGCGGCTCTTGCCACCGGGCAGCGCATGGACCGGCAGGCCACGGTCCCCCGCCCAACGGATCGCGGTCGAGCGGTCGCGGCCGAGATAGGCGGCGATCGACTTCCACCCGTCGATGCGATGGTCCCCAGGCTTCTCCACCCCGTCTACGGCCCCGTTTTCTAACGCAGCCCCCGCTGCGACGGCCAAGCCATAGGATGGGCCGCTGGATCGATCCAGCGCGTATTGATTGCTTTTATACCGGGGCACCAACTTGTCGGAATGTCGAAGTGTCGACAATCCAACAAGTTGGAATATTGGCGGCTACTCCCCGACCGGACTCTCGCCATATTTGCGCAGCACGTCGTTGAACGCCTCGGCCATCAGCGCTTGCAGGCTGCGGTCCTGTCGCCGGGCCAGCATGTGCATCGACAGCGACATTTCAGGCGTGAAGAAGCCGGCAATCTGCTTGCGCCCCGCCCGGCTCGGCACGGCGGCGGGTTTCGTCTCGGGGGGCGGGGCAGGGGCCGCGACCGGCTCGGGCAAGGTCCGCGCGCGCAGATTGGCGAAACTCGGCTTGCGGCTCATGCGCGGATCTTTCTGAAACGGGGAACACCCATGTCGAGCTGTCGGCATGTCCACTTGTAGAGCGCGCGAACCTCGTCCGCCGCCTTGCCCTCGCCATCGCTCTCCAGCACGGTGCGCCCTTCGGCGCTGGCGTGGCGATAGGCGGCGCGATCGGGCAGCAGCATCGGGCAGGGCGGCGTGCCGAAGCTCTCCACCAGTTCGCCCGCTTCCTGATACACCCGCGGTGCATTGGGCGGCCCGGCGGTGAAGACGACGAAGGCGGGCTTGCGCAGCAGTTGCACCAGCTTGGCGCTGGTCTGGATCGCCGAGAGGTCGAACGCGCTCGGCCGGCATGGGATCAGCACCAGATCGGCGATCTCGACCGCCGCCCGCGCCGCGCTGTCGGCATGCGGTGGCGTGTCGATCACGATCACCTCGGCACCCTGTTCGCGCGCGGCGGCGACCTTGGCGGCGAGGCGGGGCGGGGGGCTGTCGATCACTTCGGGCGGGGCATCACCGCGCCATGCCGCCCATTGGCTGGCGGTCGCCTGCGGATCGGTATCGATGACGAGCGCCACCTTGCCCGACGCCTGCGCCGCGGCGGCGAGATGGAGCGCGAGCGTGGTCTTGCCCGCGCCACCCTTCTGACTGATGATCGCGATGGTCGTCATGTCGGATGCTATAGGTGTCGACAGGTCGACAATGCAACACGCGATGCCGCTGGTGAGGATATGCCGTCAGTCCCGCTTGCTCTCGCCGGAGAGGGGTCACTGCACGAAAGTGAAGTTTACGTACGCTAGGATCGAACGAACGGCGAACGCGGACG
>NZ_LMKU01000011.1:0-1081 GCF_001421635.1 Sphingomonas sp. Leaf25
CCCTTCGTCGAGCAGCTTGACGGGTATGACGGGCGCACCGTTCGCACTGGTTGCGGCGTAGGGCGGGCGTAGCCCGACCGGAGGCGCAACCAGCGCGAAGCGTTCTCTGCCGGTGGTCCTAGGCGTCAACTGCGGTGCTTGAAGCGCCAGCTGTCGTTGCCCGTTTCGACGATGTCGCAATGGTGGGTAATGCGGTCGAGTAGCGCGGTGGTCATCTTGGGGTCGCCAAAGACGGTCGGCCACTCGCCAAAGGCGAGGTTCGTGGTGACGATGACCGAGGTCTGCTCGTAGAGCTTGCTGACGAGGTGGAAGAGCAGCTGGCCGCCCGAGCGGGCGAACGGCAGGTAGCCAAGCTCGTCGAGCACCACCAGGTCGAGCCGGGAGAGCTGGGCTGCCAGCGTGCCGGCCTTGCCAAGGCGCGTTTCCTCCTCAAGCCGGTTCACCAGATCAACCGTGTTGAAGTAGCGCCCCCGGGCGCCGGCCCGTACCACATTGGCGGTGATGGCGGTGGCGAGGTGCGTCTTGCCGGTGCCCGTCCCACCGACCAGCACGACGTTGCGCCGGCCCGGAAGAAACGAGCCGCTGTATAGCGAGCGCACCAGTCCCTCGTTGATGGGGGTGTCGTCGAAGACGAAGGCGTCGAGGTCCTTCACCGCCGGCAACCTGGCGGCCGACATCCGGTAACGAACCGACGCTGCATGGCGGTGCGTCGCTTCGGCACGCAGCAGGTCCGTCAGGACCTCCATGGTCGTGCGCTTGCGCTGGAGACCGGTGGTGACCGCCTCGTCGAAAGCGCCAGCCATGCCCTTCAGCCCCAACTCGGTCATGGCCGTCATCATCTCATGCCGCTGCATGGAGGCCTCGCAGGCTGTCATAGCGGTTGCAGTCGGCGCGAGGCGGATGGCGCAGCGCCAGGTCCTCGGGTGTGACAATGGTCAGCGGTCGTGGCGGTTCTCGCCTGCGGGCCAGGATGTTGACGATGACGTCGTCGCTGGCGGTGCCGGCCAGCAGCGCCTCGCGCACGGCCGCTTCCACAGCCTCCAGCCCGTCATCGAGCACGGTTGCCAGCACCCGCACGAAC
>NZ_LMKU01000012.1:0-19688 GCF_001421635.1 Sphingomonas sp. Leaf25
TCATGGGCTTCGTACATCTCGCCTGCGCCACGATCTGGCTACGATAAATGCAGACGCGGCCTAATGGCGCGTTTGTTGCGAACGTATCGCAACAGTGGCGATCGGTGATCGTGAAGTCATCTGCGCGTGGTCAAGGAGCGGCCGGTACGCTACCCGGCCGCCGCACTGTAGGACAGCGCCGCTACTTGCCCGACCCCACCATGGCAGAATTGACATCGACCTGCCGCTTCTTGCCCCAGGTCGAGGTGCGCGACAGGGCGGGGCCTTCGAGCGCGGCGATCACCTGATCGGGGCGGGGGAGCGCGGTCATCGGCGGGTAGCTGGTCGTGGCCCCCAGATCGTCGAGCGATACCGACCAGCGTGGCGGAGCCTTTTCGTCGAGCAGCACGCCCATCGCGTCGGGTGCGACGCTGGCCCCGCGTCCCGAATCGGTGAACGCCAGCAGATAGGCGTCGGTCGCGGCATTGGCGCGGTAGACGCCGCCGACGCGCGCCGGGGCCGGATCGCGGCACCACAGCACCGACGTGACGGCGGGTTCGGGCGTCGCCTTGGCCAGCAGCGAGGCGAACAGCCCGCCGGTGATCGCCGCCGATGTCAGCGCCTGTTCGTCGCGGACCGGCTGCGCGGTGGTGGGGAAGGTGAGCGGCGTGGCGCAATCGGCGATCGGCTGCGCGACCGGGCCGGTCGCGATATTCTTCGGCCAGTCGAGCGCGGCCAGCACGGCGGGCATCCGCGCGGCGACACCCGCGCCGTCGAGGGTGGACGAGCTGTAGCGCACCTTCACCAGCCATTCGCCGAGCGGCAGCAGCGCCAGCGCCGTGCCGCGATAGGGCGGCTTGGTGATGCTCCATGCGCCGATCAGGCCGCTGGGCGTGGCCTGTCCCGGCGGAGTGAAGGCGGTGGCGACCATCGCCGGAGTGACGGTGCCGAACAGGTCGGCGCGCGTTTCGATCGAATGGCGGGCGCGGTCGAACCATACCGGCACTGCGCCGCTGACCTGGCGATAGACATAGACGGTAATCATGTCGTTGCCCCGTTCGTAGCGGGCATAGACGTCGAGTTCATCCGCGCCGAGCGCCTCGACGCTGGTGCGGGGAATGCCGTCGAGGACGGCGGGAACGGCGAGGCGGCTGTGGCGGAAGCGATAGGGCTTGGTCGCCGAGGTGCGGATGATGGTCTTGCCCATCTGCTGCGCGGTCGCCGGCAGGGTGGTGGCGAGCATCGCGCCGAGTGCGGCCGTGAGCAGGCCCGTCGTCGTTCGCATCGCATTCCCCCCTTTGGTGCGCCGTTTGGCCGGGCGCTGTCGGCGTGTTTTGCGTGATTCGATGTACTATGTCTGATCGAGATTCATTTCCGTACCGTCACCCCGGACGTGTTCCGGGGTCTACGGTGCGGCAATCGATGTGGTCCGAGTCTTGAGCGGCAGCGTGTGCGGCCGAGTGGACCCCGGAACAGGTCCGGGGTGGACGAAGCGGATAGCGCGTCCGACCTGAAACGCCGGATCATGCGCCGTTCCGGGCGGAGTGCCGATCGGCATTTGTCGTTGATTCATCGTGCCCAAAGCGTCGCCCCAGCGGAGGCTGGAGCCTGCCGCCGCTCCTGCTGTGTGCTACCACGGGGAGATTCCAGCCTTCGCTGGGATGACGCGTGGTTCAAGGCGGATGGACCAACCACTAGCGGCGCGGCGTGGCGGGCATGTCGAACGGGCGGACCGGTTGCCCCGGGCGGAGCAGGAACGCGCGTGCCGGGCCGGGGATCATGACGACCAGCGGCCGTCGGTATGCCTCCACCGCGAAGCTGTGCGTTTCGTTGGGCAGCGGCGCGGTGAGCGTCGAGGCGATGGCCAGCGCCTCACGGATGCCGGGCGGCGGGGGTGGCAGCGTCATGCAGCCTTTGGAAAAGGCGTAGGGGGTGCCGGGCGTGCCGTCGACGGCGACATCGACACGGTAGTGGCCACCAATCGGCATCTCGCCCGCCTTCATCTGCGGCGACAGGAAATAGACCGAAGTCGGACCCGTCGCGGTCGGCGGCGGGACGACGACCGTGTTGAACGATGACCCGCACGGACCGATGCCGGCCGCGCCAATCGCCCTCGCCGCTGCGTTGCGCGCCGCGATCAGGCGCAGCCGGTCGGGCGACAGGATGGCCGCGTCGCCCGACAGCATCGTGGCATTGACGAGTTTGCCGCCGACCAGCCGCGCCGAATAGAGCGCCCGCTGCGGGTTCGAGCGGTCGTGGAACACGACGGTCGGTTCGCTCGCCGGGCCGTCGACGATCCAGCCGCCCAACTGATCGCGCCGCTGGCCGAGACGGGGCAACGCATCGTCGGTGCCGAGCCATGCCGCGCGGTCATAGGCGGCTATCAATCGCCCGCGTGCCGTGATCCGGTCGAGTTCGGCCTGTTCGGCGGCGGTGGGGGCGGGAGCAGGTGCCGGTGTCGTCTGGGCAGCGGCGGGCAGCGCGGCACAGGCCGCGAGCAGAAGCAGGAAGCGTCGCATCAGGTCCCCCCTTCGACGCGGCCCCCAATGCAAAGGAGGTCCGCCGTCGCCGGCGAACCTCCCGCAAAAAACGCACGCTGTCGAGACGGTTTACGCCGCCAGCGCCGCCTTCAGTTCGTCGACCAGGTCGGTCTTTTCCCACGGGAACAGGTCGCCTTCGGGCTTGCGGCCGAAATGGCCATAAGCGGCGGTGGCGCGATAGATCGGCTTGTTGAGGCCGAGTGCCATGCGGATGCCGCGCGGGGTCAGGCCGCCCAGCTTCTCGATCTTGGCGATCGCGGTTTCGATCGCGGCGTCGTCGGCGGTGCCGGTGCCGTGGGTGTCGACATAGAGCGACAGCGGCTTCGACACGCCGATCGCATAGGCAAGCTGGATCGTGCAGCGCTTGGCGAGGCCGGCGGCGACGATGTTCTTCGCCAGATAGCGGGTGATGTACGCCGCCGAGCGATCGACCTTGGTCGGGTCCTTGCCGCTGAACGCGCCGCCGCCGTGCGGGGCGGCACCGCCGTAGGTGTCGACGATGATCTTGCGGCCGGTCAGCCCGGCGTCGCCGTCGGGGCCACCGATCTCGAACGAACCGGTCGGGTTGATGTGATATTCGGTCGCGTCCGACAGCAGGTCGGCGGGCAGCACGTCGGCGATGACCGACTTCACATAGGCGTGGAGTTCGGCCTCCTTGTCGCCCTCGTCATAGCCCGGCGCATGCTGGGTCGACACGACGATCGCGGTGGCGGCGACCGGCTTGCCGTTTTCGAAGCGCAGCGTGACCTGGCTCTTGGCGTCGGGTTCGAGGAACGGCGCGGTGCGCGCGTGCCGATCGGCCGCCATCTTCGCGAGGATCTTGTGACTGTAGTCGAGCGTGGCCGGCATCAGGTCGGGCGTCTCGTCGCAGGCGAAGCCGAACATGATGCCCTGATCGCCGGCGCCTTCGTCCTTGTTGCCCGATGCGTCGACGCCCTGCGCGATATGCGCCGACTGTGCATGCAGGTTGTTTTCGAAGCGGAAAGTCTCCCAGTGGAAGCCCGACTGTTCATAGCCGATCGTCTTCACCGTCTCACGAACGGCGGCCTCGATCTCGGCCTGCGCGCCGTCGGCCCACTGGCCGTTCTCGAACACGCCCTTGCAGCGGATTTCCCCGGCCAGCACGACGAGCTGGGTGGTGGTCAGCGTTTCGCAGGCGATGCGCGCTTCAGGGTCTTTCGACAGGAACAGATCGACGATCGAATCGGAAATCTGGTCGGCGACCTTGTCGGGATGGCCTTCGGATACCGATTCCGAGGTGAAGAGATAATTGGAACGCATGGACTTCCTCTGGTTAGAGCGAAAGCGCGCGGCCGTTGCCATGCCGCATATAAAGCTTTCCTTATGTCCATGGCCCTAGCGCGCGGCGCGGCGGATGGCAATCGCGAGGCCGCTAAGCAAAACTATCATCGCCAGCGCCAGCCAGTTGCCCAGCCGCGCGAACAAGGTCGGGGGGTGCGGGGCGGGAATCGGAACCTCGATCGCGTCGGCGCGGCGCATGGGGATGGTTGCTACCAGCGCGCCCGATGCGTCGATCACCGCCGAAATGCCGTTGGTCGTGGAGCGCAACACCGGCAATCCTTCCTCGACGGCGCGCAGCCGCGCCTGTGCCAGATGTTGCGGTGGCCCCCAACTGCCGTACCATGAATCGACGGACGGATTGACGATGAAGCGTGGCCGGTGCGTCGGGTCGACGACCTGCCCGGAAAAGATGATCTCGTAGCAGACCTGCATCCCCGCATCGCCGAAACCGGGAACCGCGATCGTCGCTGGGCCGGGGCCGGGGCGGAAATCGACATCCCCCATCACCAGCCGCGACAGGCCGAGCGGCTGGAGGATCGAGCGCAACGGCAGATATTCCCCGCCCGGCACCAGATGGGCCTTGTCGTACCGGCCGATGATGCGGGCATCGGCGGTGATGGCGAACACCGAATTGCCGGCCCCTTCGATCCGGCGCTGGCGATCGAAGAACAGGGCGGTTCCGCCGACCAACGCGACGTCGCGCGGCCCCAGCGTCTCGGCAATGCGCGTGCGCAGCAGGAACGGGGACTGCGGATACCATTCGGGGGGATAGCCATCCTCCAACGGCGGGTTGACCGCACCTTCCGGCCAGATCACCAGCCGGGGAACCGGCCCTGGCCGCCCTGACAGCGCGACCAGCGTATCGAATACCCGATCGTCATACCCCGGCTGGTTCTGGTCCTCCTTGCCCGCATTGGGCTGGACCACGCGCACGCGCGGCGCGTCGGACGATACGGCCGGGGTGGCGGGGCGTTCCATCCATGCGAACCCGGCCATCAGCACGGCAAGCCCAACCAGCACGGCGTAGCGTACGCGCGACCGGGGCAGCAGGATCGCGGCGCTGGCGACGATGGTCAGTCCCGACAGCGCGTAGGTGCCGGTGAAGGCGGCAAGATGGCGCAGCGGGGTCGGGACCCAGATCGCGCCGACCGGGTTCCATGGATAGCCCGTCATCACCACCGCGCGGAGGTATTCGGTGGCGATCCAGCCCGCGCCGGCGATCAGGACAAAGCCGAGGTCGGGGCGCTCGCCGCGCCGCCCCAGCCGCCATGCGAGGCCGCCGGCGAGCATCGGATAGACCGCGAGGTAGAGCGCGAGGCCGACGACCGCGACATAGCCAAGCGCGGGGGGCATCCGGTCCTGAAAGTCGAAGGCGTGCTGAATCCAGTTGTTGCCGATGGTGAAATGGCCGACGCCGAACAGCCACGACCGCCACAGCGCGGTCCTGAGGCTCGGCGCGCGATGGACCAGCCACAGCCACAGCGCGAACGCGGCCAGCGTCACCGGCCACCATTCGAGCGGCGCGAAGCCAAGGGCCGAAGTCAGGCCGGCGAGGAGAGCGAGGAGCGCAGACACGCGCGGCATATCCGCCGTGGGGCGGGCGGGTGCAAGGGGGAGTTGTTCCCGGCCCTCGTCACCCCGGACTCGTTCCGGGGTCCACGGCTCCGTCGGCAATGTCGTTCGTCCCGTACCGTGCCGCCTGCCGCACGGTGGACCCCGGAACAGGTCCGGGGTGACGAACATGGGTTATTTTGGCCGCCGTCGCGCGGTATCAGTACCGGCATGACCGCCTATGCCTGGCTCGCCGTCGCGATCGTCGCCGAAGTGATCGCTACCTCGATGATGCGCTCGACGCAGGGATTCACCCGCCTCGTCCCCTCGATCGTAACCGTCGTCGGCTATGCCGTCGCCTTTTATTGCCTGTCGCTGGCGCTGCGCACGATGCCGACCGGGATCGCCTATGCGATCTGGTCCGGCGTCGGCATCGTGCTGGTCGCCGGAATCGCGTGGGGGTGGCAGGGGCAGCGGCTGGACGGGGCGGCGCTCACCGGCATGGCACTCATCATCGCCGGGGTGATCGTGATGAACCTGTTTTCGCGTAGCGTGGCGCACTAACTGGGGAATATCACCGTACAGGAGCGTTCATGACACAGCCGGTCGAAGTCGACATTCCCCACAAGCTGGGCCGCGCAGGGGTGCGGACGCGAATCGATGGCGGCATCGACAAGCTGGCGGGCATGATCCCCGGCGGCACGATGCACGACAAACGGTGGGAGGGGGATACGCTCCACTTCACCGTCAGCGCGATGGGACAGAGCGTGCAGGCGCGCTGCGACCTGCACGACACGCATGTTCATGCGGTGCTCGACCTGCCGCCGATGCTGGCACTGTTCGCCGCGAAGATTCGGGAGAAACTGGGGCGCGATGGGCCGGCACTTCTCAAGTAACGTTCGTCATTCCGGCGAAGGCCGGAATCCATTGTGTCGGGTGCTGGCGACTCTATCGCTGCCGTCACCCATCCATGGATTCCGGCCTTCGCCGGAATGACGGAGGGAGGGCCTCAGCGCGCCGCCCGTGGCTGGCTGACGCGCCAGACCACGTTGCCGACGTCGTCGGCCACCAGCATCGCGCCGGTGCGGTCGGCGATGACACCGACCGGACGGCCGTGGACCTGCTTGCCGTCGGCGGTCAGGAAGCCGGTGAGCAGATCGACCGGGCGGCTGTTCGGCAGCGGAAAGCCGTTGGTGCCGAACGGCACATAGACCACCTTGTAGCCCGACGGCGGCACTCGGTTCCACGATCCGTGCAGGCCGACCACCGCGCCATTGCCGAAGCGATCGCCCAGCCGCATCGCATCGGTGAAGGCGAGGCCCAGGGGCGCGACATGCGCGCCCAGCGCATAATCGGGGCGGACGACATATTCGCGCAGATCGGGCCGCTGCGGCTGGACGCGATCGTCGATGTAGCCGCCCCAATAATGCCACGGCCAGCCATAGTTGCCGCCGAATTCCACCTTCGTCAGATAATCGGGCGGCATGTCCGATCCGATCATGTCGCGTTCGTTGACCACCGCCCACAATTCCTTGCTGCGCGGCTCGAATGCCATGCCGTTGGCGTTGCGCAGGCCTGTGGCATAGATGCGGAAGCTTTTGGTTTCGGGGTTCACCTGCCAGATCGCGGCGCGGTTCTTCTCCACGTCGAGGCCGTTTTCGGCGATGTTCGAGGCGGAGCCGACGCTGACGTAGAGCGACTTGCCGTCGGGGGCCGCCACGACGTTGCGCGCCCAGTGGTTGCCGCCGCCGGGCAGCGCGATGATCTTCTCCGCCGCGGCGGTGATCTTGGTCTGGCCGACGCGGAAGGGATAGCGCACCAGCGCGTCGGTGTTGGCGACGTAGAGCCAGTCGCCGACCACCGCCATGCCGAACGGCGAGTTCAGCCCGGTCAGCAGCGCGCTGCGACTCTCCGTCACGCCGTCGCCGTTCACGTCGCGCAACAGGGTGATGCGATTGGCCGACGGGGTGCCCGCCCCGGCGCGGTCCATGAACCGCTTCATGAACCAGCCGGTGATGCCGCCGCCTTCGCGCGGCGGGCTGTTGCTTTCCGCCACCAGCACGTCGCCGTTGGCGAGGGCATAGAGCCAGCGCGGATGGTCGAGTCCCTTGGCGAATGGCTGTACCTGCAAGCCGGCGGCTGCGGTCGGCGTCTGGCCATCGGCCCAGCCGATCGGTTCGGCGACACGGACCGTCGGGATACGCTGCGGCCGTGCCTGCGAGAGTTGCGGGGTCCGGCCGGTCACCGCCTGCTCGCTGAAGCGCGCCCGGTCGGGCCGCGTCAGATAGAACGCCAGCAGCGCGAGCAGCACGATGACGATGATGGTCAGGCGGATGACGTGTTTGCGCATGACGCCTGAATAGGCGGGCGGCGGGGCGGGGGGAAGCGGTGTCCGGGGGGTGGGGGTGAATTTTCGTGGGGGAGGCTCAGGTTGATTCACCTGCCTTGAAGCGAGCGTCATCCCAGCGAAGGCTGAGATCTCCCGGGGCTGATGCGCGACAAGCGCCGCTTGAGGCCCCGGCCTTCGCCGGGGCGACGCTTGTTGCGAGGTGGAACAGGTAGGTCCACGACGGAACGGCAGCACTCGCCCCGAACCGACCCACCCCCGGCTCCTCTCTTGTCAGGGAGGTGAGGAGGTTGCCCTATTCGTCCTCGGTCGACACCGGTGGATGGAGGCGCAGGCGCAGCACGCGGCGGGTGTCGGCGGCGACGATCTCGATCTTCCAGCCCGAGGGGTGGTCGAGGCAGGTCCCTTCCTTGGGCACTTCGCCCGCGAGTACGAAGGCGAGGCCGCCCAGCGTCTCGACATCCTCGTCGACTTCGCCCAGCCGCGGATCGATCAGTTCGGCGGCGTCCTCCAGCTCGGCGCGGGCATCCGCCTCCCATGCGCCGCCGTCCAAGGGCACGAACAGGTCGGTCGGGGCCTCGTCATGCTCGTCCTCGATCGCGCCGACGATTTCCTCGACCAGATCCTCGATGGTGATGAGGCCATCGGTGCCCGAATATTCGTCGAGCACGATCGCCAAGTGGGTGCGGCTGGCCTGCATCTGCGCCAAGAGGTCGAGCGTGCCCATCGACTGCGGTACGTAGAGCGGCTGGCGCAGCAGGCTGATTGCGGTCGGGGGGTGTTCCTCGCCCTTGGCGAGAATCGCGAAGACGTCCTTCACATGGACCATGCCGACGACGGTATCGAGCTTTTCGCGGTACACCGGGAGGCGGCTGTGCCCCGCTTCGGCGAAGATCTTCACCACGTCGGCGAAGGGGGTGTTCTCCTCCAGCGCGACGATGTCGGCGCGCGGCACGCCCATGTCGCCGGCGTCGCGTTCGCCGAAATGGAGGATGTTGCGCAGCATCTTGCGCTCGATCGGCGACAGGTCCCCCTTTACCTGCGCGTCATGTTCCTCCTCGTGCGCGGCGATCACTTCCTCGATCCGTTCGCGCAGCGTTTCGCTGGCCTCGGTTCCGAAGATCAGCGAGCGCAGGCCGCGCCATATGCCCCCTTCGCCGCTGCTACTGTCGCCGGGCGTGGTGCTGGTCGAAACGTCGGCCATGATGGTCGTGTCAGTCCTCTGTAACGGGATAGGGATCGTGCAGGCCGAGTTCGGCGAGCGTCGAACGCTCGATCGCCTCCATGGCTTCCGCCTCGGCATCATTCTGGTGATCGTGACCTAGCAAATGCAGGCAGCCATGGACAATGAGGTGCGTGGCATGATCGGCGACCGAAATGCCGCGTTCCGCCGCTTCGGCGGCGCACACGCCGTGGGCGAGGACGATGTCGCCCAGCAGCACCTCGCCGTCGTCGCTGTTCTGCGTGACGGTGTCGAGCAGGTCGCTCTGAATCATCGGGAACGACAGGACATTGGTCGGCTTGTCCTTCTGGCGATATTGCCGGTTGAGCGTCTGCACCTCGTCATCGCTGGTCAGCCGCACCGCGACCTCGATCAGCGCCGGATCGGTCAGCCAGCCGCCCTGCGGCGTGCGGCCGATCAGCGCGGTCGCGGCACGGGTGGCGAGCGCCTCCCAGTCGGTGTCCTGCGGCCAGTCCGCCTCGGCCTGAACGGCGATGTCGATCATGAAAGGTCGGTCCTTGCGAAATCGTCGCCCTTGTACAGCAGGCGGGCGTCGTTGGTACGGGCGCAGGCATAGGCGAAGCAATCGCCCATGTTGAGTTTCGCGTCGTGGCGACCCTTGCCGTAGCGCGTGAACGCCTCGACGGCGATCAAGGATTCGGACGGGCCGATCGGGGTCAGCGCAATATCCATGTCGCGACAGAACAGCTCGACGAGCGCCAACGCTTCCGGTGGTTGGCATTTTCGACTGCGCGCGACCGCCATGGTCGTTTCCCATACCGCGATTGCCGAGGACAACAGATGTCCGTCATCCGCCATCCGGTCGATCAGCGATGCGGCATCCGGTTCGTCCGTCAGTATGGATACCAGCGCCGACGCATCTACAAAGAGGGTCAAACGTCCTCCTCGCCGCTCAGCCAGTCGTAAAACGCTTTATCCGCTTTCAGTCCCGTGGGTGGCGGCAAGGGATTCGCTGCACGCCATTTAGCCATCCGATCGCGAAAGGTGCGGCGTCGTTCTTCCGGAGACAATTGGGTTTCCAGCGCCGCCAGCCCACGGCGAACCACGTCTGTTTTACTGATACCAAGCTGCTCGGCCAAGCGAGCAGCATGTTCGGCAGTAGCCGGGTCCTTGATGTAAAGCGACGCCATCGCAACCTCCGAACGGGATATCCCGCAAGCTAGTGCGGGATATCCCCTGTATCAAGCGTCCTTGCCCTCATAGGCTTCGACGATGCGGCCGACGATCGGGTGGCGCACCACGTCGCCCGCGCCGAAGCGGGCGAAGGCGATGCCCTCGATCCCCTCCAGCCGGCGGGTGGCGTCGGCAAGGCCCGATGCCTGCACACCGCCGGGCAGATCGGTCTGGTTGGGATCGCCGCACACCACCATGCGGCTGTTCTGGCCGAAGCGGGTGAGGAACATCTTCATCTGCGCGGGCGTGGTGTTCTGCGCCTCGTCGAGGATGACGAAGGCGTCGGCGAGCGTCCGGCCGCGCATGAACGCGATCGGTGCGATCTCGATCTCGCCCGACAGGATGCGGCGTTCGACCTGTTCGGCGGGCAGGCAGTCGTTCAGCGCGTCGTAGAGCGGGCGGAGATAGGGGTCGACCTTCTCCTTCATGTCGCCGGGCAGGAAGCCCAGCTTCTCGCCCGCCTCGACCGCCGGGCGCGACAGGATGAGGCGCTGCACGCTGCCGGTGATGAGTTGCGCTACGGCCTGCGCGACGGCGATATAGGTCTTGCCGGTGCCCGCCGGCCCCAGCGCGAAGATGATGTCGTGGTCGAGCAACTGGCGCATGTAGCCCGCCTGCGCGATGGTGCGCGGCACGATCGTCTTCTTGCGCGTGCGGATCATGATCGAGGGCGCGCCCTCGCCATTTTCCGCGCGGAAGATGCCGTCGAGTGCCGGTTGCGACGACATGGCAATCACCGCGTCGATCAGGCCGGGGTCGATGGCCTCGCCGCGCAGCAGGCGGCGGTGCAGTTCGTTCAGCACCTCGCGGGCGTGGGCGACGGCTTCGGCCGACCCCTCGATACCGACGCGGTCGCCGCGCGCGGTGATATAGACGCCCAGCCGTTCCTCCAGCGCGAGCAGGTTTGCGTCGAACTCGCCGAACAGGCGGGGGAGGAGTTGCGGCTTGTCGAAGGTGACTTCGGCGCGGGCACGTTGGCCGGCCTGGGCGGGGACGGGCTTGCGGCTCATGCGATCCTTTCGGGTACGGGAACGGGATGGCGCGCGGGGCCGGTCGGGACGGAGGCGGCGGGGCGCGGCGGCATCATGCGTGAAGGTGGCAGATGGCGCGGGCCGGGGGAAGGGGTGTTTTCGGTGTTTGTTCGCGCGACGGGTACGAAGAAGGAGGAAGCTTTGGTTCGCGCGGAGGCGCGGAGAAGAAGGAGTTTTCGCGCAGAGGGCGCTGAGGACGCAGAGAGGGACCGCTTGCCGCGCCAGCGGCGCTCCATTCTCGGCCGCAGCAGGGCAAGAAGCTTCGCCGGAGGATCGGACCGGTCCTGTTCTCCAACCCCTCCGCGTCCTCTGCGCCTCTGCGCGAAAACGCCTTATACTTCTTCTCCGCGTCTCCGCGCCTCCGCGTGAACCAAAGCTTCTTCTCAGCTTCGACCCGAAACGCGGACCGTTACTTCAACGTCGCCATGTCGATGACGAAGCGGTATTTCACGTCGCTCTTCTGCATCCGGTCGTAACCCGTCTCGATCTCGTCCATCGCGATCGTCTCGATGTCCGCCGTCAGGCCGTGCTGGTGGCAGAAATCGAGCATTTCCTGCGTCTCGGCAATGCCGCCGATCAGCGATCCGGCGAGCGAGCGGCGGCCGAAGACCAGCGTGCCGACCGAGGGCGAGGGATGCGGCGTCTCCGGCACGCCGACCAGCGTCATCGTGCCGTCGCGCTTGAGCAGGCCCAGAAACTGGTCGAGGTTGTGGGCGGCAGCGACGGTGTTGAGGATGAAGTCGAAGCTGCCGGCATGTTCGGCCATCGAGTCTTCGTCCTTCGACACGATCAGATCCTTCGCGCCCAGCCGGATCGCGTCGTCGCGCTTGTTCGGCGAGGTCGAGAAGACATAGACGTCGGCGCCCATCGCCGCCGCAATCTTGACGCCCATGTGGCCGAGACCGCCCAAGCCGACGATACCGACCTTCTGACCCGGCCCGACGCCCCAGTGCTTGAGCGGCGAATAGGTGGTGATGCCCGCGCACAGCAACGGGGCGACGGCGGCGAGGTCCTTCTCGTCGTGGCGGACGTTCAGCACGAAATCCTGATCGACGACGATATGGTCCGAATAGCCGCCGAAGGTGTGGCCGCCCAGCACCGGATCGGGGCCGTTGTAGGTGCCGACGAAGCCGGTGCCGGTGCAATATTGCTCCTCGCCCTCATGGCACGACGGGCATTCGCCGCAGCTATCGACCATGCAGCCGACGCCGACGGTATCGCCCGCCTTGAACTTGGTTACGTCGCTGCCGACGGCGGTCACGGTGCCGACGATCTCGTGGCCCGGAACGCAGGGGTAGAGCGTGCCCGGCCATTCACCGCGTGCGGTGTGCAGGTCGCTGTGGCAGACGCCACAGTAGCGGATGTCGATTGCGACGTCGGTGGCCTGCGGGTCACGGCGTTCGAACGAGAAGGGTGCAAGCTTCGCGTCGGCGCTCTGCGCGGCATAGCCTTGGGCGGGGGTCGTCATGGCGGGGAGCTTTCCGTGAAAGGGTAGGGGATTCCCCGCGTGCAATGCCGCACGACAGTTTTGGTTGCTGATATATTATATCGCGATATGGATTTTTCGGACCGGGCGGGGACTGGTTGCGCCAAACGACACCTCCGTCACCCCGGACTTGTTCCGGGGTCCACCGTGCGGCAGGCGCTTCCGCTCGATGAACGGGTGCTGCGGGTGCGGTGAGGTGGACCCCGGAACAAGTCCGGGGTGACGATGGTGGGATTACGCCAGCGAACGTTCGCCGTGTTCGAGCATCGCGGGGATGACGAGATCCTCCTCGTCCGCCAGATGGCGGTGCAGCAGCCCCAGCAACGCATCGGTCCGCGCGGCATAGTCCGCCGCCGCGCGATCGGGCGCGCCCGATCCGCCGAGCGCGGCGAGGAGCGTGCGCGCGGCGTCGGCATTGGCGACCAGCGCGGCGTGGATCGTGTGATGATCGCCGTCGAGCAGGTCGAAGCCTGCCGCCATGCGCGGATCGAGCGCGCGGAACTTGGGGAAATAGGCGTGATCCTCGATCCGGTGATGCGCATCGAGGTGTTGCAGGAAGCGGTTCAGTTCGGGGACGAAGCGCCGCTGGAATCCTGCCGGATCGAGCCGGCCGCCGAGCAGCGCCTTGACCGTGGTATCGATCGCCGCCGCCTCGGCGCGGAGACTCGCGTGGACGTGGAGCCAGAAATCGGCGAGCTGGCCGAAATTCGTGTGGCCGCGCCAGCCGGGCTGCGGATGCGCCGCGCGCAGATAGGCGAGGTCGTCGCCGATGCTGCTGCGCTTGCCCAGCGTCAGGTCGCTCACGCCGCCGCCCGCATCCGCTCCACGCCCGACAGCGAGACGGGGCCGGCACCGACGACCTCGACCTCGACCATGTCGCCGACCTTCGCATCGGTCATGAAGTGGACCGATTGCAGCCACGGCGACTTGCCAAGCATCTGTCCGGCCTGTCGACCCTGGCGTTCGACCAGCACCTGGCAGGTGCGGCCAACCGTGGCGTCGTTGAACGCCTTCTGGTCGCGCAGCAGCGCCGCCTGCAACCGTTGCAGCCGTTCGTCCATCACCGCCAGCGGAACGTCGCCGCCCATGTCGGCTGCGGGGGTGCCGGGGCGCGGACTGTATTTGAAGCTGAACGCCTGCGCATAGCCGACCGCGTCGACCAGCTTGAGCGTCTCCTCGAACTCGGCATCGGTTTCGCCGGGGAAGCCGACGATGAAATCGCCCGACAGCGCGATGTCGGGGCGCACCGCGCGCACCCGGTCGAGGATGCGCAGATAGCTGTCGCTGGTGTGGCTGCGGTTCATGGCTTTCAGCACGCGGTCGCTGCCCGCCTGCACCGGCAGGTGGAGGAACGGCATCAGTTTCTCGACATCGCCGTGCGCGTCGATCAGCCCCTGCGTCATGTCGTTTGGGTGGCTGGTGGTATAGCGGATGCGCTCCAGCGCCGGGATCCGGTCGAGGTCGCGGATCAGCGCGTCCAGCCCGCGCCCGTCGGCATCGGCCCAGGCGTTGACGTTCTGCCCGAGCAGCGTGATCTCGCGCGCGCCGGCGTCGACCAGCGCCTTCGCCTCGTCGAGCACGCGCGCGTACGGCCGGCTGATCTCGGCGCCGCGAGTGTAGGGCACCACGCAATAGGTGCAGAATTTATCGCAGCCTTCCTGCACGGTCAGGAACGCGCTCGGCCCCACGCGGCGGCGCGCGGGCAGGTGGGCGAACTTGGATTCGACCGGCATGTCGGTGTCGAGCTGCGCAGTGCCCGCCGCCGCCTGCGCGACCAGTTTCGGCAGGTTGTGATACGCCTGCGGGCCGACCACCACGTCCACCTTGGCGCGGCGGACGATCTCCGCGCCTTCGGCCTGCGCCACGCAGCCGGCGATCGCGATCATCGGATCGGACCCGTGTTTGCGGATACGGCCGATGTCCGAATAGACCTTTTCGGTCGCCCGTTCGCGGATGTGGCAGGTGTTGAGCACGACGAGGTCGGCGGCGTGTGGATCGTCGGTCGGGGTCATGCCCTCGGCGCTCATCAACTCGGCCATGCGCTCGCCGTCGTAGACGTTCATCTGGCAGCCGAACGACTTGACGTGGAAGGTCTTGGGGGTGGTGGTCATCCGGCGGCCTGTACCGGATTTGGGTGGTTTCGAGAAGATTGGTTCATGCGACGGCGCGGACGGGCGAAGAAGGTTGGTTCACGCGGAGGCGCGGAGGAAGAGGCAGAAGGTTTTTTCACGCGAAGGCGCGAAGGCGCGGAGGGTAGAAGAAGGGATTGGTTCGCGCAGAGGCGCGGAGGCGCAGAGAGCATGTAAAGCAGGAGGTGTCAGCCTGTCCGGCGAAGCCTTGTCTCATGCTGCGGCCGGGACTGGAGTGCCGCCGGCGCGGCGAGCGCACTTTCTCCGCGCCTCCGCGCCTCCGCGCGAACCAAAACTTCCTTCTTCGCGGCCTTCGCGCCTTCGCGTGAAGATCGATCTTCTTCTGCGATTCAGCCGGAGCCTCGAGCGGTTCCTATCGCGCGCTGTCACCGGCAGATCCCAGCCTTCGCTGAGATGACGTGCGGTGAAACGGGACTGGATCAGGCCTAGGCGGGATCGACATTCAACTATTCCGGTGCAGTTCGTAGTCGAAAACACCGCCCTCCTTCGTCACCCCGGAACCAGTCCGGGGTGACGGAAATGGTCTTTGCTGGCGTCACGGCCGACGGAATGTCGATCCGCCCTAGACGTCCCGCTCGGCCATCACTTCGGCGATCAGGTCCTTGCGGCTCAGCTTGCCGATCATCGTCTTGGGCAGGGTGAGGCGGACGACGACCTCGTCGACGCGCTCGTGCTTGCCCAGTTGCGGGTTGAGCCATGCTTTCAGCGCTTCGCCGTCGACCCCGGCATCGTCGGTCAGCGTGACATAGGCGTGCGGGCTTTCGCCGCGATACTCGCTGGGCAGGCCGATCACCAGCGCCTCGCGCACCGCCGGGTGGTGATAGAGCACGCGCTCGATCTCGCTCGGGAACACCTTGAACCCGCCGACCGCGATCATGTCCTTCAACCGGTCGACGATGCGGATGAAGCCGTCCTCGTCGATCGTGCCGACATCGCCGGTGCGCAGCCAGCGCGTGTCGTCGGCGTCGTGACAAAAGGTCGTGTCGTCGGCTTGCGCGCGGTTCCAGTAGCCCGCCATGATCTGCGGCCCCGCCACCACGATCTCGCCCGGCTCGCCGTCCGGGGCGGGGCGGCTGGCATCCTCCTTGTCGACGAGGCGGACGCGGGTGCCGGCGATCGGCTGGCCGATGGTGCCGGGCTTCTGCACCCCGGCATAGGGGTTGCACGACACCACGCCCGAGCTTTCCGACAGGCCATAGCCCTCGACCAATGTCGCGCCGGTCGCCGCCTCGAACCGCGCCTTCAGTTCGGGGGGCAGCGGCGCCCCGCCCGAGATGCAGTGGGCGAGCGAGGAAAAATCGGTCTGCTTCAGGCGTGGATGGTCGAGCAGCGCGCGGTACATCGTCGGCACGCCGGGCAGCGCGGTCGCCTTCGTCCGGTCGATCGCCGCCAGCACCTGTCCGGCGTCGAAGCGCGGCAGCATCACGATCTCCCCGCCCGACAGCACGGTGCGGTTGAGGACGCAGGTATTGGCGAAGACATGGAAGAACGGCAGCACGCCGAGGATGCGGTCGACCGCCTGCCCGCGATCGGGATCGAGCCATGTCACCTGCCGCGCATTGGCCGCCAGATTGGCGTGGCTGAGCATCGCGCCCTTGGGACTGCCGGTGGTGCCGCCGGTGTACTGGATCAGCGCCAGATCGCGTTCCGGGTCGATCGCCGGCGTCGCGCAGCCGCCGTCGTTGGCGATCAGCGCGGAAAAGGCGGTGATGCGCGGATCGTGCGGCCGCGCCGTCACCTCGCCCGAGCGGAACCAGCGGTAGAACAGCGACTTGGCCGGCGGCAGCGCGCCGGCGACCGACCCCACCACCAGCCGTTCGAGGGCGCTGTCGTCGAGCACCCTGAGCGCGGTCGGCAACAGCGCCGACGCCGACAGGGTGAACAGCAGCTTCGTCCCCGAGTCGGCGACCTGCGCGGCCAGCTCCTGCGCGGTGTAGAGCGGCGAGAAGTTCACCACCGTCGCGCCCAGTTTCAATATGCCGTAATAGGCGGCGATGTAATGCGGCACGTTGGGCAGGAACAACCCGATGCGGTCGCCCGGCCCATAGCCCATCCGCGCGAGGCCGCACGCCACCCGGTCCGCGCCGTTCTTCGTTTCGGCATAGCTGTAATGCCGACCGAGGAAGTCGATCAGCGGTGCCGGCCCGCGTCTGGCGGCCGATTGCTCGAACAGGTCGACCATCGACATCGGCGGGATCGGGGTATCCCATGGCACGGGATGACCATAGCGGGCGGGCGGGGGGACGGCGCTGCTCATTGACATGAATGTTAGCAGTAGTTGCGAGTACCGCAAGCCGGGTTGCAGTTTGTGCAACCGCGAGATTTCACGCTGCGAGTGCGAGCGGGCGGGCGCGTTCGGTGCGGTCGCGCCCGGCCGCCTTGGCATGGAACAACGCCTGGTCGGCGAGACGGTAGAGCTTTTTCCAGTCGCCCTCGTTGGCGAGCGGGCCGTGGCACATGCCGATGCTGGTGGTGACGCGCAGGTCGAACGGCATGTTCTGCGCGCGGACGACCGAGAGGACCGCATCGGGATCGGGCATGGCGCGGGCCGGCCCCAGCATCGCGAATTCCTCGCCGCCCATCCGCGCCAGCAGCACGCCGTCCTGACGATGATCGCGCAGCACGCGGGCGAAGATGCGCAGCACCTCGTCGCCGCCGTCATGGCCGATGGTGTCGTTGACCTGTTTGAAATGATCGATGTCGAACAGCATCAGCGTGCGCGGGCCGTCCGCCACGATCGCCCGCGCCATGAACGCCCGGCGGTTGAGCAGTCCGGTCAACGGATCGGTATCGGCCAGTTCGCGGCTGATCGCTTCCTGTCGCACCGCCTCGTCGCGTTCGATGCTGAGCAGGCGGATGCGATAGGCGATGGCGAGGCTGGTGAGCAGCGCCTCCGCGCTCATCGCCAGCAGCGTGGAATTGTCGATCCAGAAATTCCACTCGATCAGGTTCAGATTATACAGGCCGCGCATCACCACCATGCCGATCGGCGATGCCCAGGTGAGCGAGAACAGCCAGAGGTAATTGCTGCGCCGTGCCCATGCCCGCCACAGGATCGGCAGCACCACCAGCGGCACGCCCATGAACATCACCGAATAGACCTGGTCGAGCAGCCGGATCGCGACGGGCGCGAACGCCATGAAGACGGCGCCGAGCGCAAAGAACGCGATCGCCGCGCCGTCGGTCGCCCGCCCGACCCAGCCGGTAAAGACGCGCGGTTCGAAGAAGCGGCGGCTGAACGCCAGTGCCGCCGCCGTCGCCCATGACAGCACGACATGGTTGAGCGCGATCCGGCTGTTGTTCGGCAGGTCGGGGACCAGCCATGCGAGCGCCCCCGACGACGACAGCGCATAGAGGTTCAGGCACAGCAGCATCGCGCAATAGGCGATCTGGAAATCATGGCGCAGCGCCTTCCACAGCGCGAGATTGTAGATCAGCAGCGCGGTACACAGCCCGACGAACCCGGCATAGAGGCCGGCGAGCAGCAGGTCCGACCGGATGCTGTCGGCATCGTCGCTGATCCGCGCGCCGACCACGATGCCGCGCAGGTTGGCCGCCCCGTCGATCCGCCACAACAGCCGCCGGATCGTGCCGGGCCGGTCGTCGAAGCGATGTTCGACCACCGCGCCGAGGCGGAGATGGTCGCTGACCCCCGATGCGTCGCTGGCGATCCCCTCGATCCGTCCGTCGTCGCGGATCGCATAGAGGGTGAGCGCGCGTTGCCACAGGCTGGCCTGGCGGACGCGCAGCGCGCCGTGATCGCCGGCGTGCCGCTGCACCGGCCCCGACAGGACCCAATAGTCGCCAGGTCCGAAGTATTGCTGCGGCGTCGTGCAGTCGAACCGGGCAGGTTCGGCGAGGATCGCGCGCACGCTGTCCCCCGGCTGTGCCGGGCGGACGCACAGCGCCACCGGATCGCCGATGATCCCCGCCTGCGCCGATGCCGGCGTGGCAGCGAATACTGCCAGCGCCAGCAACATGATCGCCCAAATGTGTCGAACCCGCGACTCCATCGCCCGATGATGCACCACAGCCGACAATTTTCGGTAAATGCGGGTTTTGCCGGAACCGCGCGGAAGCGCGAGTTTCGAGGCGGTGCCGGCCCGCTCCCCCACGGGTCCCAGCAAAGTAATACTTTGCTGGGCTACCCCCACCCGGCCACCCACAGCGTATCCTGAATGGGTCGCCGGGTGGGGGAGCGGGCCGGCACCGCAAAACATGGATTCAGCGCGGCGCGACGACGATCGAGCGCAGGCCGGCGGCGACCGCTTCCTGCGACAATGCCTGCATCGCGGCGGCGGGGGTGCCGATCGGCATCATCACCCGCGCGCTCGACCGGCCGTCGCCCAGCGCCTGCGGAAAGCTGGTCATCCGGGTCGGGCGGTGCGCGCCCTGTGCGCGGACGAAGGCCTCCACCGCCGCGCTGGGGCCAGCCACCGTCAGTTCCGGGCCGCCCGCCACCGGTGCCACGCCGCAGCCCGCCGTGGCGCACGCCAGCACCATGGCCGCCGCCATCGTCATCGATTTCCGCATCCTCATCCCCTTTGCCGGCCGTGTCGGTCACGGTCCGTTTGTCGGGGGCCAAGCTGACATGCGGTCAGCCGGTGCGCAACACCCTTATCCCAGCGCCTCGTCGAGCAGGCGGGCGAGGCGCAGGCCGCCCTTGCGGACCTGATCCTGCGCGATCGGCACCAGCCGGGCGATCGTCGCATCGTCGAGCTTCACCCGCCCCGCAGGCTTGGGCGCGCAGGCATCGCCGCCGAGCGCGGGGGCATAGGCATAGTCGCGGCTGACGGTCCAGCTATCGCGGCTCCAGTCCTCGACGCTGCCCGCCTGCACGGCCTCGCGCTCGGCCGGGGTATAGACGCGCAGGATCGACGGCGGGG
>NZ_LMKU01000012.1:19696-35811 GCF_001421635.1 Sphingomonas sp. Leaf25
CGAATGGAGATTGAACCGTTCAGGCGCATAGACGCCGTAATCGGCCTTCACCCGGTTGCCGCCCAGATCGCCGCGATCGCCGGCATGGAGCGGCATGTGGAGGTCGCCGACGAAATGGACGAGGAAGGCCAGCGCCTGCACCTTTTCGCGCATCGGGACCTTGGGGTCCTTCAGCAGCTTCACGTCGCGCTCGATCTGCGCCGACACGCAATTGCCGTCCCTGCACGCCGACTTCAGGTCGAACGGCTTGCACACGTCGACGTTCTGGTAATGCCACGCATAGGCATAGCTGAACCGCTCGCCCAGCGGCTTGACGCAATCGGCCCAGACGCTGGCCTGTTCGATCGTCCGCGCCGGACAGGTCGGCGTTTCGAGCAGCGCCTGGTGCCGCAGGATACGCTCGATCGCGGCGCGGGTTTCGGGACGGACGTTCAGCCTGGCGATGGTCGCGACGCTCTCATGCCCGAACTCCCAATACGCATGGGCGGGCGAGGCGGCGAACAGCGCGGCAAGCGCGAGGATCAGGCGGCGAATCATGGGGTTGGCGTTAGCTTGCGGCTTCGTACAGTTCCAGTGGCAGGCCGTCGGGGTCGGTGAAGAAGGTGAAGCGCTGTCCGGTATGTTCGTCGATGCGGACCGGTTCGCACGGCACGCCATGCCCGGCCAGTCGCGCGACCTCGGCATCGATGTCGGCGACGGTGAAGGCGAGATGGCGCAGGCCGAGCGCTTCGGGGCGCGACGGGCGGGGCGGGCTGTCGGGGAAGGTGAACAGCTCGATCTGCGCCGATCCCACGCGCAAGTCGCATTTCCACGACTGCCGTTCGGCGCGATACACTTCGCGGATCACGCTCAGGCCCAGCACGTCGCGGTAGAAGCGTTTCGACCGGTCATAGTCCGAGCCGATGATCGCGACATGGTGGAGCGCGACGAGGCCGCTCATGCCTCGTCACCATAGATCGCGACGTGGCGCGTGCCGGCGGCGTCGGCGCGGCCGCGGAACATGCCCGGCGTGGTGAAGCTCCACTCCGCATCGCCCCCGGGTCCGGTGACGATCACCCCGCCGGTGCCGCCCAGCGCTTGCACCTCGCCCAGCACGGTATCGGCGGCGGTTTGCAGGTCTTCGCCCGCAAAGCGGATGCGCGCGCCGATCTCGTGGCCGACGCCGATGCGGATGAAGAACTCCCCCGAGCCGGTCGCGCTGACCGCGCACGACCGGTCGTCGGCATGGGTGCCCGCCCCGATCAGCGGCGAATCGCCGACCCGGCCCCAGCGTTTGGCGGTGACGCCGCCGGTCGAGGTGGCGGCGGCGACATGGCCATGGGTGTCGACCGCGACCGCGCCGACCGTGCCGTATTTCATGTCGACATCGAACCAGTTGTCGGGATCGGCCTTCATCGCGTCGAGTTGCGCGCGGCGCGCGGGCGTCAGGAACCACTCGGGGTTGGCCTGTTCCACGCCCTGTTCGGTCGCGAACACGTCGGCCCCCTTGCCGGCGAGCAGGACGTGCGGGCTGTGGTCCATCACCGCGCGGGCAAGCGTGACGGGGTGGCGGCTGCGGGTGACGCCCGCCACCGCGCCCGCCGCGCGGGTGCGGCCGTCCATGATCGCTGCGTCCAGCTCGATCCCGCCGTCATAGGTCAGCACCGCGCCGCGCCCCGAATTGAAGGTGGGATCATCCTCCAGCACGCGCACCGCCGCCTCCACCGCGTCCAGCGCCGCGCCGCCCGCCGCCAGCACCGCTTCGCCAGCGGTGAGCGCGGCGTCCAGCCCGGCGCGTGCCGCCGCGTCGGTCGCGGCGCTCACGCTCTCGCGGGTCAGGACGCCGGCGCCGCCGTGGATCATCAGTGTCCAGGAAGGAGTGGGGGAGGCGGACATGGCGACGTTCCTGTGGACTGCGGGAAGGGAGCGCCGCCTGCTATCAGATCGCGCGCGCCATGCCACCCCGCGCCGCGGTCCCACGCGGCGGCATCCCCAGCAGCAACCCCAGCGTCGGCACCGCACGCGCGGCCATACAGGTGGCGGCACAGGCGGCGATCGTCACCGCGAACACGATTGCCGCCATCACCCCCGCGCCAAGATCGAACGGCAGCAGGAACCAGATCGTCGCGACGATTACCGGATGATGCACCAGATACGCCGGGAACACCGCGCGCGACAGCGGCAGCCGCCAGCGATGGTCGCGGTTGGCCAGCGCATCGGCCAGATGGAACAGCGTGACGATCATCCCCCACGCCATCACCGATCGCGCCGCCCGGTCGATCGCCATCACCAGATGCGGCGGGACGGCGGTGCCGGGATAGCGCAGCTCGACCGCCGTCGTCATCGTCCCGCCGACCAGCGCGAGCGCCGCCGCCGGCCGCCAGTGGCGGTGCAGCGCCCCCCACAGCACCGGACGTCGCCCGAGCAGAAATCCCGCCGCGAACAACGGCCAATATTGCGAATGCCCCGCCCAGTCGCTCGCCAGCCCCATCCGCTCGGCGACGGTGAACAGCAGCGCGAGGCGCAGGCCGACCAGCAGCGCGAGCGGGGCCCAGAGCAGCCGGTGGCCCTGCATCAGCCAGCCGGCGGCGCGATCGAGCAGCCGATCGGTCCGCCCTCCTGCGCCCGCGAGCAGTGCTACCAGCACCATGGTATAGACCCACAGATAGGCGACGAACCACAGATGCTCCCAACTGGGAAACGCCACGCCCCAGAAGCGTCCGTCGTGCCATGCGTCATGGACCCAGAACCAGCCGAGCGTCCGGGGATAGCCCCCTTCGCGCACGCGCACCCACATTTCGACCGGCACGACCGCGACCATCGCGAAGGCGAGCGGGACCAGCAGCCGTTTCGACCGGTCGATCGCGAAGTCGCCGCGCCCGGCCGTGCGCAGCGACAGCATCGCCGAGGCATAGCCCGACACCGCGAACAGCAATCCCAGCCGCCACGGCGTCACCGCCATCATCGGCACGATCAGCCAGTGGAAGGCATAGGGCGTCTTGACCACCCAGTCCCACGGGCTGAACGCCATGGCGATGTGATAGGGGACCAGCAGCGCGAAGGCGGCGATGCGCAGCCAGTCCAGCCCGTAATGTCTTGCCCGAAGGTTCACGTACGCGAAGGCCTACCCTGCCTCGCGCGCCTTTCGCACGAAACAATGCGGGGCTATAGCAAGCCTCCGGTTACGCAAGCCTTAGCGAGAATTTTCATGTCGATCCGTCCCTGGCGCGATATACACCGCCGTCAAAGCCGCCAGATCATGGTCGGCAACGTGCCCGTCGGCGGCGACGCGCCGGTCACGGTGCAGACGATGACCAATACCGACACGTCGGACGCGGTGGCGACGCTCGACCAGATCCGCCGCTGCGAGGAAGCGGGCGCGGACATCATCCGCGTCTCCTGCCCCGACGTGCCCAGCACGCAGGCGCTGCGCCAGATCACCCGCGCCGCGCGGGTGCCGATCGTCGCCGACATCCATTTCCACTACAAGCGCGCGCTGGAGGCCGCCGATGCGGGGGCGGCGTGCCTGCGCATCAACCCGGGCAACATCGGATCGAACGAGCGCGTCGCCGAAGTCGTCCGCGCCGCCAAGGCGAACGGCTGCGCGATCCGCATCGGCGTGAACGGCGGCAGCCTCGAAAAGCATCTGCTGGAGAAATACGGCGAGCCGTGCCCCGACGCGCTGGTCGAATCGGCGATGGACCATATCAAGCTGTTGCAGGACCATGATTTCCACGAGTTCAAGGTCGCGGTAAAGGCATCCGACCTGTTCATGGCGGTCGCGGCGTATCAGCAACTGGCCGAAATGGTCGATTGCCCGCTGCATCTGGGCATCACCGAGGCGGGCGGCTTCGTCGGCGGGACGGTCAAGTCGGCGATCGGCATCGGATCTTTGCTGTGGTTCGGCATCGGCGACACGATCCGCGTGTCGCTGTCGGCCGAGCCGGAGGAGGAAATCCGCGTCGGCTTCGAGATTCTCAAAAGCCTCGGCATCCGCAACCGCGGCGTGCGCGTGGTGTCGTGCCCGTCGTGCGCGCGGCAGGGGTTCGACGTGATCCGCACCGTGCAGGCGCTGGAGGAACGGTTGCAGCACATCCGCACGCCGATGTCGCTGTCGGTGCTCGGCTGCGTCGTCAACGGCCCCGGCGAGGCGCGCGAGACCGACATCGGGATTACGGGGGGCGGCAACGGCCGGCACATGGTCTATCTGTCGGGCGTCACCGACCATCACGTGCAGGACGCCGACATGATCGAGCATATCGTCAAGCTGGTCGAAGCGAAGGCGGCGGAAATCGACGCGGCCGGCGCGGGCATGCCGCAGGCAGCGGAGTAACGCTGTGCGCTCCCCTCCCTGGCAGGGAGGGGCTGGGGGTGGGTAGGCCGGTTGTGGCGCGCGCACCTCCCCTCGCGGGCCGACCCACCCCCGACCCCTCCCTCGTCAGGGAGGGGAGTAGTGGCGCGCCCTACGATCCCCCCAGCACGTTCACGCTGAACGCCACGACGCCAAGGTTGAACAGGAACGCGATCAGGCAGTGCCCGGTCGCCACCCGGCGCATCGCCCGGCTGGTCAGCGTGACGTCCGACGTCTGGAACGTCATGCCGAGCGTGAAGGCGAAATACACGAAATCCCAGTAATCGGGCTCGTCGGTGCCGGGAACCGACAGCCCGCCGGTATCCCGGCCATCGCCGGCGGCGGTATAGAACAGATGCGCGTAATGCAGCGTGTAGACGGTGTTGGCGAAGCCCCATGCCAGCAGCAGCGTGGCGACGACCAATGCCATTACCGGCGGTCTGGGAGCGCCGCGCTGGCCCAGTTCGGCGGCGATCGCCGCCAGCACCACGATCGCGATCCCGCCCGACAGCAGCAGCAGCAGCGCGCGGTTGGCGTCGTTGCGCAGTGCCGCGGCGCGCATCGCATCGGCCGACGCGCCGAGCAGCGACACGCACGACAGCAGGAACACCACCGCCCCGGCATCGAACGCCAGCGGAACCCCGCTGCGCCAGCCGAGCGCGGGGACGCTCCACGCCCCGGTCGCGCCCGCGACCAGGGCGAAGGCGAGGAAGCGCGGCGGCGCGATGCGTTGGCCTAGATCGAGCGACATGGCACCCGTCTATCGCACCGCCTTGTCGTTCGGAAGCGGCCCGGCCGGTCCCGCTGACGGGGCCGGCCGGGTACGGTGCCGGTTCAGCCCTTGATCGTCACCATGCCGACCGGCTTGTCCTTGGTCGATGCGTTGGCGGCGATGGTCTTGACCTTGACCGCCTTGGGCTTGCGGACTTCCTTGTTCGACTTCTGCTGGCTCTTGGCCATGACGCTGTCCTTCGTGGGCGAGACGCCCGGTGGCGAGCCTACACCATCCGCATCCCGACCCTTGCATCCAATCGGCGGCCACGCGACAGCGGTTTCGCCCGCCGTTCGCAAAGGTCCGCCCATGTCCGCCGCCCCGTCCAGCCTGCGCGCCTTTGCGGTCGCCGCCGCCGGCATCGCCGTCTATACGGTGATGGACACGCTGATGAAGCGGCTGTCGATCGACAGCGGGGCGTACAACGCGGTGCTGTGGCGGTCGGTCACGGGCAGCGCGATGTGCGCGGTGCCGTTCGTCCTGCGCGGCGGACGCTGGCCGGGCCCAGCGCTGCTTTGGCTGCACGTCGCGCGCGGAGTCGCGGCGGGATCGTCGGTGGTGCTGTTCTTCTGGGGTCTTGCGCGCGTGCCGATGGCGCAGGGGGTGGCGCTGACCTTCCTCGCGCCGCTGGTCGCGCTGTTCCTCGCCGCGCTGTTCCTTGGCGAAAGCATCCGGCGCACGGCGATCACCGGCTCGCTGATCGCATCGGCCGGGGTGCTGGCGATCGCGGCGGGGGAGGTGCGGGCCGATGCCTCGACGCAGGCCGTGCTCGGCAGCCTCGCGTGCGTCGCCGCGTCGATCCTCTATGCCGGCAACCTCATCCTGCTGCGACGACAGGCGCAGGCCGCCGACCCGGTCGAGGTCGCGCTGTTCGCCAGCCTCGTCATCGCGGTGATGCTGCTGCCTGCGGCACCGTGGCTGGGGGCATGGCCGCGCCCCGACCAGTGGCTGGAGATCGCCGGCGCGGCGCTGCTCGGCACGCTGTCGACGATGGCGCTGGCATGGGCCTATGCCCGGGCAGAGGCGCAGGTGCTGGCCCCGGTCGAATATAGCGCGTTCGCATGGGCGGCGCTGATGGGCTGGCTGGCGTTCGGCGAGCGGGTGTCGCTCTATACGGTGGTCGGCGCGGCGCTGATCGTCGCCGGGTGTCTGGTGGCGGTGCGCCGGCGCGCGCCCGTGGTGCAGAGCGAGGCGGGGGCATGAGCGTGGACGAAGGGCTGATCGCGTGGGTCGCGGATACGCTCGTGCCGGTCGGCACCGTCACCTTCCGGCGGATGATGGGCGGGGCGACGCTCTACCTCGACGGGACGGTGTTCGCGATCGTCGCCGACGACGTGCTGTGGTTCAAATCGGATGCGGCGGCCGATCCGTTGTGGGAAGCGGCGGGGTGCGAGCGCTTCACCTATGCCCGGCGTGACGGCACGACCGCGACCATGCACTATCGCCGCGCGCCCGACGAGGTGCTCGACGACGGCGATGTGCTGTCGCACTGGGCCGCGCTGGCGATCGAGGCGGGACGGCGCGCGCCGGTCCGGCGACGCAAGGCAAAAGGGTAAGGACGGGAGGGCACGGGACCTGGGTTCCGCGCCCTCCCGGTTCGGCTCAGCGGCCGGGCACGTCGTATTCGTGCGGCTCTTCGCCCTTGGCCTTGGCGTCATTGTAGCGCTCGATCGCCTCGACGGTGATGCGCTTGGCCTCTTCGGCACCGCCCCACGTCCCGATGCGGACCCACTTCTTCTTTTCGAGGTCCTTGTAGTGGGTGAAGAAATGCTCGATCTGCTCGAACACGATCTCGGGCAGATCGGTCTTCTCGCCGACGTTGCTGTAATAGGGGAAGGTCGCGTCGACCGGCACGCAGACCAGCTTCTCGTCGCCGCCGGCCTCGTCTTCCAGGTTCAGCACCGCGATCGGCCGGGCGCGCACGACGCAGCCGGGAATGAACGGCGTGCGCGACACGACCAGCGCGTCGAGCGGATCGCCATCGGGCGACAGCGTGTGCGGCACGAAGCCATAGTTCGCCGGATAGCGCATCGGCGTGTGGAGGATGCGGTCGACGAACAGCGCGCCCGAAGCCTTGTCGAATTCATACTTCACCGGTTCGCCGCCGGTGGGCACTTCGATGATGACGTTCAGGCTGTTGGGGGCGTCTTCGCCCACCGGGATCATGTCGATCCGCATATCAGTATCTCCCTCTTGTTCGTTTGGTCGCGGAAAAGGAGCCTTTTCCGCAATCAGACGCGCTCTTTAGCCGGAAATCGGGCGCGTTGAAGCAACATTTGCGTGGAATCGCGCCGGGGCGGGACGGCCCGCCCCGGGCGTCGGTCATTTGGCGGTCAGCAACCGGTCGAGGCCGTTCTCGCCCTCGCCGACCTTTTCGAGCCGGGGATAGCGCAGGCCGTCGTGATAGGGGACCTGGATCTCCTTCACCGCATCGTCCATCCGCACGGTCAGGCGGATCGGTTCCTTCGCGCCCTTCGCCGCCGTCACCGCCTCGCGCAGCCGGTCCGGCGTATAGGCCTGTCCCGCCACCGCGATCAGCGTGGTGCCGGTCTCGAACCCCGCCTTGTACGCCGGGCTCCCCCACAGCACGCTGCCGACCTTGCCCTCCTTGTTCACGGTCAGCCCCAGCGAATAGGGCAGGCTGGCCCCACCGCCCGACTTTTCGCGTCCTTTGAGATACGGCGTCGGCGTGTCGGTGTAGACGATGCGATAGCCGTTGGCGGCAAAGCCGCCGATCGGCGCGCGATCGGTGCGGGCGTTCAGCCTTTTGTCGAGGAAACCGGCCCAGTCATAGGGCTGGATACCGTTCAGCGTCCTGACGACATCGGCCAGCGTATAGGGCAGCACGCCCCAGTCGCCGTCGCGCATCCCGAAGAAGGCGCGTGCGAAATCGTCCATCGACTTCGCGCCATTCGACTGGGCGCGCAGCATGGAGTCGACCTCCATCCACACCAGCAGCCCCTCGTTGTAATAATCCTCCGAACGCTGCCAGCTCACCCAGCCCTTGGGGCGACGGGCCGAGATGATCGGATCGTTGGTGGTATCGACCAGCGGCCGCCACTGCCGCCCCTCGCGCGCGTCGAGCGCGGCGGCAATATCGGCATAAGCATCGAGCGTGTCCTGCTTGGACACGAGGCCCGATCGCGCCTGCAGCACATAGCCCCAGAACTGCGTCTGCCCCTCATACATCCACAGCAGCGAATTGCGCATGGGCGTACGGAAATCGGGGGTGAACAGGTCGGCGCCGCGCCGGTATTTGCCGTCCCAGCTATGGGTGAATTCATGCGGCAGCAAATTGCGCTCGCCCGGCCCCGACGCCCAGTCGGTGAAATAGCCCGGATCGACGCCATTCTCCGACGAGCGATGATGTTCGAGGCCGATCGACCCCAGCTTGTCGCTGATCGACAGCAGGAACTCGTACTTGTCGTAATGCTGCGCGCCGAACAGCTTCACCGCCTGTTCGACCAGCCGGGTGTGCGCCGCGATCTGCTCCGGCGTCGCGGCCAGCTCGGACGGCTTGTCGGCGGTGACGTTCAGCCCCACCCGGTCGGTAAGCTGGAACCGCTTGAAATATTTGCCCGCCAGCACCGGCGAATCGACCAGCGTCTCATAGCTGGTGCGCTCGTAACGATAGACGCCGTTCGATACGGTCGAGGGCAGCCCCGCCGCCGCCGTCCAGCCCGCCGGATAGCGAACCGTTGCTTCGACAGGGATACGCCGGGTGTAATAGCCGGCGGGATACAGGCTGACCGATTCCCATTGCAGGCTCAGCATTTCCGGGGTGATGGCGATGCGGCCCTGGTCGGGCTGTGTCGCGGTCAGGAACTGGAACTGTACGTCCAGCGTGCGGGCACCCGCCGGCACGTCGATGTGGAAGGCGTGGACGTCGACCACGTCGCGCGTCCATGGCAGCTCGCGCCCGTTCGCGCGGACGACGAGGCCGGCCAATTTCTCGATCTCGCCGCGCGGCCCGTGCTTGCCCGGCAGCCACTTCGGCATCAGCAGGACCATATGCCCGGTGCGCGCGACCGGAATCGTTTCCTTCACGCGGAAGATGTTCTGCACCGTGTCGGTCGCGTCGACCTCCAGCTTGATCGTGCCGGGATAGTCGATGTCACGCGCGACCGGAATGGTGTCGGTGATCGGGGTCGGTTGCGGCAGCGTGTTGCCCGGCGGGTTGATCTGCTGCGCCACGGCGGGCAGCGCGGTGGAGACGAGCAGGGCGGCGAGCGACGCGATACGCAGCATGGACTTCCTTCGGGAGCGAATATGCTTCACCGGATAGTTACCGGTCCGGTGATAGCGGATGTACCCATGTATCACGACAAGTCGTTGCCCGCGCAAGCCGAACTCGATGTCAGACCCCCCTCGGCGGTGTCGTCCGGCGTCGGGCTGGCGGGGCTGGCCGGGCTGTTCGCATGGGTCGCGGTAGCGTGGCATTACGGCATGGACGGACCATACGCGGCGCTGGTCAATGTCGCCGCCTGCGCGGTGCCGATGGTCCTGTGGTCGCTGCTGGTCGACAAGGTGCATCGCCATCCCTCGACCGGCATCGATTGGGGCACGGTGCGGCCGTGGCGCGAGACGATCGACATCAGCCTGACCAAATTGGCCGGGCTGTGGCTGACCTGGGCCGGAATCGCCGCGATCTATGCCACCGGGCGCTTTTATTGGCAGGGCAATTTCGCGTTTTCGATGTGGGTGTTCGGGCAGGCGGCGGTGCCGCTGTTCGTCCTCTCGATCCCCTATGTGATCTGGCTCGACCGGCGGCTGGTCGAGCCGAAGGACGGCTGCTGGGCATTGGGCGCATGGGCGATGCACCTCGATGAGCCGATCGACCGCGCCGCCATCTGGGGGCACTTACGCGGCTGGGCGGTCAAGACCTTCTTCCTCGCCTTCATGCTCGCCATTGTGCCGCCCGGCTTCGGCGAGTTCATCCGCGCCGACCGCTCGACGATCCTGTCGGGGCCGGTGCCGCTGGCCAACTGGCTCATCACCTTCATGTTCGTGATCGACGTGGCCATCGCGACCGCCGGCTATATCTTCGCGATGCGCCCGCTCGACAGCCATATCCGCAGCGCGACGCCCTATGCGGCGGGGTGGGCGGCGGCGCTGATCTGCTATCCGCCGTTCATCCTGATGGCCGACGGCGGACCGTTCGACTATCGTCCCGGCACCGCCGACTGGACCCATTGGCTGGCCGGGCACGACTGGCTGTTGTGGATCACGGGTAGCGTGCTGGTGGCGCTGACCGCGATCTATGCGTGGGCGACGCTGGCGTTCGGCCTGCGCTTCTCCAACCTCACCAACCGCGGCATCCTGACCCACGGGCCGTATCGGTTCAGCCGCCATCCGGCCTATCTCTCGAAGAACCTGTTCTGGTGGATCTCGACCATCCCCGTGCTGACCACATCGGACAACTGGGTCGAGGCACTTCGCAACACCGCGATCCTCGCCTGCGTCAGCGGCGTCTACTACTGGCGCGCGCGGACCGAGGAATGGCATCTGGGGCTGGACCCCGCATACCGGGCGTACAGCGGCTGGATGGACCGGCACGGCCCGATCCCGCGCCTGTTCGCGTGGGCAAACCCCCTCCCTGACAAGGGAGGGGCTGGGGGTGGGCCGGCTGGCGAGGGGACGCCGGCACCCGCCACGAACCTACCCACCCCCGACCCCTCCCTTGTCAGGCAGGGGAGAACGACGCCCTAGAAACTGTAATCCTCGTACACCTTCGTCAGATCGCCGGCCCATTCGCCGGCGAACTTGTCGAGCAGGATCTGCGCGGGCACCTTGCCCGATCGCACGACCTCGCGCAGCGGTTCGAGGAAGCCGCTCTCGTCCTCGCCCGCCGCGTTGGTGCGACCGCGCGCGCGCAGCCCGCTGCCGGCGATGTCGAGCACCTGACCCGCGATGTCGCGCAACCGACCGCCACCGGGCAACGGCGAGTCGAGTCCCTGTGCCGGCGCGGCGTCGCGCAGCGCCTGCCGGTCCGCGATCGACCAGCCCTTCACCAAATCCCATGCCGCATCGAGCGCTTGGCTGTCGTACAGCAGCCCGACCCACAGCGCCGGCAGCGCGCAGATGCGACCCCACGGCCCGCCATCGGCACCGCGCATTTCGAGGAAGGTCTTGAGCCGCACTTCGGGGAAGGCGGTCGAGAGGTGGTCCGCCCAGTCGTCGATCGTCGGCTTCTCGCCCGGCAGGACCGACAATTCGCCCTTCAGGAAATCGCGGAACGACAGCCCGGCGGCGTCGATATAGCGGCCCTCGCGATAGACGAAGTACATCGGCACATCGAGCGCGTAATCGGCATAGCGTTCGTAACCGAAGCCGTCCTCGAACACGAACGGCAGCATGCCGGTGCGCGCCGGATCGGTGTCCGACCAGATGTGCGAGCGATACGACAACTGCCCGTTCGGCAGCCCTTCGGTGAACGACGAATTGGCGAACAGCGCGGTCGCGAGCGGTTGCAGCGCGAGGCCGACGCGGAACTTCTTCGCCATGTCGGCTTCGCTGGCATAGTCGAGGTTCACCTGGATCGTGCAGGTCCGCAGCATCATGTCGAGCCCCATGCTGCCGACGCGCGGCATATGGTTCAGCATGATGCCATAGCGGCCCTTGGGCATGATCGGCAGTTGGTCGCGCCGCTTGTCGGGCCACATGCCAAGCCCGAGGAAGCCGAGGCCCAGCTCGTCGCCGACCGCCTTGACCTGTTGCAGATGCCGCCCGGTTTCGGCGCAGGTCTGGTGCAGCGTTTCGAGCGGCGCGCCCGACAGCTCGAACTGTCCGGCGGGCTCCAGACTGACCGATCCGTCCGCGCCGGTCAGCGCGATGACGTTGCCATTCTCCTCGACCGGCCGCCAGCCGAAGCGTTCGAGTCCGGCAAGCAGGTCACGGATGCCGCCCGGCTCGTCATAGGAAGGTGCTGCATGATCGGCGGTGCGATAGACGAACTTCTCGTGCTCGGTGCCGATCCGCCACCGTTCCGCCGGCTTCTCGCCGCCCGCGAAATAGTCGATCAGTTGGGCGCGGTCCTCGATGACCGCTGCGTGGGTGTCCGAAACGGTCTTCGTGCTCATGGTCGCGCCCATACGCGCGCCGGTCGGGACGCGCTAGGGGGCTGTGGTTGATCGCGATATAGCGCGGCTACCAATCGCCCGCCGCCGCCATCCACAGCGCGACCGCCGCCGCCGCCGCCGTCTCGGCACGCAGGATGCGGGGGCCGAGGGCGATGCCGACCGCGTGGGGGTGCGCGCGGATCGCGGCGCGTTCCTCCGCGTCGAACCCGCCTTCGGGGCCGATCAGGATCGCGCCCGGCCCGGCATGGTCGCGCATCGCCGCCGTGGCGGGGACGCCGCCGGTCTCGTCGGCGAAGAACAGCGTCCGCCCCTCCGGCCAGTCGCGCAGCAGGTGCGCCAGTTTCACCGGCTCGGCGAGTGCGGGCAGCGCGGTGCGCCCGCACTGCTCGGCCGCCTCGACAGCATGCGCCCGCAGCCGGTCGAGGTTGAGCCGGTCGACCACCGTCCGCCGGGTGACGACGGGCAGGATGCGATCGACGCCCAGCTCGCACGCCTTTTCGATCGTCCAGTCGATCCGGCCCTTCTTCGTCGGTGCGATGCACAGCCACAGATCGGGCACCGCCTCGCGCTCGCGCAGACGCTCGGTGACGGCGAGGATCAGGTTTCGCTTCCGAACCGCTTCGGCGCGCGCCAGCCATTCGCCGCTGACATCGTCGAACAGGCGGACGGGATCGCCGTCCTTCACCCGCATGACCGACAACAGATAATGCGCCTGCGGCCCGTCCAGCGTCACGCGGACATCGGGGGCGAGCGGCGTCTCGACGAACAGCCGCGGCGTCGAATCGGGCGGCCAGGCGGGGGTGGCGGGCATGGGCGGGGCTATAGCAGGCGTGGCCGGGTTGGGCAGTCGTATCCACGCACCGTCATCCCGGCGAAGGCCGGGATCCATGGAAACAGGGCAGTGCAACTCTATCGAACCGGTTCGTGACCATGGATTCCGGCCTGCGCCGGAATGACGAATAGGAGGGCAGACGCGACATTCCTCTCCGTACCGTCACCCCGGACTTGTTCCGGGGTCCACCCAGCCGCAAACGTTGCCGTTCGAGCCTCGGACCATGCCGATTGCCGCACCGTGGACCCCGGAACAAGTCCGGGGTGACGAAGAGAACAGCGCGTTCGACCCAGGACGTAAAGTCGTGCGCCGCTCCGGGCCGAATATCGATCGGGCCTCACGACGCCACCTTCATCAACACCAGCCCGCCGAGCAACAACCCCGCCGCCGCCAGCCGCAGCGGCGTCACGCTCTCGCCCAGCAGCACGATCCCCACCACGAACGCGCCCAGCGCGCCGATCCCGGTCCACACCATGTAGCTGGTGCCGAGCGGCAACCGCTTCATCGCCAGCGCCAGCAGGCCGAAGCTGGCGAACATCGCCGCAAAGGTCACGATCGTCGGCCAGAGCTTGCTGAACCCGTCCGACCGCTTCATCCAGTACGCCCAGACGATCTCCAGCAACCCGGCGATCGTCAGCAGCACCCATGGCATCAGCCCGGCTCCCCATAACGCTCGATGCGATAGGCGGCGTCGAGATAGCGCTCCGCCGCCGCGCGCAACGCCGGCTGCTTGTCGAACGCTTCCGCCGGCACCGGTGCGAAATCCAGCGCATCCATCAGCGTCCACAGCGCGAAACGGCGCGCGGGATCGCGCTCGATGCCGAAGTCGATCGCGATTCGCTCCTTCGCGCGCGCCTGTACGTCGGCGGGGGCGGTATCGGGATCGTGATCGCCGAAATAATGGCCGAGCAGTTGGTCGAGTTCCATGGTCCGGCGCTGTAGGGTATCGCCGCCGGTTGCGCCAACGCCGTGACTTGCAGCGCCGGCGACAAGGCCTTACGCAGCACCAATAATACCAATCTGATACCGGAGGATCGGAATGACGCGACGCTGGACCCTGCCGCTGGCCGCCCTGCTGGCCACCGCCGCCCCGGCCGTCGCACAACTCCCGACGCTGCCCGCGCTCACCCCCGCGCCGGTATCGACGACACTAAGCGGCGGCGCGGTGACGCTGGGCGACTCGGTGGTGGTGGTCGCGGCGCCGGGCACCGATCCGGCAGTCGTCGCGCTCGTCCGGGCGATGCTGGGCGATGCCGGGGTCCGGACGATCACCACCGCGTCACGCCTGCCGGCCACCGTCGATCGCCCGCATATCGTGCTGGGCACCGCCGATACCGCGCCGGTCCGCGCCGCGCTGGCCCGCAGCGGCACCGCCGTCGACACCCACCGCGAAGGCTATGTCCTCACCATCGCGCGCGATGGCGTCGTCACGCTGGCGGGCACCGATGGCGACGGCCTGTTCCACGGGCTCCAGACGCTGCGCCAGCTCGTGCGGCGGGCGTCGCTTCCTGCGCTTACGATCCGCGATTATCCGGCGATGCCGATCCGCGGCACGATTGAGGGCTTCTACGGCAAGCCATGGACCACGCAGGACCGCGAACGTCACCTCGACTTCCTCGCGACGGTCAAGGCCAACACCTATGTCTACAGCCCGAAGGACGATCCCTTCGCGCGCGACAAGTGGCGTGAGGCCTATCCGGCGGCGACGCTGGCCGAACTGGGGTCGCTGGCACGCCGGGCGCGGGCGAACCATGTCGATTTCGTCTATGCGATCTCGCCCGGGCCGACGATCTGCTTTTCCGATCCCGCCGATCAGGCGGCGCTGGAGCGCAAGTTCGACGCTTTGCGCGGGCAGGGCATCCGCAGCTTCTATGTCGCGCTCGACGACATCGAATATCAGAAATGGAACTGCGCGCGCGATACGCAGGCCTTCGGCCCGTCGGGCGCGGCGGCGGCGGGCAAGGCGCAGGCACAGTTGCTGAACGCAGTGCAGGCGCATCTGGTGGCGCGCGATCCCGCCGCCCCGCCGCTCATCATGGTGCCGACCGAATATTACGACGCGAAGGAAACGCCGTACAAGGCGGCGCTCCGCACCGCGCTCGACCCGCGCATCGTCGTGCAATGGACCGGCACCGACGTCGTCCCCCCGGCGATCTCGATCCCCGATGCGAAGGCCGCGACCAAGGCGTTCGGCCGCAAGACGCTGCTGTGGGATAATTATCCGGTCAACGATTATGCCCAGACCACCGGGCGGCTGTTGATGGCCCCCTATGTCAAGCGCGAGGCCGGACTGTCGGGCGAACTGGCCGGCATCCTGTCGAACCCGATGAATCAGGAAGCGCCGAGCCGCATCGCCGTCACCGGCATCGCCGCCTTCGCGTGGAACGACACCGGCTATGACGCCGAGCGGACATGGACCGCCGCCGCGCGCGAACTGGCCGGCGGCGATGCGAAGGCGACGGAGGCGCTGCTGACCTTCTTCGACACCCAGCACATCGCGCCCACCTTCGGCAGCCAGCCATGGCAGGAACAGGCGCCCAAGCTGAAGGCGCTGCTCGACCGGGTCCGCGACACGATCGCGGATGGCGACGCGCCCGCGCGGGCGGCTGTCATCGCCGAACTGACGCAACGCGCCGATGCGATCGCCGACGCGCCCGACATCATCCGCGCGGGCGTCGCCGATCCGGCGTTCGCCACGCAAGCCGCGCCGTGGCTCGACGCGATGGGCACATGGGGCCGCGCGCTGCACCTGACCGCCACCGGGCTTGCCGCCGCCGATGCCGGCAATCCGGCCGCGACCCGCTATTTCGCCGACGCGAAGCGGCTGGCGGCCGAGGCGGCGGCGGTCCGCACCATCCCCGGCGCGACCCGTTTCGACGGAACGATCAAGATCGCCGACGGCGTGCTCGACCGCTTCATCGCCGATGCGCCGGGCCTGATCGCCGCGCCGGTGCGGTAGCGCTCTTTCTCCCCTCCCTGGAAGGGAGGGGCCGGGGGTGGGTAGGCCCGCGAGGGTACGGAAGCACCCGCCCCAGACCGACCCACCCCCAACCCAGTTTCGGGTGAACAGTGCCCCGCACTGTTCAGGTCATGCCGGGGGCA
>NZ_LMKU01000012.1:35824-57853 GCF_001421635.1 Sphingomonas sp. Leaf25
GCAGAACACCGGGCACACCGCAGGAAACCCCCTGTCGCAAACCGCCCACCCATGGCAGCAGGGGACGATGACCGATCCTGCCGCCACCCATGTCGCCGATACCGAGCATCTGGGACTGATCGCCGTCCTGCCGCCCGCCGCCCGCCCGTTCGCGCTGCTCGCGCGGTTCGACCGGCCGATCGGCTGGTGGTTGCTGTTCTGGCCCGGCGCATGGGCGATCGCACTGTCGGGCCGCGCCACCGAGCGCTGGGACATGTTGCTGTGGTTCCTGCTCGGCTCGATCGCGATGCGCGGCGCGGGCTGTGTCTACAACGACATCATCGACCGCGATCTCGACCGGCAGGTGGCGCGGACCGCGAAGCGGCCACTGGCGAGCGGCGCGGTGTCGGTGAAGGCGGCGTGGGCGTGGCTGGTAACTCTCAGCCTCATCGGCCTCGTCGTCCTGCTGCAACTGAACCTCACCGCCGCCATCGTCGCGCTCGGCAGTCTGGCGCTGGTCGCGGCCTATCCGTTCATGAAGCGGATCACGTGGTGGCCGCAGGCGTGGCTCGGCATGGTGTTCTCCTGGGCCGCCCCGGTCGCATGGGCGCAGATGGCGGTGGGCGACTGGGCCACGCTGGCGCTGCTCTATGCCGGGTCGATCGCGTGGGTGATCGGCTATGACACCATCTATGCCTGTCAGGACATCGAGGATGACGCGATGGTCGGCGTCCGCTCGTCGGCCCGCGCGATGGGCGGGCGGGTGCGCGGCGGGGTGACGTTGCTGTACGGGGTCGCGATCGTCTGCTGGGCAGCGGCGGTGTGGCGGGTGTTCCCGACGCCCCTCGCGCTCGCCGCGCTGCTGCCCGCCGCGCTGCACTTGTCGTGGCAGGTCGCGACACTGAAACCCGACGATGGCGCGAACACGCTGGCGCGCTTCCGCAGCAACCGCGACGCCGGATTGCTGCTGTTCCTCGGCCTTCTTGTCGTCGGACAGGCGGCGTGAGCGTTGCCCTCGGCGCGAACGCTTCCCATGTCGCTGCCATGCTGACTCCCGCCATCGCCGCCGACCGTGCCCATGCCGCCACCCTCCGTGCCCGCGCGCACGGTGCCGACGCCGCCGATGCGATCCTGATCGCCGACACCGCGCTGGCGGTATCGGTCCGCCTCGGCGCGCTCGAGGATGTCGAACGTTCCGAAGGATCGGAACTGGGCCTGCGCGCCTTCGTCGGCCGTCGTTCGGCGAGCGTCTCGACCTCCGACCTGTCCGACGCCGGTCTCGATGCGCTGGCTGAGCGGCTGGTGGCGATGGCGAAAGCCGCGCCCGAGGACCCATGGGCCGGCCTTGCACCTGCCGAACGGCTACTGCACGGCGCGCCGCCGCTGCTCGATCTGGACGATGGTGGCGACGTCTCGCCGCAAGCGTTGCGCGAAGCGGCGCAGGCGGTCGAGGATGCCGCGCGCGCCGTTCCCGGCGTCACCAATTCCGAAGGCGGATCGGCCAGCGTCAGCCGTGCGGTCGTGGCGCTGGCGACCAGTCACGGCTTCGCGCACGGCTATGCCGTCACCAGCCACGGCATCTCCGCCAGCGTCGTCGCCGGGAGCGGCGAGGGGATGCAGCGCGACCACGCCCATCACGCCACGCGCCACCGCCGCATGCTCGAAGCGGCGGATGAGATCGGCACCCGCGCGGGAACGCGCGCCGTCGCCCGGCTGAACCCGGTGGCGATGCAGAGCGGCGTCGTGCCGGTGGTGTTCGACCCGCGCGTCGGCTCCAGCCTGATCGGCCATATTCTCGGCGCGATCGGCGGCCCGTCGATCGCGCGCGGCACCAGCTTCCTGCGCGACTGTCTGGGCAAAGCGATCCTGCCGACCGCGCTGTCGATCCTCGACGATCCGCATCTGCCGCACGGCCTGCGCTCGCGCCCGTTCGATGGCGAGGGGCTGGCGGTGTCGCCGATGGCGCTGGTCGATCATGGCGTGCTGGAGACATGGCTGCTCGACAGCGCGTCGGCGCGGCAACTGGGGCTGGAGCCGACCGGCCATGCCTCGCGCGGATTGGGCGGCCCGCCCGGCGTCACCACCGGCAACATCCATCTGGCGGGCGGCAGCGGCAGCCGCGACGCGCTGATTGCCGACATCGACTATGGCGTGCTCGTCACCGAGCTGATCGGGCAGGGGGTGAACGGCGTCACCGGCGACTACAGCCGGGGCGCGTCGGGCTTCCTGATCGAGAATGGCGAGATCACCCGTCCGGTGTCGGGCATCACCATCGCGTCGAACCTGCGCGACATGCTCGGCAGCTTGAGCGCGGCGGGCGACCTCGAATTCCGGCAGGGGGTGAACGTGCCGACGCTGCGAGTCGCGGCGATGACGGTCGCGGGTGGCTGACGCCGCGCTGCTCGGGCGCGTCGTTGCCATCGCGGGGGAGGCGGCGGCGTTGGCGCACGCCCGGTTTCGCGGTGATTTCGCAACGTGGGAAAAAGCACCGGGCAATCCGGTGTGCGAGGTCGATCTCGCCGTCGACCGATTGCTGCGCGAGCGATTGTCGGCGCTGTTGCCCGATGCCGGCTGGCTGTCGGAGGAAACCGCCGACGACGCTGACCGGCTGATGCGCCGCCGGGTGTGGATCGTCGACCCGATCGACGGCACCCGCGACTATATCCGCGGACGCGACGGCTGGGCGGTATCGATCGCGCTGGTCGAGGATGGCCAGCCGGTGCTCGGCATCCTCCACGCGCCGGCGCGCGGGCAGGTATGGACGACGCTGGCCGGGGCCGGGGCCTATGCCAATGGCAGCCGCATCCACGCCAGCGCCCGCACCGATTTCGCGGGCAGCCGCACGCCCGTCGACGTGCTGGCAAAGGCCGACCGCGATCTGGCGGTGGTGGCCAAGCCCAATTCGATCGCGCTGCGGATGGCGATGGTCGCCAACGGCGATGCCGATTTCCTGGCAACCCTGCGCTGGGGCAATGAATGGGACGTCGCGGCCAGCATCCTGCTAGCGCGCGAGGCGGGCGCGACCGTCACCGATGCGATCGGCCGCAAGCTGCGTTTCAACCAGCCGCGCCCGCAATTCTTCGGGGTGATGGCCGCCGCGCCGGGCATCCACGCGGCGGCGGTGGAACGGCTGCGCGACCGCGCGATCGTGGCGCTGGGCAAGCGGTAGGATGGGGTGGCTGGCGCGGCTGTTGGGGCGGGAGCGGCGCGAGCCGTTCGAGTGGTTTAAGGTCGACCGCAGCAACCCGCAATCACGCCCGGTCGCCCCGCCGGAAGCGGCCGACGATCCCGACTGGGCATGGCGGACGCTGGTCGCATGGTGGGACCGGACCCGGAGCGACATCCCGATCGGTGGGGCTTCCGACGAAGTGATCGAAACGCTGGAACGCCGCTACGACATCGTCCTGCCGCCGGACTTCCGCGCCTATCTCGCCAACGCCTGTCCATCGCGCGAGGAAGAGATGGATGCCGGGATGGGAACGTGGTGGCACCTTGATCGCCTCCGCAACCTGCCCGACGAGCATGAGCATCCGGTAGGTCCCGTCATCAGCGACGGGGGGAGTCGCTGGCTGTTCTTCGTCGATCATCTGATCTGGAGTTGGGCGTGGGTGATCTGCTGCGAACCCGGACCCGATTGGGGGAAGGTCGCCGTGATCCTTGGCGAAAATGACGACTGTATCGTGGCCGCCAGTTTCTCCGATTTCGTCGCCGGCTACATCGCCGATCCCTACGACATGACCTGACCCCGGATCAGCCGCCATTCATCGGCGTTGTGCCATCACCATGGCGATGACCGAGACGCTTCCCGACCGGACGAAAGGCACCGCGCTGGCGGTGACGATCGGCCTGCACGTCCTGCTCGGCTGGGCGCTGATCGTGGGGTTGGGCGTCGATATTCCCCGCGCCGCGCAAGGCGCGCTCGCCACGTTCGACATCCTGCCGCCCCCGCCCGATCCGCCGCCACCCCCGCCCGTGCCGCAGGTCGTGCGGGCAGGCCGCCCCGAAGGCCGCGCCGCGCCGCCCAACATCCGATCGAAAGCGACCGAGATCGTCGCGATCCCGCCGGTCGTGCCGCTGCCCGTACCGCCGCCGGTCGTGACCGCGCCGGTCGCCGGTCCGGGCAACGATGCCTCGTCGGGCGCGACCGATATGGTCGGGCCGGGCACCGGCGCGGGCGGGATCGGCGATGGCCTCGGCAGCGGCGGCGCGGGGGATGGCGACGGGTCGGGCGGCGGCGACACGCCCCCCGAACAGATCGGCGGCTCGCTGCAAGGCGCGCGCCTGCCCCCCGACCTCGAGGAAAACGGCTTCGAGGGCAGCGTCGAGGTCGACTATGTCGTCGAACCGAACGGCCGCGCGACCGACTGCCGCATCCGCCGCTCGAGCGGCAACCGCGCGATCGACATCGCGACCTGCCGCCAGATCGAACGCGCCTTCCGCTTCCGCCCGTCGCTGGACAGCCGGGGGCGGCCGGTGTCGTCGGTCATGGTGCAGCGGCACGAATGGGATGTGGAGCGGGAGTAGGGGGGCCTAGGGCCGATCGACATTCAATCGTCCGTGACGCCCGCATAGACCATTTCCGTCACCCCGGACTGGTTCCGGGGTCCACCGTGCAGCGATCGATGCCGTTGGAGGCACTTGCGACAGCGTTCGCGGCCAGGTGGACCCCGGAACAAGTCCGGGGTGACGAAAGAGGATGGTATTTTTACCTACGGACTTCACCGGAAGAACCGAATGTCGATCGGCCCTATATTTCAACGCCTTGGATTGACGGAAAGGAGGATTGTCGTTCCGCGGTCGTTAGAGTGCTGCCGAGGCTTCCACATATACGCCGTTCGGAGTGAAGGGCAGGAACACCACGACGGGGTGTCCGACGAAAGGCGCACAGCCTAACGCATATGCGCTTACCAGCACCGATCGCCGATACCGGCTGACCGAGAGTACCGGCTTCGCGTTCGGATAAACGGCGCGGATGAGATATGGTCGCAGTCCAGCCCCGGCGGGGGGATGAGTTGTATCAGTGAACCGTGCTGCTTTCGCATTCGACAACGGCATGGCCGATCTTAGCGCCAGTGCTTGAACCGCATCCGGCACGTTACGGACCACCGCCCGGACCTGTGACCGATCGATTTCGACCGCATCAGCGAAAGCGGGGGGAGGATCGTTTTCCCAACGATGCGATGCGGGAATGAGGCAATCCGCTTGTTCGGGGTCGGCAGATGTAAGCGCAGCACACCCACTCGGCACCAGCAGTATCGCCAGCACGGGTGCGTAGCGGAGCAACCGCCTACTCCTCGCCCTGATACCTGATCTGCAAGAACCGCTCCCGCGTCGCGAGGCTGTCCAGATCACCCTGCGCCAGTTGCTCGGTCATCGCCGCGATTTCGCTGTCGATGACCTTCAACCCCTCGACCAGTTGTTCATCCGGCGTGCGCCCGTTGCGTGGGGTCCGGCGCAGCAGCTCGGGCACCCGCTGATAGCCGCGCACCAGTTCGGGCAGTTGCTCGCCCACCAGCTTGCGCACTTCGGCCGCCGCCGGCTCGCTCTCGCTCAACCCCGCCAACTGCGCCGACAGCGTATCGAGCTTGATCCCGATCGCGTCGGCCAGCGTCATGGCGGGCGCGGGCAGGGCGGGGCGCTGTGCCGACAGCCAGCGCTCGGTCTGCGCCGGCAGCGATTTGAGCGGCGCCTGCACCAGTTGCTCGGCCACCACCTCGCGCGTCACCGGCATCAGCGCGAACAGCGCGGTGGCGGCGATCAGCAACGCCATCACCAGCATCGCGCCACCCAGACCCAGCGGCAGGAACCACCCGATCACCAGCGCGCCGACGATGATCGCGCCGTCCGCCACCGCGATCCGGCCGAGCCGCCGCAGCACCTCCGCCTCGCGCCGCCGCCTTGCGCGCGGGGCGACCGCGCCGTGCCGCTCGCGCACGCGCTCCAGCGTCAGTTCGGCGCGCTCCAGCGTCTCGTCGGCACGGGCCATCGCGGTTACATCGCCTCCAGCTTGAACGTCTCGCCCCTGCCTGTCGCATTCTGCGACGCACCCTCGGCGCGGGCGATATAGCCCTTCGATTTCTCGATCTCGTTCGACAGCGTGCCGACCGTGGTTTTCATCGAATCGAGCGCCTTCAGCTTGAACGTGTCGATCGCATCCATCGTGTCATAGACGTTCTGGAACGCGCGTTGCAGCACCTCGACCGGAATCGTTGCCGATGCCGCCTGTTCATGGATCGTCGCCGTCTGGCTTTTCAGCAGCTTGCTGGTCGAATCGATGATGTTGGCGGTGGTGGTGTTGAGCGCGGTGATCTGTTCGAGCACCAGCTTCTGGTTGGTCAGCGCCTGCGCCACCGTGACGGCCGTGCGCAGCGCGCCGACCGTGGTGGTGCTGGCACGGTCGACGCCCTTCACCAGCTCGACATTGTTCTTCTTGACCAGATCGAGCGCCAGATAGCCCTGCACCGTCACCGCCATCTGCGTCAGCAGGTCCTGGCTGCGCTGGCGGACATAGAACAGCGCGGTTTCCCGCACCGCCTTCGCCTTGGCCGGATCGCTGTGGTCCAGCTCGTTGGCCTTGTCCTCGAGCTTCTGGTCCATCTCCTTCGACAGATAGATCATCTGCTCCAGCCGCCCCATCGCGGTCCACAGGTTGGCGCGTTCGGTGTCGATGGCGGCATTGTCCATCAACAGCTCGTCCTTGCCCGACTGCAGGCGTTTCAGAATTTCGGCGATATGGCTCTGCGCGGATTTATAGCCGTCGAAATAGTCGCGCACCTTGCTGCCGAACGGGATCATCCCGAACAGCTTCTTGGGCTCCATCAGATTGCCCTGACGACCCGGATCGAGGTCCTCGATCGTGCGGCGAAGCTGCGCCAGATCGGTGCCGACGCCCGATTCCTGATCCATCGCCCGCACCGGCCGGTCGAGGAAGCGGTTCGACTGGCCCGCCGCCTCGCGAATCTCGCGCGCGCCTAGATTGCTGATCGCATCGACCCGCTTGCCGAATTCGGGCGAGTTGGTGTCCTGCGCGATCAGTTGCTCGATGAAGTCGTCGACCCGGGTCTGCAACTCGGTCTTCTTGGTGTCGTCCACCGGCACCAGCCCGGCGGCCTTGGCCGGGGCCACCGTCGGCACCGGATCGGGCGGGGTCAGCACCAGCGTCGGTTCGTCGATCGTCAACGTCGCCATAATCCCTCCAACGGTCGTCCCGCCCTAGATGCCGGGGAACGTCACCGGGTTCAACTGTGGTATTTAGATAATACACCACGGTGATGCAACCTCTTGTCCCACGTTGTCAAACGCGATAGCCAGCCCGGCAGAGGGGATTGCCATGACGAAGCGTTTATCCGGCCTGTTGCGGACCGCCGCCCTGTCGCTCGCGTTGGTGACGCAGGCGGCGCAGGCACAGGACCAGTTCATCGATCCCAACACGCTGAGGCCGTCGCTTGATCCGACGCGGACCGCCAACGGCCTCGCGCTCACCCCGCCGATGGGTTGGAATAGCTGGAACAAATACGGCTGCACCATCACCGAAAAGATCGTGCGCGACATGGCCGACGCCATGGCGGGCAACGGCATGAAGGCGGCGGGCTACACCTATATCGTCATCGACGATTGCTGGCATGGGGCTCGCGACGCCAACGGCTTCATCACTGCCAATGCCGAGAAATTCCCGAGCGGGATCAAGGCGCTTGCCGACTATATTCACAGCAAGGGGCTGAAGTTCGGCATCTATTCGGACGCCGGTGCCAAGACCTGCGGCGGCAAGCCCGGCAGCCAGGGCCATGAATATCAGGACGCGCTGACCTATGCCCGCTGGGGCGTCGACTATCTGAAATACGACTGGTGCTCGACCGGGGTCCGCAATGCCGAGGAAGCCTATGCGCTGATGGCGGATGCGCTGAAAGCCAGCGGCCGGCCGATCGTGCTGGCGATCTGCGAATGGGGCAACAACCGGCCGTGGGAATGGGCCAAGAAGATCGGCAATCTCTGGCGCACCTCGTCCGACATCCGCGACGGGTGGAAGGGCCGCGAGAAATGGTCGATCGGCATGACCGACATCGTCGACCTCAACGAACCGCTCTATCCGCACGCCGGCCCCGGCCACTGGAACGATCCCGACATGCTCGAAGTCGGCAACGGCGGGATGAGCGATACCGAATATCGCGCGCATTTCAGCCTGTGGGCGATGATGGCCGCACCGCTGATCGCCGGCAACGACATCGCCACGATGAATGACGCGACGAAGGCGATCCTGCTGAACCACGAGGTCATCGCGGTCGATCAGGACGCGCTTGGCGCACAGGGCCGCCGCGTCCGTGACGACGGCGATCGGGAAGTCTGGTCGCGCACGCTGTCCGACGGATCGCGTGCCGTGATCCTGTTCAACCGCGGCGAGACGCCCGCGCCGATCACCGCGACCTGGCCCGAGATCGGCTATCCGGCGGGGGTAACGGCCGAAGTGCGCGACCTGTGGGCGCACAAATCGCTCGGCCGCATGACCGGCAAGTTCGCCGCGACCGTCCCGGCGCACGGCGTCGTCATGGTCCGCGTCACGCCGGGTAAGTAGAAGAGGGTTTTCGCGCAGAGGCGCAGAGGCCGCAGAGGGAAGGGCGCGATCGGGAGACGCTGTCGCTTGGCTATTACAACGACAGCGTCGAACGCCCCCTCTCTGCGCCTCTGCGCGAAAACTCCTTTTTCTCTACTGCGATCATGAAGAAGGAAGGTTGGTTCACGCGGAGGCGCGGAGGGGTTCCGGTCGTGGCGTCCGTCATCCGCGCCAGCAGCTTCTTGCCTGCGTTTCCGGTAGCGCACCGTCTCCCGGACGCGAACCGGGTGCCGCAAGCGCAACCCCTCCGCGTCTCCGCGCCTCCGCGTGAAAAAATTCCAGCGTATTTTACGCCAACACGCTGCACCGCAAAAACGCCCCCTTTGCGGAATCGCGATAAATACGCTAAGCGCGCGCCCAACTGCACTCCCGCACGATCCAGGAAATAGTATGAGCCTTCGCAACGTGGCGATCATCGCCCACGTCGATCACGGCAAAACCACGCTCGTCGATCAGTTGTTCCGTCAGTCCGGCACGTTCCGCGACAACCAGCGCGTCGAGGAACGCGCGATGGATTCGAACGACCTCGAAAAAGAGCGTGGCATCACCATTCTCGCCAAGCCGACCTCGGTCGACTGGACCCCGCCGGGCAGCGATGAATCGATCCGCATCAACATCGTCGACACGCCGGGCCACGCCGACTTCGGCGGCGAAGTCGAACGCATCCTGTCGATGGTCGACGGCGTCGTCCTGCTGGTCGATTCGTCGGAAGGCGCAATGCCGCAGACGAAGTTCGTGACCGGCAAGGCGCTGGCGCTGGGCCTCAAGCCCATCGTCGTCGTTAACAAGGTCGACCGCAGCGACGCGCGCATCCAGGAAGTGCTGGACGAAGTGTTCGACCTCTTCGTCTCGCTCGACGCGAACGACGAACAGCTCGATTTCCCGGTGCTCTACGCCTCGGGCCGCAACGGCTATGCCTCGACCGACATGGACGCGCGCGAAGGCACGCTGATCCCGATGTTCGAGACGATCGTTGCCCACGTCCCCGCGCCGAAGGTGGAAGTGGAGGACGTTCCGTTCACCTTCCTCGTCACCCTGCTCGACCGTGACAACTTCCTCGGCCGCGTGCTGACCGGCCGCGTCAACTCGGGCACGATCAAGCTGAACCAGCCGATCCACGCGCTCGACAACGACGGCAAGATCATCGAAACGGGCCGCGCGTCCAAGATCATGTCGTTCCGCGGGCTGGAGCGCGTGCCGGTCGACGAAGCCAAGGCGGGTGACATCATCTCGCTGGCCGGCCTCGCCGTCGCCACCGTGTCGAACACCATCTGCGATCCGCAGGTCACCGAGCCGCTGCACGCGCAGCCGATCGATCCGCCGACGCTGTCGATGCGTTTCGCCGTCAACGATTCGCCGATGGCGGGGCGTGAGGGCACCAAGGTCACGTCGCGCATGATCCGCGACCGCCTGTTCCGCGAAGCCGAATCGAACGTCGCCGTGAAAGTGACCGAAGCCGCCGATCGCGACAGCTACGAAGTCGCCGGTCGCGGCGAATTGCAGCTCGGCGTGCTGATCGAGACGATGCGCCGCGAAGGCTTCGAACTGGGCATCTCGCGTCCGCGCGTGCTGTTCGGCGAGGATGAGGACGGCAAGAAGACCGAGCCGTACGAAACCGTCATCATCGACGTGGACGAGGAATATTCGGGCACGGTCGTCGAGAAGATGAACCTGCGCAAGGCCGAGATGACCGACATGCGTCCCTCGGGCGGCGGCAAGACCCGCATCACCTTCTCCGCGCCGTCGCGCGGCATGATCGGCTATCACGGCGAGTTCCTGTCGGACACGCGCGGCACCGGCATCATGAACCGGCTGTTCGAGAAGTACGGCCCCCACAAGGGCCAGATCGAAGGCCGCAAGAACGGCGTGCTGATCTCGAACGGCGCCGGCGAAGCGCAGGGCTATGCACTGGGTCCGCTCGAAGAGCGCGGCATCCTGTTCGTCGGCCACGGCGAGGCGCTGTACGAAGGCATGATCATCGGTGAGAACGCCAAGACGGATGACCTCGAGGTCAATCCGATGAAGGCGAAGCAGCTCACCAACTTCCGCGCATCGGGCGGCAAGGACGACGCGATCCGCCTGACGCCGCCGAAGAAGATGACGCTGGAACAGGCGATTGCGTACATCGACGACGATGAGATGGTCGAAGTGACGCCGAAGAACATCCGCCTGCGCAAGCGCCATCTCGACCCCAACGAGCGCAAGCGCGCGAGCCGGGCGAAGGCCGCCTGAGAATAGCGGGGCCGGGCAAGGCGGGCCGGGCAAAGGCGTAGCGAATGCTACGCCAAGCCGAACAAGGCCCGCCCGGCCGGCCTTGCTAAAGGCAAGGACCGACGACGTGGCTTCGCCACGTCGGGCGACAAAAAAGAAAACGGCCCCGGGAGCGATCCCGGGGCCGTTTCCTATTGCGGGAAGAACGCCTTGATCGGTCGCGCCGCGCCGGGCGTGCCGTCGATCACCGCATGGGTCAGCGCCATGCCCGCGCTGCTGTAGGCGAACAGTTCGGCGAGCAGGAACATCGCGACGAAGAAGCCCCAGCCCCACGCCCATGCGACATGCACCCGGCCGGTTCGCCGCCAGTCGGCGACCGCGCCGACGATCGGGAAGATCGACGGCGCGATCAGCGCCGCGATCCACCAGCCCCATGGAATCAGGAACGGCATCGGCAGCAGGCGTCCGAACCCCGGCCCGGTAATCGCGGCCATGGCGCAGAACATCAGCCGGCGATGCCAGTCGGTCCGCCGCCGCAGCGCGATGGCGGCACCCGTCAGCAGGGCGAAGGTCAGGATGCCGGCCGGATTGCCGATCAGGAAGGAGTTGACGTCGAACACCGGCGGTCCGCCATGGTCGCGCACGGCATGCAAGGTAATCGCAATGGCCAGCGTGACCATGACCGGCAACCAAATCAGTGCCAGCCAGCCAAGCCGCCGATGCCAATGGAGTGCTCGACCGGCGACCAGGGCGGTCTGCGTCACATACAGCGCGATCCAGCCCAGAAAGACGAGGCCGTGGACGTGGTAGACGAGCGGCAGCGCGAAGGACGAACGTCCGGCGGCGAGGTTTAGCGAAAATCCGGCAACCAGCACGGCCGCCATCGCAATCGCCGAGTAGAGAAAGAACCGATGTTCCCGCGTCGCGACCGACTGCGGCATTGACCGTGTAGCCATGTGTTATTCCCCCGATAACCCATGGACCGGCACCTTACTCCATTTCAGCCGGCAATACGATCGTTACGAAGGCGATTCGATCGGCGATGCGATGCCGTCAGCCCACCGGCACCCGCTCGTTCAGCAACGGGACCAGCTCCCGGTTCAGATCGTCGAGCGTCATCGCCCCCGCCTTGGCGTAGCGCACCACCCCCTTGCGATCGACGATGTAATTGGTCGGCACCGCCGTCGCGTCGTCGATCCCCTTGATCCGCTTGGCCGGGGTGATCGCCAGCGCATTGAACAGCGCCTTCATCTTGAAGATCGGCACCGATCCCTCGGTCGTCACCGCGAACACGCGCATGCCGTGCTTGCTGACCTGCCGGTAATAGCCGTCGAGCAGCGGCAGTTCGACGCGGCATGGCACGCACCACGTCGCCCAGAAATTGATGAGCACCACTTCGCCGCGATGTTCGGCCAGCGTCGTCTTGGTCCCGTCGGCCAGCGTGAACTCGATCGGCGGCGCGACCTGCCCGACCTTCAATTCCTTGGCGGCGGCAGGCGTGGCGATCGCGGCGGCGGCGAGCAGCGGCAACATCCATTTCAGCATATAGTATATCCCCCCGGCGCACAGGATTCGCCGAACCACGGATTTCGTCAAGCCGTTGCCGCGCCATGCCCCGCGCTGCTATCCCATGCCCCATGCCCCATCTCTATCTCGTCGACGGCTCCGGCTATATCTTCCGCGCCTATCACCGGCTGCCGCCGCTCACAAACATCCATGGCGAGCCGGTCGGCGCGGTTTATGGCTATACGTCGATGTTGTGGCGGCTGGCCGATGCGCTGCACAAGGCGGACGGGCCGACGCACATGGCGGTCATCCTCGACAAATCGTCGAAGACCTTCCGCAACGACCTGTACGACCAGTATAAGGCGCACCGCCCGCCGCCGCCCGAGGACCTCGTCCCCCAGTTCCCGATGATCCGCGATGCGACCCGCGCGTTCAGCCTGCCGTGCATTGAGGAAGCGGGGCTGGAAGCCGACGACATCATCGCCTGCTATACTCAGGCGGCACTGGCGCAGGGGTGGCAGGTCACGATCGTCAGCGCCGACAAGGACCTGATGCAGCTCATGACCGATCCGTCGGTCGACATGCTCGACACGATGAACAACCGCACGCTCGGCCCCGAGCATGTCGTCGAGAAGTTCGGCGTCACCCCCGACAAGCTGGGCGACGTGCTGGCGCTGATGGGCGACAGCGTCGACAACGTCCCCGGCGTCCCCGGCGTCGGCCCCAAGACGGCGGCCAAGCTCATCAACGAACACGGCGATCTCGAAGCGGTGCTCGCCGCCGCGCCCGAGATGAAGAAGGGCAAGCTGCGCGACAATCTGATCGACCATGCCGATGCCGCGCGGCTGTCGAAGGTGCTGGTGACGCTGAAATGCGATGGCGCCTTGCCCGAACCGCTCGACGCACTGGCGATGCAGGGCATCCCGGAGGCACCGCTCCGCGCGTTCCTCGAACATCACGGCTTCCGCACGCTGCTGACCAAGCTCGCCACCGTCGCCGATCCAGCCCCCGACACCCCGGCCGCACCGGTGGCGGACGATGACGAGGCGCCATGCAACCACGACGGCTATGAAACCGTCACCGATCTCGCCACCCTCGACCGCTGGATCACTGAGGCGACGGCGCTGGGCCATGTCGCGATCGATACCGAGACGACCGGGCTGGACGCCACCCGCGCCGACCTCGTCGGGTTCAGCCTCGCACTCGCCCCCAATCGCGCCTGCTATGTGCCGATCGCCCACGTCGGCACCGACATGTTCGCCGAAAAACCGGTCCAGATCGATCGCGACGCCGCCGTCGCCGCGCTGAAACCGCTGCTGGCCGACCCGGCGGTGCTGAAGATCGGCCATAACCTGAAATACGACATGGTCGTGCTCGCGCGGCTGGGCCTCACCGTCGCGCCCTATGACGACACGATCGTCATGAGCTTCGCGCTCGACGCCGGCAACCACGGCCACGGCATGGACGAACTCGCCGCCACCCACCTGCGCCATAGCTGCATCGCCTATAAGGACGTCGTCGGCACCGGCAAGAAACAGGTCGGCTTCGGCGAGATCGACCTCAAGACCGCCACCCGCTACGCCGCCGAGGATGCCGACGTGACGCTCCGGCTCCATCGCCGGTTCAAGCCGCGCCTGGCGTATGAATCGGTCACGACCGTCTACGAACGGGTCGATCGCCCGCTGGTGCAGGTGATCGCCGACATGGAGCAGGCCGGGATCAAGGTCGACGCGAAGGTCCTCGCCCGCCTGTCGGACGAATTTTCCACGCGCATCGCCGACCTCGAAACCCAGATCCACGACTTGGCCGGCACGAAATTCACCATCGGCTCGCCCAAGCAACTCGGCGACGTGCTGTTCGTGACGCTGGGGATCAAGGGCGGGCGTAAGGGCAAGTCGGGCGTCTATTCGACCGACGTCACCGAACTGGAACGCATCGCCGCCGACAGGACATCGGCCGGTGCCGAGATCGCCGCGCGCGTGCTCGACTGGCGACAGCTCACCAAGCTGAAGAACACCTATACCGACGCGCTCCAGGCGCAGATCAACCCCGCCACCGGCCGCGTCCACACGTCGTACAGCCTCACCGGCGCGCAGACCGGCCGCCTGTCGTCGACCGACCCCAATCTCCAGAACATCCCGATCCGCACCGAAATCGGCCGCCAGATCCGCGATGCCTTCGTGGCCGAGCCGGGCAACGTCATCCTCGCCGCCGACTATTCGCAGATCGAGCTGCGCCTGGCCGCGCACATCGCCGACGTGCCGCAGTTGCGCGAGGCGTTCGCGCGCGGTGACGACATCCACAGCATCACCGCGCAGGAACTGTTCGGCGAGGTCAACCGCGACACCCGCGGCCGTGCCAAGACGATCAACTTCGCGATCCTCTACGGCATCAGCCGCTGGGGCCTCGCCGGGCGGCTGGACGTGAGCGCGGAGGAAGCGCAGGCGATGATCGACCGTTATTTCGATCGCTTCCCCGGCATCAACCGCTACATCGCCGAAACGACGCAAGCCGTGCGCACCACCGGCTTCACCACCACCCTGTTCGGCCGCAAGACCCATTTCCCGCGCATCAAGTCGAAGGTGCAGCACGAACGGCAGGGGGCGGAGCGCGCCGCGATTAACGCGCCGGTACAGGGCACCAGTGCCGACATCATCAAACGCGCGATGACCCGCATGGGGCCGGCGCTGGCGCAGGCCGGGCTGGGCGAGGTGCGGATGCTGCTCCAGGTCCACGACGAACTGGTCTTCGAACTCCCCGAAGCGCTGGTCGAGGCGGCCACCCCGGTGATCCGCCGCGTGATGGAAACGGCGGCCGAACCGCTGGTCGACCTGAGCGTGCCGCTCGGCGTCGAGATCGGCACCGGCAAGAGCTGGGGCGCGGCGCACTGATCGGACAGCTCGTTTGTCGCTAAAAGACAGCCGACTTTTGTTGTCAACGCCGGATGCTGCCAATAGACTGTCGTCAATCCACGTTGCTGATAGCCGAATCGATGCCCATGCTTGCCAACCGATATGACATGTCCCGGGCGGTGTCGTATCATCACGGTGCGTTCCCGCCCGCGACCTTCGATTATGCCGCGCTCCTCGGACCGCTGGAGGAAGCGGCCGCGTCGCTGGCGCGGTACGATGCCAAGATGGCGAGCATGGTGAACAGCGAACTGTTCCTCGCTCCCCTGCGGCGGCAGGATGCGGTCAGTTCGTCGCGGATGGAGGGCACGATCTCGACGATCGAGGAAGTGTACCGGATCGAGGCGGAAGAAGACGCCGGCGCACTCGATCCCTATCGCGAAGCGCGCAACGACGACATCGAAACCTTCCTCTATTCCCGCGCGCTGCGCAACGCGCAGCAATCGCTGGCCGAGGGTGCGCCGTTGAGCGAACACCTGATCCGCACCGCCCATCAGCAATTGCTGTTCATGGGTCGCGGCGCGCGCAAGCGCCCCGGCGCGTACAAGACCGAACAGAATTATATCGGCGACGACCGTCGCGGTGTGATCCACTATGTGCCGATCGCGCCCGAAATGCTTGCCCCGGCCATGGAAGGGCTGGTGCGCTTCATGAACGGAAGCACGATGCGCCCGCTGATCCGCACGGCGCTCACCCATGTCGAGTTCGAGGCGCTGCACCCGTTCGAGGATGGCAACGGCCGGATCGGCCGGATGCTCATCACGCTCATGCTGTGGAAACTCGGCATCATCGCCCAGCCCAATTTCTTCGTTTCGGGCTATTTCGAAGCGAACAAGGACGAATATATCGCCCGGATGCGCGCCGTTTCCGCCGACGGCGACTGGACGGGATGGATCGTGTTCTTCCTGCGCGCGATGCACGCGCAGGCGGCCGTCAACATCTCGACCGCCGACAGGATTTTCGCGCTCTACAGCGACATGCGCGAGCGGTTTCGCGAAACGCTCAATTCGCAGTTTCACGATCAGGCACTGGACTTCGTCTTCGCCAGCCCGGTGTTTCGCAACGACCGTTTCGTCGATCGTTCGGGGATACCCGGATCCTCGGCCCGTCTGTTGTCGCGCCGTCTGGTCGACGCGGGCTTCCTGCGTACGATCGAGGGGTCGGCCGGCCGCCGCGCCGCGCTCTATGCCTTCGACCCGTTGCTCGATCTGTTGCGGGTCTGACGGGCTGTTCGAACCCTCGCGAACGCGCGGGTTTTCGCTTCGGCCCGATCGAACGGGTTCGGCAGGGTTGGTACCGGAACTCCGACCGTTGCCCGCAAGCCGCACCCGGCGTGCAAAGCGTAAACGAGGGGCTATGGCGCGGCGGCGGCATCCCCTATGACGCGGCGATGACCTGCCCCCCGCGCGGCGCATGACCGACGCGCCGACCCCGCCGACCGACGACATCGCCGCACTCGCCAAGGGTGGGCGGACGAACGTGTTCGGCTTCGTCCTGCGCCTCGTCGCGCGGTTGCCGTTCCTGTTCATCGCCGGCCGCGTCTATGGGCCGGAGATCGTCGGCCGGTTCGCGCTCGCCGTACTGGTGGTCGAACTGGCGGCGCTGATCGCGACGCTGGGGTTGAAGCGGGGGCTGGCACAGGCATTGTCGTCGACCACCCGGCCGCACGCGCATGTCGTGTGGGATGCGCTGGCGGTCGCCTTCATCCTCTCGGTCGCGGCCAGTGCGCTGCTCTTCGTCTTTCCGCAGATCATGTATCCCAACAGCCAGGTGATCGGCTTCGAACGCCTGCTGCCGCTGGTTGTGTTCGCCATCGCCTGGTCCGACGTCAGCCTGGCCGCGCTCGCCTACCGGTTGAACGTGAAGGCGGCGGTGACGGCGCGCGCGGTGGTCGAGCCGTGGACGATCTCGATCGCCGCATGGGGCCTGAGCTATTATTCGACGCGCGACGGGCTCATCATGTCCTACGTGCTGGCGATGGCGGCGGCGCTCGCCGCCTCGATCATCCCGTTCGTCCGCAGCTATGGCCTGCCGGTCGGCTGGTCGCCGCATCTGGGGCCGATGCTGGCGCTGGTGAAGCGAAACATGCCGCTGGCCGGCGCCGACGCGATCGAATGGGGCACGCGCAACGTCGATCGCTTCATCCTCGGGCTGCTGTTCGGCCCGGCGACGGTCGGCGTCTATTACATGGCGCAACAGGTCGCCTCGCTGCCGCAAAAGCTCAAGACCAGCTTCGATCCCGTCCTCGGCCCGGTCATCACTCATAGCCTCGCCGATGGCGACAAGGCGGCGGTCGCGCGACAGGTGCGGCAGGTCGGCTTCTGGATCATCACCGCGCAGGCCGCACTGGCGCTGGCGGGCAGCATCCCCGCCTCGGGCGTGATGGGCGTCGTCGGCCGCGAATTCGTCAGCGGGGCGGGGGCCTTGTCGTTCCTGCTGATCGCCGAGGTGTTCGCCGCCAAGGGCGCGGTGTCCGAAGCGGCGCTGGTCTATATCGCGCGCCACCGCAACCTGATGATCTCGCTGGCGCTGCTCGCGTTTCAGGTGGCCTTGAGCTTCGCGCTGGTCGCGCTGATGCGCGGCCTCGGCTGGCCCGAGCCATGGGCGGCGGCGGGGCCGGCGGTGGCGCTCGTCACCTCGGTCAGTATCGGCTCGGTCGTCAAGTCCGGGCTCCTCTCGAAACTGCTCGACCATAGCGTGCGCGATTTCCGCCCGGCGTTCGTCTGGGCGGTGCTGGCGGCGGCGCTGGTCGGATCGGCGATCATGCAGTTGCCGCGCCGCTACGAATGGGCGGAAATGCTGTTCGGCATCCCGATCATCCTCGCCACCTATTTCGCGATCCTGTGGCGCTGGGCCTTTCGCCCGGAAGACAAGGCGCTGTTCCACAAGAGCGCGGCGGCCGGCGAGGCGCACCTGCCGACCGACCGCTACAAGGTGTGACCCCGCGTTACTTGATGAAATAGCCGACGACGCCCCACCGGCCGCCGTCCTTCGCCAGCACCACCGTTTCGGTCGCACCGGCGCGGTTGGCGAAGGCCGTGCGGAACTCGACCAGTTGATATTCGCCCGCCGGGGCACCCGGCAGCGACGTGGTCGTGGTCGCCCGCTGGACGGTCCGTGATCGAACCGCGCCCAGCGGCGCGCGCACCGGCTTGACCTGCGCCGTCCACTGGTCGGCGGTCACGGCATCGCGGAAGGTCGCCCCGGCGGCCTGCCAGCTATCCTGCCAGCGTTCCTGGTCGACGATCGTCAGCCATTGCCGTGCGACCTGCTGCCCCGCCGGATCGCTCGCGACCTGTTCGGTGGCGGCGGGTGTCGGCGCGGGGGTGTTGAAGGCGGTGGCGGCCGCGATGACGGCGGCGATCAGGATCGACATGGTGAGCATTCCTCCACTGAGCCAGAGCAGTCGGGTCGACTGCGGCGGACCACTGGAAGCACCCGCAACGGCGTTGGGGGACACCCCCAATTGCTTGTCCCCCATGGTTTGGGGGCCACCGCGCTCGGCATCGCCCAAAATCCTTGCGGCCTCGCGGCTGCTCGATACCGCCAGCTTGCGCCGCGCGTCGCGCAACCGCTCGTTGATCGTGTGGATCGACAGGTTCAGATGCGCCGCGACCGACTTGGCATCATGCCCGGCGAGCAGCAGGCGCAGTGCCTCCTTCTCGCGTTCGGTCAGCGTATCGAGCCCCTCGCGCATCACGCGGTCGCAAACGGTGTCATCCCCGTCGTCTAGGAGGACGACCGGTCGACGGCAACCGCGACGCGGCTTCTATCGATAGCGCGACAGCGCCAGATCGCCCGTCTCGATCGCCGCTTGGCCCCCCGACATCAGGTCGGCGATCACCGCCGCCGATCCGCACGCCATCGTCCACCCCAGCGTCCCGTGGCCGGTGTTCAGCCACAGGTTGGACAGCTTGGTCGCCCCCACCACCGGGGTACTGTCGGGCGTCATCGGCCTGAGGCCACTCCAGAAACTGGCCCGCGACACGTCGCCCGCACCGGGGAACAGGCTGCCCAGTGAATATTCCAGCGTCGCACGCCGCGCATCGGGCAAGTCGTTGTTGAACCCCGAAATCTCCGCCATGCCGCCCACGCGGATGCGGTCGCCCAGCCGGGTGATCGCGACCTTGTAACTCTCGTCGAGCAGCGTCGAGACGGGCGCGCGTCCCTCGTCGACGATCGGCACGGTGATCGAATAGCCCTTCACCGGATACACCGGCAGCCGCAGGCCGAGCGGCTCGACGAGGCGCGGCGAATGGCTGCCCAGCGCCACGAGATAGGCATCGCCGCGCACCACCCCCCGGTCGGTTTCGACTCCCGTCACCCGGTCGCCTTGGCGCACCAGCCGGCGGATCGTCTGCCCCAGGCGGAACTCGACCCCCGCATCCGCCGCCATGTCCGCCAGCGCATTGGTGAATTTGAAACAGTCGCCCGTCTCATCACCCGGCAGCCGCAGCCCCCCGGCAATGTCCATGTTGCTGCCCGACAACCCCGGCTCGGCGGCGATGCAGCCGGCGCGGTCGAGCACCTCGAACGCCACGCCGTCGGCCTTGAGCACCGCGGTATCCTTGTCGATCCCCGCAAGCTGCTTCTCCTCGCGGAACAGTTGCAGCGTGCCTTGCGACCGTTCGTCATAGGCGATGCCGGTGGCGGCGCGCAGCTCGATCAGCTTGTCGCGGCTATATTCGGCCAGCCGCACCATCCGCCCCTTGTTCACCGCATAGTCGCGCGCGTTGCAGTTGCCGAGCATCGCGACCAGCCAGCGCAGCATCGCCAGATCGACCTTCGGCCGCAGGATCAGCGGGGCATGTTCCATGAACAGCCATTTGAGTGCCTTGCGCGGGATTCCCGGCGCCGCCCATGGCGAGGCATAGCCCGGCGAAATCTCGCCCGCATTGGCGAAACTCGTCTCCAGCGCCGGGCCGCGCTGGCGGTCGATCACCACCACCTCATGCCCGGCCTGCGCGAGATACCATGCCGAGGTGACGCCGATCACCCCCGCGCCAAGGATCACGATCCGCATGTGCTTGCCTCTCCGTGGCCCCGGACGGGCAGGATGCGCCGCGCATGGCGGTGGCGCAGTCCGGTCAGGATTTCATAGGCGATCGTGCCCGCATCCTCGGCCACCCGATCGATCGTCTGGTTCGGGCCGATCAGCTCGGCATGGCTCGCCTGCGCCAGTACGTCGTCGGGCACGCCGGTCACGTCGATGCAGATGCTGTCCATCGACACCCGCCCGGCGATCGGCGCGGCATGGCCGCCGACCCAGGTCATGCCCCGGTTGCTCAAGGCGCGCGGCCAGCCATCGGCATAGCCGTAGGACAGCGTCGCGATCCGCCGGTCATGGTCCGCGACCGACGTCAGCCCATAGCCGACCCCGGTCCCGGCGGGCACGTCGCGCACCTGCACGATCCGCGCATCGAGCGTGACGACCGGCCGCATCGGATTGGCGACCCCCATCTGCGGCGCACCGCCGTACAGCGCGATTCCGGGCCGCACCACATCGCCCTGATCGCCGGGCAGGAACGCGCCCGCCGAATTGGACAACGAGCGCGGGGCAGGGGGCAGCATCGCCGCCAGCTCGGCGAACCGCGCGCGCTGCGCGTCGTTCGCCGCAGCCCCCGGTTCGTCGGCGCAGGCGAAGTGGCTCATCACCAGCACCACCTCGATCCCGCCCAGCAGCGCCGGATCGACCGCGATCTCCGCCACTTCCGCCGGGGCAAGGCCCAGCCGCGACATGCCGCTATCGACCTGCACCGCCGCCGGCAACCGCCGCCCGGCCGCTTCCGCCGCCGCCCGCCACCGCGCGATGTCCATCGGACCGTTCAGCACCGGAATCGCTTCCGCCGCGATCAACGCCGCTTCCTCGCCCGGCGCAATCCCGTTCAGCACGAACAGCCGCGTATCTGCCGGCAGGGCAGGCCGCAGCGCCACCGCCTCCCCGGTCAGCGCGACGAAGAAGTCGCGGCACCCGGCACCGTACAACGCATCGGCGACGACCGCCGCGCCCAGCCCATAGCCGTCCGCCTTCACCACCCCGGCGGCACGCGCCGGCGCGACCCGGCCGGCGATGCTCCGGTAATTGGCGACCAGTGCGTCAAGATCGATCGTCAGCAAACCCATGCCCGTCGTCGGCTCCTTGCCCGTCCACGACGCTACTACAGTCGGCGCGGCAGATTGTTCGCGATTGTCGCATGATCTGCCATAGATTGTATCGAACGCAACAAGCGACGACGGATTTGGAACCATGACCCTCGACGCGATCGACCGCAAATTGCTCAGCCTGCTGCGGCAGGACGCGCGCCGTCCCAACAACGCGCTCGCCGCCGAAGTCGGTCTGTCGCCATCGGCCTGCCTGCGCCGCATCCGCCTGCTCGAAGACGGCGGCGCGATCCGGGGCTATACCGTCGTCACCCGCGCCGACCCTGCCGATCACGGCGCGACCGTGATCGTGCAGGTGACGCTGGAGCGTCAGACCGAGGAATATCTCTCGCGCTTCGAAGCGGCGGTGCGGCGCCACCCCGAAATCCAGGAATGCTGGCTGATGACCGGCCAGTCCGATTACTGGCTGCGCGTCGCGGTCGAATCCGCCGGCGCGTACGAGGCGCTCCACACCGACATCTTGTCGCGCCTGCCCGGCGTGACGCGCATCAACTCCAGCTTCGCGATGCGCAACGCGCTGATGCCAAGGCGTAGGGGCTAGGCCCGATCGGCATCTGGCTTCTCCCCTCCCTGGAAGGGAGGGGCCGGGGGTGGGTCGGCCGGTTGTGGAACGCTCGCTTTCCCTCGCAAGCCAACCCCCCCCCCCCCCCCCCC
>NZ_LMKU01000012.1:57858-103179 GCF_001421635.1 Sphingomonas sp. Leaf25
TCAGGGAGGGGAGCAATTTCTGGGCGTTGCTGCTCTACCCCAGCCGCGCCAATTTCCGCGCGGTGCGAACGTCATGCGCCACCACCGCGCCGCTCAGCCGCTCGATGATCCTGAGCAACCGACGCCCACGCGCCGCCTCTTCCTCGCGATCGTCGACCAGTTCGCTGCCCCATTCGCGCGCCAGCGCCGCGATCATCGCCGGCGGCGAGTGATCGACCGTGACCGACCGGAACGGCAGCGCGATGCTGGGCGAGGCGAAGCGGTCATGCCCGGCCTCCGCCACCGGGTCGACGAGGATCGCCCCGGCCACCCGCTGGACATAATGCGCCGGTGACAGCCGCGCCCACCACGCCGCCGCGCGGCAGCCCGCGCCATGCGCCATCAGGATCACCGGCGCATCGCCATCGCCGACGAACCGGTCGATCTTCGCGCCAAGGATGTTGCGGTCGCCATCGGTCGCCCGCCCGATCGGCAGCAACGTCGCGCGCAACCGGTCGATCGCATCGGCCATCGCCATCGGCGGCGCACCATCGATCAACGCCAGGATTCTCGGGCCAGCAGGGGCAGCGATCGCAACCATCGGTCGTCTCCACGTCGAACCGTCGCACAGGCTATCACAGCGTACGAACGACGCAATCGTTCATACCGCAGCAATACCACGCAATATCGTGTTATGCGTCCGCTTACTCCCCTCCCTGTCAGGGAGGGGAGCGAATCAAAGCGGCAACGCCGTCGTCGCCTTCACCTCTTCCAGCACCGCATAGGTCCGCGTCTCGCGCACGCCGGGCACCGTCGTCAGCGTGCGGCCGAGGAACGCGCGATAGGCGTCCATGTCCGCCATCCGCACCTTCAGCAGATAATCGAACCCGCCCGCGACCATATGGCATTCGAGCACTTCGGGCAGGTCGCGGACATGATTGCCGAACGCGGTGAACACGTCGGCCGTCGTCCGGTCGAGCAGCACCTCGATGAACACCAGCAGCGACCGGTCGAGCTTCCCCGGATCGAGCAGCGCGGCATAGCCCCGGATGACCCCGCTCTCGCGCAACCGCCGCACCCGCTCGAACGCGGCGGCGGGCGACAGCCCGCACTGGCTGGCGAGCGCCTGATTGGTGATCCGCCCATCGGCCTGCAACACCCGCAGCAACTTGCGGTCGGTCTGGTCCATGATCCTGTTTCCCCGCCAGCCCCCACGGCTCCCCCACACGCTCCGTCATCCCGGCGCAGGCCGGGATCCATGGTCACGAAGCGTCTCGCAAGCGCCGCCCCGGCCCGTATCCGTGGATCCCGGCCTGCGCCGGGATGACGACGGTAGCCGTGACGGTGAAGATGAATAATGCTCTCATTCCTTTCACAAGAGTAGCCGGTGCCGAACGGAAAACCGTCACACCGCCGGCCCCACGCCCCCGTCATCCCGGCGAAGGCCGGGATCCATGGCCACGAAACGCCTCGCAAGCGCCGCCCCGGCCCGTATCCGTGGATCCCGGCCTGCGCCGGGATGACGAAGATAATGATGCCAAGATCGTATAATGCAACCAGATCATCGGCCATCCCCCGCAACAACCGACACACCTTCACCCGATCCCGCCCTATACCGTCGATACCACATGGAGAAACCGATGCCCGCGATCGACTGGGATGCCTTGGACGCCGACAAGTTCACCGACGAAGCGGTGCTGCTCTCGCAACTACTGGCACAGGTCCCGCTGACCACCGCCGACCGGTCGCAGATCGTTGCCGACGCCGCGAAACTCGTCGCGCGCACCCGCGCCGCCGCCGCCAAGCCCGGCGTGGTCGAAGGCTTCCTCCAGCAATTCTCGCTCGGCACGCAGGAAGGGCTGGCGCTGATGTGCCTCGCCGAAGCGCTGCTGCGCACGCCCGATGCCGCGACCCGCGACCGGCTGATCGCCGAAAAGGTGGGGGCGGCCGACTGGGCGGCGCATCTCGGCCAGTCGTCCAGCCTGTTCGTCAACGCCTCGACCATCGGCCTGACGCTCACCGGCAAGCTGGTCGGCGACGCGGGCAGCGCCGGCATCGGCGAGACGATCCGCCGTCTGGCGGGCCGCCTCGGCGAACCGGTCATCCGCCGCGCGCTGGCCGCCGCCGTCGGCATCATGGGCGACCAGTTCGTCCTCGGCGCGACGATCGAGGACGCGCTGAAGCGCGCCGCGAAGGAAGGCTATCTCTGCTCGTTCGACATGCTCGGTGAAGGCGCGCGCACACTGGCCGATGCCGATCGCTACGAAGCCATCTATGCTGCGGCGATCGACGCCGTCGGCCGCGCCCGCGCGCCGGGCAGCACCCCCGAACAGGGCCACGGCGTCTCGGTGAAACTCTCCGCGCTCTGCCCGCGCTACGAAGCGGTGCGCGAGGGCGAGGTCATCGCCGATCTCTACCCGCGCCTCCACCGCCTCGCCCGCATCGCCGCCGGCCATGCGCTCAACCTCGCAATTGATGCCGAGGAGGCCGATCGCCTCGCGCTGTCGCTCAAACTCGTCGACGCTCTCGCGCGCGAAGCCGATCTCGGCGACTGGACCGGCCTCGGCGTCGTCGTACAGGGCTATGGCAAGCGCGCGCGCGGCGTCATCGATGGGCTGGAGCGCCTGTCGCGCGACACCGGGCGGCGGATCATGGTCCGGCTGGTCAAGGGCGCCTATTGGGACAGCGAGGTGAAGCGCGCGCAGATCGCCGGCCATCCCGGCTATCCGGTATTCACCTCGAAGGCGGCGACCGATCTCAGCTACCTCGTCTGCGCGCACAAGCTGATCGCCGCCGCCCCCGCGCTCTATCCGCAGTTCGCGACGCACAACGCCCACACCCTCGTCGCCGTCCGCCACATGGCGGCGCGCGCCGGGGTGGCGATCGAACATCAGCGCCTCCACGGCATGGGCGAGGGGCTGTACCGCGCCGCCGGGGCGGGCACCGACAATGCGCTGGTGCTCCGCGCCTATGCCCCGGTCGGCGGGCATGAGGAACTGCTGCCCTATCTGGTGCGCCGCCTGTTAGAGAACGGCGCGAACTCCAGCTTCGTCAACGCGCTGCTCGACGAGGAGATTTCGCCGGAAACCATCGTCGCCGATCCGGTGGCGGCGGTCGCTGCCCAGCCGCACCAGCATCCCCGCCTGCCATCGCCCGCCGCGATCTACGCCGGCCGCGCCAACCCGTTGGGGCGCGACTATTCGATCGCCACCGTCCGCGCGCAGGCCGATCGCGCCCGCGCCGCCTATGCGCCGATCACCGCCGGCCCGATCGTCGGTGGCCGGATGCAGCCCGGGGCAGGGGCGACGCCGATGGCCAGCCCGGTCGATCACGCCCGCACCATCGGATCGGTCAGCAACGCCACCGCCGCCGACATCGACGAAGCCGCACGCCGCGCCCGTGCCGCGCAACCGGCATGGGACGCCGCCGGCGGCCTCGCGCGCGGCAAGGTGCTGCGCGCCATGGCCGACGCGCTCGACACGCAGATGGACCGCTTCATCGCCATCCTGTCGGCCGAGGCCGGCAAGACGCTCAACGACGGCGTCGCCGAAGTGCGCGAGGCGATCGACTTCTGCCGCTATTACGCGCTGCTCGCCGAAACCCGCTTCGCCGGGCCGACCGTGCTGCATGGACCGGTGGGCGAGGTGAACCAGATCGAACTCCACGGACGCGGCACCTTCGTCTGCATCTCCCCGTGGAACTTCCCGCTGGCGATCTTCACCGGACAGGTCGCCGCCGCCCTCGCCGCCGGCAATGCGGTGCTGGCCAAGCCCGCCGAACAGACCCCGCTCGTCGCGCATGAAGCCGTCCGCCTGTTCCACGCCGCCGGCCTGAACCCCGATCTCCTCGCGCTGCTGCCCGGCGAGGGCGCGGACGTCGGCGCGAAACTCGTCGGCCATCCGTCGATCGCCGGCGTCGCCTTCACCGGCGGCACCGACACCGCATGGGCGATCAACCGCCAGTTGGCCGACCGGCGCGGCCCCATCCTGCCGTTCATCGCGGAGACCGGTGGCCTCAACGGTATGTTCGTCGACACCAGCGCGCTGCGCGAACAGGTCGTCGACGATGTCCTGCTCTCCGCCTTCGGCTCGGCCGGCCAGCGTTGTTCGGCGCTGCGCCTGCTCTATCTGCCGAGGGACACCGCCGATGCGGTGATCGAAACGCTGATCGGCGCGGCGAAGTGCCTCGCGCTGGGCGACCCCGCCGACCCCGCCACCGACATCGGCCCGGTGATCGACGCCGACGCGCGTGATGCGCTCGAAGCCCATGTCGCCCGCTTGGAGCGCGAGGCGAAAATCCTCTTCCGCGCCGATGCGAAGCAATGGGCGGCCAAGGGCACCTATTTCGCCCCGGTCATCGCCGAAATCCCCACCCCCGACTTCCTCGAACGCGAGGTATTCGGCCCCATCCTCCACATCCATCGCTACGATCCGGCCGACTTGCCCCAAGTCGCCGGAGCCCTCGCCGCGCGCGGCTACGGCCTGACGCTCGGCATCCACAGCCGCATCGACCGTTTCGCCGAGGAAGTCGCCGCGCTGGTCCCGGCGGGCAACGTCTACGTCAACCGCTCGATCATCGGCGCGGTCGTCGGCGTCCAGCCGTTCGGCGGCGAAGGGCTGTCGGGCACCGGCCCCAAGGCCGGCGGCCCCGACGCGCTGCTGCGCTACGCGGCGGAACGCTCGACCTCGATCAACATCATGGCCAAGGGCGGCGATCCTGCGCTGCTGAATTTGTAAGCGGGGTGGGGGCCAAGGAAAAGGGGCCGGAAGCGTAAAGCCTCCGACCCCTTTTCTTCTGGCAACCGACACGGGAATTAATCCCGCGTCGTCGGTCGGGAGCCTGCGCTCCCACCGGCCGGCCTCGGGCCGTGCCCTGCGGCACGGCTGCGGCGCTTACGCGCCTGCGACCTCGGCCGTATCGACTTTAATCCCCGGGCCCATCGACGAGCTCAGCGCGACCTTGCGCACATACTTGCCCTTGGCGCCCGACGGCTTGGCCTTCACCACCGCGTCGACCAGCGCGTCGAAGTTCGCGCGCAGGTCCTCGGCCGGGAACGACGCCTTGCCGATGCCCGAATGGATGATACCGGCCTTCTCGACGCGATATTCCACCTGACCGCCCTTGGCGGCTTCGACGGCGGCGGCGACGTTCATCGTCACCGTGCCGAGCTTCGGGTTCGGCATCAGGCCCTTCGGACCCAGGATCTTGCCGAGACGGCCGACGAGGCCCATCATGTCCGGCGTCGCGATGCAGCGATCGAAATCGATCTTGCCGCCCTGGATCGCGTCCATCAGGTCCTCGGCACCCACCACGTCGGCACCCGCCGCAGTGGCTTCGTCCGCCTTGGCGCCGCGTGCGAACACGCCGACGCGCACCGTCTTGCCGGTGCCCTTGGGCAGCGTCACCACGCCGCGGACCATCTGGTCGGCGTGACGCGGATCGACACCCAGGTTCAGCGCGACCTCGATCGTCTCGTCGAACTTCGACGTGGCGTGGGTCTTGGCGAGCGCGATGGCTTCATCGATGCCGTGCAGCTTCAGCGTGTCGACGGCGGTGGCGAGGGTCTTCGCCTTCTTGGTCAGCTTGGCCATGATCTCAACCCTCCGTGACTTCGAGGCCCATCGCGCGGGCCGAACCTTCGATGATCTTCGTCGCCGCGTCGATGTCGTTGGCGTTCAGATCCTTCATCTTGATCGTCGCGATCTCGCTCAACTGCGAACGCTTGATCGTGCCCGCGACCGACTTGCCCGGCTCCTTCGAACCCGACTTCAGGTTGATCGCCTGCTTGATAAGATACGTCGCCGGCGGCGTCTTCGTCTCGAAGCTGAACGACCGGTCGGCATAGACGGTGATGATCGTGGGCAGCGGCGTGCCCTTCGCGATGTCGCCGCTGGAGGTCTGCGCGTTGAACGTCTTGCAGAATTCCATGATGTTCACGCCGCGCTGACCCAGCGCGGGCCCGATCGGCGGCGACGGCTTGGCTTCGCCCGCCGGCACCTGCAGCTTGATATAGCCGGTAATCTTCTTGGCCATGGTCACTCTCTTTCAAGTTTAGCGGTCCGTGCGGCACATCCGTTACCGGAGCGCCTCCCGCCATGGTTTTCCAAAACTGTCGTATCGGAAGCGTGCGCGCATAGTCGAAAGCGCGGCCCCTTGCAATGTTGGACTTACAATGATCCGCTCGAAGCCATGGCCAGACCCTATAGCCGCGCGCAGGCGCTCCAGAACGCCGCCTTCCTCAAGGAACTCGCCCGCACCGGCAACGCCCGCGACGCCGCGCGCACGCTGGGCCTCAACCGCTCGATGCTGACCAAGCGCCGCAACGCCGACCCCGACTTCGCCCAGCGCTGGGAAAGCGCGCTGGCGCTCGCCGCCGCCGCCCTCGCCGATACCAATGTCTCGCCCGACGACGCCCGCCTCGTCCGCTCGAAAGGCCGCCTGCAACTGCGCGCCACCAGGGCCCGCCACATCGACACCGCCGCCGAGCAAGCCTTCCTGCGCGCGCTCACCGCCACCGCCAACGTGCGTCTGGCGGCGAGCGCGGCGGGCTTCGCCCATTCGAGCTTCTACGCCCGCGCCCGCCGCCACCCCGGCTTCGCCCGCGAGATGCGCCTCGCGCTGGCGGTGGGCGCCGAACGGCTGGAGATGGCGCTGCTCGAATCCGGCCTGCCCGAAGCCAATGTCCACGACCAGTGGCGCCACAACGATCCCCCGCCGATCGAGCCGATGACCGTGCATCAGGCGATGCTCTTGGTCGCATGGAACGACCGGCGGCAGAAGGAACTGGTCAACCCCGCGTTCGGCCCGAAGCGTGGCGAGAGCAACGCCGCGTGGAAGGACCGGTGTGCGCGGGAGTATCGCGTGGAGAAGGTGCTGGACGAGGAGGAGCGGCGGCTGGTCAGTTACGCGCAACTGGAGTGGCGGCGCGGGGGCAGGCGGGAGGAGTGGGAGCCGCTTACGCCGGATGAGGATTTGCTGGCGGCGATTAAGCGGGTGAGGTGGGGGAAAGCATCAAGATAGCCGCTATCAGTTGCCTATTAAGAAATTTAATATTCGTTCAAAGAATAATAACGAGGAGGTTCAATTCCCGAAAGCCCGTAACGCCGATAATATTTCCGCGCTGCGCGCCAAGCACGAACAAAGCTGGGAAGTGACGCATCGTTTCTAATTTCTGGGTATTGATACCAACTTCCAGATATTAATTCTTTTTTGGTCAATACCGGAATAGATACTCCAAAATTACTAGAAAGCATGCGGCGTCTTTCTCGCTGCGCCCTAGCAATGATATTTAACAGCCAGCCATCCAATTCTATAAAAGTTTTTGGGTCCGTAATGAGCGGAAAAAATCCCATTAGTCCACGCATGTATGGGGGTTTGCTGGCATCCGATAAGAATCCATCGATCTGACTTTCTCTCAACGCTCCATAAATATATTTACGTATTTCGTTAATGCACGTGGTTAAGTCCCAATCTGTAAATCCGGGGCCTACGCGTAACGGATTAAAGGAGTCGCCTAAATTTCTTCGATGAAGGAAAAGGTTTTTATGAACTATACTCGAAATTTTTGACTTTATTCGTTTTATTGATTTAGACGGAATGTTTACGCCACAAGCAGTAATGCTATGACCAAGATAATCTATTTTAGAAATAGTTTCTAATTGATCGCCATCGTCAGTATCAATAGTAAAGGTCCGCATTTCACGTTCTGGACTTCCGCCAAATAGTAAAATGCCCGGAGATTTATCATAATTTATTTTCAGGCCAGCCAAATTGCAATGGTCCCGAAATGCTGCTGAAATCGCCAGCGCGTCGGAATATGAGTGAGCTACTGCGACAACATCATCAGCAAAACGTACAAAAGTTCCGTTTAATTTTTCAAGTGCTAAATCTAATTCGTGGGCTGCCGCATTTGATAAGAACAATGACAGTGAGCTACCTTGCGGGACCCCAGAATCTCTGACATCAAACACGTTGTGACTATAGGTAGAAATATGAGCATATTCATGCTTGAGAAAAGAATTTATAGCATTTCGCTCAGCTTCCGGAAGTAAGAATAATTGCCGCTCAAATAGAACTTTTCTAATATAAGAATGATCAATAGTATCAAAATACTTAGAAAAATCGTACTGAACTATATACGATTTTGGAGAGTCGAGGGATTTTGATAAATTTAGTATAGCGTCAAAAACATTTTGGTCAGGACGATAGGCGTAGCTCAGGCGTGAAAAAAGATTTATATTCCTTTTCGTAGCCTTACGATGAACTAAATTTGCAAGAGCAGAGTCGGGAATTGCAAAGGCCATGATCTTTCGATGCGAACCATCTGGTTTTGGAAGGTCGAATTGAATAGCCGGAACTGGATGATACAGATTATCCTGTAGCTTGCGCCATATGGTTCGGCTCAGGTATCGAGCATGCCGAATGCAATATGCTGGATCGAAATGAGGGTGGTAATTCCACCAAGCAGGGTCTGCTTCTGATGGAATACCAGGAACCAGCCCAGTTCGCTTACGATATCGATCAGCATTTTTGAATGAAATGGCGCGATCAATTCTACGATTACGTAAAACAGATTGAGCTTTGCGAATAATCGCTTCTTCAATCAGTTCTTGCAAAATTGTATCCCCTTCCGAGTAACGCGCCCCCGTGCAAGGCACGGGGGCGGCCACCACAATCGGAGAGTCAGGGTTTCTTTTGCGATTGGCGAACGAGTTCGGCAGAACTCGACTGCAAAGTAAGTATCCCGACGTGGCTAGTGCGTCCCGCACATGTCTTTAATTCAACTGGATACTCGTCGGAAGTCAAGGGGGTGTCCGAAGCGTATCAAGAGCTTTTCCCAAACCAAAAACGGCGCAGGGCCTTCGCCCTACGCCGCTAACGTCGGTCGGGTTGCACCCGCCGGCCGGTGTCCGCCGTCTCGCAGTTAGCTGGCGCTAACCGCGTGCGGACAGCAAGTCAGGCTTTGCCTTACTTGCTTCGTTCCACCTGCTCGAAGTCCAGTTCCACCGGGGTTGCCCGCCCGAAGATCGACACCGAAACCTTCACCTTCGACTTGTCGAAGTCCAGTTCCTCGACCACGCCGTTGAAGCTCGCGAACGGGCCGTCGAGCACCTTGACCGAATCGCCGATCTCGAAATCGACCTTGATCTTCTGCTTGGTGGGCGAGGCGGCGGCCTCTTCCTTGCTGTTCAGCATCCGCGTGGCTTCCGCCTCGCTGATCGCCTGCGGCTTGCCCGACGACCCCAGGAAGCCCGTCACCTTCGGCGTGTTCTTGACGAGGTGATAGACCTGATCGTTCAGGTCCAGCTTCGCCAGCACGTATCCGGGCATGAACTTGCGCTCGGACTGCACTTTCTTGCCGCGCCGCACCTCGGTCACGTTCTCGGTCGGCACCTCGATCGCCTCGACCGCATGGTCAAGGCCGAGGCGCGTCGCCTCGGTCATGATCGAATCGCGGACCTTGCCCTCGAACCCCGAATAGGCGTGAATGATGTACCAACGCGACATGAAAGTCCTTTGAAGCTCGTGGGAGTGCGGGGTCGAGGCGTTACTGGGCGAGGCGCAGCAGCGCCTTCACGATCGCATCGAACATCGAATCGACGCCAAGGAAGAAGATCGCGAGCAACGAGGTCATGATGACCACCATCACCGCGGTCATCACCGTTTCCTTGCGCGTCGGCCACGTCACCTTCGCGGTTTCCGCCTTAACCTGCCGCATGAATTCGACTGGAGTAACCTTGGCCACACGCGCACCCTTGTTGCGGTTGATCGACATTTGGACACAAGGCCCCGTCCGGTCCCTTACAAGAACCGGCGCGGCCCATCCACGCTGTCGGATTGGGCATGGTATCTAGCGACGAACGCAGCCCCATGCAAGCAATGCCGGGCAGGGCGGCGATCCCCCCTCGAAGCCCCGCGTCGCGACATCCCCCGCCCGCGCGTTCCCCCCTCGCCATAATCGGACGGGCAGGGCAGGCGAGCCGGATCGACATCCAGCAAAACGCCGGTCTTCTCCCCTCCCTGACAAGGGAGGGGCCGGGGGTGGGTCGGCCGGTTGTGGAAAGCATCCCGTGCCGCACGGACCTACCCAACCCCGCCCCTCGCTTCTCAGCAAAGGTGCCCCCGGTTTCTCCCGAAGGCCGATCGTCAGAACCGATAGCCTAGCCCCACCACGACACTGCGCCGCTCGAAGTTCAGGTCTTCATAGATGGTGTTGTTGGTGCCGAAGCTGCTGCCGACGAACTCGGCCTTCACATAGGCACCGTTGCCCATCGCATATTCGCCGCCGAAGCCGAATTGCACGCCCTTATACGTTTCCTCGAAATCGTCGCCGAATGCCGACAGGTTCAGCTTCAACTGCGAATAGCCGATCTTGCCGTACATCTGCGCGCGACGGCCGATCCGACCGCCGATCCGCAGCCCACCTGAAATCTCGTTGCCCGCCTTCTGGCACAGCACGAAATAATCGAGGTCGTCGCACCGGTCCACGCTCGACCCGCTGTACGCGACATAACCGCCCAGCAGCACATTGCGCCCGATCGCCGCATCATAGCCGATCTCGCTGCCATAGCGGATGCCGTTCGCGCCGTCGTAATATTTGGTATCGTCCTCGATATAATAGGCTTCGAGCCGGTCATAGCCGGCGGTGGCCTCGAACCGGAAACCGCTCAACGGGTCATCGCCCGGCGCATCGGTCAGCTCGGGCGCGACCGGCGGCGGCATATCCTGCGCGGCGGCCGGCTGGGCAAGTGCGATCACCGCCGCCCCGATGGCGGCTACGAATTTCAACATGGATGGTCCCCCCAAACACCGTCCGATTCGCGGACGGCGCAAAGAGCATAGCATCGATTTGCTGCGGTGCGGTATGAAACGCAGCCGAAACGGTTACAACAGGCTGACCGCCGCGAACCCGCCGACCAGCGCCACCACCAGCAACGTCCCGATCAGCGTCAGCCGCTTCTCGATGAAGTCCTGCACCGGCTGGCCATAGCGCTTGAGCAGGAACGCGATCAGGAAGAAGCGGAACGCGCGGGTGATCGCCGCCGTCAGCACGAACATCCCGAAATTGAACTTGGCGAGCCCCGACCCGATCGTGACCAGCTTGAACGGGATCGGCGTCAGCCCTTTGAGCAGGATGATCGCCGCGCCGTACTTCGCGAACGACGCCTGGAACGCGGTGGCCTTGTCCTGCAACCCGTACAGCTCGATCACCCAGCGCCCGACCGTGTCGAACAGGAAATAGCCGATGGCATAGCCGACCATCGCCCCCAGCACCGACGCGATCGTGCAGATCGCCGCGATCCGGTACGCCCGCGTCCGATGCTGCAGAATGACCGGCACCAGCACGACATCCGGCGGAATCGGAAAGAACGAGCTTTCGCAAAACGACACGACGGCAAGGCTGCGCACCGCATGGCGATGATTGGCGAGGCGAAGCGTCCAGTCGTACAGCGCACGGAACATCGTCGGCGTCCAGATGGGGGAAGGGCGCGCGGGGTGCGCTGGCACGAGTGGAGGGATTCGAACCCCCGGCCCTCGGTTTTGGAGACCGATGCTCTACCAGCTGAGCTACACTCGTGTGCGGAGGCGGCCTCTATCCCGGTCCAACCGGAAGCACAAGGCCGATTATTGGATAGCCGGTCGGGCGGCCTGTAGGACAGCGAAAACTTGCGGGTTCAGGCCGCGATCGCATAGGGCTTGATCTCGCCTTCCAGATACAGTTTGCGCGCCTTCGCCCGGCTCAACTTGCCCGACGACGTGCGCGGCAGCGTGCGTGGCGGCACCAGTTCGATGACGCAGTTCATCCCCGTAACCGACCGGACGCGCTCGCGAATTTCCTCGCGCAGCCGTTGCCGCTCGGCCTCGTCCGACGCGCGGCACTGCACCAGCACCGCCGGGGTTTCCTCGCCGCCCGGCGTGGTGATGGCGAAGGCGGCGATGTCGCCCGCCTTGAATCCGGGCAGTTGCTCGACCGCCCATTCGATGTCCTGCGGCCAGTGGTTCTTGCCATTGACGATAATCATGTCCTTGGCGCGGCCGACGATATAGACGTAACCCTCTGACATATAAGCCATGTCGCCAGTGTCGAGCCAGCCATCGGCCATGCACGCCGCGGTCGCCTCGGGATCGCGGAAATAACCGCTCATCAGCGACGGGCCCTTGCACCACAGCTTGCCGATCGCGCGCTGCGGCAACAGCGTGCCGTCCTCCTCGCGGATTTCGATCGCCATGTCCTTCACCGGCTTGCCGCAATTCACGATCGCGCGATACCGCTGCGGCCGGTCGGCGCGCCCTGCGTGACCGGAAAGTTCCGTCTCTTCAACCAGTTCGACGATGATCCCTTCGCCCGGCGGCATGATCGCCACCGCCAGCGTCGCCTCCGCCAAGCCATAGGACGGCAGGAACGCCGACGCCTTGAACCCGGCGTCTGCAAAGGCGTCGACGAACGACTGCATCACATCGGGCCGGATCATGTCCGCGCCATTGCCCGCCAGCCGCCAGCGCGACAGGTCGAACCGGTCGGCCGCCTTGGTCTGGCTCGACATCCGCCGGGCGCAGATGTCGTAGCCGAAGGTCGGCGAGTAGGAAATCGAACTGCCGGTGTTGCGGGTGATGAGATCGAGCCACGCCAGCGGCCGCCGCGCGAAATCCTCGGTCTTCAGATAGTCGGTCGACACCTGGTTGGCGACGACCGACAGGAAACAGCCGACCAGCCCCATGTCGTGATACCATGGCAACCACGACACGCAGCGGTCCTCGGGGTTCACTTCCATACCATGGCTGTGCGCCGACAGGTTGTTCAGCAGCGCGGCGTGGGTGATCTCGGTCCCGTGCGGGAAACGGGTCGAACCGCTCGAATATTGCAGGTAGCAAATATCGTCGGTGGCGGCCTGCGGCAGATCGACGACCGGCGCGTCGCTGGCGGAAAAGCGTTCCCAGTCAATCCCTTCGACCCCGGCGACCCGCGCGGCTTCGCCCGCCATCGCTTCCAGTTCAGCCGGATAGAGCAAGGTCGTGGGATCGCAGCTCGCCAACTGCACGCGGAGCTGCTCGACATAGGCGTCGCGCCCGCCGAACGACGTGGGCAGCGGCAGCGGCACCGGCCATGCGCCGGCATAGACGACGCCGAAGAACAGCGCGGCGAACTCCGGCCCCGTCTCGGCGATCAGCGCGATGCGATCCTTCGGGCGCACGCCATGCGCGATCAGCCGGTGCGCCTGCGCGAGCGCATCCTCGCGCATCTCGCGAAACGGGTAGGGGCGGGTGAGCGTGCCGCGTGCGTCGTGAAAGTTCAGCCCGCGTGTCCCCGTCGCGGCATAGTCCATCGCTTCGCCCAGCGTCGCGAAATCGGCGAAGCGGCGGGGGAGCGCGTCCATGGTCGGTGTCGCCACCGGCGTCGCTGCAACAGTTCCTTCAATATTCGTCGTCATTCTTGTCCAACTCACGGCACCATGGCGGGTAACACGCGGCTCCCAAGCGGATCGCCATAGCGACAACCGGCCGCGCGGCACAGTCCGTTTCAAAATCGCGGCGCACTATGGCACAAACATGGCGCATGCCCCGTGAACCCCGCCGCCCGCCGCCCGCGCTGACCCAGCCGGCACTCGAACGCCTTGCGCTACGCTATGTCGAACGCTTCGCAACGACCCGTGCCAAGCTGCTCGATTATCTGCGCCGCAAGCTGCGCGAACGCGGCAGCGAAGGAGCGATCGACCCCGAAGCGCTGGCCGATCGCATGGTCGAACTGCGCTATGTGGACGATCTGGCGTTCGCGGAATCGCGCGTGGCGGCGATGGCCCGGCGGGGGCTGGGGCCGCGCCGGGTGCGCGATGCGCTGCGCCACGCCGGGGTGGCCGGCGAGGACAGCAGCACGCTGGACGAAGCGATCGACGAGGGGGCGGAGGCGACCGCCATGGCCTTTGCCCGGCGGCGGCGGATCGGCCCGTTCGCGCCCGAACCGGTCGAGCGCGACCAGCGCGAACGACAGATCGCGGCGATGGTCCGCGCCGGTCATGCACCGTCGCTCGCCCGGCGAATCGCGTCGATGACCGCCGACGACGTCCCGGACTTGCGCGAAGACCATGCTTAATCGCAAAGAAATCGTCGCGTTCGTGAAAGATCGTGTTAGGATGCGGGCAGGGGGATTGCAAATATATGCGCATGGAGGCTCGAACCACCGCAGACGATTTCTCCGTCGTTTCGTCGGGCGTCGTGCCGTTCGGCGATGATGCCGAGCCGGGAATCGCGATCGGTGGCGTCGTCAAATGGTTCGACGTGACCCGCGGCTTCGGGTTCGTGGTCGCCGACGACCCGGATGTCGGTGACGTCCTCGTGCATTTTTCGGTGCTTCAGGATCATGGCCGCCGGACCCTTCCCGAAGGGGCGCGGATCGTCTGCCACGCGGTACGCAAGGCGCGCGGCATGCAGGCGACCGAAATCCTCGAAATCGACCTGTCGAGCGCGATCGAACCGGTACGTCGCCCCGCCGACCGCCCCGACCGCATGGCATTGGCCGATCAGGCGGGCCCGTTCGAGCCGGTGACGGTGAAGTGGTTCAACCGCCTGAAAGGCTATGGTTTTCTGGTTCGCATCAACGAACCCGGCGACGTGTTCGTCCATATGGAAACGCTGCGGCGCGGCGGGATTGAGGAAGTCGATCCCGAGGAGCGGCTTGTCGCGAGGATCGTCGATGGGCAGAAGGGGCCGCTGGCGATCGTGGTCGAAAAAGGCGAGTAAGCGCGTGACATTGCAACGGATGGCCGCCGCGGCGGCACTGGCGCTCGCCGCCGCGACGGGCGGCTGCCAGTCGGGCGGGAGCGACGCCGCCACCCAGGCCGGCGTCGCGACGAAGCGCGTCACCATCACGACCGCCGCCGGCAAGGCCCATGACTTCACCGTCGAACTCGCCGCGACCGAGGCGCAGCAGCAGCGCGGGTTGATGTACCGCCCGTCGATTCCCGCCGATGGCGGCATGTTGTTCGCGCCCTATCCGCCCGACGGTGGCCCGCCCAAACCGGCCAGCTTCTGGATGAAGAACACGCCCAGCGCGCTCGACATCCTGTTCATCCGCCCCGACGGCACCGTGGCGACCATCGCCGAGGACACCATTCCCTATTCCGAAATCCCCGTCGGATCGGGCGAGCCGGTGTCGGCCGTCCTCGAACTGGGCGGTGGCCGCGCCGCCGAGCTGGGCATCGCGGCGGGCGACAAGGTGACGTGGAAATGATCGGCACCGTTGCCCCATCCGCATCGGGGCGCTAAGCGGACCGCCATGGGTATCCTCGCGAACATCTTCACCTGGTGGAACGGCGCCACCTTCGGCACCTGGATGGGCCTGCGCGGCATGGCGAAGGTCGGTTCCGACCATCTCGGCAATGTCTATTATCAGGGCGGCAAGGATACCGCGGGGCAGCCGCGCCGCTGGGTCATCTATTCCGGCTCGAACGATGCGAGCCGCGTGCCGCCCGACTGGTTCAGTTGGCTGCACCACCAGATCGAGGGGACGCCCGACGAATCGCTGCCGCCGGTGCGCCAGTGGCAGCAGGCCCCAATCGAGAACCAGACCGGCACCGCGCTCGCTTATCGCCCGCCCGGCGTGCTCGACAAGGGCGGCGCGCGGGTCCGCGCCACCGGCGATTATGAGGCGTGGAACCCCGACGCATGACCCCGCGTCGCTGGCTGGTCGGGCTGGCGATCGTGGTGGTGGCGGGGCTGATCGGCTGGCTGGGCTGGACGCGGTGGCAGGATAGCCGCACCGCCACCGCACCGGTCGCCGCCGAGGTCGCCGTGCCCGATGCCGCGCGTCCGCGCACCGGTGGTGGTACCGAAGTCGTCAGTGTCGACACCGGGCTGGACGAACGGCTGCTGGCCGGTGCCACGCCGATGGCGCAGCGCGTCGCGGTGGTCGGGTTGCTCAACAAGCGCAACGGCGAAACCCGCGACCTGACGCTGAAACCCGGACAGGCGACGCGGGTCGGCGATGTCGTCGTCCGCCTGCGCGCGTGCGAGCGCACCGCGCCGTGGGAGCAGGAGCAATATACCGGCGCGTTCGTGCAACTGGACGTGCGCGGCGCCGACACCAAATGGCGCCGGGCGTTTTCGGGCTGGCTGTTCAAGGAACGGCCGGCACTGAACGTCGTGCTCCACCCGATCTACGACGTGTGGCCCAAGAGCTGCACGATGTCCTTCCCCGGGGGAGGGCCGGAAACCGTATCGGCGGGCGGCGGCGCGCCACCGTCGCCAACCGCCAGACGATCGAGCGCGCCGAAGTCCGCACCGGTGACGACGCCGGCCGAATCGACCCCGATCGCGGCGGACAGCAACGCCGAATAGCGCGCGCGGGGTATCTCGACCGCGCCCATCGATTCGAGATGATCGGTCTGGAACTGGCAGTCGAGCAGCCGGTAGCCGCCCGCCCGCAGCCGCGCGACGAGCCACGCCAGCGCGACCTTGGAGGCGCTGGGCGCGCGGCTGACCATGCTTTCGCCGAAGAACGCACCGCCGATCGCAAGGCCGTAAAGACCGCCCGCCAGCCGATCGCCGTCCCACACCTCGACCGAATGGGCGAAGCCCAGCGCGTGCAATTCGAGGAAAACCGCTTCGATCGGTCCGTTGATCCATGTTTCGGTGCGATCGGCGGCGCTTTCGGCGCACAGCGCGAGAATACCGGCAAAGGCGCGGTCGGCGGTGACGCGGTAGCGATCGCGGACGATCAGCTTGCGCAACGTGCGCGACAGGTGAAACCCGTCGAGCGGGAGGACGCCGCGATATTTCGGCTCGACCCAATAGACGCCGGGCGCGTCGCGCGTATCGGCCATCGGGAAGATCCCGGCGGCATAGGCGCGGAGTACCATTGCCGGGTCGAGGCGGTCGCTATCGCTCACAGGGCCGCGCCGGTCGCGAACAACGGCTGGCCGTGCGATGCGGCGATACGAAGGGCAGGGACGGTCGGCATGGCCGGCCCACCCTATCACCCCGCATCGCCGCGTCGAGGCGCTATCGGTTCATTTCCCCGCCAGTGCGCGGGCGATCGGTTCGATCATGTCTTCGGGGATGCGCCGGGCGATGACCGGCATCGTCGCCTGGCTCTTGCGCGCGTCGACCACCTCCTTCTCGCCACGCCAGTTGCGCAGCCGATCCGCGATATAGCCCGCCCGCTGCCCGTCGATCACCGGATAGCGGTTGGCCATGCCCGGCGTGTGGCAACTGCGACAGGCGGGGAGCTGCTGGTCGGGCAGACCGCGCTCGATGATCCGCAACGCCGCCGAATCCTGTGCCGGCCGGGCGGCAGCGCCGATTCCGTTCGGCATCGCCGCGAAGCGGCTGGCAAGCGCGACCCGTTCCTCGGGCGTCAACTGCGCGGCCGCATTCCCCATCACCGCGCTCTGGCGGCGGCCGGTGGCATAGGCTTCGAGTGCTGCGGCGAGATAGCCCGGGTTCTGCCCGGCGAGGACCGGAATATCCTTTTGTCCCCGGCCCAGCCCGTCGTTGCCATGGCATCCGGCGCAACTGTCGAACCGGCCGTTCGCCGCGCCGAACCCTTGCGCGTTGCTGCCCGCAAGCAGGCGATATTCCTGCGGGCTCATCGTCGGCAGGCGTCGGACGAAGGCGACCATCCGGCGCACCTCGTCGGGCCGATCCTTCGCGCCCCATGCCGGCATGCCGCTGAACTTCACGCCATGTTCGAGAATCCAGTAGAGCTGCTTGTCGGTCCATTCCTTCGCGTTCTTCGACAGGTCGGGCGCGGGCGGCGTGGCCTTCTGCATCAACGGCAGCGGCCGAACGCCCGGCGCGCCATGGCACGAGGCGCAGGACGTGGCGTAATAGCCCGCCGCGCTCACCAGCCCGCTGGCGTCGGCGGCATCGTCGGGCACGGTCAGCGTGGCGCGGGTCTGCACCGAATTGCGCATCACCCAGTGCAGGAACCAGTCGGTGACCGCCCAGTGCCCCGACGACGCGGCGACATTGAACGCCCCCGACCACGCATAGGCCATGCCGAGCGCGAAAATGCCCAGCAGCGTCACGATCACGCGCTTCCACGTCAGGCGGATGGTCATGGCTGCGGCTCCGGTTGACGTAGCAGCGTCGCGAGAAGCGCCAGGCCGCCGAGGAAATAGCTGGCCGCCCCGACCATCAGCATCACGACGCCGCCCAGTTGCTGGTCGGCGAGCGGATCGTGCATCCCATGCGCCATCGCCGGATAGAGCGGGCGCGGGGCAAGGCCGATCAGCGCGCCGAGCAAGGTCATGTGCATCGAGGTGAGCAGCAGCGCGCCGACCCCGCCCGCGCGCCGGTCGCGCCCGGTGCCGAGCACGGCGGCCCAGAGCAGCAACCCGGCGGCGAGGAACGACGTCTGTTCGACGACCATCGCCACGATCGAGCGGTCGGCAAGCAGCCGCAGCGCGGGCAGGTGCCAGCCCCATACCGTCACCAGCTCGACCAGCGACATGCCAAGCGGGGTGACGATCGTCGGCCAGCGCCGTGCCGGGTCGAACCGCCCGTCGCTCAGGCCGAACGCGATCAAGGGCGCGGCGACGGCGACGGCGATCATATGCCCCGCCATATGGCCTACCATCCCCGCCTGCGCCGCCGCCAGCCAGCCGGCGGGCAGCAGCGCGCCACCGATGAGGAACGCTGCGCGCTTCACCGGCAATCCGTCAGGAACAGCACCGGCGCGGCGGTGAACAGCACGCCGACGAAGCTCAGCGCCGCCAGCAGCACGGTCGAGAAGGCGAGGAAGCGAATCCGGTCGCGGTCGGTGCTCTCCTCGTGCGGGGGATCGTCGCCGGGCACCCGCGATTGCAGATGCGCGACGATCCCCGCCGCGAGGATCACCGCCAGCGCCGCGACGGTGCCGACGGCGTAGAGGATGGGAAATCGCGGAAAACCGCCGACCTTCGCGCAATGGATCGCCGCCCACAGATAGGAGAAGAGGAAATGCACCGCCCACGCGACCGGCGGCACGATCAGCGACCACAGGGTGACTTTCAGCCGGCCGACCATGCCATGCAACCCGCGTTTCATGCGACCCCCGGGAACAGGCCGATCGTCGCATAGGTGACGATGGCGGTGAGCGCCATGAAGTGCTGATAGACGGTGATGTTGCGCAGATCGGCATCATAGCGCGGCGTCATCCGCCCGGCGATGCTGCGCGCCAGCGTATAGCTCTGCATGATCGCGCCGATCCCGGCATGGGCGGTAGTCCAGATCACCAGCACCCACACGATTGCGGGATAGCTGTGCAGTTCGGGGTCGAGCCCGGTCGTCAGCGGCCCCTGCAACCCGGCCCAGATGCCGCCGAGGCTGGCGGCGATGCCGAGCGCGAGCAGCGTCCGTGCCGCACCCACGCCGCCACGCCGGTTGAACCCGCGCGCGCCCACCGTCGCCAGCCAGCTCGCCGCCGCCAGCGCCAGCGCGACCATCGGCCAGAAGGTGCCCGGCCCATCCATGCCCGGACCCGAGGGCGGAAATTCGGGATGCACCGTCCAGAAGAAATAATAACCGAACACCAGCCCCGAAAAGGCGGTCGCATCGGCCATCATCGTGATGAACATCGCCCACCATCCAGGGGCCGCCGAGCCGGAGACATAGAGCGGCAGCTCGATGCCATGGCCGATCGGCTTGCTGTCCTTCTCCGGGATTTCGGCGGTGCCGGTCCACAGCCAGTAGAGGACGCAGCCCAGCGTCACGAACGCCCCGGCGAGCGACCACCAGTAGAGGTGATAGGTGGTGAGGATGAACACGCTGCCCAGCGCGACGGCGGTCATCATCGGCACCCAGCTCGGCGTGCCGAGCCGGACGACATAGAGCGGGCGCGCGTCGAGCACGCTCGTCACGATCGTCTCACGCCGGCCTTCCTCGGCATCGGCTAGGAAGAAGCGACCCTCGTCGACCTTCTTCACGAAATCCTTCTGGTCCCAGATCGGGTAGCGGCTCTCGATCAGCGGGACCGAACGGATGCCCCAATCCTCGTCATCGGGATGCGCCAGCCATTCGAGCGTGCCGGCGTTCCACGGATTGCGCACCGCCTTGGCCCGCCACGGCGAGCGCGCGAGGTCGATGCAGACGATCAGCGTGCCCAGCGCGAACAGATAAGCCCCGGCGGTCGACGCGAGGTTCAGCCAGCCGATGCCGAGTTCGGCCGGATAGGTGAACACCCGGCGCGGCATGCCGAACAACCCACTGAAGTGCATCGGGAAGAAGGTGAGGTTCGCGCCGACGAACAACATCCAGAACGCGGTGCGCCCCATCCGGTCCGACAGTTTTTTGCCGGTAATCAGCGGCCAGTAATAATACAGCCCGCCAAACAGCGGCAGCAACGTGCCGCCGATCAGCACGTAATGCAGATGCGCGACGACGAAATAGGTATCATGCGCCTGCCAGTCGAACGGGGCGATCGCGACCATCACGCCGGTCAGGCCGCCGATCACGAAGATGGCGAGGCTGCCCGAGGCATAGAGCAGCGGCGTCGACCATTTGACCTTGCCCGCCCATAGCGTCGCGATGAAGGCGAAGATTTGGATGCCGGTCGGGATCGCCACCGCTTCGGATGCGGCGGAGAAGAAGGCGAGGCTGATCTTGGGCAGGCCGGTCGCGAACATGTGGTGGACCCACAGGCCGAACGACAGGAACGCGGTGCCGACCGCAGCGAGCACGATCCACGGATAGCCGAGCAGATGGCGCTGGGCGAAGGTCGGGATCATCATCGCGAACAGCGCGATCGATGGCAGGAAGACGATATAGACTTCGGGGTGGCCGAAAATCCAGAACAGGTGCTGCCACAGCAGCGGATCGCCGCCGCGCGCCGCGTCGAAGAACGGCCAGTTGAGCAGCCGCTCCATCTCGAACAGCACGTCGCCCGCGATCAGCGGCGGGAAGGCGAACAGGATCATCACTGCGACGACGAGGATATACCACGCATAGAGCGGCATCAGGTTGAGCCGCATGCCGGGCGGGCGGCATTTGAGCACGCCGACGATCAGCTCGACGGCGGCGGCGACCGACGACACCTCGATGAAGCTCAGCCCCAGCATCCAGATGTCGGCACCGAGGCCGGACAGGTCGGTACGGGTGGTAAGCGGCGGGTACATGAACCACCCGCCATCGGGCGCGGCGTTGAAGAAGATCGATCCGCCGACGAACACCCCGCCGATCAGGAACGACCAGTAACCGAACGCCGACAGCCGCGGAAACGGCAGGTCGCGCGCGCCGAGCAACTGCGGCAGGAGGATGATCGACACCGCCTCGAACATCGGCACGGCGAACAGGAACATCATCATCGAGCCGTGCAGCGTGAACAACTGGTTGAAGCTGTTCGCCGAGACGAGGTCGTTGTCGGGCACCGCCAACTGGGTGCGCATGATGAGCGCCAGCACGCCCGCGAACAGCATGAAGCCGAACGCGGTCAGCGTGTACCACGCGCCGACGCGGTTGTTGTTGCAATCGGTCCAGCGCAGGAAAATGCCCTGCGGTGCTTTCCACACCGCACGCAGCCGTTCCTCCTGCGCGGCGCGGAGCGCGGGATCGTCTTGCGCGTGGAGGCTCATTTCAGACTTTCCAGATAGGCGGCGATCGCCTGCGCCTCGGCGGGCGGCAGATGAGTGTAGGCGGGCATCCGCGCGCCGGGCTTCACCGACGGCGCGTTCAGAATGAAGGCGACCAGCGCCTCGCGGGTCATCGGCTGCGTTCCCGCGCCAAGCGAGGTGCGGCTGCCGAAGTGGGTCAGGTCGGGCGCGATCCGCGCCACCGCTTCGGTGCCGGCGATCGCATGGCATCCGGCGCAGCCATCGGCGACGAACGCCTGCGCCCCGGCCGCCGCGACGCTGCCGGCAGGCGGCACGATCGCCGGGCGGCGCTCGGCGGCGAGCCATGCGTCGAACGCCACCGGCTCCATCGCCACGACGTCGAACGCCATCAGCGCGTGGCTGAGCCCGCAGAATTCGGTGCAGACGCCGCGGAACTTGCCCGGCTTCGTCGCGCGGACCACCAGCCGGTTGGTGCGGCCGGGGATCATGTCCATCTTGCCGGCAAGACCGGGTATCCAGAAGCTGTGGATCACGTCACCGGCGGTCAGGTCCAACTGCACGGTGCGGCCCACGGGGATGCGGATTTCGTTCGCGGACATGACCGGCGCGGCACCGGGCGGCTGGTAACGGACCGCCCACCAGAATTGCTCGCCCTCCACCGCGATCCGCAGATCGCTGTCGGCCACTGGCAGCGGGCGCATCGCCGGCAGGCTGTAGAGCAGCAGCGACAGCAGCACGATGACCGGTACGACTCCGCCGAGCCAGCCGACCATGCGCATGCCACCCGACAGCGTCAGCTTGCCTTCCGGCGCGCGCACCGCCGCGATCATCAATCCGGCGACGCCGGCGGCGATGACGACCGCGCCGACGAGCATGATGACGGTCAGGTGGCGAACGGTCGCCGCCTCCTCGCCAAATACCGTCAACGCCGACTGATGCCGGTTGCACGCGCCAAGTGCGGCGAACGCCGCTAATCCGATTGAGGCGCTGAACCGCCGCATGATCCCCCTTCGTGCCGCTCCATTGGGGTATACGGCACGGCAGCGAAACGAGTATTGCCGCCTAGCGTTCCATCACGATCGCGATTGGACCGGGACGTACCGGAACATGCAGCCCGTCGGCGACCGCCGGGCGCGCGGTCACGCCGGCCGCCATGGCAGCATCATGCCAGCCAGCCCCCGGTGAATCCGGCCCGCTCCAGCCCGCGCCGGATATGCGGATTGCGGCGCATGACCTCCCAGATCATTCCCGACCGGCGGTTCTCGATCCCCAGCGCGATCGGCCCCTGATCGATGCCGAGATAATCGCCGTCGACCCAGCCGATACCCGGCACGATCCGCCCATGCTGCAACGGCCGGTCGCTGCGGGTCAGCGTCGGGTTGAACGAATCGCGAAAGCCATATTGGTCATAGATGCCCGCGCCATAGCGCGCGTGCATCTTCGCGATCATCGGCTCGACGATCTCGGGCGCGAACGCGATCGATCCGAGCGCGGCGGTGGGCGCGATCGTGCCGTCGTCGCGTTCGCCCGGACCGCGTGCCGAATAGCTGAAGAACTCGCGTGGGCTTCCATCGATGGTCACGGTGAAGTCGCCCGGACCATCACAGGCGGTCAGCCCCCAGCAATCCGCGCCATACCCCGTCTTGCGACCCGGATTTTCGATCGCATAGGCGCGCTGGGCATGGGTCGCGCGGCGGCTGTTCTCGAAATAATCGATACCCTTGGACGCGATATAGGGATCGCGAATGCCGCGGAAATCGACCCACATATGGCTGTACTGATGCCCGAACAGCGGCGCGAATTGCAGGTGTGGCTCACCCCAGCGATTGCCCCAGCTCGCCTCGAACCGCTTGGTCAGCGCGCCCCAAGTGGCGGGCGGTAGCGGATGCGTCGGGCTGGCCAGCGCCAGCACGTACAGGATCATGCCTTCGTTATAGATATCCCAGTCCGAGCGGATGAACCCGGTTTCGGGATGCCAGCCCATCGACACGAAGGTGCCACGCGGCGTGATCCAGTCCCATTCGACCGCGCGGTAAAGCTGTTCGGCCAATGCCCGAATACGTGCTTCTTTCGGATCAGGACGATCGAACCAGCTTTGCGCGAACAGCACGCCGCCGAGCAGCAGCGACGTGTCGATCGTCGACAATTCGGTCCGGCCGAAGCGCGTGCCGGTCTTCGCATCGAGGAAGTGGTAGAAGAAGCCCTTGTGCCCGCTGGTGCCGGACGCGGCGGGGCCGCTGGGCGCGCGCGCGAAGAATTCCAGTGTCGCAAGCGTGCGGTCGCGGTTCTGTTCGCGGGTGATCCAGCCATGTTTCTCGCCGACGCCATAGCTGGTCAGCGCGAAGCCGACCGCCGCGATCGAGGCGAAGCTGGGCGTCGGCCAGCGATCGGGCGCCAGCCCGGTCACGGGATCGGTCGTGTCCCAGAAAAAGCGGAACGCGCGTTCCTGTACGTCGGACAGAAGATCGGGGGTGGCGAGCGCGCCCATGCCGCCCGGCGCGGCGCATGCCCCGACGATCGCGGCGCTGCCGGCGGCGAGGAAGTGGCGGCGGTCGATCATGGGCTGGCCTTACGTCCATATAAAAAAGCCGGATCGGGCAAGGGGGGCGCCCGATCCGGCAGGAAGGGAAAAGATCAGAAGCGATAGCCGACGCGGAACTGGATACGCCGGGGCAGGGTGAGCAGGTCGCGGCCGATTCGCGCCGAATCGAGCGTGTCGACCGGCCGGCCGGTCGCCGGGCTGACCTGGTTGTTGAAGAAGTCGTCGAAGCCCGAGAAGTTGTTGTTGTTGAAGGCGTTGAGCAGGTCGATCGCAATCTCGGTCTCGCCGCCCAGAATTTTTAGCTTGTTGGCCAGCGTCAGGTTGACCTCGCAGAACGCGAATACGCCCTTGATGCAGTTCTTGTCGGGATAGCGTGCGCTGAACTCGTTGAAGCCGGAGGTCGCGCCGTTCGTGCCGTCGGTGACACGGAACGCCTGACCGCTGCCGAAGGTGCTGAGCGTCGAGAACTGGAAGCCGAGCGGCAGGTCGACGATGCCCGAGACCACGACACGGTGCCGTTCGTCGCCGTCGCGCGGGCGCCAGCCGTAGTCGTCGGGGGTGACGGCATCGAGGCTGAAGAGATCGCCGCCGTTCTGCTCGCCCTTCGACAGCGTATAGGCGATGTTCACGCCCCAGCCCGAGGTCTGGGTATAGGGCTTGTCGGCGGTGACATAGAGCGCTTTGTACCGGGTATCGAGGCCGTCATAGCCGATCAGCGCGTTCGAGAAGCCGAACGGCACCAGCGGCGCGGTGGTGCAGCACGGACCGGTCCCGTTGTTCTGGCGTGTGGCGAACAGGTTGGTATAGCCGTTGCGGCCGCGCTGATACGACCCCGTCACCGCGAACTGCCACCGGCCGACCTGCTGGCGGACGCCGAGGCTGACCTGATCGTTGACCGGCGGCTTGGTGTCGTTCTTGACCGCGAACAATTCGGGCAGGCCGCTGGTCGACGTTGCGCGCAGTTCGAGCAGCCCCTCGCGCGTCAGGTAGCGCGGATTCCAGACGACGGTCTGCAGTCCGTTGCGCGGCTGGCCATCGCGCGAAAAGCGGAACACGCCGATCGGGTTGATCGTGCGCGACTGTTCGTCGACGGTGTTGTTGAAGTTGTTGCGATCGTAATAGCGTCCGAACCCGCCGAACACGACGGTCGTGGCGTCGTCCTTGATGTCGTAGGAGAAGCCGAAGCGCGGCGCGAACGCCCCGGCGAACGGCTTGCGGTTGCTGCCGGTGCTGATGTAGTTTTCGGGATCGAAATAGCTGGTCGCGGGCAACGCACGGAGCGCGGCCGCAGCGTTCGCCGACGTCATGAAGTCGTTGTTGTTGCCGTTGGTTTCGTAATCCCAACGCAGGCCGAGGTTCAGTTGCAGCCGGTCGGTCACGTCCCAGTCGTCCTGGACGTACAGGCCGACCTGGGTGTTCGACCCCCGCACCGTGCCGTTGCCCAGCCCCAGCCGCGCCTCGGCGGGGAAGCTGAAATCGGTGTCGTTGGCGAGGTTGGTGTTGGGGTTCTCGACCGTATCGATGCGGAAGGTATAGCCCGGTTGCAGGAAGGCGAGGTTCGAGAATTCGATGTCCGTCACCTCGACCCGCGCGCCGACCTTGATCGCGTGATTGTCGATACCCGAATAAGTGAAGTCGTCGCGCAGCGTATAGCCCTGCTGGATTTCCCGCCGCGATGCCTCGCGCCCGCCGAACTGCAACACCGTGTCATAGTTGAAGCTCGACTGACCCGGATTCAGCGACGTAGGGCTGAAATTATAGTTCAGATAGTTGAGATTGACTTCATTGATGAAGCTGTCGCCACGATAGGTCCATTTGAGCAGATAGGTCTCGACCGTGTTGCGCTTGTTCTCGGCGAATTCATAGGCGACGTTGCCGCCGAACCCCTGGATGTCGGTTTCCTCGCGGCGGCTGTACGACAGGTCGAACGTCTGCGCGTCGTCGGGCGTGAAGGTCAGCTTGCCGAAATAGAAATCGCCCCGGAACGGGCTGACGAAATTGCCCTCGAACTCGCTGATCCGCCGGCCCGATGCCGCCTCGAACGCCCGGATGTTGTCTGGCGTGCCGGTCGAATCGACGATGAACGCGCGGTCCTGATCGTTGCCTTCATACGCGCCGAAGAAGAACAGCTTGTCCTTGATGATCGGCCCGCCGAGCGACACGCCATATTGCTTGCGCTCGAACGCCGGCTTGTCGCGGCCGTTGATGCGGTCGAGGTAACTGCGCTCGGTCAAACCCCGGTCGGTGTACTGGCCGAAGACCTCGCCATGGAAATCGTTGGTGCCCGATTTGGTGACGGCGGTGATGATCGCCGATCCGGCCTGCTCGTATTCAGCCTTATAATTCTGCGTCAGGACGCGGAATTCCTGCACCGCCAACTGGCCGAACGGGTTGCCCCGGCTGTTCTGCTGCCCGGCCACGCCGCCTTCGCGCAGCTTGTTCTTGAGCGACACGCCGTCGATAAACACGTTGACCTGCGAAGCGGTCGAGGCGCCGGCCTGAAACCCCTTGTTGGTTTCGCTGTCGTTGTAGCGCACGCCCGGCGCGAGCGCCGCGAACGACAGGAAGTTGCGATCGGTCTGCGGCAGGGTGCGGAGCTGTTCCTGCGTCACGTTGGTCGCGATCTCGCTGGTCCGGCTTTCGATCAGGCGGCTGCCGGTCACGACGATGACGTCGCTGTCGTCACCTTCGGCCGCAGGAGCGGCGGCGGTGCCGTCGGCGGCCGGGGCGGCGGCGGCGCCCAGCGTGATGTCGAGGCTGGCCGACTGGGCGATGCCGACGGTCGCTTCCTGCGACGCGCTTTCGCCGTTCGGGCCGGTGATCGCGATCGCATAGCCGCCCGGACGGATGCCGTTCAGCGTGTAGCGGCCATTGGCATCGGTGGTGGCGCGATAGCTCTGGTTCGTGCCGGCCGAGGTCGCGACGACGCTCGCCCCCGCCACCGCCGCACCCGACGCATCGCGCACCGTGCCGCGGATCGACGCGGTCGTTGTCTGCGCGGCGGCGGGCGCGATGGCCACCATGCCGCTGGCGAGCGTCGTCGCGGCGACCAGCGCCGCGCGGAACATCGACTTCTTCATGGAAATATTCCCCTTGCTGCCCGTGGGTCCGGGCCGTCCCTGGATGTCGTTGTCTCACGCACCACCAGGACCGGTGCGCGATGTTCGATGGAGCAGTCGTCGCCGCCGCCGATCAGGTCGATCAGGCGCGCGACCGCGCGTTCGCCGAGTCGCGCGATGTCGATGCGCAACGTGGTGAGGGCGGGCGAGATCAGGCGGGCGAGCGGTACGTCGTCGAATCCCGCGACCGCGATGCGGCCGGGTACATCGATCCCGGCACGCCGGAACGTCATCAGCAGGCCGATCGCCATCATGTCGTTGGCGGCGAACACCGCATCGACGTCGCCGTCGCGCGCGATCAGCCGTTCCGCCGCCGCGACGCCAGATTCCTCCAGAAAGGTCCCGCGCTCGATCATCGGTTCCAGGCCCGCGTCGGCCATCGCGGCGCAGTAGCCCGCGACCCGTTCGTCGGCGTCGATATTGCCCGCCGGGCCGGCCAGATGCAGGATGCGTCGCCGCCCGGTCGCGACCAGATGGTCGACCATCATCCGCGCGCCCGCGACATTGTCGATCCGCAGTTCGGGGCGGGGCTGGTGATGCGGCGCGCAGTTGACCAGCACGGTGGGGACGCCGGCGGGCATATGGCCGAACAGCCGGTCGGGATCGATATGCGGGGCCATCACCACCAGCCCGTCGACCCGGCCGCGCATCGTGTGCAGCGCCTCGATCCCGCGTGCCGGATCGTCGTGCATGTTCGACAGCAGCAGTTGCAGGCCGCGCGCCGATGCCTCGCGGTCCATGCCGCGCAGCAGTTCGGAGAAGAATTCGCCGTGCAGGTCGGGCAGCACCACGCCGATCGCGTTCGATCGCGCGAGGCTGAGCGAGCGTGCCCCGGCATGCGGGATATATCCGAGTTGCGCGGCGGCGGCCTCCACCTTCTCCCGCAGCGCGGGGCGGACGTTGGTCAGGCCGTTCAGCACGCGCGATACCGACGCGACGGACACGTCCGCCACCCGGGCTACATCGCGGATCGTGGCATTCGCCATCGCCTTTGCAATCCACTCCCTGCGCCGCTGCGATTCGTACCAGCGGCTTTTCGTCGGCCGGATGCCGATCGCTCTTGATGTAACCGGTTACATCAAACTACAACGGGCTTCAACCAGGATTCGCATCGCCGCCGCTGACAGGCCGGCGGGCAGGCAGGAGAGGGGATCGCATGGAAGACATCCGCATTTCGCGGCGCGCACTGATGATGGGCGCAGGCGCCGTGGCGGCGTGGCAGGCATCGCCCGCGCGCGCGCTGCTGACGCAAGGGAACGCCACCGCGCTGCCCGCGTCGGTCGAGGCGCTGATCGGCCAGATGACGGTCGAGGAAAAGGCCGGGCAGTTGACGCTGATGGCTGCCGCATGGGCCGGGGGGGCGGCCAATGCGCTGAACCCGATCGGCGCGACCGCCACGTTCGACGAACAACTGGCGCAGGTGCGTGGCGGAAAGCTGACCGGCGTGTTCAACGGCAATGGCGCGGAAATGGCGCGGCGGATGCAGACGGTGGCGGTGCGCGAGGCGCGGCTCAAGGTGCCGCTGCTGTTCGCCGCCGACGTCATCCACGGTTTCCGCACCGTCTTCCCGATGCCGCTGGCCGAAGCGGGCAGCTTCGACCCCGACCTTGCCGAGCGCACCGCGCGCGCCGCCGCCGTCGAGGCATCGGCCGCCGGCATCGACTGGACCTTCGCGCCGATGGTCGACATCGCCCGCGACGCGCGCTGGGGCCGTGGGATCGAAGGGGCGGGCGAGGATATATTGCTTGGCAAGGTCATGGCCGAGGCGCGGGTGCGCGGGTTTCAGGGCCGACGCGGGCTGATGGCCGACGATGCGGTCGCCGCCTGCGCCAAGCATTTCGCCGCCTATGGCGCGGGCGAGGGCGGGCTCGACTACAACACCGTCGACGTGTCCGAACGGACTTTGCGCGAAACCTATTTCCCGCCGTTCCAGACCGCGTTCGCCGCCGGCGCGCCGACGACGATGGCGTCGTTCAACGAACTGTCGGGCATTCCCGCCACCGCCAATCCGTGGCTGCTCGACACCGTGCTGCGCAAGGAATGGGGGTTCGGCGGCCTCGTCGTCTCCGACTATACCGGTGATGAGGAACTGATCGCCCACGGCTTCGCCGCCGACGCGCGCGAGGCGACGAAACTGGCGTTCATGGCCGGCGTCGACATGTCGATGCAGTCGGGCTTCTACCTGAAGCACCTCCCCGATCTGGTGGCGAAGGGCGAGGTGCCGTTGGCGCGGCTCGACCAGGCGGTGCGGCGCGTGCTGGCGATGAAGGTGCAACTGGGGCTGTTCGACAACCCGTTCCGCCGCATCGATCCGCGTCGCGAAAAGACGCGGGTGCGCACCCCCGACCACCTCAGGCTGTCGCGCGAGGCGGGGGCGAAATCGATCGTGATGCTCAAGAACGACGGCGATCTGTTGCCGCTGCCCAAATCGGGCAAGCGCATCGCGCTGATCGGCCCGTTCGTGCAGGGGCAGCGCGAGTTGATCGGGACGTGGAACGTCTATGGATCGGACGCCGAGGCGGTCGACCTGTTGACCGGGGTGCGCGCGGCGGTCGCCGATCCGGCGATGGTCAGCGCGGTCGATGGATCGGGCATCACCGATCCGATTCCCGGCGGCATCGACGCGGCGGTCCGCGCCGCCGCCGTTGCCGACATCGTCGTGCTGGCGATTGGCGAATCGCAGCGCATGTCGGGCGAGGCGCAGTCGCGCACCGACATCGGTATTCCGCAGGCGCAGCTCGATCTGGCACAGGCGGTGCTCGCCACCGGCAAGCCGACCGTCGTGCTGCTGCGCAACGGCCGGGCGATGGTGCTGGAGAAGCCGGTGCTGGATGCGCGCGCGATCCTCGTCACCTGGTTCCTCGGCTCGCAGAGCGGCCCGGCGACCGCCGACATCCTGTTCGGTGAACTATCGCCCTCCGCCCGCCTGCCGGTCAGTTTCCCTTATGCGACCGGGCAGCAGCCCTATTATTACGCACACAAGACCACCGGCCGGCCCAATCCGCCGGGGCCGCTTGCCGAATACAAGGCGCGCTATCGGGAGGGGCCGAACGCCGCGCTGTTCCCGTTCGGGCATGGCCTGACCTATGGCCGGATCGCGTACAGCGACCTCGATCTCGGCGGCGGGCGGATGGCGCTCGACGGCACGCTCACCGTCCGCGCCCGCGTCACCAACAGCGGCACCCGCGCCGCGACCGAAGTGGTGCAGCTCTATATCCACGATGTCGCCGCCAGCATCACCCGCCCGGTGCGCGAGCTGAAAGCCTATCAGCGCGTCGCGCTGGCGCCCGGTGAATCGAAGCTGGTGACGTTCACGCTGAAACCTGCCGACCTCGCCTTCATCGGCACCGCCAACCGGCCGGTCACGGAGCCGGGCAGCTTCCGCCTGTGGATCGCGCCGTCTGCCGAAGCCGAGGGGGTGAACGGCAGCTTCACCGTCGCCTGAAGCATCGGGCATCCTTCGCGTCGGCCCGCGCGTTGGAGCGGTAACCAGACACGAAGGATGCCCCGATGACCGACAAGCAACCCAATCAGGCGATGCCCGACGAAAAGGGCGCGGCGAAGCCCGACGGCGTCAATTCGACCCCCTCGGGCGGTCAGTCGAGCGGCGAGGCCTATCCCAACCCGCAGACGGGCAAGGAGGGTGACCGGTTCGATGGCGGTCAGACGTTGAAGGATTATCACGGCGGCCCCGGCGGGGCCGACAATCAGGCCGCCGGGACCGACTGACCGACGTCGTCATAGCCGAGGTCGCGGCTGATCGCCTGCGCGGTCGCCGCGACCTGCGGGCCGATCGCCGTGACCTTGTCCTGCGTCAGATATTGCGCGGCGGTGGCGATGCCGATCGCGGCGACAATCCCGCCGGTCACGTCGCGGATCGGTGCCGCGACCGAGCGGATGCCGTCGTTGCCGATACTGTCGTGGATCACGTGCCCCCGCCGCGCATTGGTGCGCATGTCGGCGACCCATGCCTCGACCGCCGCATCCTCCGTACCGGGGCGGACGGCGCGATACAGCCGCGCCAGCCCGGCGGCGTCCTCGTCGAACAGCAGCGCCTTGCCGATCCCGGTCTGCGCCACCGGCCGCCGGTCGCCCGGCCGGGTCGATACTTCCAGCCGCTGCCGCCCCGCCGCGCGATCGAGGTGGAGCGAATGATCGCCCTCGCGCCGGCCGAGAAACACGCACAGCCCGCTATCCGCCGACAGCGCCTCCATCCGCGCGCGGGCGACGCGGACGATGTCGATCCGGCGATGCGCGGTGAACCCCAGTTGCAGCAGCATCGGCCCCAGCGTCAGTTGGCCCTTCTCTCCTTGCGCGACATAGCCGCGCTCGACCAATGCCGCCGCCAGCCGGTGGGTGGTCGTCCGGCTGAGCCCCAGCATCCGCGCCAGTTCGGCGACGCGCAGCGGCGCGTCGCGCAGCGCCTCGACCAGATCGAGGCCGCGCATCAGCGTCTGCGTACCGCGCGATGCGGCGGAGGGTTCGTCGGTCGGCTCGCTCATCGCGCGGTCCTTATCACCCCGCCGCGCCCGGTCCAGCGGCGATGCGGTCCTGCGCCATCACCAGCGTGCCGAGCGGCCCGGCTTCGTCGCCCAGCGCCGCCGGCACGATCCGCTCGCCGATATTGCCCCCATCGACATAGCCGAGATACCCGCCGAGCGCGGTGAGCGTGCGCGCCCGCACGAGGTCGAGCAGATGCGGCTGCCCCAGCCCCACGCCGCCGCCGACGATGATCCGCGCGGGCGACAGGGTCAGGAACAGGGTCGCGAACGCCTCGCCCAGCGCATCGGCGATATAAATCCAACGCGGATCGTCGGCCGCGAGCAGATGCGCGCCATGTCCGCACCGCGCCGCGATCGCCGGGCCGCTGACCAGCCCTTCGAGGCAATCGCCGTGGAAGGGGCAGGCGCCGGCAAAATCGTCGCCCGGGCTGCGGCGCACGCGGACATGCCCGGCTTCCGGGTGCATCATGCCGGTGACGGGTCGGCCGCCGACGATCAGCCCCATGCCGACCCCGGTGCCGACCGTGACATACAGGAAGTCGGACAGGCCGACGCCCGCGCCGAACCGCCCTTCGCCCAGCGCCGCGCCGGTCACATCGGTATGGAACGCGACCGCGCCGAACCCTTCCGCCAGCGGCCCGACAATATCGGCCCCGGCCCAGTGCGGCTTGGGGGTGGGCAGCATGACGCCCTCGCGCACCGATACCGGCCCGAAGCTGGCGATGCCGATCGCGCGCGGTCGATATTCGGTCCGCCACGCCGCCAGTTGCCGCGACAGCGCGCCCAGCGTCTCCCCGGGGGTCGTCGTCGGCACGCGATACCGCGCCAGGATTTCCCGACCGCGCCCGATCACCGCGATCGATTTCGTGCCGCCCAGTTCGACGCCCGCGACGACGGCTTCGCTGCCCATGATGCTTCCTCTCCCTGTTATTGCCGATAGTGGCGCACCCGCCGGGGCCCCGGCAAGTACGCCTACCGTACACGATGGCATATCGGATACTGCAAACGATTGCACGCTTTGCCGCACCGCAAAGATTTTCGCTAGGCGCACGGCGATATTTTCTCGTACAAGCATGGGGATGGAGCAAAATCGATCCACGACCCCTCGCGTGCGGACCATCGCCGATCTCGCCCGGCTGGCGGGGGTGTCCGCCGGCACCGTTTCGCGCGCGCTGGCCGGCAAGTCGCTGGTGAATGCCGAGACGCGCGACCGGATTCAGGCGCTGGCCACCGAACACAGTTTCCGCCCGAACCAGATGGCCAGCCGGTTGCGGACGCAGCGCACCGGGGTGATCGGCATCGTCGTGCCGCTGGGGCACGAACGGCGCCAGCATCTTTCCGACCCGTTCTTCATGACGATGCTCGGCTTTCTCGCCGACCGGCTGACCGAGAATGGCTATGACCTGATGCTGTCGCGCATCATTCCCGACGCCGCCGACTGGCTGGAACGGATCGTCGATTCGGGGATGATGGACGGCGTGCTGCTGATCGGCCAGTCGGACCAGATCCCGACGATCGAGCGTGTCGCCGAACGCTATCGCCCGCTGGTCGCATGGGGCAGCAGCAACCTCGACGGGCAGGTGCATTGCGCGGTCGGCACCGACAATGTCGCCGGCGGCCGGCTGGCGGGTGCGCGGCTGATCGCGCGTGGCTGCCGCCGGATCGCCTTTCTGGGGGAGATGCGCGCGCCCGAAATCCGTGACCGCTACGACGGCGTGGCGCAGGCGATGGCGGCGGCGGGGATCGATCATCCGCCGGTCCAGCTCGACACGCACCTCGCCTCGGACATCATGGAGCAGGAGATCGCCGGCCACCTCGACCGGGTCGGCGGCACGATCGACGGCATCGCCGCCGCATCGGACGTGATCGCGATGACGACGCTGCGGGTACTGGCCGATCGCGGCATCCGCGTGCCGGACGACATGCCGGTGGTCGGCTATGACGACCTGCCGATCGCGATCAGCGCGGTGCCGCGCATCACGACGGTGCGACAGGACCTCGCGACCGGCGCCAATGCGATGATCGACGCGCTGTTCCGCCGCATCGCCGGCGAGGATGCGCCGTCGCTGGTCCTGCCCCCGGTGCTGGTGGAGCGCGACTCGGCCTGACGATACTTGCTCTCCTCCCTGACAAGGGAGGGGCTGGGGGTGGGTAGGTCCGTGGCGGACGCACCGCTCCCTCGCAGGCCGACCCACCCCCGACCCCTCCCTTGTCAGGGAGGGGAGTCAGATCAAACCAGCGCCGCGCACTTCGCCTCGACCCACGCCGCCGTCTCGCCATCGAGCAACGGCACCAGCAGCGCGGCGACCTTCGCGTGATAGCCATCGACCCATGCCCGCTCGGCCTCGGTCAACAGCGCGGGCACGATCAGCGAGCGTTCGATCGGCACGAAGGTCAACGTCTCGAACCCCAGCATCGGCAGGTCGCCGTCGGGAATGTCGCGCTTTACCGTCAGCAGCAGATTCTCGATACGGATGCCGTACTCGCCCGCCTTGTAATAGCCCGGCTCGTTCGACAGCATCATGCCGGCGCGTAGCGGTTCGAGCGGTCCGCCACCCGGATAGTTCGGCGCGCCGATCCGCTGCGGCCCCTCATGCACCGACAGGAAGGCGCCGATGCCGTGGCCCGTCCCATGCGCATAGTCGAGCCCCGCTTCCCATAGCGGCCGCCGGGCGAAACCGTCGATATGCCCGCCGAGCGTGCCGTCGGGGAACACGGCGGTATCGATCGCGATATGGCCCTTGAGCACGCGGGTGAAGCGGTCGCGCATCTCGTCGGACACCGGTCCCACCGGCATGACGCGGGTGATGTCGGTCGTGCCGTCCTGATATTGCCCGCCCGAATCGATCAGATAGAGCTGGCCGGGCAGGATCGGCGCGTCGCTCTCGACCGTCGCCTTGTAATGCGGGCTGGCGGCATGTGCCCCGGTCGCGCTGATCGTGTCGAACGACAGGTCGCGCAGCAGGCCGGTTTCGCCGCGGATCGCCTCCAGCCGGTCCGACGCCGACAGTTCGGTCAGCGTACCCAAGGGCGCGGTTTCCTCGAACCATTTGAGAAAGCGGACCATCGCCGCCCCGTCGCGCGCCTGCGCGGCGCGATGATGCGCGATCTCGACCGGGTTCTTGATCGCCTTGGCCAGCACGCTCGGATCGCGTGTCGCGACGATCGTGGCACCGCCGGCGATCAGCGCGCCATGGATCGCCGCCACCGCGCGGTCGGGATCGGCGGCGACGCGCTGGCCGGCGAATTGCCCGAGCACGTCCGCGAAGCCGGCGATGTCGCGCACCGTCACCGCATTGCCCAGATGCCGGGCGACTTCCTCGCCGACCTTGTCGGGGGCCACGAACAGCTCGGCAGTGCCATCCGCGCGGACGATGGCATAGCTCAGCGCCACCGGCGTCCGCGCGACATCCTCGCCCCGCACGTTGAACACCCACGCGATCGAATCGAGCGCCGACAGCACCACCGCATCGGCGCGTCGTTCGCCGAGCCACTCGCCGATCGCCGCGCGCTTGTCGGCCGAGGTCCGCCCGGCGAGATCGTCCGGGTACACCTCCATCGCGGCGGGGGAGGGGGCTGGGCGATCGCTCCACAGCGCGTCGACCGGGTTCGCGTCGACTGCGACCAGCGCCGCGCCGTTCGCGGCGAGCGCGGCGTCGGCCGCCACGACCCAGCCGGTCGTCGCCAGCCACGGATCGTAACCGATCCGGTCGCCCTGCGTCGTGTTCGCCGCCAGCCAGTCGGTCATGGCGGTCGCGGGCACCTGCACGAACTGCCAGTCGTTCCCGTCGACCTGCTCGCGCACCTGCAACGTATACCGCCCGTCGGTGAACATCGCGGCGGTATCACGCAGCACCACCGCGCTGCCCGCCGATCCCTTGAACCCGGTCAGCCATTCCAGCCGCTGGGCATAGGCGCCGACATATTCGCTCATGAACTCGTCGGTCAGCGGCACGACGAAGCCGGTCAGGTTCTGCTTTGCGAGGTGGGCACGAAGGGCGGTCAGGCGGGCGTGATGGTCGATCATGTCACCGCCGATACCAGTTGGGGCGGGGGTGCGGAAGATTGGTTCACGCGAAGGCGCGGAGACGCGAAGTATAAGAAGGGATGGTCGCGCAGAGGCGTAGAGGCGCAGAGAGGCGGCGTTCGTGGTGAGGTCCGCCGCGACAGCGGCTGTCCATCCCGCGGCAACTGCAGGCTTGCGGGTTCCGCTGACGCGGAACAGTCCAGCGGATACGCCCTCTCTGCGCCTCTGCGCCTCTGCGCGAAAAACTCTTCTGCTTCTTTCCTCCGCGTCTCCGCGCCTCCGCGTGAACCCACCTGCTTCTTCGCGCCCTTAGCGCCGTCGCGTGAGCCAAAACCCGGCAAGACGCCTCGACTTCCCGAACCACCCGCCCCAAATGACGCGCCATGACCAACCCGATCCCGCCCATCGCCGAACAGCGCGCTCATGCTTACGACCATCACGGCATCACCGTGCAGGACCCATGGAACTGGCTGCGCGACCCGAACTATCCCAAGGTCGAGGATGAGGACGTGCTGTCCTATCTCAAGGCCGAGAACGAGTATTTCGATGCGGTGATGCGCCCGCACGCTCCGCTGGTCGACACGCTGTTCAAGGAAATGCGCGCGCGGATCAAGGAGGACGACGCCACCGTCCCCCAGCGCGACGGCGACTGGTGGTATTGGTCCGACTTCGAGACCGGCGGCGAATATCGCCGCTGGTGGCGCAAACCCGTCGCGGGCGGTGACGACGAACTGATCCTCGACGAACCGGCACTCGCCGACGGCAAGGAGTATTTCCGTCTCGGCGCGCTGTCGGTCAGCCCCGACGGCCGGCTGCTTGCCTATGCGATCGACGACGACGGCGGCGAACGGTTCGAGGCGCGGGTCAAGGACCTCGCCACCGGCGAACTGCTCCCCGACACCATCCCCGGCACTTTGTCCGAACTAGTGTGGACTGCCGATTCGAGCGGTTTCCTCTACGGCCTCGCCAACGACCAGTGGCGCACCGACAACGCCCGGCTCCACCGCATCGGCACGCCTGTCGATCAGGACATCGAACTCTATCACGAGGCCGATGAGGGCTGGCGCGTGTCGGTTGGCGAGACGCAGTCGCGCCGCTTCCTCGTCATCTCGGCGGGCGATCACGTCACCAGCGAGGTCTATCTGATCCCCGCCGACGATCCTACCGCCGCCCCGATCCTCGTCCGCGCGCGCGAGGAACATGTCGAATATGACGTGGAGGAGCATGACGGCACGCTCTACATCCACACCAACGACACCCACCCCAACTTCCGCCTCGCGAAAGCCGCGCTGGAAACCCCGGACGTGTGGGAAGAGGTGATCGCCGCCGATCCGCATTTCTACATGACCGGCGTGACCACCTTCGCCGGTTTCTTCGTGATCGAGGGCCGGCTCGACGGCCTCGACCAGATTCGCCTCCACGACTATGCCGGCGGCGCGCCCAAGCCGATCGACTTTCCCGAGGCGAGCTTCGTCGTCGGTCTTGGCGACAACCCGGAATATGCCGTCGACACGCTGCGGCTCGGCTATGAATCGATGGTCACGCCGGGCACCGTCTACGACTATGACGTCGCCTCGGGCGAGTTGACCGTCCGCAAGGTGCAGACGATCCCCTCGGGCTACGATCCGGCGGAATACGCGACCGAACGGCTGAACATCACCGCGCGCGACGGCACCGCCATCCCCTGTTCGGTGGTGTATCCGAAGGACTTTCCGCGTGACGGCACCGGCAAGCTCTATCTCTACAGCTATGGCGCGTACGGCTATGCGATCCCGCCGGGCTTCTCGACCAGCCGTATGTCGTTCCTCGATCGCGGCATGGCGTTTGCCATCGCCCATATCCGCGGCGGCGACGATCTTGGCCAGCAATGGTATCTCGACGGCAAGCTCGACAAGCGCACCAACACCTTCACCGATTTCGTCGACGTGGCGAAGGGGCTGATCGAGCTGGGCTTCACCGATAACGGCAAGATCGCCATCGCCGGCGGATCGGCAGGCGGCGAGCTGATGGGTGCGGTGATGAACTCCGATCCCGAGCTGTGGGGCGCGGTCGTCGCCAGCGTGCCGTTCGTCGACGTGCTCAACACCATGCTCGACGACAGCCTGCCGCTGACGCCGGGCGAATGGCCCGAATGGGGCAATCCGATCGAGGACAAGGCGGCGTTCGAGCTGATCGCCTCGTACAGCCCGTACGACAACGTCACCGCGCAGGATTACCCGCCGGTGTTCATCTCGGGCGGGTTGAACGACCCGCGCGTAACCTATTGGGAACCGGCCAAATGGGCCGCCCGCCTGCGCGCGACCAAGACCGATCAGAACGTGCTGCTGCTCAAGACCAACATGGGCGCGGGCCACGGCGGCAAGTCCGGCCGCTGGGAATCCTTGCGCGAAGCGGCGGAGGAAATGGCGTTCGTGCTGTGGCAACTGGGGGTGGAGGGGTAAGACCTCCACCGTTCCTTCGTCATTCCCGCGAAGGCGGGAATCCATACACGCTGCCGTTCCGCCTTAGATCACTACCGCTGCGTCTATGGGCTCCCGCCTTCGCGGGAGCGACGAAGGGGAGAGCGGTTTACCGCTCGATCCGCGTCACATGCCCCATCTTGCGCCCCGGCCGCGCCTCGCGCTTGCCGTACAGGTGGAGATGCGCGCCGCTCTCGGCCATCAGCGCGGGCCATGCCGCGACATCGTCGCCGATCAGGTTCGTCATCTCGGCACGCTCGGCGGTCATGCCGACCCCGCCCAGCGGCAGGCCCAGCACCGCGCGCACATGGTTCTCGAACTGCGAGGTTTCGGCACCCTCGATCGTCCAGTGTCCCGAATTGTGCACGCGCGGTGCCATTTCGTTGAACACCGCTCCGTCGGGTCCGCAAAAGAATTCCAGCGTCAGCACGCCGACATGGTCGAGCGCCTCGGCGACCTTGGCCGCCAGCGCCTCCGCCTGTGCGCGCCACGGCTCGATCGCCGGGGCGGGCACGGTCGAGGTGTCGAGAATGCCGTCCTTGTGGACGTTCGCCGGTGAAGGATACATCGCGATCGCGCCATCGCTCCCCCGCGCCAGCACTACCGAAAACTCGGCGGAAAAATCGACGAACGCTTCCAGCACCGCCGGCCCGCCGCCGATCGCGTCCCACGCCGCATCGGCATCGCCCGCCGCCATCAACCGCGCCTGCCCCTTGCCGTCATAGCCGAAGCGCGTGGTCTTGAGGACCGCCGGGCATCCGACGCTGGCGATCGCCGCGTCCAGCGCGGCGCGATCCGCCACCTCGGCCCAGCGCGCCGGGGTGCCGCCCAGTGCCTCGACGAAGCGCTTCTCGCGCACCCGGTCTTGCGCGATCTCCAGCGACCGGGCGGAGGGCCGCACCTTGTCGCCCAGCGCCGCGATCGGCGCGGCGGCGATATTCTCGAATTCATAGGTGACGACGTCGACTTGGCGCGCAAACGCCCGCAGCGCGTCGATGTCGTCATACGCCCCACGGCTATGGGTGAACGCCACGTCGTTCGCCGGCCCCGTCTCGGGCGCATAGACATGGATGCGATAGCCGAGCTGCGCCGCCGCCATGCCGATCATCCGGCCGAGCTGGCCCGAACCGATGATGCCGATCGTGGCACCGGGGGGCAGCACGCTCATCGCGGGTCGATCGCCACGCCATCGGTCTGCGCCGCGCGCCACGCATCCAGCCGCTCGGCCAGCGCCGGATCGGCGGTCGCGAGGATCGAGGCGGCGAGCAGCCCGGCGTTGATCGCCCCGGCCTTGCCGATCGCCAGCGTCCCCACCGGCACGCCGCCGGGCATCTGCACGATCGAGAGCAGGCTATCCATGCCCTTCAACGCCTTGGATTCCACCGGCACGCCCAGCACCGGCAACCGCGTCATCGACGCGACCATGCCCGGCAGATGCGCCGCACCACCTGCGCCAGCGATCACGACTTTCAGCCCGCGCGATACCGCCGTGGTGGCATAGTCGACCAGCCGGGCGGGAGTGCGGTGCGCCGACACCACTTTCGTCTCATGCGACACGCCCAATTTGCCGAGAATCTCGGCGGCATGGGCCATCGTCTCCCAATCGGAAGTGCTGCCCATGATGATGCCGACCAGCGGTGCGTCGTTCATTGCTTGGCCCGTAGCGCTTGGAGAAGCGCGCTGCTTAGGCAAGGGGGCGGGGCAGGGCAAGCGGGGAGCGTACAACGTTCCGCGTATTGGGTCGGTAAGGCGTCCTCCCATCCATCGTCATTCCCGCGCAGGCGAGAATCCATACACACTGACGCTGCGGTTCAAGCCACCGACGTTGCGTCTATGGATTCCCGCCTGCGCGGGAATGACGAAAAACGAGACTTACCGCTCGTTCAGATAATAGCGGTCGGTCGGCGTCAGATCGTCGGCCAGCTCGTACACGATCGGCTGCCCGGTCGGGATTTCGAGGCCCGTGATCTCGTCGTCGGGAATGCCCGAAAGATGCTTCACCAGCGCGCGCAGCGAATTGCCGTGCGCCGAGATCAGCACCCGCTTGCCCGCCTTCAGTTCGGGCGCGATCCGGCTGTCCCAATAGGGGAGCACGCGGTCGATCGTGTCCTTCAGGCTCTCGGTCTGCGGAATGTCGATTCCGGCATAGCGGCGATCGGCCGACAGGTCCCACGGGCTGTCGGCTTCGGGCAACGGCGGCGGCACGTCGAAGCTGCGGCGCCATACCTTGACCTGCGCATCGCCGTGCAGCGCCGCTGTCTCGGCCTTGTCCAGCCCGGTGAGACCGCCATAATGCCGCTCGTTCAGCCGCCAGTCCTTCTCCACCGGCAGCCACAACCGGCCCATCGCCTCCAGCGCGAGGTTCAGCGTCTTGATAGCCCGCGTCTGGAAACTGGTGAAACACTGGTCGAAGTCGTGGCCCTTGGCGCTAAGCAACTCGCCCGCCGCCTTGGCTTCCGCCTCGCCCTGCTCGGTCAGGTTCACGTCCCACCATCCGGTGAAGCGGTTCTCGAGGTTCCAGGCCGACTGGCCATGGCGGATCAGGACGAGCGTGGGCATGGAACCTCCGTTGCAGTTGTCGGCCGTCCGACTAGCCTAAAGCGTCCGGCAGAGGAACCGGTTGAAGTCGGTCGCGGCATAGTCGCCGAATGCTCCGCAGGGGACGAAGCCGTTGCGGGCATAGAGCCGGTGCGCCGCGTCGAACATCGCCCCCGTTCCGGTTTCGAGCAACAGCCGGTCGATCCCCGCCGCGTGGGCTTGCCCGACGATCCGGTCGAGGATCGCCTGCGCGACGCCGCGTCGGCGCGCCGCCGGATCGGTGCGCATCGACTTCACTTCGCCGGTCCCGTCGTTCATCGTTCGAAGCGCGCCGCAGCCCAGCAGCGTGTCGCCGTCCCATGCCGTGAAGAACGCGATGTCTGGCGTCGCCAGCCGCGCAAGGTCGAGCGCGTGGACCGATCCCGGCGGCGACGATGCCCGCATGTCCGCCAGATGCGCGGACAGCAGCGCGGCGGTGGCGGGATCATCGAGCCCGCCGGCCCGCACGATCATCGCTCGAACGCCGCCAGAACCTCCAGCCAGCCATGCGCCAGCCGCTTCGAGCGTTCGGGCGACCAGCCGAATTCGGGATCGGCGTTGTCGTCATGATCCTTGAACGGCATCTCCAGCGTCATGGCGAGCGCGCCGAAGCGGTTGGCGACCTGGTTGGTCGACATCGCCAGATTGGCGCGCCCTGCCGCTGCGACCGGATAGCCGAGCTTCGTCTGGAAATCTGGGGTGGCCGCCGCCCATGCCGCGCCGAACGCGGTGAAGCGTGCGCCATGTTCGTCGGTCCAGTTGGGAATCCCCTCGTAACCGGCGATGAAATTGGCGGGAATCGCCTCGTCGCCATGCACGTCGATCGCGATGTCGACTCCGGTTTCGTCCATCCGGTTCCGCACGCACAGCACTTCGGGGCTTCTCTCGGCCGTGGGCGCATGCCATTCGCGGTTGAGGTTCACGCCCGCCGCATTTGTGCGCAGATGCCCGCGATAGGAGCCGTCGGGGTTCATGTTGGGGACGCAGTGAAAGGTGAAGCGCGTCAGCAGGTCGGCGGCGATCGCATCGCCCGGATCGGTCAGCCGTTCGAGCAGCCCTTCCATGAACCATTCGCACATCGATTCGCCGGGATGCTGCCGGGTATAGGCCCACACCTGCACGGGGCCGCTGCCGAGCGTCAGATAATCGATCGCCCGCCCGTCGAGGCTCTGCCCCAGTTCGCGGTGCGCGACCCCCGGCTTCGCGGCGATCCGCGCGACCAGATCGTCGTGTCGTTCGAGGGTGTAGGGCGCGAAATAGGCGAACCATGCCAGTTCGCTGTCGATCGTCGCGGTGAAGGTCAGCACGCCATCGGCATAGCCAGTGTCTGCCTGCCGCCACGCATGACGATCAGTGCTCATCCGGGCGCGATAGCCCGGCCAGCCGAACGCATAGGCGGCACCCCCGGCATTCACGATGCGGAAGGTCAGGGTCCGCCCCCGCGCCCCGGCGACGCGGAAGTGGAACCACTGATAGAAGTCCGACAGATGGTCGGCGACGATCTCGAGGTCGATCACGTCGCCTTGGCAAGCGACCACACGGATGTTGCCGCTGTCGAACGCGGCGTTGATGCTGATGCTCATTTCACCGTCGTAGTGATTCCCGACTCGCCTGGGAAGTTGCGGAACAACGCATTCGCCAGCCGGTCGGCCTGAAATACCGGCTGCGCCCCCGCCGTCCGTTCGAGCGAGTTGGTCAGTGCGCGGCCTTCCCAGATAGTGGTGCCGTCGCTGCGCCGGCGAATCTGCACCGCCAGTTCGGAGCCAACGACCTCGCGCTGGCCCCCGCCGCCAAGGCCGAAGCCCACGCCGCCACCGACGCCCAGGCCACCGCCGCGCCAACCGCCCCCGCCGCCGCCCGCGCCGACGCCGATCGAGACCGGCGGGCGCTGCTCGACGAAACCGCGCGACGCGCGGGTGAACGCCACCGCGACGATCATGTCGCTGCTGCCCGAGGTCCCACGCGCAAAGCCCAGCTTCGTCATCTCGCGGGCCACTGCTTCGCCATAGGTCTGGAATTCGGGACTGACGACGGCGTTGGTCGACAGCGGCTCGACCGAGAAGCTGCCGCGTGCGATCGGCTGGTTCAGGTGGAAGCGGGTCACGTCGACCGGGGCGATACCCGATCCGGTGGTGGCGCAACCCGAAGTCGCGATGGCCGCCAGTGCGGCAAGGCCCAGTCCGATCGTCCGCTTCATGTCCATTCGTCCCGTTTTCAACGCTTTTCGTGCGGTTCAACGTGCAGAGCGGGCGATTGGGTTCATTGCGGTAGCGTTTCGGTGGTCAAATTTGCCCGGACGCTTGACGAATCCGATACCGGCCGATAGGCGACGCTTCGTTTCCGGCCGTGCGAGCGGCCCTTTTGCCGTGTTGAGAGCCGAAACCATGAAGATCGTCAATTCGCTGAAGTCGCTCAAGGATCGCCACCGGGACAACCGCGTGATCCGCCGTCGCGGTCGCATCTACGTTATCAACAAGACCAACCGTCGCTTCAAGGCCCGCCAGGGCTGATGCACGGCGGCCGGGGCATCGTCCCCGGCCGGTTGCACGAAAGGGCGCGGTTGCCGGCATGGCAGCCGCGCCCTTTCGCATGAAGCTCAGGCGGCGACCGTTGTGTTGATCGGCGGCACGTCGCCCAGCACCGCCCAGCCAGCCGGCCCCAGCGCCTCCATCGGGCGGAAACGGGTCTTGTACGCCATGCGCGGCGACCCCTTCACCCAATAGCCGAGATAGACGTGCGGCAGCCCCGCCGCCCGCGCGCGGCGAATATGGTCGAGCACGACGAAGGTGCCCAGCCCCTGCCGGCTGTCGTCCTCGGTTTCGAAGAAGCTGTAGACCATCGACAGTCCGTCGGCCTGTTCGTCGGTGATGCACGCCGCGACCAGCTTGCCCGGCCGCCCGTCGAGCGTCGGTTCGCGATATTCGACGATCCACGACGTCACCGGCGAATGTTCGACCATGTCGGCGAAGTCGCTCTCGTCCATTGCCGACATGCCGCCGCCGGGATGCCGCGCGGTCAGATAGCGGCGCAGCAGGCGGAACTGCTCGTCGGTCGCCCATGGTTTGCAGGTGCGGATTTCGAGGTCGCCATGGCGGCGCAGCAGCTTGCGCTGCGTGGCGTTGGGCGCGAACGCCCCCGCGACCACCCGCACCGAGATGCAGGCACTGCACCCGACGCAGCTCGGCCGGTACGCGACCGACTGGCTGCGCCGAAACCCGATCCGGCCGAGCGCGTCGTTCAGCTCGTCGGCATTGGGGCCGTTCAGCTCGGTGAACACCTTCCGCTCCTGCCGCCCGGGCAGATAGGGGCAGGGCGAGGGGGCGGTGACGAAGAAACGGGGAAAACGAAACGGCGCAGTCACCCGGTGATCCTTCGTCCAGCGGTCCAGCTAGTGGCGTTGAACGCCGATATGGCGCGGAAGCCGCATCGTGAAAAGCGGCTTGAGCATCAATGACGGTTAATCGTCACGCCGGTGGTCCCTTTGGATGATGCGGCGCGCCATCGGCCAGTTTCAGCCATGGCTGAATCGCCTCGGTCCAGATATGATCCTGCGGGTGATAGGGGGCAGGATCGTCGAGACTGCCCATCGTCAGCCCGATCGTCCCCGCCGCCGGCCGCGCCGAAAACAGCGTGCAGCCACAGGTCGGGCAAAAGCCACGCTCGACCCCGGTCCCGGCATCATACCATGCGACCGGGCCGTCGATCGTCACCGTGTCGCGCGCAACCATCACCCGCGCATATAAGGGCGCACCGGTCGCCTTCTGGCAACGATGGCAATGGCAGGCGCGCACGTTCATCACCGGCCCGCTGCTCGCATAGCGGCACGCACCGCACAGGCAGCCGCCGGTGATGCCGCTCATGCCAGTTCCACCGTGCTGACCTCGTATCCGCCATCGCGCAGTCCCTCGACCAGCCGGTCGAGATGGGCGCGGTCGCGCGTCTCGCATTCGATGTCGGTGATGAGGCCCTTGGCGGGCAGGGTGGTGAACACGCGCTGGTGATACACCTCGATGATGTTGACCGCCTGTTCGTGAAAGATCTTGGCGACGTGGAACAGCGCGCCCGGCCGGTCCTGCAACCGGATGCGCAGCCGCGCCAGCCGTCCCGATCGCGCCAGATCGCGCAGCAGCACGTTGGCGAGCAGCCGCGTGTCGATATTGCCGCCGCACAGCACGATGCCGACGGTCTTGCCCTTGAACCGGTCCCCGTGCCCCAGCAGCGCGGCCAGCCCCGCCGCGCCCGCGCCCTCGACCACGGTCTTCTCGATCTGCACGAGCAGGCTGACCGCCTCCTCCAACTGGCGTTCGCTGACCAGCACGATGTCGTCGACCAGCGCCTCGACCACCTGCGCGGTCAGGCCGCCGGGCTGCTTGACCGCGATCCCCTCGGCCAGCGTATCGCCGGCACAGTCCATCGTCGTGCCGTGCAGCCGGTTGTACATCGACGGGAACAGCTCGGCCTGCACGCCGATCACCTCGATGGCGCGGCCCGACGCGCGGGCGACGGTCGCCATGCCGCTGATGAGGCCGCCGCCGCCAATCGGAACGACCAGCGTGTCGATGGCCGGCACGTCCTCCAGCATTTCCAGCGCG
>NZ_LMKU01000012.1:103196-134566 GCF_001421635.1 Sphingomonas sp. Leaf25
CGGCCTCCAGCTTGCGGGCATGGTCGTACGCCGCGTCGAAGGTTTCGCCCTCCAGCACCACGGTCGCGCCGTGGCTCTGCGTCTGCATCACCTTCACGGTCGGCGTCGGCTTGGGCATCACGATGGTGACGGGTACGCCGAGGCGGTTGCCGTGATAGGCGAGGCCCTGCGCGTGATTGCCCGCCGATGCCGCGATCACGCCCTTGGCGCGGGTCGCCTCGTCCAGTTGCAGCAACGTGTTGAGCGCGCCGCGCTCCTTGTAGGCGGCGGTGAACTGGAGATTCTCGAACTTCAGATAGACGGTTGCCCCGGTCAGTTCGGACAGGGTGCGGCTGATGAGCGTCGGCGTGCGCACGATCGACCCCGAAATCCGCATCGCCGCGCCGCGTACATCGTCGAGCGAAAGGGGCAGGGCGGGCGAAGCGATCGGGTTGGTAGCCATAGGGTTCCGCGCCTAGCCGATTAGACGCAGCGGGGAAAGGCGGCGGACAAGCCGGCTCACCATTCGACCGACAGTGTGGCGGACACGGTGCGCGGGCTGCCGGGATAATTGGTGGTCAGCGCGACCGGCTGTTCGACATAGAAGCGGTCGGTGACGTTGCGCACCACTACGCCCAGCCGGTATCGATCGGCGATGGTATAGCCCGCCGTCAGGTCGAAGCGGGTATAGCCGGGGACCGAGTAGCTGTTAGCCAGATCGCCCGCCCGCGCGCCGACGCGGATCGCGCCGCCGCCCAGCATCGCGCCGCCCAGTGGCCCGGCGGGGATGCGATAGGTGGTCCACAGGTTGCCGCTCCATTCCGGCACCCCGCGCAACCGGTTGCCGACCGGGATCACCGTATCGCGCGTCACCGTGGCATCCAGATAGCCCGCCCCGACGATCCAGCGCCATCCGGGCAGCACCTCGCCGCTCAGGTCGACCTCGGCCCCGCGCGATCTTTGCTGGCCGGTGACGATCACGAAGCCGTTGTTGACCGGATCGGCGCTGGCCACGTTGTTCTTCACGATGTCGAAGATCGCGGCACTGGCGATCAGGCGGCCGCCGACGGGGGTGAACTTGATCCCCGCCTCATACTGCCGTCCGGTTTCGGGAGGCGCGGTGCCGCCGTCGGCCTGCGCGGCGGTGCGCGGGCGGAACGACGTCGACCAGTTGGCATAGAGCGCCATCGACGGCACGGCATGCCACACGATCCCCAGTCGGGGCGATGCGCGCCGTCCGTCCTCGGCGGTGGCGATGCCGGCGGTGGTCGTCGTCTGATCGACATCATCCCAGCGGACGCCCGCGACGATGTCGACGCGGTCGCCGATGCCGATCTGGTCCTGGACATAGGGGGCAAGGAACCGCGCGCGCACGTCGACCGTGCGGAAGAAGGTGAAGGTGCCGGGCAGCGCCCCCTGCACCGGATCGGCGACGCGGATCGATGCCAGCGGCGCGCGCCATTCGCTGGTCGTGCGGCGCGCATCGACCGCCTCGAACCCGGCGAGCAGCAGGTGGGTGAGCGGCCCGGTGTCGAAGCGGAACAGCGCCTCGCTCTGGCTGGTCGTCGTCGCCACCGTCTGCGACTGGCGGACGCCGCGTCGCTGCAACAACGTGCGCGCGGTGTTGAAGCCGGTGAAATCGGCGACGGTCCGCCCGCTCTCGCCGCGTTGATGCGATAGGATCTGGCGCAGCGTCAGCCAGTCGGTCAGGTCATGCTCGATCCGCCCGCGCACCCCGTGCTGCCGCCCAAAATTGCGCGACCATGGCTCGCCAAAGCTGCGCGACGCGGGCCCCCGCACCGCGCCGTTCACGACCAGCAGCCCGCGATCCCCCGGTGTCACCTGATCGGTATAGTCGTAATCCACATCGGCGCGGGTCGCGGCATCGGGCCGCCATGCGATCGAGGGCGAAAAGAACACGCGGCTGCCGTCGATCTGGAAATCGCGGAAGCTGCCGCTGCGTTGCGCGGCAATGCTGAACCGCGCCGCCAGCGCCTCGCTCGCCGGGCCGGTCACGGTCGCCTGCACCCGGCGCAGCCCGTTGCCGCCGCCCTGCACCTGACCTTCCATGCCGAAGGTGAAGGCCGGACGACGGGTGACGATGTTGATCGTGCCCCCCGGCTCGCCGCGTCCGTACAGGACCGACGCCGGTCCCTTCAGCACCTCCACCTGCGCGACATTGGCGAGGTCGCGGACCGTTTCGGTGAAGTTCTGCGCCGGGTTGGTAAGAATCCCGTCGATCGCATAGGACGACAGCTCGAACCCGCGCACGACGAACAATTCGGTCCGGTTGCCCTGCGTGCCGCCGGGCTGCACGTTCGACACGTTGGCGACCACATCGGCCAGCCGCAGCAGTTGTTGCTCGTCGATCGTCTCACGCGGGACGACCTGTATCGCCTGCGGAATGTCCTCGATCGCGGTCTGCGTCCGCGTCGCGCCGGTCGCGACTTCGGGGCGGATGCTATGGCGCCGTCCGACGACCAGCAGCTCGTCGATCAGCGTGGCGTCCTGTGCGGCGGCGGGCAGCGGACCGGCCAGCGCGACGAAACCCCATGCAACCAAACGCCTTGTCAAATCCCTGCCCCCGTATCGCGATGCCGTGCCGTTCCTCCTGCCCGCGCATCCTTGCCTGCGTCGGTCGGCATCGTGCCGCTACGGTCGATGCTGCCCCTAAGGACAATGCGAGTCGTTATCAATAGCAAAGGTTGCCGTGGCTGGGCGTACGGCCCCTTTCGCGAACCCGCGACACCTCCTAAACCCCCGTCATGGCAACCATCGCATTCATCGGCACCGGCGTCATGGGCGCGCCCATGGCCGGGCATCTCGTCACCGCCGGGCATCGGGTGGTCGTCTACAACCGCACACGCGCCAAGGCGGACGCTTGGGCGGAACGGCACGGCGGCACCGTCGCCGACACACCCGCCGCCGCCGCGAAGGGCGCGGATGCGGTGTTCGCCTGCGTCGGCAACGACGACGATCTGCGTGCCGTAACGCTGGGCGACGACGGCGCGTTCGCCGCGATGGCGTCGGGTGCGCTGTTCGCCGACCATACCACCGTCTCCGCCGCGATCGCCCGCGAACTGGCCGATGCCGGCGCGGCAAGCGGCCTGCTCGTCCTCGATGCCCCCGTTTCGGGCGGACAGGCGGGGGCCGAGAACGGCAAGCTCTCGATCATGTGCGGCGGCTCTCGCCAAGCCTTCGCCGCCGCTGAACCGATCATGGCCGCCTACGCCCAGCGCATCGTCCATGTCGGTGAGGCGGGCGCTGGGCAGACGACCAAGATGGTCAACCAGATCTGCATCGCCGGCGTCCTGGGCGGCCTCGCCGAAGCGCTGCGCTTCGCGCAAAAGGCCGATCTCGATCTGGACAAGGTCCTCGACGCCGTATCCGGCGGCGCGGCGCAAAGCTGGCAGATGGTCAACCGCTGGCCGACGATGGCTAAGGACCAGTTCGACTTCGGCTTCGCGATCGACTGGATGCGCAAGGACCTTGGGCTGGCGCTCGACGAGGCGCGGCGGCAGGGGGCGACGCTGCCCGTTACCGCGCTGGTCGACCAATTCTATGCGGAGGTACAGGCGATGGACGGCGGGCGACAGGATACCAGCGCGCTGGTGCGGAGACTGGCCAAGTGAAGCGCCTGCTCCTGATCCCCGCGCTCCTCGCCGCCGCCCCTGCGCTGGCCGACGGCCTCGTCGACAACGTCAACGGCGTCGCGCTCGATTCGCGGGGGCAGGTCGTCCGCTTCTCGGCGATCGTCATCGACAAGGAAGGCAAGGTCGTCCGGCTGGTGCCCAAGGGCGAGAAGCCGCCCAAGCGCCCCGACTGGCGCACCGACATGGCCGGGCGCACCGTCATGCCCGGCATGATCGACGCGCACGGCCATGTCATGGCGCTCGGCTATCGCGGGCTGGAGATCGACCTGTCGGGCACGCGCTCGCTCGGGGCAGCGCAGGAGGCGATCCGCGCCTATGCCCGCGCCAACGGCAACCGGCCGTGGATCGTCGGCGGCGGCTGGAATCAGGAGGCGTGGGGCCTCGGCCGCTTCCCGACCGCCGCCGAACTCGACGCGGCGGTCGGCGACAAGCCGGTGCTGCTCGAACGCGCCGACGGCCATGCGGTGTGGGCTAACACTGCCGCGATCAAGGCGGCGGGCATCACCGCCCAGACCAAATCGCCGCCGGGCGGCCGGATCGAGCTGGCGAACGGCCAGCCCTCCGGCGTCTTCGTCGATTCTGCCGCGACGCTGTTCGACGCCGCGAAGCCCAAACCGTCGCCGCGCGAACGCAACGCGGCGTTTCTGAAAGCACAGGACACGCTGCTGTCGAACGGCATCACCGCCACCGCCGACATGGGCACCACCGTCGACGATTGGCAGGTGTTCCGCCGCATGGGCGACATCGGCCAGTTGCGCGTGCGGATCATGAGCTATGGCATGGGACTCGACACCGCGCTGAGCGTGGCGGGATCGGGGCCGACGCCGTGGCTCTACGGTGATCGCCTGCGCATGGGCGGGATCAAGCTCTACGCCGATGGCGCACTGGGTTCGCGCGGGGCGTGGCTGAAAGCGCCGTACAGTGACGCGCCGGGCCAGCGCGGCCTGTCGTTCATCGGCGACACCACGTTGCTCAACGTCATGAGCCGCGCGACGATGGACAATTTCCAGCTCGCGATCCACGCGATTGGCGATCAGGCGAACCGGCAGGTCCTCGACGCGATCGCCGAGATCGCCTCGTCGTACAAGGACGACCGCCGCTGGCGGATCGAACATGCGCAGGTGATCGACCCCGCCGATCTCCCGGCGCTGGGGCGCAACGGCACGATTGCCTCGATGCAGCCGGTCCATGCCACCGGCGACCGCACCATGGCCGAAGCACGGCTGGGCGAAGCGCGGCTGAAGGGTGCCTATGCGTGGGCGACCGTGCTGCGGGGCGGCGGGCGGCTGGCGTTCGGCTCGGACTATCCGGTCGAGAGCCCGAACCCGTTCGTCGGCTGGGCCGCCGCCTTCACCCGCGAGGATGCGAACGGCCAGCCGCCGGGGGGCTGGCGCCCCGAAGAACGGGTGACGCGCGAACAGGCATGGAAGGCCTTCACCCAGGACGCGGCCTATGCCGGCTTCGCCGAACAACGCTTCGGTTCGCTGCTGCCCGGGCAAAAGGCCGATTTCCTCGTCGTCGATCGCGATCCGGTGGCGGCCACGCCGGCCGAACTCCGCGCGACAAAGGTGCTCGAAACCTGGGTCGGCGGCTACAGGGCATGGCCGCTCAAGGACAAGCCGGAGGTGGCGGCGGGGCGGTAAGGGGCCGCCGTCCGGCCTCTCTGCGCAGCCAATCGTCGCCTTGGCGAAAGCTGGGGCCTCTTGGCCAACGCCGACTCTGTCCCATCGCGGAACGCTGCCGAATCCACGGGTGTACCCGCGCCCGATCCGGGGTAGGACCCGCCCATGGCCGCGAAGCTGCGAACCGCATTGGGAGTGACGCTGCTGCTGGGCGCGATCGGCGCGACGGCGGGGGGCGCGTTGATGCTGATCGGCGCGCACCCCGCCGCCCCGGCCGCCCCGCTGCTGCCGGTCATCCGCGTCACGCCCACGCCGTCCGCCCGCCCGACTCCGGCGACCAGCCGCCCGACGCCGATCTCCGCCGCGACTCCCGCGCCCGAGGCGATGGTCGTCCGCCACATCCTGACGATCGACGGTCCGTTCACCCACGGCCGCTGGCTGTGGGACGAAAGCGCCGCGCCCAAAACCGGCCCGATCGTCATCACCGTCGATCTGGACGCGCAGGTCCTGTCGATCTTCCGTGACGGCTATGAGATCGGCACGGCGGTCGTGCTGTACGGCGCCGACTGGAAACCCACCCCGCTCGGCGCGCTCAAGATCACCGAGAAGGACGCCGACCATGTCAGCAACCTTTACGGCGCGCCGATGCCGTACATGCTGCGGCTGACTAACGACGGCATCTCGATCCACGGTAGCGACGTGCAGCCCGGCGGCGCGACCCACGGCTGCATCGGTGTCCCCACGGCGTTTGCCCGCAAGCTCTTCGCAGCGGTGAAACTCGGCGACCGCGTCATCATCACCAACGGCAAGCGGCTGGCGATGGGGGCGGCGATCGCCCGCCGCTGATACAACGTATACGAAGCTTGTCTTTGCAAAAGGGTTCGGGCAACGCCGCGCGCTTCCGGGGGGAAATCGATGCGCCAGGTTCGAATCATGTTGCTTGCTACCGCGGGTACGCTTGCCGCCTGCGGCGGAGGCGGTAACAGTAGCTCAGCCCCATCGGTGATCGCGGCGCCGGCTCCCGCGCCGACCCAGACGCCAACTCCCACGCCGACCGCCACATCGACCAACCCGGACGCGAACGTCCCGCCGCTGGCACAGACCCCGCGCGAAAAATACGAGACGTTGTGCGATGCGCAGGTCGGCACCGATGCGCCACGCTTGCTGGCGTACGGCACCGGGATCGATCTCGGTCTTGATCTGACCGGCGACGCACCCGGCTATCTGCAATCGGTCGCCCCGCCGCATGTGCGTTACGGCATCCAACTTGGCGAGCGTGACCGCGCCATGGCGTTGCCCGACCTGGCATTCACCGCACGCTATGATACCGGCAGCTACCGGCTGGAACTGCGACCCCCGGCGAGCGGCGCGCGGACCTATCTCGCGACGGCGCGGCTGACCCAGACCGCGATTACCAGCCCGCCGTTCCGCTACGACTGCCTCTACGGCAACATCACCCCGCCGCCGATCTGGCCGAACAGCGGAACGGTCCGCTACGATGCGGCGATCGTCGGCACGCTGACCGCCGGGCAGGGTGCAACCGCGCAACCCTATCAATTGGGCGACAGCACCGGCAGCATCGTGGTCGATCAGGCGAGCGGTGACGTTCGCGTCGACCTGACGCTGACGGGGCGCGTCGCGGGTACGACGCTCCCGCCCGCCGCGCTCGGCCGGTATAGCGGCACGCTCCGGCGGCGGGCTGACGCGCTGTATGTCGGGGGCTTTCGCGGTACCTTGTCGGCCGGTGACGGCATCACCGGCTCAGCCGAGGTCGTCGGCACCTTCTATGGGCCGGCGGCAGAAGAAACCGGCCTGATCTTCCGGGTCGATGTCACCGATCCGGCGAGCGGCCGCCGGATCGAAGGGTCAGGCTATGCCACCGCGCGGCGGTGACGTGATCCCTCAGGCGACCGCCGCTTCGCCCATCTCGTCCGGCTCGCGCAGCACGTAGCCGCGGCCCCACACCGTCTCGATGTAATTCTCGCCGTCGCAGGCGGTGCTGAGCTTCTTGCGCAGCTTGCAGATGAAGACGTCGATGATCTTCAGCTCGGGCTCGTCCATGCCACCGTACAGGTGGTTCAGGAACATTTCCTTGGTCAGCGTCGTGCCCTTGCGCAGCGAAAGCAGCTCGAGCATCGCATATTCCTTGCCGGTCAGGTGGACGCGCGACCCGTCGACCTCGACCGTCTTGGCGTCGAGGTTCACCGCCAGCTTGCCGGTGCGGATCACCGACTGCGAATGGCCCTTCGACCGGCGCACCACCGCATGGATGCGCGCGATCAGTTCCTCGCGGTGGAACGGCTTGGTCACGTAATCGTCGGCGCCGAAGCCGAACGAGCGTACCTTGCTGTCCATCTCGTCAATGCCCGACAGGATCAGGACCGGCGTCTGCACCCGCGCCACGCGAAGCTTCTTCAGCACGTCATAGCCGTGCATGTCGGGCAGGTTCAGGTCGAGCAGGATGATATCGTAATCGTACAGCTTGCCCAGATCGAGGCCTTCTTCGCCCAGATCGGTCGTGTAGATATTGAAACCCTCGGTGGTCAGCATGAGCTCGATCGCCTTGGCGGTCGTCGGCTCGTCCTCGATCAGCAGCACGCGCATCCGGCAGTCCCCCGTTTCGCGGCACGCTCTTCCCTGTCGGCGCGCAAGCGAGAACAATTACTGTAAACCTTTCTGAAGGCAAAAGGTTAATTTCCGCTTAAGCCAGAACGATTCGTTAGGATGAGCGGTTAACGTGGCTGGCATAAACGCCGGAACCGTTCGGACAAAAACTCGATCAGCGCCTCGACCCGCGCGGGCCTGAGCGTGCCGGGCGGGGTCAGCAGGTGCAGCGCCACCCCGGCCCCGGTCCATGCCTCCAGCACCGGCTCCAGCCGCCCGGCGGCGATGTCGGCATCGACCAGAAAATCGGGCAGCCGCGCCACGCCCAGTCCCGCGCGCAGCGCCGGCAGCATCGCCTCGCCGTTGTTCGTCGCCAGCGGCCCCGCCGGGCGTACCGCCACTTCCTCTGCACCCTGCCGGAAATGCCAGATCGCGTTCGGCAGGTTGGTATAGACGAAACAGGCATGATGGCCGAGGTCGGCAGGATGCGTCGGCCGGCCACGTTTCTCCCAATAGGCCGGCGCGGCGACGATCCGTATCGCCACCGGGGCCAGCCGCCGCGCGCGCAGCGAACTGTCGGGCAGGTCGGCGATGCGCAGCGCCACGTCGATCCCGTCGGCCACGATGTCGACCTTGGCATCGGACAGCGTCAGGTCGATCTCGACGCCGGGATGCGCCGCCAGGAAGTCCGCGATCGCCGGGGCGACATGGGCGAGGCCGAACGACATCGGCACCGCCACCCGCACCAGACCGGTCGGCGCGGCGGCGGCATCGCGCGCCTGTTCCTCCGCCCCCTGCGCCTCGGCCAATATCCTTGCGGCGCGCTCGCTCAGCGACTGGCCGGCATCGGTCAGCGCGAGCCGCCGCGACGTCCGGTGGAACAAGGTGGTGCCGAGCGATACCTCCAGCCGCGCCACCGCCTTCGACACCGTCGCCTTCGACACGCCGATCGATGCCGCGGCCGCGCTGAACGACCGGTGCTCCACCACACAGGCGAACATCGCCCACGCCTCGAAATCCGGCAGCCGCATGGATGTTCCTCGTTCCCGAAACGATCGGTTTCCGACGTTTCCGTTTACGCGACTGTCGCGCCGCCTATCTTGATCGTCAAGCAAGGAGACTTCGGATGATCGACAAACGCGACTTCACCAGCCTCGGCCATGCCGATCACGGCTGGCTGAACGCCCGCCATCATTTCAGCTTCGCCAACTATCATGATCCCGCCCGCATGGGCTGGGGCGCGATCCGGGTGTGGAACGACGACGAGATCGCCGCCAATTCGGGTTTCCCGCCGCACCCGCACAAGGACATGGAGATCATCACCTATGTCCGCTCGGGCGCGATCACCCATCAGGATTCGATGGGCAACAAGGGCCGCACGTCGGCGGGCGACGTGCAGGTGATGAGCGCCGGCTCGGGCGTGCGCCATGCCGAATACAACCTCGAACCCGAAACGACCCGCATCTTCCAGATCTGGATCGAACCGCGCCAGAAGGGCGGCACCCCGTCATGGGGCGCGAAACCCTTTCCCAAGGGCGAGCGCTCGGGCAAGTTCGTGACGCTGGCCAGCGGTGCGGACGACGAGGATGCGCTGCGCATCCGCGCCGACGCCCGCGTGCTCGGCGCCACGCTGCGCGCCGGCGAGAGTGTGGAACATAGCGTGGGGGCGGGGCGTCACGCCTATCTGGTCGCCGCGACCGGCGCGTTCACCATCGACGGCGTCGCCTTTCAGGCACGCGACGGGGCGGCGCTCTCGGGCGGGCAGACCGTCACCATCACCGCGATCGAGGACAGCGAACTCGTTCTCGTCGACGCCGAATAAGTCACGTCTTTCCCAAGGGAGTATGCCTGCATGTCGAAGGTTCTGGTCCTCTATTATTCGTCCTACGGCCATATCGCGAAGATGGCCGACGCCATCGCCGAGGGTGCCCGCGCCGGCGGGGCCGAGGTGGATGTGCGCCGCGTGCGTGAAACCGCGCCCGACGAGGTCGCCAAGTCGGCGGGCTTCGTCGTCGCCGATCATCACGCGCTGCTGACCGATCCCAACGAACTGACCCATTACGACGCGATTATCGTCGGTACCGGCACCCGCTATGGCCGGATGTCGAGCCAGATGGCCGCCTTCTGGGACACGACCGGCGGCGTGTGGGCCAGGGGCGGGCTCGTCGGCAAGATCGGCGGCGCGTTCACCTCCACCGCGACCCAGCATGGCGGGCAGGAGACGACGCTGTTCTCGATCATCACCAACCTGCTGCACCATGGGCTGACGATCGTCGGCCTCGACTATGGCTATGACGGCCATGGCGGACTGGACGAAGTGAACGGCTCGACGCCCTATGGCGCCTCGACCATCGCGGCGGGCGACGGCAGCCGCCAGCCGACCGAGATCGAGCTGGGCGGCGCCCGCCATCAGGGCAAGCGCATTGCCGAACTCGCGACCAAGGTCTTCGGATAAGACAGGGCAGGGGGCGTTCCGTCGGGCCGCCCCCTGCCCCCGATCGCGCAGGTCGCCCTGCGCGATAATAGCAAGCATAACATATGTTAAACACCGGAAATTAGGAATTGGCGTCGCAGAACCGCCGGATGGATACCCTGCGATGAACCGCTGCGAGGGCTGCCGAACCGCCGCCGACCAGTTCGATCTGGCGATGGCGTTTCAGCCGATCGTCGATGTCGAAACCGGCACGCCATGGGCCTATGAAGCGCTGGTACGCGGCCCGAACGGCGAGGGGGCGGCAACGGTGCTTTCGACCGTCACCGACGCCAACCGCTATGCGTTCGACCAGCAATGTCGGGTGGCGGCGATCACCCAGGCCGTCGCCGCCGGCATCGTGCCGACCGGTGCCCGACTGTCGATCAACTTCCTGCCGAACGCGGTCTATTCGCCGGTCGCCTGTATCCAGTTGACGTTGCAGACCGCCGCTGCGGCCGGCTTCCCGACCGATCGCCTGATCTTCGAATTCACCGAGAATGAGGAAATCCGCGACACCGGGCATCTGGCCAATATCATCGACACCTATCGCCGGATGGGCTTCGCCACCGCGCTCGACGATTTCGGGGCGGGCCACGCCGGCCTCGCGCTGCTGGCCCGGCTGCAAACCGATGTCATCAAGCTCGACATGGAATTGATCCGCGACATCGATACCAGCCAGCCGCGCCGGATCATCGCCGAATATCTGGTCGCGATGCTCCATCGCCTCGGCATCACCGTCGTCGCCGAAGGCATCGAAACCCGCGAGGAATATGACGCGCTGCGCGCCATGGGCGTGCGCTACATGCAGGGCTATCTGTTCGCCCGCCCGGGGTTCCGAACGCTGCCGACCCCGATGCTGCCGGTCGAAGTGCCGCTACGCCTGATCGCGTGAGCGACCCTTGTTCGAGTGGGGGGTCGGTCCCGATCGAACCGGGCCGGTTCCACGGCATCGCTTAGCCGCGTGCAAGCGCTACACCGGTGGCGCGCCACAGGAATTTCTTGGCGCGACCGACCGTACCGCTGTCGTGCGAATGGCGGAGTTTGGCGGGTAGCGGTGTTGCACCACGGACATTGCTTCGGCATCGTTGGGGTATGAAGCTATCACTCTGGCGAACAACGGCGGCCGCTTTTCTGATGGCCGGAACGGGATGCGCAAGTCGCACGACGGCAGTGCCGTTCAATGTGATCGTTCGAGGTCCTGCAACGGCGTGCAGCATCGAAGTAAACAGACGCAAAGTCACCACGGACGAGTTACTGGCGATCGCGCGACCGGAAGCGAGGTTAGGGCGGCGAGCCCATATCGATGCCAATATAACAGAAACGCCTTACCGATGCTTGGGTGGCGCGATATACACGCTACAGATGGCGGGTTTCAAAGATGTGGGGTTTGTCGCCGAGCCACCTTCGAGCGAGAGGTAGCCTCATGTCCGAAATTGAGCGTTGGCGGACGGCTTGCCGAACCGCATCGGCCCAATCGTCAGGCGTGGCGGGATCGTTAAGCGCACATCGCGCGAAACGCAGTTTCGCTGTCCAACAGGGTTGATGCTGGTCCGATTGCCGTTTGCGAAGGTTGCCACGAAGCGGCGATCCACTCAACGTCCGCAAACCCCGCGCCAATAAGTCCGGCGTCACCAACAAGCCGCCGCTACTCGAAGCTATCGAATGCCCGTCGAATCTCGAACGGCGCCGAACTCGCCGACCCCGGCATGAAATCGGCATGTCGCCGCCGCACCGCTTCCGGCGTCGCCCCGAACGCCTTGCGGAAACTGCGCGACAGCGCCGCCGGGTCGCGAAACCCATAGCGCCGGGCAAGCTCGGCCAGCGTGCTGGTGTTGCGCGGGTTGGACACCGCCCGGTGGAGCGCGCGCAGCCGGCGCATGCGATCATAGGCAAGCACGCCGCCATCGCGCTCGAACAGGCGATACACCACCGATCGCGACACCCCCAGCGCGGCGGTGATGCCCTCGATCGACAGGGTCCCAGGCGGCTGCGTCGCGACATGATCCTTCGCGGCGGCCAGCAGCGACGACGTGCCAGTACGCTGGATCGCCCCGGCGCGCAGCATCGCGGCGGCGGCAAGATCGCGCAGGATCGCCGCATAGAGTGGCGCGGCGCTCGCCGCCGCGTCGGGAAAGAAGCCGACCATCCCGACACCGACATCGCGCAGCAGCGTAAGTTCGGCAACGGGAGCGAGCGGCCCCTGGAAATCGATCGGCCCGGTCACTTCCTCAAGGAACCCCCGCGCGAAATACAGGATGAGGCAGCGGGTGCGGGTCGCCGTCACGGTGCTCGGCCGGCTGGAATCGCGCAGGAAGGCGGCGGGGGCGGTCAGCACCGCCGTCGCGCCATCGGCCTCGAAGGTCATCGTACCGTCAAGCAACTGGCAATACTGGATGTAATCGGCGTCGACCGCGTTGACGAGCGCACGGTCGCGCACCGCGACGAACGGATCGACGTCGACCAGCGTCATCTGCAACGCGCCGAGGTTCCACATGTCGCCCCGGCATAGAAACGGGCCGGGTTCGGGCTGATACAGCCGCGCGCCGCGGGTATGCGCCGCCCAATAGGCAAATTGTTCGGCCACCGGTAAGACGGAGGTGTCCATGACGACCCTGGGGATCGTGCCGGAAGAATCGTCGTGCATCCCATATCCGGGCCAGATGTCGTCGCGTTCAGCGTCGGCCAAACGACCCGTCCGGGTAAGCCCGCTACCGTACCATCTCCCCCGGCGGCACCAGCCATAGTTTCCGCGCCGAGACATCGAGCGTCATCCCCCCGGCCAGCCCAAGCAGACCCATGCCGATCAGCCCGTCGCCGTTCGCGCCGTCGACCGCGTCGATGAACACCCGGGTCGAGGGCAGCGTCAGCGGCCCGACGCTCACTGCCGGTCCGGTACACAGTCGCCCGGTTCGCGCGCGGCCGTCGCCGGTGCGGAAGCTGCTGCCCTCGCACGCCGCATCGGCCACACCCAGCCGGGCCCATGCCGCCGGCGTCAGGATCAGCGCGCCGCTCAGCCCGGTATCGACCGTCACGATCATCCGCTTGCCGCCCAGCGTGATGGCGATACGCGGCCGCGCGTCGAGCAGATCGACCGCGCGGCCCGCCCGCTCGACCGTCCCGCCCGGCAGGAACGCAATCGTGCGCGCGCCCGGCCGTGTCGCGACGGCGAACCGGCGATAGAAATCGGCTCCGACGACCAGCGCGATCGGCCGTCCGATCGACCGGGAGATCGGTGCCAGGTCGATCCCGGTCATCGATGCCAGCGTCACCGCGAACTGCCCCTCGACCGCCACGGCCACCCGCTCGACCCGTTGTCCGTTCAGGCCGCTGCCGGCATTGATCCGTACCGACGTGCGCGGATCGATCGTCAGCCCGGCCTGCCGCGCGAACCCCAGATCGACGAAACTGCGCTCCGCCCGGTTGTCGAGCAGCGCCCACGCTTCCCGCCCGGCGATCCGCACGCGAAACACGACAAGCCCGCCGACCGCCTCGTAGAGGACCGGTCGCCGCACGGCGGGCGGCACGATGCGAAACACCGGGGCGGCCACCGGCCGCGCCGGGGCAGGGGAGGCGGCCTGCGCCCCCACGATCAGCCAGAGCGCATATCCGATCAAATACATCCTCCTGCCAGCCACCATGCTGACACCCGCCACCTGCCCCGGCAAGCGCTGTCCTACACCCGCGCCGCCATGCTAGGCACAGGACTTCGACCCGGTTCTTTCGCACGCTGAAACCTCCACACCGCAGCCTCGTCCGCAATGGCGGGGTAACGGCGATCCCGATGCAACTCCTTCGCGCCGCCGCATGAAATCCTCGTTCGCGTGAAATCGCACACTTCGGGGTCGGCGGATCGGCCATGTAGCTGAAAAGACAGGATACCTTGCCGGACAACCGCAAGACAGCCGGCCAAAAAGTGTAAGTTTGTGTAAACTTAGTTTAAACTTCCGCCAGCGCCGGTGTAAACTTCGGCGCAGGATCGTATTACCGCACCCCCGGTTCCGCCGGAAACCGCGTCCGCGCCTTGGCGAACAGCCCGCGCGCCACCGGTGCCCCCGCCTCGGTCGCCGTCGTGCCGACCCAGCGCCAGTGCCACGGCTCCCACTTCACCTGCTGCCGGTTTCCCGCGGGAAACGACATCTCGAACCCGAAACTGGCGGCATTGGCGCGCATCCACCGCCCCGCCGGGGTCGCCGCGAAACACGCCTCCGCATCGCACGCCCGCGAAGTGCTGGTCCCGAAATCGATGACATAGCCGGTGGCATGTTCGCTATGCCCCGGCGGCGCGGAGGCCCATGCCCGTTCGGTGAAGCTGCCCGATCCGTCGCGGCCGATCCCGCCGCAGAAGGTCTGGCGCTGGAGTGCCTCGGACCGGTGGCACGATACCGCGCGCAACGTGCCGCGCACCGCCGGATCGGCCTCCGCCGCCGCCAGCAACCGCGAAAGGTCGCCCAGCATCGCCGGATGCACCTTGCAACTGCCCCCGCCCAGCGCGGCCGGCGCGTCGACCAGCGCGCTTGCCGGCGTGTCGGGATAGGCGAAGTGATTGAACAGCCGCCCGTCGGCACCCGGCTGCACCACGCCCCGCCCGCATAGCGCGACCGGCTGCACCGCCATGCGCGGCACCGACACCACCGGCGGGGCGACCGGGGTCGGCCTGGCTGTGGGCACCACGACGGGCGGCACGACGGGCGGCGTCGCCACCGGCGTACAGGCGACGGACGTCAGGCAGGCAAGGACAGGCAGCGATCGACGCACAAGTTTCTCCCAGTACGCATCCTCTCGCTTCGGGCAACCACTGGCATGGCGCGGCCAAGGATGGCAAGGAGGCGGAATGCTTGACGACCTTGTCCTGTTCATCGACGGCGAAGCGATCGTCCTCGACAAACCCGCCGGCCTGCCGGTCGATCCCCCGCGTGACGGTTCGCCCAGCATCGTCGGCCGCGCCGATGAACTGCGCTTCACCTTCCAGCGCGAACCGACGCCGGTCCACCGCCTCGACCGCGATACCAGCGGCTGCCTGCTCCTCGCCCGCAACCCGAAAGCGCATGCCCGCTTCCAGCAGGCGTTCGAACAGGGCCGGGTGACGAAACGCTATCTCGCGGTGGTCGACGGCGTACCCGAGGTCGAATCGGGGGAGATCGACCTTCCGCTGTCCAAGGTCAGCAGCGTCGAGGACGGCTGGCGCATGGTCGGCGATCCGCGCGGCAAGGCGGCGCGGACCAACTGGCGGCTGCTGCGCACCGTCGGCGACCGCTCGCTGGTGGCGCTGTTCCCCGAAACCGGGCGCACCCATCAAATCCGCGTGCACATGGCCGAAGGGCTGGGTTGCCCCGTCGCGGGCGATCCGGTCTATGGCCGGGGCGAAGGGCCGATGCTCCTCCACGCCGCCGGACTGATGGTGCCGCGCGACAACAAGCTGGCGATCGACGTGACCGCGCCATGGCCGCAAAGCTTCGTCGCCGCCGGCTTCGACGAGGGGTAGGTGCCGCGCATCGCGATCACCCGCGCCATCGCGATCGACAGCGGCGAACTGGAGGAAAGCTTCACCCGTGCCTCGGGGCCGGGCGGGCAGCACGTCAACACCACCGACAGCGCGGTGCTGCTGCGTTTCGACGTCATGGCCTCGCCCGGCCTGCCCGATGCGGTGAAACTGCGCCTCGCGACGCTTGCCGGATCGCGGCTGAGCAAGGAGGGCGTGCTGACCCTGCGCGCCGACGCCTCGCGCTCGCAGGAACTGAACCGCCGCGAGGCCCGCGAACGCCTGTTCGCGCTGATCCGCGAGGCGACGATCGTCCCCAAGAAACGCCGCCCGACCAAACCGACGAAAGCCTCGCAGGTCCGCCGGGTGGAGGGCAAGAAGGGCCGGGCACAGGTGAAGGCCGGACGCGGCAAGGTGCGGATGGATTGAGCGGCGGGACGGCGCTGTCCTACAGTCGCCGAACCCGATATGCGTCCGTGATGTTCTTCAAACGTCATCTGGAGCGGATGCGATCGCATTTCCTCGATCAGTTCGAGGCGGAGGGTAGCGATTTCCTTTTCCGCGAGAACATGAAGGGGCCGCCGGTCCGTGTCACCGCGACTGAACGCGATGCGTTCGCGGCGGATTTCGTGCGGCGCGTGAAATACATCATTTGGGCGCTCATGGTCGCGACGGCCCTGCTATGCGTTATTCCCGTGCTGATCGCCCCGGATATGTCGAAAGGCACGCAAAAGACGGTTATCGGGATCGGCGTCGGTGGCATCCTGACGCTCTGCCTTGTTTCCGGCTATCGGGCATGGACGGCCCCCGCCCGGGCATTGGAGCGTCGCCCGGTACTGGGGTTGCCCCGGTCGAAAGCGGAAATCCGCCGCCGGGCGTTCTCGCGGATGACCTATGGGCAATTGGCGCTGTGCTTGCCTCTGGCCGCGCTGCTCGTCCTTCCGAATGGCATCGGCTCCTGGTGGACGTTCGTTGCCGGAGGTCTTGTTGCCGCGGGACTCGTTCAAGCCCTCCGCAAATGGCGCTTCGAGCGCGGTCGCAACGACTGAAACCATTGGCCCCGCCACTTCGCTCGCCTACATCACGCGCCATGTACCAGTTCACCGTATCCGCCGCCGACAAGGCCGACCTCTACCGCGACCTCCTGTCCGCGCTCGATTCGCTGACCGCCGACGAACGGGACCCGATCGCCAACATGGCCAACGCCTCGGCGTTGCTGATGCAGTATCTGCCCGACCTCAACTGGTCGGGCTTCTACCGGCTGGTCGGGGACGAACTGGTGCTGGGGCCGTTTCAGGGCAAGGCGGCGTGCATCCGCATCGCGCTGGGCAGGGGGGTGTGCGGCACCGCCGCCGCCACCCGCACCACGCAACTGGTCCCCGACGTCCATGCCTTCCCCGGCCATATCGCCTGCGACGCCGACAGCCGCGCCGAACTGGTCGTGCCGATCGTGGCGGACGGGCGGCTGGTCGGCGTGCTCGACCTCGACAGCCCGATCGCTGGCCGGTTCGATGCGGCCGATCAGGCGGGGTGCGAGGCGCTGATGGCGATGTTGGCGCCACGCATCGCCTGACTGCTCCAAGGCGGGACGATCGCTGCGACGTTTGCCGCGTTGGCGGGGAACCGGCGCGCGTGGTAAGGTTTCGGCAACCATATTCGCGGGCGGTTCCAGCCCGCAGCCAATCAGGGAGCCGTTTGGCCGATGCGCACGCCGTTGATCGCCGCCACCATAGCCTTTGCCGCCGCGACCGCCCTGCCGACCGGCGTGGCCGATGCGCAGGTCATTGCCCATGGCCAGCGGGGGCATGCGCCCCGCATGGTGCCCGGCGGCCACCCGCGCGTGAATCTGCCCGGTCCGCGCTGGGGCGGCAAGGTGCGCGGGCGCTGGTACGGCGGCCATTATGCGCCGGGCGGCTGGAACGCCTATCGCCAGCCGGCGCGCGGCTGGATCATGCCGCGTTACTGGGTCGCGCCGAGCTTCTATGTCCAGGACTGGTCGACCTACGGCCTCGCCCAGCCGCAGGCGGGCTATGGCTGGTATCGCTATTACGACGACGCCGTGCTCGCCGATCGCGACGGCCGGGTGTACGACTATCGTGGCGGCATCGACTGGGATGCGCGCGACGATGGACGCTATGTCCGCGACGATCGTTATTACGATGATCGTTATCAGGACGACCGCGTCGTCACCCGCCGCGACAACGGCGTCGGCGGTGCGGTGATCGGCGGAGTCGTCGGCGGGGTGGCGGGCAACGTCATCGCCGGACGCGGCAACCGGCTGGGCGGCACGATCCTCGGCGCGGGGGTAGGGGCGCTGGCCGGCACCGCGATCGACCGCGCGGAGGATCGCGGCCGCCGCATGCCCCCGCCGCCGCCCGAATATGGCGCGCCCTATGCGGTGCCGGGCGACGACGTGCCGGTCGCCCCCGACGACGGCTATTACGACGATCGCGGCGCGCCCGACGTCGTCTATGCGCCTCCACGCGAACAGGTGCAGCCAATCGGCCGGTCGTACGACCGCCGGGTCGAGCGCCGCTATGTCGAACGCGGCCCGGTGCGCGGCGGCTATGTCGAAACGCATCCGCAGGTCGGTGGCTATACCACCACGACCAGCAGCTATGGCGCGGCGGGCGGCTATGTCGCGAACGGCTATTATTATCCGCCGGCGACGGTGACGACGGTCACGGTCGGTTCGCCCACCGTCACCACGACCACGACCACCGAAGAGATCGTGACCTATTCCGCGCCGCGCACGCTCAAGCGCCGCGCGACCTATCGCGCGCGGGCGTCCAAGACGCTCTGCCGCTGCTGACCGGGCGGGGTAGCCGTTCAGCGGCTGCCCCGCCCGGCGAAGGTCGCGATGCTCTCCGCACCCGATGCAGACAGCGCGGATACGGCGACGAAATGATCGTCGACGATCACGCCCTTGAGCACCGCCTCGGTGCCGGTGACGTCGCGGCTCTCGCGCCAGTCCTGCACGTCGTTGCGCCGCCAGCGGATGCGATAACCCGCCGCACCCGGCACCGCCGCCCAGCGCACCGTGGTATCGGTCGCCAGCGCCCCCTCGATCGACGCAGTCGCCGGTGCCGCCGGGGCGGCGGCCAGCCGGGCGATCGTCGCGACGTTCAGCGCGGTCACTTTCGCCAGATAGGGAAAATCCATCCGGTCGATCGTGTCGCCATAGATACGGGTGCCGTCGCGGCGCAGGTCCTGATGCTGGGCATCGTAATTCTCGACCCCGACCGAGAAGCGGACCGCGGGATAGCCGAGTTTGAGGAACGGCTCATGATCGCCGCCCCGCCCGAACCGGTCGGGCCGACGGTCGAGAAACGCATCGAGCCCGCCGGGTAGCATAGTGGCGACCGCATCCACCGTCTTGGCCAGCGCACGCGACGGCCCGTCATCCTCGCCGCCGGCGGCACGCCGCGCGATCTGCTGCTCGATCGATTCGGACGCGCGAATCCCTTCGGAAAAGACCCGCACCCGGTCGGCGATCCGGCGGCCGTCCTGCCCGATCGTATTGCCGACAATGTCGTTGTTGAGCACCGCGGTAACGGTCCACCCACGTTCCTTCGCGGTTTCGGCAAGAAGCTGCGCGCCCCACAGCCCCTGTTCCTCGCCCGACAGCGCGGCATAGACGATCGTCGCGTCGAACTTTTCCCTCGACAGGATGCGTGCCGCCTCCAGCACCAGCGCCACGCCCGACGCATCGTCGTTGGCACCGGGCGCGTCGCTGGTCGCATTCATCACGTCGCTGACGCGGCTGTCGATATGGCCCATCACGATCACGACTCGCTTCGGATCGCGACCCTGCTGAAAGCCCAGCACGTCGACGACGTTCACTCCGTTCGGCGCGCGCGGTCCCGAAAAGCCCCGCGCGATATTGGCGACGGTGATGCAATTGCCGCAGGTGCTGCCAATCCGGGTCAGCTCATTGGCGAACCAGCGCCGCGCCGCGCCGATCCCGCGGGTCGGATGATCGGGGTCCGACGCGGTGTGCCGCGTGCCGAATCCGACGAGCGTTGCCACATCGGCACGGAGCCGTTCGGGGCGGGGAGCATCGCGGGCGATCGCAGGGAACGACAGGGCAAGGGCGGGCAGCAGGAGAAAGTGGCGCATTTGAACAGGATGCCGCCGCGCGTCGCGAAGCTCAACCGGTTTCATGCGATACCCATGGCATGCCAAAACCTACTATCGAACTAGGGTTGATGCAGAAATAGAATGTTTGGTTTCGTTTTTTGCAATTGCTAACGGACCGCGTGCGATGCACAACGACTGTGCCTTTCAGGCATCCTCTCCTAAAAACTTTCAGGGTCGGCTTCGCCGGCCCTTTTTTTTGTGCGCGCGTGGCGCTAACGGACCTCTCGCCAGCGCTGCGCTGATAATAATAGAGGATGCGGCCGGAAATTCCGGCAAACAGCAGCAGCTTGCGGGGGATCGAGCGCGAATGGCGTTCCGCGGCTCTCCCCCGCACGGCATCTCCCACCATCCATCTTCGGCGGTTCTACCTGAACCCCGCCCGAACGAATCAGCTCAGCCGGTCGATCGCGTCGCTGTTGAGGCTGCCGGGGACGATCATCACCGGCACCGGCAGCGCGCCGGCATCGGTGCCCGAAAAATGACTGACCAGTGGCCCCGGCGCACCGGTCGCGGCGGCGCCCAGCACCAGCGCGGCGATCTCGGGATTGGCGGCGATCATCTCACGCACGATTCGCGCGCCATCGCCGATGCGTACGGTCAGATGCGGTTGCAGCCCCGATTCGGCGATCAGCGTTCCCGCCGCCGCCTGCAACAATGCCTCGGCGCGTTCCTTGGCTTCTTCCTCGATCGTCGCCTGCACGCCACCCCATGGCGCGAACTCCTGCGGCTCGACCAGCGCCAGCACCTCGACGGCGCCGTTGGTCTTCACCGCGCGGCGGGCGGCGAAGCGCAGCGCGACCGCGCTTTCCGGGTTCTCGTCGACCACCACCAGATAGGTCCGCATCCATCGCTCCCCTTAAGCCGATATTCATGCGCACGACCCTGCCGCTCACGCAAGACGGCGCGCGGGGCTTGACCCGGAGCCGCCCGGCGGCGAAGAGGCGCGACGAGCCTGAGAGGACCAATCTGCCCCATGCCGATCGAGATCAAGATGCCCGCCCTGTCCCCCACGATGGAAGAGGGGACGCTGGCCAAATGGCTGGTGAAGGAAGGCGATACCGTCAAATCCGGCGACATCATGGCGGAAATCGAAACCGACAAGGCGACGATGGAGTTCGAGGCGGTCGACGAAGGCGTGATCGGCAAGGTGCTGATCGCCGAAGGGACCGACAATGTGAAGGTTGGCGCGGTGATCGCCATCCTGCTCGAAGAGGGCGAGGACGCTTCGGCGGTCGACGCCGCTCCCGCCAAATCGGCAACGCCGCAGCCCGCCGATGACCAGTTCAAGGGCAAGCCCGACGCCACCGATCCCAACAAGACCGGCAGCGAGGCGCAGCCCGCGCCCGCCGGCACGTCGGACCATGGCCGTCCCGCCGGTGCCGGCGCGGCGCAGGGCGATGGCGGTCGCGTGAAGGCCAGCCCGCTCGCCCGCCGGATCGCCGCCGACAAGGGCCTCGACCTGTCCGACGTTACCGGCAGCGGTCCGAACGGCCGCATCGTCAAGGCCGATGTCGAAAGCGCCAAGCCCGGCGAAAAGACCGCGCCCAAGGCCGAAGCCAGCGTGTCCGCCCCCGCGCCGAGCGCCGCAGCGGCACCGGCGCCCGCCGCCGAAGCGCCCAAGCCCTCCGCCGTGTGGTTCGACGATTCGATCCCGCACACGGTCGAGAAGCTGTCGAACATCCGCAAGACGATCGCGCGTCGCCTGACCGAATCGAAGCAGCAGGTGCCGCACATCTACCTGACGGTCGACATCCGTCTGGATGCGTTGCTCAAGCTGCGTGGCGATCTGAACAAGTCGCTCGATGCGCGGGGCGTGAAGCTGTCGGTCAACGACCTGCTCATCAAGGCGCTGGGCGTCGCGCTGGAAAACAGCCCGAAGTGCAACGTCACCTTCCTCGGCAACGAAATGGTGCAGTACAGCCGCGCCGACGTGTCGGTGGCGGTGTCGACGCCGACCGGCCTCATCACCCCGATCATCCGCGACGCCGCCAACAAGGGCGTGGCGAAGATCAGCACCGAGATGAAGGACCTCGGCCGTCGCGCCAAGGAAGGCAAGCTGAAGCCCGAGGAGTATCAGGGCGGCACCGCGTCGCTCTCGAACATGGGCATGTTCGGCATCAAGCAGTTCGAAGCGGTCATCAACCCGCCGCAGGGCATGATCCTCGCGGTCGGTGCCGGTGAGAAGCGGCCGTACATCGTCGACGACGCGCTGGGCGTCGCGACCGTGATGACCGCGACCGGCAGCTTCGATCATCGTGCGATCGATGGTGCCGATGGCGCCGAGATGTTGAAGCTGTTCAAGGCACTGGTGGAATCGCCGCTGAGCCTGATCGCCTGACCGTGCGCGCCCGGCTGCTGACCGAGATCGTCGCTGCCGTCGCGGGACTCGCGGCGGCATGGGCGATCGGGTCGCTGTCGGCGTGGTCCTATCCGCTGGGCCGGCGCGACATCTGGCTGGTGACATGGGTATCGATGGCGGTCGTCGCGCTGCTGGGCATGCGGCAGGTGCAGCGCGCGATCACCGAGGAACGGGCGAAGGGAGCGGACCGCGATGGTTGAGAACAGCGCCACGCCGCCGACCGGCCAGCCCGCGCTCCGCGTCACCGCGATGCCGGCGGACACCAATCCCTATGGCGACATCTTCGGCGGCTGGATCATGTCGCAGATGGACATGGCCGCCGGCCTCGTTGCCGCGCGCCATTCGAAGGGGCGGGCGGTGACGATCGCGGTCGACGCGATGCAGTTCTACGCGCCGGTCGCGGTGGGGGACGAAGTGTCGGTCTATGCCGATCTGATAAAGGTCGGCCGGTCGTCGATGACGATCGCGGTCGAGGCATGGCGTCGCGACCGCTTCGGCGAGGCGGTGGACCGGGTGACGCAGGCGCGATTCGTGTTCGTCGCGATCGACGCGGACCGCAAACCCAGGCCGATCGACGCCTGAATTTCATTTCTTGGATCACGCTGCTCGACCGGGCAGCATCGAGCATAAAGGCAAAGTGATGGCTGAATCTTACGACCTCATCGTGCTCGGGTCCGGCCCCGGCGGCTATGTCGCGGCGATCCGTGCGAGCCAGTTGGGCCTGAAAGTCGCGATCGTCGAGCGCGAGCGGCTGGGCGGCATCTGCCTCAACTGGGGCTGTATCCCGACCAAGGCACTGCTGCGCTCGGCCGAAATCTATCATTACATGATGCACGCCGCGCAATACGGCCTTTCCAATGAAAAGCCCGCGTTCGATCTGAACAAGGTGGTCGACCGCAGCCGCAAGGTGGCGGGCCAGCTCAACGCCGGCGTCAAGGGCCTGATGAAGAAGAACAAGGTGACGGTGCATGAGGGCATCGGCACCATTACGGCCAAGGGCAAGCTGACCGTCGCGCAGGGCGACAAGAAGACCGATCTCGAAGCCAAGCACATCATCGTCGCGACCGGTGCGCGTGCCCGCGACCTGCCGTTCGCGAAGGCCGACGGTTCCAAGATCTGGACCTATCGCCATGCGATGGTGCCGCCCGAAATGCCGACCAAGTTGCTCGTCATCGGATCGGGCGCGATCGGCGTCGAATTCGCCAGCTTCTACAACGATATGGGCGCGGACGTGACCATCGTCGAGATGCTTGACCGGATCATGCCGGTCGAGGACGCCGAGGTCAGCGAGTTCATGCACAAGGCGCTGACCAAGCAGGGCATGACCATCCGCACCAAGTCGGGCCTCGAAAAGCTCGAAGCGACCGCGTCGGGCGTCAAGGCCGCAATCAAGGGACCGGACGGCAAGGTCGAGCAGGCCGAGTTCAGCCATGCGATCGTCGCGATCGGCATCGTCCCCAACACCGAGAATATCGGGCTGGAAGCGCTCAAGATCGAAACCGAGCGCGGCCACATCAAGACCGATGGCTATGGCAAGACGAATGTCGACGGCATCTGGGCGATCGGCGACGTGACCGGTGCCCCGTGGCTGGCGCACAAGGCGAGCCATGAGGGCGTGATCGCCGCCGAGGCGATCGCCAAGGCGCTGGGCAACAAGGACGTTCATCCGCACGCGATGGACAAGAACAACATCCCCGGCTGCACCTATGCCCGCCCGCAGGTGGCGAGCGTCGGCTTTACCGAGGCGAAGGCCAAGGAAGCGGGCTACACCGTCAAGGTCGGCAAATTCCCGTTCATCGGCAACGGCAAGGCGATCGCGCTCGGCGAGGCGGAAGGCTTCGTCAAAACGGTGTTCGACGCCAAGACCGGCGAACTGCTCGGCGCGCACATGGTCGGCGCGGAAGTGACCGAGATGATTCAGGGCTATGTTATCGCCCGTCAGCTCGAGACGACCGAGAAGGAACTGACCGAGACGGTGTTCGCGCATCCGACGATTTCGGAATCGATGCACGAATCGGTGCTGGGCGCCTACGGCCGCACGCTGCACATGTAAGTGTAACGCCAACGTCATATTGACCGCTTGACCCGCGCCGGTGCCCGACGGCATGGCGCGGGTCCATGAAGCACCTGCTCCCGGCGACGTTGGCCGTATCGCTCATGGCCACCCCGCCTGCCGCCGCGCAGACGGTGAAGGAACTCCAGCGCCAGATCGACGAGTTGAAGGCGGTTATCGCCGAGATGAAGGCGCAGCAGGCACGGACCACGGCACCGCTCACCGCCGTTCCGGCCATAGCACCGGCGGTGGTTCCTGCTCCCCCGCCACAGCTTGCCGCCGCGCCCGCCGCACCGAAGCGCAAGCCATGGTACGAGCGGATCAGCGTTCGCGGCTATACCCAGTTGCGGCTGAACGAGGTTATTTCGGGCGACCGCACCGCGCCCGACGGCATCGCCCGGCTGCGGTCGGTGCATGACGGCGGGATCGGCGATGATACCGGCTTCACCTTCCGCCGCATCCGGCTGGTATTGCAGGGCGATCTCAACGACCGGGTATCCTTCTACCTCCAGCCCGATTTCGCGCAGAACGTCGCCAACCAGTCGGTCGGCGAGCGGCGCGAAAGCTTCGTGCAGTTGCGCGACGCCTATGCCGATGTGTTTCTCGGCAAGGACAAGCGTTTCCGGCTGCGCTTCGGCCAGTCGAAAATTCCTTATGGCTGGGAAAACCTGCAATCGTCGGGCAACCGCCTGACGCTCGACCGGGCGGATGCGATCAACAGCGCGGTGCCGAGCGAGCGCGATATTGGCGTCATCGCTTATTACACCCCGGCGCGGACCCAGGCGATCTGGGACGCACTGAACGCCGATGGTCAGAAACTGTTCGGCAATTACGGGGCTTTTGGCCTGGGGCTGTTCAACGGGCAGGGGGTCAATCGCGAGGAAACCAACGATGCGGTGATGGTGACGGCGATGGCGACATGGCCGTTCGCGGTCGGCGGACAGGTGGTCGAGTTGGGCGGATCGGCGCTGCACAACCGGGTGCAGCCCGAAGTGCGCAGCGGCGGGGTCAGCGCCACGCCGTTCACCGAGGAGCGCGTGGCGCTTCACGCCATCCTGTATCCCAAGCCGTTCGGGTTGCAGGCCGAGTGGAACTGGGGGCGGGGGCCGGAATATGATCGCAGCCTGCGCCGCATCGTCGACCGGGACCTGAGCGGTGGCTATGTCCAGGCGATGGCGCGGGTGAAGCATTCCCCGCTCGGACCGTTCATGCCCTATGCCCGCTGGCAGCGCTATCGCGGCGGGTGGAAAGCGGCGCTCAACGCCCCGCCGCTCGACACCGAGGAAGTCGAACTGGGCATCGAGTTCCAGCCGTTCGCGCCGCTTGAACTGACGATCGCCTATGCCGAGATGGACCGTGCCGAGGCCGACGAGCGCCGCACCGGGCGCGCGGAGGGCAGCCTCCTGCGCACCCAGTTGCAGTGGAATTATTGAAGCGGCTTACCGGAACGGCGGTTCGTTGAACGCGCGCAGCTTGCGGCTGTGGAGCCGCGCACCTTCCAGCCGCAGTTGCTCGCACGCCTCGATGCCGATGCGCATATGTTCGTTGATCGCGCGTTCGTAGAAGCGGTTAGCCTGTCCCGGCAGTTTCAGTTCGCCGTGCAGCGGCTTGTCGGAGACGCACAGCAGCGTGCCGTAGGGGACGCGAAAGCGATAGCCCTGTGCGGCGATCGTCGCCGATTCCATGTCGATGCCGACCGCGCGTGACAGCGAGAAGCGCAGCGCCGAGCGGCTGAAACGCAATTCCCAGTTGCGATCGTCGGTGGTGACGATGGTGCCGGTGCGCAGCCGCTGCTTCAGCTCGTCGCCCGACTGGCCCGACACGATCTCCGCCGCGCGGGCCATCGCCACCTGCACCTCGGCGATGGCGGGGACCGGAATTTCCGGCGGCAGCACATCGTCGAGCACATGGTCGTCGCGCAGATAGGCGTGGGCGAGCACATAGTCGCCGATCCGCTGGCTGGGACGCAGGCCGCCGCAATGGCCGATCATCAGCCACGCCTCCGGCCGCATCACCGCGAGGTGATCGCAAATCGTCTTGGCGTTCGATGGCCCCACGCCGATGTTGACGAGGGTGATGCCGGTGCCGTCAGGCGCGATCAGGTGATAGGCCGGCATCTGGTGGCGCCGCCACGCGCTGTCGCTGACCATGCGTTCGGCATCGTCGTCGGCGGTCGCCAGCACGCCGCCCGCCCCCGACAGCGCGGTATAGCGGCTGGGGGTGCCATCGGCGGCGGGCTTCAACTGCTCGCCGGCCCAGCGGACGAATTCGTCGACATAGCGGTGATAGTTGGTGAACAGCACATAGCGCTGGATATGTTCGGGCGGGGTGCCGGTATAGTGGCGCAGGCGGGCGAGCGAGAAGTCGGTGCGCAACCCGTCGAACAGCGCCAGCGGGCGGTGGTCGTCCTGCGTCGCCCACAGGCCATCGGCGATCTCGTCGCCGATATGCGCCAGTTCGGTCGCGGGGAAATGGCGCGCCAGTTCGGTGGCGGACACCGCGTCGAGGCTGAGCGCATGACCGGCGTCGAGCACATAGGGGAAGGGGATTTCCTGCCGCCCCGGTGCCGCTTCGACGCTGACGTCATGGTTGGCGATCAGCAGGTCGAGCTGTTCGGTCAGATAGGCGGCGAACATCGCCGGCTTGGTCACGCTGATGCGATAGTCGCCGGGCGTCGTCAGCCGGCCATAGGCGCGCGACGGCGTCGGGCGGTCGCTGCCGCCGCGATAGGTCAGGCGGATTTCGGGATAGGCGAACGATCCGTCGATCCGCGCCGACGACGATGGCGGCGTGCCATCGGTCAGGTAGCGGTCGAGTGCCGCGCGCAGCCGCGCGACGGAAGCGGTGTAGAGCCGATCGAGTTCGGCGACGATCTGGGAAGCCTGCGTCATCGACCGTGGCTAAGGCGTCGCGCGGTGCGACGCAAGCCCCGGCACGCGATGGGCGCGTGCCGGGGCCGGGGATTAGATGGCCGGGGGCGGAACCGTCGGTTCGGCATCCGCTTCGCGCTTCTTTTCCATCAGCTTCGATGCGCCGAAGGCGGCACCGGCGATGGCGGCGGCGGCACCGGCGACGATCGCGGCGGTGGCACCGGGATGCGCCTTGACCGTCTCGGCAGTCGACTTGGCGGCACCGGCCACCGCGTCGCGCGACCGGGCGGCGGCGTCGCTCACGCTTTCCTTGGTGGAGGCGAGCGCTTCGGACGCCTTTTCGCCCAGCGTCTTTTCGGTCGGGGCCAGCGGATCGGCCGGGGGCACTTTGGTCATGATGGCTCCTTGTCGCTTCGATATGGTTGCGTAACCATTCCGTAACTCGATGGTCGTCGTACGGTTCCGTACCGATCGTCGGACAGGGTCACAGCGACGCGAGCAGATGCTCCGCCGAACTGACCTCGAACGCGCCGGGTTGTTCGACATGGAGCAGGCGAACGACGCCATCGTCGACCAGCATCGCATAGCGTTTCGACCGCACGCCCATGCCATAGGCCGACGAATCGACCTCCAGCCCGAGCGCGCGGGCGAAATCGCCGTTGCCGTCGGCCAGCATCGTCACGCGGGCGTCGACGTCGTTCGCCTTGCCCCATGCGGCGAGCACGAAGGCGTCGTTGACCGCGGTGCAGGCGATTTCGTCGACGCCTTTGGCGCGAAACGCCGCCGCCTGTCCGACGAAGCCCGGCAGATGCTTGGCCGAGCAGGTAGGGGTGAAGGCACCGGGCACGGCGAACAGCGCGACCGTGCGGCCCGCGAAGAAATCCCCGGTCGTCACCTGATCGGGGCCGTCGGGCGTTACCTTGGCGAGCGTGGCATGGGGCAGGCGGTCGCCGGTCTGGATGGTCATGCGTGTCTCCGGGTACGGGGGATACAGGCAGCTTGGGTGCGGCGCGCGCCGTTTTCAAGCATGGCGCTCGGTCGTGCCGCACGGTAGCGTCGCACGGACCATGGACCAGACGCGATTCCTAGCCGGACAGATATTGCTGGCGATGCCCGGTATCGGCGACCGCCGGTTCGATCACGCCGCCATCGCCATTTGCAGCCACGACACGGACGGCGCGATGGGGGTCGGCATCGGCGATACGATCGACGGGTTGACGCTGCACACGCTGCTCGACCAGCTCGACATCGAACCGGGCGCGGCCCCCGACGTCGCGGTGCATATGGGCGGGCCGGTCGAGCCGCGGCGTGGCTTCGTGCTGCACGATGCCGACTGGGGCGGGCAGGACACGATCGACGTCGCCGGGCGCTGGGCGCTGTCGGGATCGGTCGACGTACTGCGCGCGATCGCCGAAGGGAACGGGCCGGGCCGCTTCCTGATCGCGCTCGGCTATGCCGGCTGGAGCGAAGGACAACTCGAATCCGAACTGTCGCGCCATGGCTGGATGAACGTCGCGGGCGATGCCGCGCTGTTGTTCGACGTGCCGACGCAGGGCCGCTGGAAGGCGGGCTTCACCCGCGCAGGAATCGACCCGAAATTGCTGGCACCCGAGGGCGGGACGGCCTGATCCTTTCAGCTTTCGTCAACGCTCCGGTGCTACGCCGCCGGGCGTGATACCGTTGCTCGAACAGGCCCGTACCGCGTTCGTCGCGTCGCTCCACGTCTGGGGCGTCAGCTTCGCGATCGTCACCGCGATCGAACTCCTCGCGCCGCGCAGCCGCTACCCGGTCGACGGGCGGCTGCACGGGCTGTTGTTCTGGACGATCTGGCTGGCGATCAGCGCGCTGACCTATGCGCTGTTTCGCGGCATCTGGGCGACGATCGGCGTTGCGCCGCTGATCGTCCTGCCGACCGGCGCGCGGTGGGCGGGGCCGCTCGCGGTGGTCGTCGCGCCGATCCTCGGCGCGCTGGTGTATGATTTCTTCTTCTACTGGTGCCACCGTGCCCAGCATCGCTGGCTGTGGCGCTATCATGCGGTGCATCATTCGATCCGCGAAATGTCGGCGGTCAATGCGTGGCATCATCCGGTCGAACCGCTGTTGCAGGTCCTGTTGATCGCCATCCCGACCAGCCTGATCGCCAGCGAGGCGGCACCGGTCGTGCCGGTCGCGCTGATGCTGATGCAGCTCCAGTCGCAGTTCATCCATTCGCCGACCCGCTGGCATTTCGGCCCGGCGGCGGCGGTGCTGGTCGACAACCGGTTCCACCGCATCCACCATTCGGTGGAGGAGCGGCATTTCGATCGCAACTTCGGCGCGTTCACGACGCTGTGGGACCGGCTGTTCGGTACGGTATGGATGCCGGCCCGCGACGAATGGCCTGACACCGGCATCGCCGAGGTCGATCAGCCGCGAACCCTGCGCGACTGGGTGATGCTGCCGGCCGATTACGATCGCGCGGTCGGCCGGAACGTCGAGCGGACGGTGGCCGCGCAGCGGATATAAAGAAATCTTTATATAGGGTTTGCGTTTCGGCCATTGGCTTAGTAGAGGCCGCGCATTCGCCATGGGCGTGCCCATGGCCCCACGCGCAGGAGTTCCCATGGCCACCGCCATCGCTGACAAGCAGACCGATTACGTCATCAAGGACATCGGCCTCGCCGATTTCGGCCGCAAGGAAATCGAGATCGCCGAAACCGAGATGCCGGGCCTGATGGCGCTGCGCGAGGAATTCGGCGCGTCGCAGCCGCTGAAAGGCGCGCGGATCACCGGTTCGCTGCATATGACGATCCAGACCGCCGTGCTGATCGAGACGCTGACCGCGCTGGGCGCCGACGTCCGCTGGGCGACGTGCAACATCTTCTCGACGCAGGATCATGCCGCCGCCGCGATCGCCGCCAAGGGCATTCCCGTGTTCGCGATCAAGGGCGAGAGCCTTGCCGATTACTGGGATTATGTCGGCGACATCTTCAACTGGGGCGACGAGACCGCCAACATCATCCTCGACGATGGTGGCGACGCCACGATGTTCGCGCTGTGGGGCGCGAAGCTCGAAGCCGGCGCGACGCTCGGCGAGCCGGAGAATGAAGAGGAAGTCGAGTTCCAGCGCGCGCTCAAGGCCTATATCGCCAAGCGTCCGGGCTATCTGACCGAAACGGTCAAGAACCTGAAGGGCGTGTCGGAAGAGACGACGACCGGCGTCCACCGCCTGTACGAGATCGCGAAGAAGGGCGAGCTGCCGTTCCCGGCGATCAACGTCAACGACAGCGTCACCAAGTCGAAGTTCGACAACCTCTACGGCTGCAAGGAATCGCTGGTCGACGCGATCCGTCGCGCCACCGACGTGATGCTGGCCGGCAAGGTCGCCTGCGTCGCGGGCTTCGGTGACGTCGGCAAGGGTTCGGCGCAGTCGCTGCGCAACGGCGGCGCGCGCGTGATGGTGACCGAAGTCGATCCGATCTGCGCGTTGCAGGCGGCGATGGAGGGCTTCGAGGTCGTGACGATGGAAGAGGCCGTGACCCGCGCCGACATCTTCTGCACCGCGACCGGCAACGCCGACGTCATCACCGCCGAGCATATGGCGGCGATGAAGCCGATGAGCATCGTGTGCAACATCGGCCACTTCGACAGCGAGATCCAGATCGCCGCGCTCAGCAACTATGAGTGGGACGAAGTGAAGCCGGGCACCGATCTGGTGAAGTTCCCCGATGGCAAGCAGATCATCGTGCTCGCCAAGGGCCGTCTGGTGAACCTCGGCTGCGCGACCGGCCACCCGTCGTTCGTCATGTCTTCGTCGTTCACCAACCAGGTGCTGGCGCAGATCGAGCTGTGGACCAAGGGCGAGCAGTACAACAACGAAGTGTATGTGCTGCCCAAGCACCTCGACGAAAAGGTCGCGGCGCTCCACCTCGAAAAGCTGGGCGTGAAGCTCAGCAAGCTGACGCCGAAGCAGGCGGGCTACATCGGCGTGCCGGTCGAAGGGCCGTTCAAGCCGGATCACTACCGCTACTGATCCGACGCGGCATCGCGTCGAGTATCGAAGGGGCCGGCCACCATATCGGGTGGCCGGCCCTTTTTCGTTGCGCCCGACCGCGTGGATCGGGCGGAAGGGCGACAGGCGCGGTGTCGATGTGACACC